>NZ_JBIGHW010000007.1:0-287209 GCF_043555875.1 Pelomonas margarita | reverse complement strand
AGCGACAAAGTGCGACAACTGCGAAGGCAGCTCTGGGCCGCAGCCAAGCGGGCTCCGGGAAGGCGCTTCCATGCGTTGTACGACCATGTGTGCAGGGCTGACATCCTGCACGAGGCGTGGAAGCGAGCGCGCCGTAACAAGGGCGCAGCGGGCGCTGATCGGGTGACGATCGGCGAAGTCGAGCAGTATGGAGTCCGGCGCTTCCTGGAGGAGCTGGGCGAGGTGCTGCGCGCAGGTGAGTACGGGGCGCAGGTCGTGCGGCGCACCTACATCCCCAAGGCAGATGCAAGGAAGCGGCCACTGGGCATCCCGACTGTGCGAGACCGAGTGGTGCAGATGGCGGCCAAGCTGGTGCTGGAGCCCATCTTCGAGGAGGACTTCAAGCCGTGCTCGTATGGGTTCCGACCCGGACGCAGTGCAACGATGGCGCTGGAGGAACTCAGGAAACTGGGAGCCCACGGCGTGGATCACGTGCTGGTTGCTGACATCGAGAACTACTTCGGCAACATCGAACACGACAAACTGCTGGTGCTGGTGGGCCAGCGGGTGAGTGACCGGCGGATGCTCAATCTGGTGAGGCAGTGGCTGCGGGCGGGCGTGATGGAAGACGGTGTGGTGAGCCACCCGGTGGCAGGAACGCCGCAGGGCGGTGTAATCTCGCCGCTGCTGTCCAACATCTACCTACATGTGTTGGACCGGGTGTGGGCGCGTCATGGCGCACACCTCGGGACGCTGGTGCGATATGCGGACGACTTCGTGGTGATGTGCCGCACGGCGCAGGGCTGCGAAGAGGCGCAACGCCGAATCGAGCACGTGTTGGGCCGACTGGGGCTGACATTGCACCCACAGAAGACGCGACGCGTCGTGCTGACGCAAGGCCAGGAAGGCTTCGACTTCCTGGGCTGCCACCTGCACAAGCGCATGAGCGGACGGCTGTTGGAGCAGAAAGGGCTCAAGCGCTACTACCTGCAGCGATGGCCAAGCCAAAAGGCCATGAACCGAGTGCGAGAGCGGGTGAGGGAGCTGACTCCGAGAGCGTGGTGCCATCGGGAGGTGCGAAGCGTGATGGCCGAGCTCAATCCGGTGCTGCGTGGCTGGGGGCAGTACTTCCGCACTGGCAACGCGGCCGACCAGTTCGGTGACGTGGATGGCTTCGTCGTGCAGCGACCGCGCAATTTGCGGGTCGCGCGGGCGGGCCGCCACTTGCGTCCGGGCCAAGCTCAGCACTGGGATCGAGACTACTTCGAAAGCCTTGGATTGCATCGCCTGCGCGGGACGATCCGCTACCCGGGCAACCCTCCCGTCAAAGGGAGATCTGCGTAATGCTGCGAGCCGACGGACCACTGGTAAGCCGTGTGCGGGAAATCCGCACGCACGGTTTGAACGGGGGTGTTGGCTCTGTTAACGACCTACGGGCCCGCGAAAGGGCCAACATCTACTAATGTCTCAAGCCCTCTACGAATCCAGCCTCACCTCCCTTCCCCTGCTCGGCCGCGGCAAGGTGCGTGAGAACTACGCCGTCGGCGACGACCGCATCCTGATGATCGCCAGCGACCGGCTCTCGGCCTTCGACGTCATCATGGGTGAGCCCATCCCGGGCAAGGGCGCGCTGCTGACCAAGATGGCGCTGTTCTGGTTCGACAAGCTCGATGGCATCGTCCCCAACCACCTGACCGGTGACGACCCGTTGAGCGCCGTCACTGACGCCGAGCGCGCGCAGATCCGCGACCGCGCCATGCTCGTCAAGCGCCTCAAACCCCTGCCCATCGAGGCCGTCGTGCGCGGCTACCTGGCCGGCAGCGGCTGGGCCGAGTACCAGAAGACCCAGAGCGTCTGCGGCGTCGCGCTGCCCGCCGGGCTGCGCAATGCCGACAAGCTGCCCGCGCCCATCTTCACGCCCGCCACCAAGGCCGAGATGGGCGACCACGACGAGAACATCTCGTTCGATCAGGCCGCAGCCATCATTGGCATCGAGCTGGCCGCGCGCGTGCGCGACATCTCCATCCAGCTCTACCAGCGCGCCGCCGACTTCGCGCTGACCAAGGGCATCATCATTGCCGACACCAAGTTCGAGTTCGGCCTGGACGCCGACGGCACGCTGACGCTGATGGACGAGGTGCTGACGCCCGACTCCTCGCGCTACTGGCCCGTCGAGAGCTACGCGCCCGGCAGCAACCCCCCGAGCTACGACAAGCAGTTCGTGCGCGACTGGCTGGAGCAGGCCACCGTGGATGGCCGGCCCTGGGGCAAGGTCGCACCCGCGCCCGCGCTGCCGGCCAGCGTCATCGCCAAGACCGTCGAGAAGTACGAGGAAGCGCTGCAGCGGCTGACGGCCTGAGCGCCGCACGAAGGGTGCACCCGTGAACGTCAAGCTGCGCAGCCGGCTGGCCCAGCGACTGGATGGCGAGATCGCCGCCGTAGCCGCCATGCCGGGGCGCAGCGCCGTGCTGCAGGTGCAGCGCGCCATCCTGTGGCTGCGCCATGGCCGTGAGGCCCAGGCCCGCGAGGAACTGAACCGCCTGCATGCCCGCGCGCTGGTGCAGCCGCGCATCGAGCTGGCGGCCTGGCTGCATCTGGCGGAAGGGCTGGCCGCCTACTTTGCGGCCTTCGGCGGCGGTGCCCGTGACCGCGTGCGCCGCGCCCAGGTGATGGCTGCTGCGGCTGGCCTGGGGGCGCTGCAGGCGCTGGCCGACGCGTGGCTGGCGCAGATGGCCTTCGTCGACCGCGACATCGACCGCCTCGTCACCCACGCGGCCGCGGCGCTGGCGGCGCCGGTCGACAACGCCGCCGCCTGCCGCGTTGCCTCCGCGCTCGGCATGGCCTGGGACCTCGCCGGCGACCCGGCTGCGGCCTCGGGTTGGTATGCCTTCGGCCGCCGCGCGGCCGGTGCGGATGGAGACGATGCCGGCCTGGCGGCGTTGCTCTACAACCAGACCCAGATGCGCGCGCTGCGCATCCGCCACGCGGCGCTGGCCGGCGAGCCCGGCGAGGCGCCGGCCGTCCTGCTGGGCGTGGACTCCATCGGCCACTTCGACGAAGCCGTGGGCGGCTCTGCCCGGGCCGACCTGACGCCGCTGCTGCGCGCGCAGCTGCTCACTGTGCAGGGCGACTTTGCCGCCGCCGCCGTGCTGCTGGAAGCGCACCTGCCCGAGGCCGTGGCCACCGGCCTGGCCCGCGTGGGCGGCAGCCTGCTGGCCGACCTGGCCTGGTGCTGGGCCAATAGCGGCGAGGCCCTGAAGGCCCGCGCGCTGGCCGACCAGGCGGCCGTCGAGGTGCTGGCCGAGGACTCGCCGCTTTGTGACCTCGACGAGCGCGCCGCCCTGCACGCCCGGCTGGCCCAGGTCTACGCGCGGCTGCGCGACGAGCTGCTGGCCGCCCGCCATGCCGATGCCGCCCAGGCGGCCTGGGCCGACGACGCTGCCCAGCGCCGGCAATGGGCCCAGCGGCTCGCCGACGCGGGCCTGGCCAGCCCGTCGCGCTGAGCAGCGCGTCGCTGTTTTTCGGGCTGTCGGCCACGCGGTGCTGCGTTACCCTCGCGCGCCATGACCGCCGCAGCTGACGACGCCGACAACACCTTGCTGGCCCTGCCCACAGGCACCCGTTTCGGCGAGCTGGAGGTGCTGGGCACGCTGGGGGTGGGCGGCTTCGGCATCGTCTACCTGGCGCGCGACCACGCGCTGGAGCGCGACGTGGCGATCAAGGAATACATGCCCAGCCAGTTCGCGCAACGCGACGGGCGCTCGCATGTGTCGGTGCGCTCCACGTCCATGCGCGACACCTTCGAGCTGGGCCGGCGCAGCTTCGTCAACGAGGCGCGGCTGCTGGCCCGCTTCGATCACCCGTCGCTGCTCAAGGTCTACCGCTTCTGGGAGGCCAACGGCACCGCCTACATGGCCATGCCCAGACTGGTGGGTCAGAACCTGCGCGAAGGCCGCAAGACGCTGCCGACCCCGCCGCCTGAGGCCTGGGCGCGGCGCGTGTTCGACGCCGTGCTCGGCGGCCTGGAGGCGCTGCACGCGCAGCAGGTGTGGCACCGCGACGTTGCGCCCGACAACATCTTCCTGCCCGCCGACGGTGCGCCGCCCATCCTGCTGGACTTCGGCGCCGCCCGCCAGGCGATTGGCGACCGCACGCAGGTGTTCACCGCCATCCTCAAGCCCAGCTTCGCGCCCATCGAGCAATACGCCGAGGCTGCCAGCCTCAGGCAGGGGCCGTGGACGGACTTCTATGCGCTGGCCGCCGTCATGCATGAACTGCTGACCGGCCACCCGCCGCCGCCCTGCACTGCGCGCGCCATGGGCGACGAGCTGGCGCCGCTGGCCGTGCCCGGCTATTCGCCGGCCTTCCTGGCTGCACTGGACTGGGCGCTGCGCGTGCCGCCGCACCAACGGCCGCCGAGCGCCGCGGCGTGGCGCGAGGCCATCGACGGCCGCGCCGAGGTGCCGGCTCCCCGGGCGCTGCAGGCTGCCGCGCCCCGGCCGGCGCCCGTCATGGACGACGCCGAGGTGCCGACCGGGCGGCTGGACATCGAGTTCGCCGACACCGTGCAGGGGCTGCCCGAGGATCTGCCGCCCATGCCCGTCGTGCCGCAACCGGCCCGCCGCAAGCCCTGGCTGCTGGCCGCAGCCGGCGTGGCTGCGGTGGCGCTGCTCGGGGCTTTCGTGCTGCAGCTGCGCCACAACCTGCCGGCTGCGGTGCCGGCGCCGGTGGATGCGGCCGCCAGCGCGGCGTCCTCGCCCGCCTCGCAGGCCGATGCCGCGCTGGCAGCCTCGGCCCCGGCCCGTGCGGTGGTTGCCGTGCCCGAGACCCAGGTGACCACCGTCTCGCTCGCCGGGCCGGCCTCGGCGCCGCGCCCGTCAGCGGCGCCGACACCGGCGCCACCCCGGCGGGAGAGCGGGGCGCTCAAGCCCATCGTCACCGAGAAGGCGGGTGAGTTCCGCCCGGTGCCGCGCAGCCCGGTGTTCGCGGCGCCGGAGCCGGCCGCCTCGGCCGTGGCCGCACCGGTGCAGGCCGCGGCAGCCTCGGTCGCCGCCGAGCCTCGCACGGCCGCCGAGGCCTGCGGCGGCCGCGTGCTGCTGGCGCGTGCCTGGTGCATCGACCGGCAATGCGAGAAGCCGCAGTTCCGCAACGACGCGGAGTGCATCAAGCTGCGCGAGCTGCGCAGCAACCACGGCGGCGTGCCTTAGGCCTGTCGGCTGCGGGCCGGCCCGCCGTGCGAATCGAACGCCGACTGGCGCGTCAGAACAACGCCATCGACAGCTTGCGGCGGTAGCTGTCGATCAGCGGGTCGCTCTGCACGACGGCGGCCTTGCCGGCGAGTTCCAGCGTGCCGGTCTTGGCCTCGGCCGCCGGCTTGGGCGCGGGCTTGGTCAGCAGCTCCAGGATGGCCACGTAGGTCTTGCGCGCAGCCTCGCCGTTCCAGGCCTTGTCGCGCATGATGATTTCCAGCAGCTCGTCCATGGCCTCGGTGAAACGCTGGCCAGCCAGGTGGACCTGGGCCAGCGCAAAGCGGGCGTCGAAGTCGCGCTTGTTGGCGGCGATCGCTGCCTGCAGCGCGGCCGTGTCGGTCGCGGCGGCGGCTTCGCAGGCGGCCAGCCACGTGGCCAGCGCGGCCAGGCGGGGCGAGGGCACCAGCGTGTCGGCCGCCTTGGCCGCCACGGGCGAGAAGGCTTCGCGGGCCTCGGCCACCAGGCCCAGCTCCAGCAGCGCCTTCACGTAGTCGAATCGGGCGGCGTCGTTGGCCGGGTCGGCCTGCACGGCGTGGGCCAGCTTGCCCAGCGCGGTTTCGAGGTCGGCATCGACTTCGGCTTCGGCTTCGGCGGGCGCCTCGTCCTCTGCGGGCAGTTCCTCGCCGGGCGGCACATGCTTGTCCAGGAACTCGCGGATCTGCGCCTCGGGGATGGCACCGACGAAGCCGTCCACCGGCTGGCCGCCCGCAAACATCACGCAGAACGGGATGGAGCGCACGCCAAACATCTGGCTGAGCTGCGAGGCGATCTCGGGCACCTCGTCGCTGTTGAGCTTGGCCAGCGTGAAACGGCCCGCGTAGGCTGTCTCCAGCTTCTCCAGGACGGGGCCCAGCGTGCGGCAGGGGCCGCACCACGGCGCCCAGATGTCCAGCAGCACGGGCTGGGTCTGGGACGCGACGATGAGTTCGGCTTCGAAGTTCTGGAGGGTGATGTCGATCATGGTCGGAGGGAGTTGAGGCCCCGGCTTCTACAATTCAAGGCTTTTCTGGCCCTCGGAGTGCGTCTTGTCCATCTCAGCCCCCACGAACCCTGACGCCGTCATCGGCATCGTCATGGGCTCCAGCAGCGACTGGGACACGATGAAGCTGGCGGCCGAGATTCTGACCGAGTTCGGTGTCACGTTCGAGGCGCGGGTCGTGTCGGCCCACCGCATGCCCGACGAGATGTTCGCCTATGCCGAGGCCGCCAGCGGCCGGGGCCTGAAGGCCATCATCGCTGGCGCCGGCGGCGCGGCCCACCTGCCGGGCATGCTGGCCGCCAAGACGACCGTACCCGTCCTGGGCGTGCCGGTGGCCAGCCGCCACCTGCAGGGCGTGGACTCGCTGCACTCCATCGTGCAGATGCCCAAGGGCATCCCGGTCGCGACCTTCGCCATCGGCGCTGCCGGCGCGGCCAACGCGGCGCTGTTCGCCGTGGCCATGCTGGCCACGGGCGACGCAGCGCTGCTGGAGAAGCTGAACGCCTTCCGCGCGAAGCAGACCGCTGTGGCCCAGGCTATGACCGAGGATCTCCGCTGATGACGGCGCTGCTTCCTGGCGCCTCGGTCGTGGGCGAATCGCGTCAGGCGACGCTGGGCGTCCTGGGCGGTGGCCAGCTTGGCCGCATGTTCGTGCACGCCGCCCAGGCGCTTGGCTACCGTTGCGTGGTGCTGGACCCGGATGCCATCAGCCCCGCCGGCGCCGTGGCTGAGCAGCACATCCAGGCCGACTACCTGGACTCCTTCGGCCTGGCCCAGCTGGCGCGAGACTGCGACGCCATCACCACCGAGTTCGAGAACGTGCCGGCGTTGGCGCTGGAAACGCTGGCCGGCATGCGCACGGTGGCGCCGGCAGCGGCCAGCGTGGCCGTGTGTCAGGATCGTGCGGTCGAGAAGGCGCACTTCGAGTCGGCCGGCGTACCGTGCGCGCCGCATGCTGTCATCACCAACGACATCGAGCTCGCGGCCGTGGATCCGGCGCTGCTGCCCGGCATCCTCAAGACCAGCCGCATGGGCTACGACGGCAAGGGCCAGGTGCGCGTGAGTACAGCCGTCGAGCTGGCTGCAGCCTGGAATGATCTGAAGCGCGTGCCCTGCGTGCTGGAGCAGCTGCTGCCCCTGAAGGCCGAGCTCAGCGTGCTGGTGGCGCGCGGCGCCGACGGCCAGCTGGTGAACTACCCGGTGCAGCAGAACCTGCACCGCGGCGGCATCTTGTCCGTTACCGAGGTGCCGGCGCCCGCCGTGCCGACTGACGTGCAGCAGCAGGCCGTGGCCGCCGCCCGCCAAGTGGCCGAGGCGTTGGGCTACGTCGGTGTGCTGTGCATCGAGTTCTTCTGGCTGCATGACGGCCGCTTGGTCGTCAACGAGATGGCGCCACGCCCGCACAACTCCGGCCATTGGACGATGAACGGCGCCAGCGCGTCGCAGTTCGAGCTGCAGGTGCGGGCGCTGGCCGGCCTGCCGCTGCCCGAGCCGCGCCAGCATTCGGCCGCCGTCATGCTGAACCTGCTGGGCGACCTGTGGTTCAGTGAGGAGGGCGGCCCGACGCCGCCAGCCTGGGACCGCGTGCTGGCCCTGCCGGGTACTCACCTGCACCTGTACGGCAAGGCCGAGGCGCGCCACGGCCGCAAGATGGGGCACCTCAACATCACGGCCGCCACGGCCGAGGCGGCGCACCTGATCGCGCTGGAGGCGGCCCTCATCCTCGGCCTGCCGACCGACTTCTGATGCTGCAGCCCGGCACCGACCCCGCCGCCGTTGAGGCCGCCGCGCGCCGCCTGGCCGACGGTGAGCTGCTGGGGCTGCCCACCGAGACCGTTTACGGCCTGGCCGCGCGGGCCGACCGCGACGAGGCCGTCGCCAAGATCTTCGCGGCCAAGGGGCGGCCCAGCGATCACCCGCTCATCGTCCATGTGCTGGACGCTGCGGGCGCCGAGCCGTTTGCCGATCACCTGCCCGACACCGCGCGCCGGCTGATGGACGCCTTCTGGCCGGGGCCGCTGACGGTCATCGTGCCGCGCGCGCCCGGCATGGCCGAGGCCGCTGCCGGGCGCCAGGCCACGGTGGCGCTGCGCTCGCCGGCGCACCCGGTGGCGCGTGCGGTGTTGGCCGCCGCGCGCGACCTGGGCGTGTTGGGCGTGGCTGCGCCCAGCGCCAACCGCTTCGGTCGCGTGAGCCCGACGCTGGCGACCCATGTCGGCGAGGAATTCGGCCCCGGGCTGCTGGTGCTGGATGGTGGCGCCTGCGAGGTGGGCATCGAGTCCAGTATCGTGGACTGCAGCCGTGCCCGCCCGGCGCTGCTGCGCCCGGGCCTGCTGAGCCGCGCGCGCATCGAGGCGGCGCTGGGCCAGCCGCTGGCCGAGCCCGATGCGACGGCGCCCAAGGCCTCCGGCACGCTGGCCGCGCACTACGCGCCGGCTGCCCGCGTGCGGCTGCTGGATGCCGACGGTCTTTCTTTACGTCTGGCGGCAGCGGCCGCCAGCGGGAGCCTGGAAGGGCTGGCGGTATATTCACGCGCCCGGTTGCCGGCCTGGCGCTGGCAGGCCCAGCCGTCCGACCCGGCCACGGCGGCCCACGAGTTGTTCGCGGTGCTGCGGGCGCTGGATGCGGCTGGCGCCCGGGAGATCTGGGTCGAGGCGCCTCCGCATGATCCGGCCTGGGATGGCGTCCGTGACCGGCTCAGCCGGGCTGCCGCCGCCTTCACCGATTGAGTTTTCCCCCTGTCCCTGAATTGATCGCCATGCAACGTGTTGTCTCGAAGAAACTGAAGCGCGGACTGGCCGCGATGGCGGTCGCAGCGCTGCTCGCCGGCTGTGGCGGCGGGGGCACCGCACAGATCGAGCCGTTTGCGCCCAACCGCATCATTGCCTTCGGTGACGAAAGCGGCACCATCCTGCAGAGCGGCAAGAAGTA
Organism: Pelomonas margarita; assembly: GCF_043555875.1. NCBI lineage: Bacteria > Pseudomonadati > Pseudomonadota > Betaproteobacteria > Burkholderiales > Sphaerotilaceae > Roseateles > Pelomonas margarita. Next base: position 278,071 of record NZ_JBIGHW010000007.1, on the reverse strand, counting down.
CACCATCAACGGCCTGAACGCCGACACGCGCCAGGTGGAGTGCGCGGGCAACCCGGTCTGGACGCAGGTGCTGGCCAGCGGCTTCGGCTTCGTCTACTCGCAGTGCAACACGTCCTTCGTGGCGCTGCCCCAGGGCATCATGTACGCGGCCGCTGGCGCCAAGGTGGCGGACGTTCGCGACAAGATCGACGAGCACCTGTCCAACGACCGTTTCGGTCCCAAGGACCTGGTGTCCATCATGGTGGGCGTGAACGACATCGTGGAGCTGTACCGCCAGTTCCCGGCCGTCAACAAGGACTCGCTGATCAACGAGGCCAAGGCACGCGGCAGGCTGCTGGCCCAGCAGGCCAACCGCATCGCCAACGCCAATGGCCGCGTGGTCATTGCCACCATCTTCGACGTGGGCCTGACGCCGTTCGGCCAGAACGAGCGCCTGCAGCAGACCGACATCGACCGCGCCGCCTTCCTGGACCAGCTCAGCGTGGCCTTCAACGTCGAGATGCGCCTGAACCTGCTGAACGACGGCCGCCTGGTGGGCCTGGTGCTGGTGGACGAGACCATCCAGCAGATCGCCCGCTTCCCGGCCGCCTTCGGCTACTCGGACGTCACGCAGGCGGCCTGCCGCAGCGACGTGGCACCGCAGGACTGCACGACGGAGACGCTGAAGGCGGACGCGTCGTCGACCTGGCTGTGGGCCGGCGACACGCTGCTGGGCCCGACCGCGCAGCAGCGCATCGGCATGCTGGCGCTGACGCGCGCCAAGAACAACCCGTTCTGATCATTCGTTGTTGCGGCGCCAGACTGCAGGCCTGGCGCCGGCCTGGCAAACCGTCAGGCGGTGTTGGTTCGCAGCTCGCGGCGCAGGATCTTGCCGACGTTGCTCTTGGGGAGCTCGTCGCGGAATTCGATGAACTTAGGCCGCTTGTAGGCCGTCATCTGCTGGGCGCAGTAGCTGGTCAAGTCTTCCTCGGCCAGCGCCGGGTCGCTCTTGACGACAAACAGCTTGACGGCTTCGCCGGACTTGGCGTCCGGCACACCGACGGCGGCGCATTCCAGCACGCCCGGGTGCATGCCGACGACCTGCTCGATCTCGGTCGGGTATACGTTGAAGCCGCTGACGAGGATCATGTCCTTCTTGCGGTCGACGATGCGCACGTAGCCGCGCTCGTCCATGATGCCGATGTCGCCGCTCTTGAAGAAGCCGTCGTCGTACATGACGTTGGCCGTCTCGTCCGGGCGGCGCCAGTAGCCGGCCATGACCTGGGGGCCGCGGATGCAGATCTCGCCGCGTTCGCCCAGGGGCAGGTCTTGCCCGTCGTCGTCGCGGATGGTGATCTCGGTGCCCGAGATGGGCAGGCCGATGCTGCCGTTGAAGGCGCGGATGTCCAGCCGGTTGATGGTGGCGGCCGGCGAGGTCTCGGACAGGCCGTAGCCTTCGACGACCGGGCAGCCGGTGACCTTGAGCCAGCGCTCGGCCGTGGCCTGCTGCACGGCCATGCCGCCGCCGTTGGAGATGGTCAGCTCGGAGAAATCCAGCCGCGCGAAGGCGGGTTCGTTGGCCAGCGCGTTGAACAGCGTGTTGACGGCCGGGAAGATGTGGATCTTGTGGCCGCGCAGCGTCTCGATGAAGCCGGGGATGTCGCGCGGGTTGGGCACCAGGATGTTCAGGTGGCCCATGCGTGCGCCGAGCATGAAGCAGGCCGTCAGCGCGTAGATGTGATACAGCGGCAGCGCGCAGACGTTGGTGAACTGCACGTCGCCGTTGTCGTAGCCGGGCACGGTGGACAGCATGGGCTGGAACCAGGCCTCCACCTGCAGGATGTTGGCGACGATGTTCCGGTGCAGCAGCGTGGCGCCCTTGGACACGCCGGTGGTGCCGCCGGTGTACTGCAAGAAGGCAACGTCGTCGGGGCCGAGCTCGGGCTTCTTCAGGTGCAGGCGCTCACCGTGGCTGAGCGCCTCGTTGAAGCGCACGACAGTGCGGCCGTCGCCGACAGGCAGGCGGAACTCCGGCACCATCTTCTTCAGGTGGCGCACGGCGAAGTTGATCAGCGGGCCCTTCCACCAGCTCAGCAGGTCGCCCATGGAGGCGAGCACGACGTGGTGCACGTCGGTCGCGTTGATGACCTCGGCCAGCGTGTGCGCGAAGTTCTCCAGCACGACGATGGCGCGGGCGCCCGAGTCCTTCAGCTGGTGCTCCAGCTCGCGCGGCGTGTACAGCGGGTTCACGTTCACGACGACAAAGCCGGCCCGCAGGATGGCGGCGATGGCCACGCCGTACTGCAGCACGTTGGGCATCATGAGGGCGACGCGGTCGCCCTGCCTCAGCCCCTGGGCCTGCAGCCACGCACCCAGCTGCACGGACAGCCGGTCCATCTCGTCAAAGCGCATGCGCTGGCCCATGCAGATGGCGGCGTCGCGGCGCGCATGCTGGCGGAACGCGGCCTCCAGCAACTCCACCAGCGAGCGGTAGGCGCTGGTGTCAACCTGCGACGGCACGCCGGCCGGATAGCTCGCCAGCCACGGTTTGGCGCGAGATGTCACATGCGGGACGTCGGCAAGAACGGCGGTCATCGGCGGGCCCTTTTGGCGTGCTCTGCGTGAAGCCGCCGATGGTGGGACTGCCGGTTACATCGAGCTAGGGGAGTTGCCCTAGGACGTCGGTATCGGCTTGAAAGAGGGCGCGTGCCAATGTGTCCTCGCGCTGTCGCACAGTGGACAGGAACTCGGCTGCGCCGCGCATCGCGCGGAAGGTGTCGAAGCCGGTCTCCAGGAAGGTCTGCAGTGTGCCAAGGCCGGCCATCTGCGCCGGGCCGCGCATCAGCCGCAGGGACTGCCGCAGCAGCGGCTTGCGCGTGAGTCGGTCCAGCGACTCGCCGACGGCCATCGTCAGTGCGATCTGCTGCTGGCGCGCGGCCGGCTCGCCGCAGGCGCGCCACGCGAGGGCGTAGTCCGGCGCCGTGATGGCGGTTGATGCCAGGTGCTCGGCCATGCGGGTGTCCAGGCGTTCCGACAGCGCATGCAGGCGTGCGAGCTTGGCGACGGTGTCCACCACCTCGTCGGGGAACAGCCGGGTCAGCGTGGGGATGACGCGGGCGAACTGCGCATCGCGCTGGCGGTAGTCGCCTGGGCCGTAGAGCTCGTGCAGGAAGAAGCGCGTGGCGGCCTCGTAGCGCGAGTGGCTGAGCAGGTCGGCGTAGGTGTGGGCGAAGCGCTTCTGCTGGTAGGCCTTCAGGGACTGCACGCGCGCCTGAAGCGCGGGGTCGGCGGCGCGCCGGGCGCGCTCGGCGTCGACGGCATGCAGTTCGGTCAGCAGGGATTCGGCGCTTAGAGAGTCCATGGAGCGCACTGATTCTGCCTTCCTACACTGTGGCGATGAATGCACGACTGCAGAGGATCTGGGTGTTGCTGCGGCTGGCCGTGGCGCTGTGGGTGGGCTGGCGCTTCGGCTGGGCCTGGGGCGTGGCGACGCTGGGCCTGCATGCCGCCGTGCTGGCGCTTGGCTTTGCGCAGCTGCGCTGGGTCAACCGGCCGGCGCCGGCGTGGGGTCAGCTCTTGCGGGCCTGGGCCGGTGAGGTCGCCGCCAGCGAGCTGGCGTTCTCCTGGCGCCAGCCGTGGCGGGAGTGGGCCGAGCCCGATCACCTGCCCGCCGGCGCCACGCAGGGCGTGCTGCTGGTGCATGGCTTCTCGTGCAACCGCGGGCGCTGGAATGGCTGGATGCTGCGTCTGCGCGCGCAGGGTGTGGCCTTCGTCGCGCCGACGCTGGAGCCGGCGTTCGGCAGCATCGACACCTATGCCGATGAGATCGAGGCCGGCGTGCAGCAGCTCAAGCGCCTGACCGGCCGGATGCCACTGCTGTGCGCGCACAGCATGGGCGGCTTGGCCCTGCGGGCCTGGTGGCGCAAATATGGCGCCGGGCACGCGACGCCGCGCGTTATCACGCTGGGCTCACCGCATCAGGGCACGCGCATGGCGGCGTTGGGGCTGGGCGTCAACGCGGCGCAGATGCGCCAAGGCAGCGCCTGGCTGGCGGAGCTGCCGGGATTGCCGGATGTGGACTGCCTCTGGACGCCCTGCGACCAGATCGTCAACCCGGCTGAGCGCGCCGTGCTGCCCGGCGCGCGGGCGCACCGGCTGGACGGCGTGGGCCACATGGGCCTCGTGCATGCGCCCGAGGCCTGGCAGCTCGTTCAGGACGCGCTGGCTTCTTCTTTCAGCACGCCGCGGCGGATCTGATCGAGCTCGATGCTCTCGAAGAGCGCCTTAAAGTTGCCCTCGCCGAAGCCCTCATTGCCCTTGCGCTGGATGAGCTCGAAGAAGATCGGGCCGATCACTTCCTTTGTGAAGATCTGCAGCAGCAGCTCGTTGTCCACGCCCAGGTGCGTGGCGCCGTCGATGAGAATACGCAAGCGCTTCAGCTCGGCGACGTTTTCGCCGTGGTTGGGTAGGCGCTTGTCGATCAGGTCGAAGTAGGTGGCTATGGTGTCCTGGAACACCACGCCCGTGCCCTTCATGCCCTCGACCGACTTGTAGATGTCGGTGGTGCCCAGCGCCACGTGCTGGATGCCTTCGCCGTGGTACAGATCCAGATACTCGGCGATCTGGCTCTTGTCGTCGGAGCTCTCGTTGATGGGGATGCGGATCTTGCCGCAGGGGCTGGTCATGGCCTTGCTCTTGAGGCCCGTGAGCTTGCCCTCGATGTCGAAGTAGCGCACCTCGCGGAAGTTGAAGAAGCGCTCGTAGAACTCCGACCATTCCTTCATGCGGCCACGGAAGACGTTGTGCGTCAGGTGGTCGATCTCGGTCAGGCCGTGGCCGACGGGGTTGGCATCGACCGGCTGGCCGGCCGCGTCCAGCAGTGGCACGAAGTCCACGTCGTAGATGCTGATGTTGCCGATGGCGCCTGGCTTGGCGCCGCCCTTGCCCTGCCAGCGGTCGACGAAATAGATCAGCGAGTCGCCGATGCCCTTGATGGCCGGGATGTTCAGCTCCATCGGGCCGGCTTTGTTGTCGAAGCCCCAGGCGCCCAGCTCCAGCGCGCGCTGGTAAGCGTGGGCCGCGTTCTCGACGCGAAAGGCGATGGCGCAGATCGACGGGCCGTGCAGCCGCGCGAAGCGCTGCGCGAAGGAGTCGGTCTCGGCGTTGATGATGAAGTTGACGCCGCCCTGGCGGTACAGCGTCACGTTCTTGTGGCGGTGGCGGGCCACGGCCGTGAAACCCATCGTGCGGAACAGCTCGCCCAGGGCGGCCGGGTCGGGCGCGGCGAACTCGATGAACTCGAAACCGTCGGTGCCCATGGGGTTGTCCCAGGGGGTGAACTTGGCCATGTCTGCCTCGTGAGCTGTGCTGTGGAAGCTGAAAATTCTGCGGCGCCGAATCCGCAGAATTCATGCAATCTGTGGCGCCGTGTTTTGATGTGGCGCAATATTCATGCGTAGTGTGACGCTATGGCGCCGGCCATTCGGGCAGGCCGTAGCTCGCCAGGATGGCTTTCAGGCGCCCGCTGCGGCGCAGCTTGGCCATGCCGTCGCTGAAGGTGCGCGCATGGCTGTGCGCCTGCGGGTGCCGTGGTGACAGGGCCAGATAGGCATAGCTGGGCGCTTCGCAGCCGGCGTTGCGCGCCTCCAGCCCGGGCTGCTGCTTCAGCGTGTAGGCCACGAGGTTTTCTTCCTCGATGAAGGCGTCTATGCGGCCCAGCTGCAGCCGGCGCAGCATGCGCTCGGTCAGGCCGTCGCCGGTGTGCACCTCGAAACGCTGCGGCGCCGACTTGATGGCCGCGTCCAGCGCCTGCCCGTAAGAGTAGTCGCGGATGACACCCACCCGCGCCAGATCGTCCAGGCTGGCCGGGCCCCGGTAGCGCCAGGCGCTGTCGGGCCGGGTGTAGATGCAATAGCGGTTGCGCGAGATGGGCTGGTCGGGGAAGACGAAGTCCGGCGCCTCGTCGCGCAGCGTGGACGGCGTGGCCGTGTAGACGCCGGCGCGCACATCGAGCAGGGCGCGGCTGTAGTTCTGGTTGACCAGTCTCACCCGGTGGCCGGCGGCGGTGAAGATCTCGCGCACGATGTCCACCGTGAAACCTTCCTGCGCGGCGCCGGCCTTGCAGCTGAACGGGCACCAGTAGTCCGGTGACGCGAGCACGATCTCGTCCGCCTGCGCCGGCAGGGCGGTGGCGAGCAGCAGGGCGAGCAGGGCTTTCACGACCCGCCCGACTGTAGGTGGCGCCGACGCGCGAAGGCTGCACAATTTCCCGCATGGACGCTCCCCTCGACCTCGACGCCATCGACCGCCGCATCCTGCGCGCGCTGCAGGCCGACGGCCGCCTGACCTACGACGCGCTGGCCGCCGAGGCCGGGCTGTCGTCGTCCGCCGTGCTGCGCCGCGTGCGCCGGCTGGAGGAGGCGGGTGTCATCGGCAGCTACGTGGCGCTGGTGCCACCCGAGCGCGTGGGCCTGGGCCTGACGGCCTACCTCAACGTGCGGCTGGAAAAGCAGACCGAGAGCCCGCTGCGCAACCCGCGCGACCTCTTTCGTGCCGCTGTGCAGACCTGGCCCGAGGTGGTGGAGTGCGCCGCGCTGACCGGTGAGATGGACTACCTGCTGCGCGTGCTGGTGCAGGACATGCAGCACTACGCCCGCTTCATCAGCGACACGCTGCTGATGCACCCCAGCGTGCAGGACTGCAAGACCAGCTTCGTGCTGGAGCGGCTGAAGAACACGACCGCAGTACCAGTCTAGGGGGGTGAGGCGACGGCGCTTGAACCGGCGCGATGCCGGGCAGAACTCATGGCCAGGGTCGACGCCGCAGCCTGCGGCGGGCCCTGTCAGCCCATCCACCTCAGGAGTTCTGCATGCGTCTTCTCGCTCACACCGCCGCCCTCGCCCTGCTGGGCCTGCCGCTGGCCAGCCACGCGCTGGACGGCGTCACCGATCCCCAGGGCGACTTCCTCGCCACCTTCGCCGGCAGTGCCGCCAACAGCGCCGACCTGGACGTCGTCGCCGCCACCGTGCTCTACAACGCCAGCACCGACACCTTCACGCTGAAGGCCACGATGGACGGCAACGTCGGCACCACCGCCACCGGCCTGTACGTCTGGGGCGTGAATCGCGGCGCCGGCGTTGCCAGCTTCGCCAACAACCTGGGCCTGAACGGCGTGCGCTTCGACCGCGTCGTCCTACTCAACGCCAACGGCACGGGCACCGTGGCCGGTGCCGGCGCGCTGCCGACGGGCTCGGTCGTCATCAGCGGCAAGACCATCACCGCCACCGTCAGCGGCGCGCTGCTGCCCAGCACCGGTTTTGCCAACAAGCTGGACTACACCTTCAACCTGTGGCCGCGCAACACGACCTTCGCCGGCGTGTCCGCCATCTCCGATTTCGCGCCCAACAACGCCAACTTCACGGCCACGCCGGTGCCGGAGCCGGCCAGCGCGGCGATGCTGCTGGGCGGCCTGGGCCTGGTGGCCCTGTACCGCCGCCGCCGTCAGTCGAACTCGTGAAGTAGCTTCAGCGCATGGGCCTCGTTGAGGTTCAGCAGCTCGGCGATGTCGTGCAGGTCGTCCGGCACGCCGGCGTCGTCCCAGCCGCGGGCCGTGTGCCGCGCCAGGCGCACGGCCAGGTGCACGCAGCGCACTTGCGGGTCCCGCGCGTGTTTGTCGTTGGTGATGCGCATCAGCAGGTCCGGCAGGTGCCAACGCTGCATCAGTGCCTGCTCCAGGTCGGCCAGTTCGATGCCCAGCACCTGGCACTGCGCGGCCGTGCTGCGCAGCGAATGGTCGGCGTCCTGCAGCGCGGCGATCTGCAGCGCCAGGTCCGGCGCGTGCAGCCACAGCAGCATCTCAGCGAAGTCGTGCAGCAGCGCTGCGCTGTGGATGACGGCGGCATCAGGGTCGGCGCGGTGGGCCGCGAAGCCCAGTGCATAGCGTGAGGCCCGCTCGGCGCGCTGCATCACGCGCGCCAGACCCATCAGCGCTTCGTCATGGCCGGCCAGCGCCTGTTCCATGGTCGGCTGCGGGCCAAAGGCGCGGAAGAAGGGCGTGATGCCCATCAGCACCAGTGCGGCCGTCACCGTCTCGGTGTCGGCCATCAGCCGCCCGCGCTTGAGTTCGCTGGCGCGGGCGATGACCTTCAGCGACATCAGCGGGTCGGTCACGATGAGTTCGGCCAGCCCGTGGGCGTCGACATCGTCCTCGTTGGCGCGCATCAGCTCCAGCGCCTCGGCCGTCTCGGCCAGCACCGGGATCTCGGCGCTGGCAAAGGCGTTGACCCAGGCATCAAGGCTGGGCAGCGGAGCGGCGATGGGGGGGCGCACGGGCATGGTGGCCCGATGCTAGGCCGATGCGGGGGCGCGCGTTCACCGCGTGCGCCCCCTTTTCACCACTCAGTTCACAGTCTGCGCACGCCGTCCAGCTGCGCGGTCAGTTCGCCATCGGCATACAGCGCGCCCTCCGGCGCGCCGGCCTCGGCGTAGAACTCCAGCTGGCTGCGGGGGCGCCGGCGGCGGTGGGCGGGGGCGAACACCAGCCGGATCGCGCGCGCCGCGCGCTTGAGGCGGACCCAGCGGCAGGCCCAGGCGTCGTGGGTGTCGGCGGCGTCGGGGCCGCGCAGTTCGATCAATCTCATGAGGGTCTCCTTGGCACCTGCCGGCGGCCCTCATCACATGGATCGAGGGGCAGGTGGTGCGGCTGATTCAGGGGCTGTCGTCGGGGAAGCGGTCGCGCAGCAGTCGTCGCAGTTCCAGGCGGGCCTGCTGGCGTAGCGCGTGGGCGTCGGTGGCGCTCTGGTGTCGGCCGGCCTGGCGTTTGAGCGCCGGCGCGACCATGGGATTGCGGGGCTTGCGCAGCTTGATCTGCAGCGGGCGTGGCGAGGTGAACTGGGGCATGGGCAAAAACTCCGGTGAAGGCCGCGTGGGCGGCGGGCAATGCAGCGGCTCGACCCGTCGGGGCCTGGCGTTTGCGGCAAGAGGTCGGCGCGCCGGGGGCGCGTGCAGGGCAGCAGCGCGGGCCGGGCGGGTCAGGGATGGTGGGAGGGGCACTCGTCGTGGCGCGAGGACTGCAGCACCACAACTTGCGCAAATGATAAACAAACGTTGATCTTGCGCAAGTGGAATTTATCCATCTTCCCCAAGCTTGGGGAGGCCGGCCGTTGGCGGACGCAGACGCGCTGGGGTCAGCGCTTCTTGGTTTTCAGCGGCGCGATGCCGGACTGCAGCTTGCGCCAGTCGTCCAGCTCGGCTTGCGGGCTGGGAGCTGCGGGCTGGGGGGCCACACGCGGGGCCGCGGCGGGCTCGGGGGTGAGCACCTCGCTGAGCAGGTCCAGCAGCCGCGTGCGGGCGCGCTGAGGGTGGCGGCGGTAGTAGGTCAGCACCAGGCCCACGATGAAGCGCTCGTCGTCGTCCTGCGGCAGGCTGGGCGAGGGCTCGGGGGGCGGCGGGGCCACATGGCCCATGGCCGCGGCCATGGAGGTCAGCGGCGCTGGCGTGGCCACGGCGCCGTGCTCGAGGTCCATCCAGCCGGGCGTCTTGTGGCACAGCTGCTCGAACTGGCGCGCCAGCCGCTCGCCGATCTGGCGCGAGCGGCCCTTGATCTGGCTCCAGTAGCTGGGCTGGATCTGCAGCTTCTCGGCGAAGCGACGCTCGAGGCCACGCAGGGTGGCGGCATCGGGGTGTTTGACGGTGGCGCTGACGAACTCTTCGAACAGCCGCATCGCGTTGTCCAAGCGGATCTGCGCGACGTCGCGGGGGGCGCTGGGCATGGGGGGCATGATAAATGAGTGTTCACCTGGGGTTTGCCGCCGGCCGCAGAATGCGCCGCATGACCTATCGACTCAGCGCGCTCGTTCTTTCCCTGTTCGCCACGGCCGCCCCCGCGCAGGGCAGCGCCGACGAGCTGCAGGCCATGCTGGCTGAGGTCAGCCCCGCGCGCATCGAGGCACGCATCCGCAAGCTGGTCGGCTTCGGCACGCGGCACACGTTGTCCGACATCGCCTCCGACACGCGCGGCATCGGCGCCGCGCGGCGCTGGATCACGGCCGAGCTGCAGGCCTGCGCCAAGGCGTCCGGCGGGCGGCTGCGGGTGGAGGCGCAGAGCTTCATCGAGCCCGCCGGCAATCGCGTGCCCCGGCCCACAGAGCTGGTCAACGTCGTCGCCACGCTGCCAGGCAGCGGCGCCGGCAAGGACAGGCTGCTGGTCGTCAGCGGCCACTACGACTCGCGTAACAGCGATGTGATGGACAGCCTGGGCGACTCGCCCGGCGCCAACGACGACGCCTCGGGCACGGCGGTCATCATGGAGCTGGCCTGCGTGATGGCGCGCCGCCAATTCGATGCGACGCTGGTGTTCATGGCCGTGCCGGGCGAGGAGCAGGGCCTGCTGGGCGCGGCGCAGTGGGCGCGCGAGGCCAGGGCCCAGGGGCTGAACGTCGAGGCCATGCTCACCAACGACATCGTCGGCAGCTCGCGCGGCGATGCCGGCCAGCACGCCCCCCGGCGACTGCGGCTGTTCGCCGACGGGCTGGACCCGCTGGTGCGCCTGCTGCTGCAGGCGCAGGCCAACCGGCCGGCCTCCGTCGCCGACCAGAAGGCCTTTGTCGCGATGCAGGCCGAGCTGCTGCCGCTGCTGCAGGCCGGCGGCAACGAGGACCTGCCCACCCACCAGTTGGGCCGCCACCTGAAGACGGCCGCCGAGGCGGCCATGCCCGGCTTCACCGTGCAGCTCATCCAGCGCCGCGACCGCTACCTGCGCGGCGGTGACCATCTGCCCTTCCTCGAGCGCGGCTATGCGGCGGTGCGCTTCAGCGAACCCTTCGAGAACTTCTCCCATCAGCACCAGAACGTGAGGACGGAAAACGGCATCACCTACGGTGACCTGCCCGAGTTCGTCGATTTCGCCTATGTGGCCGACGTGACGCGGGCCAACCTCGCTGGCTTCGCGACGCTGGCCTGGGCGCCGGCCGCGCCCAAGGGTGTGCGGCTGGACGCCAGCGGCCTGACCAACGACTCCACGCTGGAGTGGCTGGCCAGCGACGACCCCGAGGTGGCCGGCTACCGCATCGTCTGGCGCGACACCGACGCGGCCACCTGGCAGCACGCCCGCGATGTGGGCCGCACGACGCGCGCCACACTGCCCGTCAGCAAGGACAACGTGGTGTTCGGCGTGCAGGCGGTGTCACGCAAAGGCTTTGCGAGCCTGGCCAGCTTCCCGCTGCCCAAGCGCTGAGCGGCCGCAACATTTGCTTGCGCGGACCTCGGTGGCTTGCGCCAACATCGCGGTCAGGAGTTGTCCATGACTGCATCGATCCCCCGCTCGCTCAGCCTGCTGCTCGGTCTGGTCCTGTTGGCGGGCTGCGGCGGCGGCGGTGGCACGGCCGCTGCCCCGACCCCGCCACCGGTAGCCACCACACCCCCGCCCGTGCCCAGTGGCCCGCCGCGCGCCACCGTGCAGCCGGTGCAGTTGTCCAGCCCCTGGGGCTTGGCGCAATTGCCCGATGGCAGCTGGCTGGTCACGCAGCGGGCGGGCAGCGTGGTGCGGGTGTCGGCCGACTACAACACCAGCCAGCCCGTCAGCGGCGCGCCCGTCGTGGACAGCGCCGGCCAGGGCGGCCTGCTGGACGTGGCGCTGGACCCCGACTTCACCAGCACTGGCCACGTGTTCCTCAGCTACTCGGAGCCCGGCAGCGGTGCCGAGGCCGGCCGCTCCGGCACGGCGGTCGCGCGTGCCCAGCTGGTGGGCAATGCGCTGCAGGGGCTGACGGTCATCTTCCGCCAGGCGCCCAAGGTCAGTGGCGGCGGCCATTACGGCTCGCGGCTGGTGTTCGGGCGTGACAAGACGCTGTTCATCACGCTGGGCGACCGCCAGCTCGGCAGCCCCGCCCAAGACCTGGCTCAGACGCTGGGCAAGGTGGTGCGCGTGAACCGCGACGGCAGCCTGCCCACTGACAACCCCAGCTTCGGTGCCGGCGCCCGGCCGGGGCTGTGGAGCCTGGGCCACCGCAACCCGCAGGGCGCGGCGCTGCACCCAAGCACCGGTGAGTTGTGGGTCAGCGAGCATGGCTCGCAGGGCGGCGACGAGATCAACATCGCCCGGGCTGGCGCGAACTACGGCTGGCCCATGGTGAGCTACGGCTGCAATTACGGCGACCCGGTGGGCACTGCTTGTGCCATCGGCGGCGGCACGCATGCGCCGCGCTTCGTCGAGCCGCTCACGTGGTGGGTGCCGACCTCCATTGCGCCCGCCGGCATGGCCTTCTACGAGGGCGCCCTGTTCCCGGAGTGGCAGGGCAACCTCTTCGTGGGGGCGCTCGCCGGCCAGGCCCTGTGGCGGCTCACGTTGTCGGGCAACAGCGTGACGGCGCGCGAGAAGCTGTTCGACGACCTGGGCCAGCGCATCCGTGCCGTCAAGGTGGCGCCGGACGGCGCCTTGGTGTTGCTGACCGACGGCGGGCGCTTGATCCGCGTCGCGCGCTAGAACGCCGCGCTCAGGGTCAGCTGCGCCGTGCTGCGGCGCGTGGCGGCCGCGCCCATGACCGGCCCGCCGCGGCTGGCCCAGACCCAGGCAGCCTGCACCTCCACGGCCTCGCCCAGCTGCCACGAGCCGCCCGCGCGCAGGTCGGCGCGCGTGGGGCCGTCTGCGTTCCGAGGGCGGCCCCAGCGCGAGTTGCCCGTGGCGTGCAGCACGCCCGCATGGGCCAGCCAGGCCAACGGCGCTGTGGCGGGCCAGCGCATATTGGCCTCGAGGTAGACGCTGCGCTGGCCGCTGCCGTAGTGGTTGGGCGCGCCATGCAGGCGCAGCTGCCAGCCCTCGCCCAGCAGGCCGGCAAAGGCCTCGGCGTGGTCGTAGCGTGACAGCCGTTCGTAGCGGTGCAGCACCAGGCCAGCCTCGGCGTCCAGCCCGGGCCGCAGCGTGATCACCCGGCCGCCATAGGCCCGCCACCAGCGGCCCCGGCGGGTGGCATCGAAGCGCACGTGCGTCAGCGACAGGCCGGCATACCAGCCGCCCGTGCCGTCCCAGCCCAGGCCCAGCTGCGCGCCCGGCTGGTTGTCGCTGTAGGACTGGCCGCGCTCGCGCGCATCGCTCTGCAGGGACAGCGTCATGCCGACATCGGCGCGCGCAGCGCCCATCAGCAGCAGGAACAGGGGCAGCAGGCGGGCGGCGGGCATCACTCCGCAGTGTGCACGACCGCTGTGCAGGCGGCGTGATGCTGCCCGGCCCAGCGGGCCAGCGTTGCACAGCTGTCGATGCGGCCCTGCGCGGTGCTCACCAGCGTAGCGCGCCCGTCCAGCTCGCGGGCCAGCGCCAGCAGGCCGGCGGCGTGGGCTGCCGCGAAGGAGCTGCCCGTCACCACCGCCCAGCCGCCGCCCGGCGCGGTGCTGGGCACGTCACGCCCGGGCGCCAGCAGCGCGCCGCTGGGCACCGGCGGTGCGCTGCCCACCACCAGCACGCCCGGATGCTTGGCCGGGAAGGGCGCGTCGCGGATCGGCAGCGCGGCAACGACGGTGGCGCCGCGCGCCTGGGCCTGGTCCAGCAGCAGGGCCAGCAGCCGGTCGTCCGGCCCGCCCAGGCTGAGGTTGATGATGTGGGCGCCCTGCTGGATGGCGGCGTACAAGGCCTTGGCCAGGCCCAGGCCGGTGCAAAGCGTCTGCGCCGGGCTGGCCTGCCAGCAGGCGCGCAGCGCCAGCAGCCTGGCCTGCGGCGCGATGCCGGCGATGCCGGCGCCGTTGTCGGCCCGCGCCGCAATGATGCCGGCTACCGCCGTGCCGTGGTGCTCTGCCGGCGGCGGCTGGTCGCCGACGAAGTTCTGGCTGTGCACCACCTGCCCGGCCAGGTCGGGGTGGCGGGTCTCGACGCCGCTGTCCACCACGGCCACGCGCACGCCGCGGCCCGTGGCCACGCGGTGCAGCTCGGCCAGCCGCCATTGCTGGGCCACCGGCTGGGCGGCGTACAGCGGCTCCTGGGCGCTGCTGCCCTCGGCTTGGTAGAGGCCCACCGGCTGGGCCCAGGCCACGCGGCGGTCCTCCGACACGGTACGCGCCACGTCGGCCGAGGAGCGTCGGTCGCCGGCAGGCAGCTGCATGACGAAGCAGTCCACACCGGCCAGTGGCATTGGCCATTCGCTGCGCATCTCCAGGCCGTGCTGGCCCGCCAGGCTCTGCGCGACCTGTTGGCGGGACTGCCGGCCCATGCCGGCGCCGTAGTGGCCTGCGTAGCTGCCGTCGGGCCGGTAGTGCGCCTTGGGCAGTTGCAGCATCACCAGCACCTGCCGCTGTGCCTCCTCGGCCTGCGCCGCGACCGGCCCGCCCACCAGGCCGCAGGCCAGCAGCAACAGCAGCTGCAAGCCCAGCACGAGGCCCCTCATCGCGCCGGCCCCGGTTGCAGCGGCTCGGCCAGCTGCACGATGGACGCGGCCCGCAGCGCGGCCAGGCCGCGGGCGTCCACGCGCAGCAGCCAGGCGCCCGTCTCGGTCGGGCCGGCCACCACGCGGGCGCCCTGCGCCTGCAGCAGCTCGCGCAGCGCCTGCTCGGTGGTGCCGGGTTTGAACATCACCAGGGCGTCCGCCGCCACCGGCGCCGCGCCGGCCGCCGATAGGCCTTCGTAGGCCGGTGCTTGCGGCGGCGCCTGCAGCCACAGCGTCAGCAGCAGCACACAGGCCGCCCCTTGCAGGCCCAGCGCCCAGGGCATCCAGCGCGGCGCCTCGCGCCGGGGGGGGAGCGGTTGCAGGCGGGCGTGCAGCCGGGCCAGGCCGGCTTCCACGTCGCCCCCCGCAGGCGCCTCGGCGCCGGCCAGCAGGGCCTGCATCGGGCGTTCGGCTGCCAGCTCGTCGCGGCACAGCGCGCAGTGCACCAGGTGCCGCTGCACCTTGGCCGTGTCGGCCTCGTCCAGCTGGCCGCGCGCAAACCAGGGCAGCAGGGCCTGCGCGGCCGCGTGCTCGTCGTGTTCCATCGGGATGACCACGCTCATGACAACGCTCCTCCATGCCCGGCCAGGTCGTCGAGCAAGGTGCGCAGCCGGCGCCGCGCATAAAACATCCGTGTCTTCACGGTCTCGGCTGGGCAGCCCACCACGTCGGCGATCTCCCCGTAGGCCATGTCGTGGAAGTAGCACAGCTCCACGACGGCCCGGTGCTCGGGCGACAGCTCGCCCATGGCCTCGCGAAGCCGCTCGCGCAGCTGCACCTGGCCCAGCTGCTGCTCGGGCCCGGGCCCGGTGTCGGCGGCCTCGGGCACGCCCTCATCGTCCACGGGCAGGTCTTGCCGGCTCAGCGCCTTCAGGCCCTTGCGGTATGCGATGCCGAAGATCCAGGTCGACAGCTTGCTGCGCCCGTCGAAGCTGTCGGCGCGCTGCCACACCACCAGCAGTGTGTCGTTCAACGCCTCCTCTATGGCGTCAGGCTGGCGCAGCAGCTGCGTCAGGAAGCGCCACAGGCGGGGGTGGTAGAGGCGGTAGAGCGCGTCGAAATCGGCCCGGCGGCCGCGTTTCACGCCGGCCAGCAGCGCCAGCTCGACGGCATCGGCGGCCGCGCCCCGTTCGGTGGGCGACGGCGCCTGGCGTGGGGTTCGGAGGCTGGACCAGATGGACATGCGGCGTGTGTACCCTGCCGGCGCTGGCAGGTTCAAGCCGCAGGCTCGCCATCATGCGCTCAGTCGCGGTGGCCTCGGTCACCCCGGTCGCCCCGGTGATGCGGATGATCGTGGTGGCGGTGGTGATGGCCGTCGCCACGGCGGTCGTCGTGGCGCGGTGAATCCCAGCGGTGGCGGTGGCCGCCGCGGTCGTGGTCGCGGTGCACGACGACATGGCGGCGATACCAACCGTCGTCCACGAAGTACACCGGCGCGCCGCAGGCGCCATAGTGGCCGCAGTGACGGCGCCAGTCGCGGCGGTGGCCGGGCGGCACCCACAGGTAGACCGGCTCGCGGTAGACGTGCCGGCCCGCATACACCGGCTGTGGTGCCACCAGCACCGGTGGCGGGTAGCGGCCGATGTCCACGCGGCCGTACACCCCGGGCTGGCTGAAGCCGATGGACAGGCTGACATCGCCGGCCTGGGCGGGCAGGGTGCTCAGGCTGCCCAGGCCCAGCAGGGCGGGGGCGAGCCAGCGGGTGAGGGAGGTGCGGATGCTCATGACAGTCTCCTGGGCGGCCGGGCCGCGGTGCGTATTGAACGTCAGCGGGAGGGCCGTCGTTGGCCTCGGCGTGGTAACAAACGGCAGCCGAGGCCTTGTCCTACACGGGCGGTTCGGCTGTCTCGGCGGGCGCCTGGCGCCTGGGCAGCTGCGCCAGCACCAACGTGCCCCGGCCCGGCGCGGACAGCAGCTGCAGCGTGCCGCCCAAGCTTTCGATGCGGTAGCGCATGCCCAGCAGGCCGTGGTGGCCGGTGCCCACGGCCTCGGGGTTGAAGCCCTGGCCGTCGTCGCGGATCTGCAGCTGCAGCCAGCCGTCCGCCTCGCCCAGCGACACGCGCACCTGCATAGCCTTGGCGTGGCGCAGGATGTTGGTCAGCGCCTCCTGCACCAGCCGGTACAGCGCCAGGCGGTCGGCGTCGTCGGTGGGCACGTCGGCCAGCTCCAGCTTGAGTTGCAGGCCCGAGCGCTGTGCGAACTCGGTGGCCAGGATCTCCAGTGCCGGGATCAGGCCCAGGTTGGACAGCGCCGAGGGCCGTAGGTCCTCGATGATGCGGCGCTTCAGCGCGATGCCCTGGTCCAGCAGCGCGCTCATGTGGCGCAGGCGCTCGTCGATGTCGGGTACGGCCTTGGCCTGGCGTCGGATACGGGCCACGTCCAGCTTCGCCGCGGTCAGCAGTGCGCCCAGCTCGTCGTGCAGTTCGCGGGCCAGGTGGGCGCGCTCGTCCTCGCGTACGGTCTGCAGGTGGCGGGCCAGCTCGGTCAGCTCGGACGTGCGGCGTGCCACCTCGCCGTCCAGTCGGTCGCGCTCCTGGGCCAGTTCCTCGGCATGCTCGCGGCGGGCGCGGTGCAGCGCCTCGTTGCGCCACAGGAAGACCGCCAGCCCGGCCAGGCTCAGCACCGTCAGCACATGCACGCCCAGCCGACCGTAGGTCAGCGAGCGGTTGACGGCCTCGCGCTCCTGCGCGATCTGGCGCAGCTCGTGCCGCTCCAGCTGGCCGACGGCGTCGCGCACCGCCTGCATCTTCTCGCGGCCGATGTCGGACTCCACCAGCGCCTGCCAGCCTGGCGTGTTGCCCTCGCGGTAGAGCTTGATGACCAACTGCAGCTCCGACAGCTTTTCGTTGGCGCGGCGGCTGGCGTCGGCAGCCAGCGCTGCCCAGTCGGAGCTTTCGTACTGGCCGTGCAAGCGCTGCAGCAGGCCGGGCAGTTCGCGCTCGGCCTGCTGCACGGGGGCCAGGTAGTCTTCCCGGCCGGTTAGCAGGAAGCCGCGTTGCGCGGTCTCGGCGGCGGTCAGCAGCGAGCGCAGTCGCAGGCCGTCGTCGCGGGCCAGGTGGCGGGCGCGGGACTGCGCCAGCGCCTTCTCGGCGCCCCAGAACGCGGCCTCGCTGACGCCCATGACGGCCGCAGCCGCCAGTGCCGCGCCAAGCACGGCGACGCCGCGGTGGCGCGATGCCCGCGTCAGCAGCGGGTCCAGGCGGCGCAGCACCATCGGCCGCTCAGCCCGCCGAGGCCGCGGGGTCGGCCAGTTCGACGCAGTAGGAAATCAGGTCGTCCAGCTCGCGGCTCTTGTCGAACACGCGCTCGGCACCCAGGCTGGCGCAGCGCTTGCGCATCTCGTCCGTGGCGTAGTTGGTCAGAACGACGCGGCGGGCGCGCACGCCCAGCTTCTGCGCGGCCTGCAGCACGCCCAGACCGGTGCCGGAGCGTAGGAACACGTCGACGATGACGAGGTCGGCCCCGGGCTCGGCACTGCGGCTCATCCAGCGCACCGCCTCGGCCTCGTCGGCTACGGCGCCCACCACCTCGACCTGCGCCAGCTCTTCCAGCGTGGCCACCAGGTTCTCCAGGATCACCGGGCTGTCCTCGACGATGAAGGCTTTGAGTGCTGGCATGGCCCGGCGCTGAGTTGTTCTTGGCGTGATGGGATCAAGTATCGGCCGCGCGGGCGCCGGTCCGGGCGGCGTGCGTGGCGCGTTGCTTTGTAGGAATTGTCCTAGGCGCCCGCGCCACGCGCGCGCGGGCGCCGCCCTCACGGCTTCACGGCGATGTCGTTGCGCACGGCCACGACGCCCGAGGTCTCGCGCGCCAGCCGGCCGGCAACGGCCTTCTCCGCGTCGCTCTTGGCAAAACCCGACAGCTGCACCGTGCCCTTCAGCGTCTCGACGCTGATGGCCAATGCGCTGACGGTGGGGTCGGCCGCGAACTTGGCCTTCACGCGGGTGGTCAGCGTTGCGTCGTCGATATAGCTGCCGGCGGTCTGCTGGTCGCGGGCCACGGCGCAGCCGGTGGTGGCGCCGACGGTGGCGAGCAGGGCAGCGGACAGGGCCAGGGTCAGGACGGGGCGGTTCAGCATGAGTTGCTCCTTGAGGTTGTGCGGCCCGTGACGGGGCCGTGACTGCACTATCGGAGCGGCGCGGCGACGGCGGGATAGTCCGGCGGCGGGCGGCCTTGTCGGAGATGTCCGGCGCGCTTGTAGGACACCGGCCGCTGCCCGTCGCGCGGTGCGGCTGCTACGCTGACCTGATCGCATCCAACCCACAGGCTCTCCATGATCCGCATCGGCATCGTTGACGACCACGCCATCGTGCGCACCGGCCTGCGCCAGTTCCTGTCCGACCATGTGGACCTGCGCGTCACCGGCGAGGGCGCCACGGGCCGGGAGGCGCTGGAGATGGCGCGCCGTGGCGACGTGGACGTGCTGCTGCTGGACATCTCCATGCCCGACCAGAGCGGTGTGGACGCGCTGGCCGCCATCAAGGCGCGCTTCCCCGCGCTGCCGGTGCTCATCCTCAGCGGCTTTCCCGAGGCGCATTACGCGACCACGCTGCTGCGCCAGGGCGCTGCCGGCTATCTGAACAAGGAGTGCGACCCCGAGGAGATCGCCGACGCCATTCGCCTCGTGTCGCGCGGCCGGCGCTACATCAGCCCGGCCGTCGCCGAGCAGCTGGCCGACAGCGTGGTGGGCGGCAGCGGTGCCGCTGGCGCGCCGGACAAGCCGCCGCACGAGGCGCTGTCCGAGCGCGAGTTCCAGGTCTTCCTGCGCCTGGCGCAGGGCGAGACCGTGGGCCACATCGCCGAGGCGCTGTTCCTCAGTGTCAAGACCGTCAGCACCTACCGTACCCGCGTGCTGGAGAAGCTCAAGCTCTCGACCAACAGCGACCTGACCTACTACGCGCTGAAGAACGGCCTGATCCAGTGAGCGAGGCCCCCGCGCTGGGCCTGGCGGCGCAGCCGGGCGACTGCGCCGGCTCTGGAAAGCCATGAGGCGCGCGCGTGCGGGCTTGACCACAATCGCGGCGCTATCAGGGAGAACAAGATGCGCATGAAAACAGCGGCTGCCGTCGGCATGGCCGCGTGGCTGTGTTGCCTGGCGCCCGCGCAGGCAGCCGACAAGCCGGCCGCCGGGGCCAGGGCGGTGCTGAAGCCCGCGGCCAAACCCGCCGCACGGCCTGCCGCCAAACCCGTTGCGAACGAGGTCGCCGCTGCGGCCGCGCCAGCTTCCGCCGTGCCGCCGGCGCCCACGCTGCCGGACTGGGCGCCGGCCGAGATGAACCGGGTGCTCAAGAACAACGTGGCGCCGCGCTTCACCGTGCTGGCCAGCGACGAGCTCGACGCCCGCACGCGCGCCGCCGCCGAGGCCATGCAGGCCGAGCACCTGCCGCGTGTGCGCGCGCTGATGGAGCGCTGGTTCCTGGAGGAGCTGGCCCAGCCCCACCCGCAGCGGGCCTTTGCCCGCATGCTGGCGCGGCTGGCCAACGAGTTCGCCCTGTGGGGGCGTGACAGCCTCGGCCCCGAGCAGGATGCCGTGCTCGCGCAGATGCTGCAGCAGCCCGGCATGTGCCGGCCGGTCGGCCCGAATGCCAGCGAGCTGGTCATGCGCCTGGCCCGGCTGCGCGGCCTGCCGGCCGAGATGCGCGAGGCGGCCGTGCAGGCCGAGGCCTTGCTGCTCGCGCGCTGGGGCCAGCCGCGCCAGGTCAGCGACGCCGAACCGCTGGCCGCCGAAGAGGCCCTGCTGCAACTGCGCGCCACCGGCCAGGCCCCCGCGACGCCGCTGCCGCCGGTGCTGGCCTTCTTCTACCTGGGCGACCAAGACAACTTCCGCCGTGACCCCTTCATCGCCGACCCGCCTTCCCGCTGTGCCATGCACCAGTGGGCCGGCGCCAGCCCGGCGCAGTTTCGCGCGGCCATGGCCTTGCAGGCGGCCGACTTCGTCTGGCAGGAGCGCCGCAAGGCAGCCGCCAAGACGAGCGATGACGACCCCTATCCCAGCCTGTCGACCTTCTTCGGCGCGCGGGGCGTGTTCACGGTGCAGGCCGACGTGAACGCCGAGGGGCGCGTGGTGCGCGCCAGGATCATCAAGCGCGACGTGGAGGTGCCCGGCATCCGCGGCGTGCGGCCGTTTGCGCACGAGGGCACGCTGGAGCTGGCGACCCTGGCCAAGGCGCGCGAGGTGGACTGGTCGGCAACCGCCACCAAGCACGGCAGCCTGAAGGCTGTGGAGCGGGAGTTTCATTGGAGCTTGTCATGGCGTTGAATCGATGGAAGCTGGCGGCGCTGGCCGGCCTGCTGGTCGCGTCGGCCTGGGGCGCCCAGGGACAGTCGGTGGCCGCGCCCGCCGCCGCGCCGCGCGTGCTGGCCGACACCGTGTACGACGGCGCCTCCGAGGCGCTGTTCTGGGGTGACTGGGACGAGCTGGAGCGCCTGTACGCGGCCGCCCGGCAGGATCTGCAGCGCGCCGAGGAAGGCGGGCTGGCGAGCTGCCGCTTCGGCCACGGCATTTGGCGCACGTACGCGGGTGAGGCTGTTGCCTACCGCGAGGCGGTGGCGGCCAACACGCTGGCCTGGGCGCGCAGCCGGCCCGAGTCGCCGCTGGCCCACGCCGTGCACCTGCAGGCCCTGGTGGAGCTGGCCTGGTACCACCGCGGCGGCGGCTTCGCCAACACGGTGTCTGACCAGCGCTTCGCCGACTTCAAGGCCAAGCTCAACGACGCGCTGGCCTATGCCAAGGCCCATGGCGACGTGATGGGGCGCGATAACTTCTACATCCGCCCGCTGCTGACGCTGCTGCGCGGCATGAACGTCGGCCTGCGGCAACAGCTGGAGATCGCGCGCAAGGGCCTGCGCCAGCATGCGACTGATGACTGCGTCTACCTGGCCGCCGTGCCCAGCCTGCTGCCCAAGTGGGGCGGCGACCCCGATGCGCTGGAGCGCTGGGTGCGCGAGTCCATGAAGGGCCTGCCCGAGAAGGACGCGCTGCGCCGCTATGTGCGCCTCTACAACGCGGCCACGGACGGCGACTACGAGCAGTCGCTGTTCGAGGGCACGGCGGCGCGCTGGCCGCTGATGCGCGATGGTCTGCGCGCCATCCTGGAAGAGTCACCCAGGAGCCGCTACTGGCAGAACCGGCTCGCCTACTTCGCCTGCATGGTGAAGGACCGCGAGACGGCGGTGCCGGCGCTGGAGGCCGTGGGCAGCGCCGTGGACGCCGACGCCTGGGGCCCAACCGGCCAGCGCAACCACCAGTCCTGCAAGCGCTGGGCGCTGCAGGGCTGAAAGACGCTCAATCCGCCACGCCCGGCTCGGCCGCCAGCAGGCCGCCGCCGGCGCGGCGGGCTTCGTAGAGCGCCGTCTCGGCGCGGCGCAGCAGGTCGGGCAGGCCGCGGTCGCCGGGGCGCAGCCGGGCCCAGCCGGCGCTGTACGACAGCGCCAGGCCCAGCTCGGCCGGGGCGCGCTCGGCCAGCGCGGCGCGCAGCCGCGCGTCCAGCGCCTGCGGGCCTTCGGGCAGGCAGCGCGCCATCAGCACGCCGCACTGCTCGCCGGCCAGGCGGCCGGCCAGGTCGCCCAGCCGCATCTGCGTCTGCACGCAGCTGGCGAACAAGGCCAGTGCGCGGTCGGCGAGCTCCGGGCCGTGCTCGGCCCGCAGCGCCGGGAAGTCGTCCAGGTCCAGCAGCACCAGCGCCAGCGGCTCGTCGAAGCGCCGGGCCATCGCGATGAAGTCCACCGAGCGTGCCTGGAAGGCACTGCGGTCGGCCAGGCCGGTGAGGCCGTCGGTCTGGGCCAGCCGCGCCAGCTCGGCCTCGGTCTGGCCGCGCCAGGCCAGCAGCAGCAGGGGCAGGGCCAGCAGCAGCGCCAACTGGCCGGTCACGGCCAGCAGCAGATCAGGCCAGGGCCCGCCGTGGCCCAGCAGCGTGGCGCCGGCCCGCGCCAGCATGGCCACCAGCAGCGGCAGCACGGCGCTCAGGCCCAACAGCCGCCAGCGGCGGTTGTGCAGCCCGTGCAGCACCTGCTCACGGCCGGGCAGCGTCAGCGCAACGCCCAGCGCGGCGAGCTGGGCGGCGAGCACGAGGTCGGCCAGCGTGCGAGCCTGCTCGGGCTGTGGCCACAGCACCGCATGGCCGGTGCCCAGCAGCAGCGGCGCGGCCCCCATCAGCCAGCGGCCGCGGTGCGGCATCAGCCACAGGCCGGCGGCCCACCACAGCGCGCTCACGCCCAGGCTCACCAGCGCCAGGCCCAGGCTGTGCAGCGCGCGCGGCGCCAGCGGCAGGTGCTGCGTCCATGCGGAGCAGGCCAGCGTCAGTCCCAGGCCCAGCGCCAGCAGGCCCAGCTGTGACCAGCGCCCCCCCGCGTTGGCATGGCGCCAGCCGATGAAGGCCATCAGCACCAAGGCCGCCGCCAGCGCCTGCAGCGGCAGCAGCGCGAAGAGGGCGTCGGTCCAGCTCATGGGCGCAGCGGGATGGCCGTCTCGCGCGCGACCGGCACGGCCGTGACGCTGTTCTTGGGCGAACCGTCGATGAGGCGGTCGGAGTAGGTCAGGTAGACCAGCGTGTTGCGCTGGGCATCGACCATGCGCACGATGCGCAGCTTCTTGAACACCAGCGAGATGCGCTCGTTGAACACCTCTTCCTGCCGCGGCAGCGGTTGCTTGATGGCGATGGGGCCGACCTGGCGACAGGCGATGGAGGCCTCGGCCTTGTCCTCGGCCAGGCCGATGGCGCCGCTGATGCCGCCGGTCTTGGCCCGGGACACGTAGCAGGTGACGCCCTGCACCTTGGGATCGTCGTAGGCGTCGACGACGATCTTGTGGTCGGGGCCGATGAGCTTGAAGGCGGTGTCCACCGAACCCAGGGGCTCGGCCTGGGCCGTGGTGGCGAGCAGCAGGAGGAGCAGGGCGGTGGGCTTCATGTGAGGCAGTCTACGCGGCTGCGAAGACGGGTGTAGGGCGGGTCGTGCCCCGCCGTTCGGCAGCGGCAGACGGCGACGGGAAGGGGCTCGCGCGGACGGCGGGTCGCGACCCGCCCTACATGGCGCAGGCGCCGGCTGGGCTGGGCACGCCGGTCTGCCGGCCGGTGAAGCGCGGCGACTCCGGGTGGCCCAGGCTGAAGTGGCTGAGCTGGTCGCTGCGCTGGTTGCACACGTACAGGTGCTGGCCGGCGATGCAGGCGCTGCGAGGGAAGCTGCCGCGCACCCAGTGGTGGTCCAGCAGGCGCGGGCTGCGCGGGCGAGCCAGTGACAGCACGGCGATGCTGTCGTGCAGCCGGTTCAGCGCGTAGAGGTGGCGGCCGCCGGGCGCGACGAGCAGGTCGGACGCGAAGCTGGTGCCGGCGAAGCCGTCGGGCAGCACGGAGACCTCGTCCAGCACCCGCGCCCCGTCGGCGCCGAGCGCGACGGTGGACAGCGTGGACGATTCCTCCTGCAGCACGTAAACGAGGCCGGCGTCCTGCGGGTGGAACACGAAGTGGCGCGGGCCCGAGCCGGGGCTGAGGGCCAGCTCCTGCACGGGCGCGCCCGGCGTGGCGTCGGTCAGCGGCCAGACGAGCAGGCGGTCGCGGCCCAGGTCGGTGCCCAGCAGCCAGCGGCCGTCGGGGCTGGCCTGGATCATGTGGGCATGCGGTGCGTCATGGCCGCTGTGGGCCTGGCTGCCGGGCGGCGCCTTGACGGCGCGCGTGGGGCCGGGGCGGCAATCGCTGCTGCAGCTGGGCCAGCTGGCGGCCGTACCAAGGCGGCCGTCGGCCTGCAGCGGCAGCGCGGCGAATCGGGCGTCGCCGTAATGCGCCACCCACACGCGGCCGGCGGCGAGGGACAACTGGCAGGGCCCCTGGCCGCCGCTGGGCTCGCGCTGCAGCAGCGTCAGCTGGCCGGCGTCGTCCTGCGTGTAGACGGCCACATGGTGGGTGCCTTCCTCGGCGGCGTAGAGGCGCCGGCCGTCGGAGGCCAGCCAGCTGGGGCTGCCAGAGTTGGCAGTGACGCGCAGCGGCCGCAGCGCGCCGTCGGCCGCGATGGCGAAGCTGTACAGGCCTTGCCCGCCGGGCGCGTAGGTACCCACATGCACGAAGCGGGCGGACGGGGCGGCGAGGGCGGTCATGGGCAGCAAGGCGGGCAGGGTCAGCAGGTGGCGTCGCAGCATGGGACAGATGGGTCAGAGTTTGAGCCGCAGGCCTGCACGCAGCAACAACCGCAGCAGCACGAGCACGCCTGCCAGCAGGGCCACGCCGCGTGCAAGGCCGGCCGCGCCGCTGGACAGCGCCGCCGGCCAGGTCCAGCCGGCCAGCGCCAGCAGCGCGCCGATGACGAAGGGCAGCAGGTAGGCCAGCAGCGGGTGGCGGGCGGCATCGCCCAGCAGCGTCAGCGCGGCGCGGCCGAGGGCGGCCTCGGCCAGCGGGCGCACGATGAGATACAGCAGCAGCGTGGCACCTGCGCACACCAGGCCCCAGCTGGGCGTGGCGTGGATCTTGGACAGCGCGAAGTGCGGCCGCAGGCTGAAGCCCACGGCCAGCAGCAGGAAGGCCAGCAGCAGCGCGGCGCGGGTGGCGCGGTCGGGCGCGAGCATGTGCTGCGGGTCGTGCAGCAGCACGGCAGTGGCCAAGCCGGCCAGCACCAGCGCCGTGTGCGTGGCGTGCGCGCCGCCGCCGAGTTGCGGCGCCGCCCAGGCGTACCAGGCCACGCAGCCGGCCAGGCCCGCCAGCGCCAGCGGCAGCCGTGCGTCGCGCCCGGCCAGCACGAACAGCAGCGCCGCCAGCCCGTAGGCCCAGCCGATCATGCCCAGGATGCCCCACCAGTGCACGGCCATGCCGCCGGGGTAGTAGCCATTGCACGCGCCCAGCAGCGCGAGGCCCACCAGACGCCACGGCCAGGGCAGCGGCGGCCCGCCGCGCACGCTGCCCCACATCAGAAAGATGGCGGCGAAGGCGGCCAGCAGCCAGCCGGCGGCATTGAAGCCGGCCGGCGCCATCTCGGCATTCACCATGAACAACCCGGCGACCAGCAGCGCCAGCGTTCGCTCGGCCACGTGCTGCAGCGCGCCGCGGCGGCCGGCGGCGTCCAGCCGCGCCTGCAGCGCCATGGGCAGCGACAGGCCGACGATGAACAGGAAGGCCGGGAACACCATGTCCACGACGCTCATCGCATCGGCGTCGGCCGGCATGTGCTTCAGCCACGCGGGCAGCCCGGCCACGCCGGCCCATTCGTTGACGAGGATCATCACGGCGACGGTGAGGCCACGCAGCAGGTCGATACCCACGAGGCGGGGCGGAGCGGAGGCGCTTGCAGTCATGGGGCGCGATTACAAGGCAAAAAAGGGCGACCCTTGCGGGCCGCCCGAAGTGAGGCAGGAGACTGCCAACACGAGGAGAGGAGGCCGGCCCCGTCGTGCGGGCCGAGCGCCGGGCCGCTCCCAAGCCGGCCCGTCTGGCGATGTGCTTGCGGCTCAATGCCGCAAGCATCGCCGTCCACTCGGGGGACCGACTGGGCGAGCCGCGTTCAGCGGGCTCGACCGGGCGAGGGGTCAATAGCTGTACCGCAGCACGGCCTGGTAACGCTTGCCGGTTCGGTAGATGCCACGGGTCAGCAACTCGGTGTTGGCGATGCCGCCCACGTCCGCGTAGTTGCGGTACTCGCTGTCCAGCAGGTTCATCGCGTCCAGGCCCAGGCTGAGTTGGTTGGTCAGCTTCACGTTGGCGCTGGCGGCGAGATCCTTGCTGCCGTCGGTGACCAGGAAGTTGCCGCGGTCGGCCTGCGTGTAGTACTTGGAGCGGTAGGTGTACGTCACGCGGGCGCTGAAGCGGTCGCTTTCATAAAACGGGCTCAGGCTGTACTGGTGCTTGGAGTTGAACGGCAGGTGCGAGTTGGCCTGGCTGGAGGTGGTGTCCGAGAACGTGTAGGTCGTCAGCGCGCCGAAGCCCCAGCCGATGTTGGCCTGGAAAGCCAGGCTGGCTCCCTTGATGGTGGCGCTGCCGGCGTTGTTCGGGCGCGAGACGGCGTAGGTGGTGTTCTGGCGTTCGAACTGGTTGTAATGCGTTTCGGGCTTGGTCGTGACGAGCACGTAGTCGGTGACCTTCTTGTTGAAGATCGTGCCGGCCAGGATGGCGTTCTTGGCGAAGTACCACTCGGCCGAGAAGTCCAGGTTGGTGGACTTGTAGGGCTTGAGGTCGGGGTTGCCGCCGCCGCCGGTCTTGGTCTGGTCGCCGATCCACAGGTAGCTGGACATGTCGCCGTAGTTCGGGCGCGACATGACCTTGGCGGCCGAGGCGCGCAGCACGAGGTTGCTGTTCAGCTCGTAGGCGACGTTCAGGTTGGGCAGGAAGTTGCGGTAGTTCTTCTGCACGTTCGTCGGCACGTACTTGTCGGCCGGGCAGGCCTGGCCCGTGGACACCGAGCAGGCCCAGCCGCCGCTGTTGGACGTGGTGTCCACGACGCGCACGCCGAAGTTGCCGCGCAGCGCGTCGAGGGCGTAGTCGGCCTGCACGTAGGCGGCGTCCACCACTTCCTTGACCGACCAGGTGTTGGCGACGAAGGACGGGTCGTTGAACGTGGCGGGCTGCGGCATGGTCTGCCACGGGGCCAGCCACTTGCCGCTGGTGATGTAGCCGGCCAGCGCCTCGCCGTCGATG
Organism: Pelomonas margarita; assembly: GCF_043555875.1. Classification (NCBI taxonomy): domain Bacteria; kingdom Pseudomonadati; phylum Pseudomonadota; class Betaproteobacteria; order Burkholderiales; family Sphaerotilaceae; genus Roseateles; species Pelomonas margarita. The sequence continues at coordinate 251,073 of NZ_JBIGHW010000007.1, read as the reverse complement.
GTGTAGCGGTTGCTCAGGTCGCCGACGTTGCCGAAGCCGCTGAGGTAGTTGCCCGGCAGCGGCTTGGGCGAGAACTGGCTGGCCTTGGCGTCGCCGTACGTGCTCACCGAGGCCAGCGACACGCCGCCCATGGTCTGCGTGGTGTTGTGCTCGCGGTGCTTGATGCCGAAGCGCAGCTGGTAGATGGGGCCTTCGAACTTCAGGCCGCCGTCCACCTGGATGAACTCTTCCTTGTCCACCGTCGGCTTGAAGACGATGTTGCCGCCCCAGCCGGTATTCCAGGTTTCCTTCTTGGTGGGGTCGGAGCCCCAGCCGCCGTCGATCTGGAAGGCATTCGGGTCCTTCAGCGGGTTCACGCCGGTGATGCTCAGCTTGGGGGTGCCGCTGCTGATGTCGTAGCTGTAGTCGGACCAGTTCAGGAACTCGCCATAGACCTGCAGCTTGGTGCCGCCGGTGGCCTTGGAGGTGCCGGCGTGAAAGGAGGCGAACCAGCGGTCGTCCTTGTAGTTGCCCTTGATGTCGTACGAGTTGGTGTCCACCGTCGCCTTGCGGTCGATCAGGTCGTACACCATCAGCGCGTTCTTGAACGTGCCCTTGGTGATGACGCCACCGTCCACGGCCAGGTCGGTCATCTTCATGAGGCCGTTCCAGGCATTGCCCTGGAAGGCGAACATCGAGTGGCTGCGGTTGTCGTAGCCGGCCTTCACGTCCAGCGCGTTGAACTCGAAGTCCAGCTTGTCGGTGGCGCGGGCTTGCAGCGACAGCGACAGCGTGTCGCGCTTACGGGTCTGCTCGAAGTAGTGCGCGCTGATGGAGTTGGGGCCGACGGCGTTCGGGTTGGCCAGCAGCGTGGTGGCGCAGCTGCCGACGCAGGAGGCCGGCTTCTTGGGCTGGCTGCCGTCCGGGTTGGGAGCGACGGACCAGTCGGTCGGCAGGTTGTTGATGGAGCCGCCACCGCCACTGCCGTTGATGTAGTCGCTGCCCTTGACGGTGCCGTACGACTCCACGCCGTCACGGCGGATTCCTTCTTCCGAGCGCTGGACCGAGAAGATGGCCCCGAAGGTCTTGGCCTCGTTGCGCCAGCCGACCAGGCCGGCCACCGTGGGCTTGCCCTTGCCAATGCGGTCGTTGTAGAGATAGCCGACCGACGCTGCCAGCGTGAGCGCCTTCTGCTCCAGCGGCTTGCGGGTGGAGATGTTCACCGTCCCGCCGATGGAGCCCTCGTCCAGCCAGGCTTCGGGCGACTTGTAGACCTCGACCTTGTTGATCAGCTGCGGGGCCAGCAGTGAGTAGTTGAAGGTGCGGCCGGGCTGATCGGCGATGAACCAGTCGGCCGAGGCGATGGTCTGGCCATTGATCAGCGTGCGGTTGAGGGCCGGGTCGGTGCCCAGGATGGACACCTTCTCGCCCTGGCCGAAGGCCTTGTCGATGGTGACGCCGGGGATGGTGGTCAGTGCCTCGGCGACGTTGGTGGCGGGCAGCTTGCCCACGTCCTCGGCGGTGATGACGTCGACGATGGCGTCGGCATTTCGCTTGGTCTGCAGGGACTTCTCCATGCTGGCGCGGATGCCGGTGACGACGACGGCCTCCAGGGACTCCGTCTTTTTCTTGGGGGCCTCCTGCGCCAGCGCGGGGAGTGCGGTCAGCAGCATGGCGGCGGCTGCGATGGCCGTCGGGCGGGGGCTTGAATGCTTCCTCATGATTCTCTTTCTCCGGGGTTACAGGGCGAGCAGGGGCAGGATCAGCACCCGAGCGGGTGCAGCAAGGGCACGCCGAACAGGTCGCTGGCGTGCTTGTAGAAATCGGCGCGGCGCGCGTTCTTGCGCCGGGCGTCGGGGCTGTCGGGCTTGTCGCACTCCAGCGGGCCGTTGATGGCGCGGGTCGTCGCGCCGAAGCCGGCGCCACTGCGGATGGCCGCGTGCGAGGCCTGGGGCGACTCGCCGGGCTGCGTCATCCAGTACCACAGCGCCGTGCGCCAGGCGACCGTGGAGTCGCGCGCCACGCGGTCGGGGTCGCTCCACAGGTCGATGCCGAGAAAGTCGCCGGCTGCCTTGTACTGGTAGTTCCAGCTCAGCTGGATGGGGCCGCGGCCGTAGTACTGCTGGCCCGGCGCGCAGGACAGGCGCGCGTCGTCGCGGCAGTACTTGTCCCAGTTAGCGCGCTTGTACTCGCGCTGCGCGCGCAGCTGGTCGCTCTCGTGGGCGATCTGGCCCAGGAAGGCCGCCATCTCCTGGCGCCGCTGTACCGGGCTGCCCCAGTCCGCGAAGCCGGGCGTCTGGCGCACCGCCTCGGTGAAACCCTCGTAGCTGTAGAACGCGATGCGCTCCGGGAACAGCGCATCGAACTGCGCCCGGCTGGGCAGGAACGGCGAGGCGTCGGCGGCAGCTGTCAGCGGCAGCAGCGCAAGCGACAGGCGGGCGAGTACACGAATCATGTGACGGTTCGTTGCAGGACTGGCAGCGACTGTCCGCCCGTGCGCCTAAGCGCTGCTTCAACGCCTTGTTAAGGCCGTCTTAACGCGCCCGGCGCCAGAATCGCGGCCATGCGAATCTGCTTGCTTGAGGACGATCTGGAGCTGGGCCGCTCGCTGCAGGCCCTGCTGCAGAACGCCGACCACGAAGTGATGTGGCTGCGCCGCATCGCCGACGCGCGGCTGTGGATCGCCGAGGGCGGTTTCGACGCCGTCGTCATGGACCTGGGCCTGCCCGACGGCGACGGCATGGAGTTGCTGCGCGTGCTGCGCCGTAGCCACCGCAAGCTGCCGCTCATCGTCATCACCGCGCGCGACGCCATCGAGGACCGGCTTGACGGCCTGGACGGCGGCGCCGACGACTATCTCGTCAAGCCCTTCGCCGGTTCCGAGCTGCTGGCGCGGCTGCGTGCCGTGGTGCGCCGCACCCAGGGCGATGGCGCCGAGGCCCAGCCCGCCGAATGGCAGCTGCGCGACCTGGTGCTGGATGAGCCGCGCATGGAGGTGCGCCGTGGCGTGGAGCGCGTGCCGCTGTCGCGCACCGAATTCACCATCCTGCTGACGCTGATCAAGCTGCCTGACCGCGTCGTCACCCGTCGCCAGCTGGAGAACCGCGCGCCCTGCCAGATGGACGGCCGCAGCCTGGACGTGCACATCTCCAACTTGCGCCGCAAGATCGGCGAGGGCTACATCCGCACCGTGCGCGGCGTGGGCTACCTCGTCGAGCGTGGCAATTGAGATCGCCTGTAGGGCGGGTCGCGACCCGCCAACGCCAGCAACCCGGCGAGTCGGAACCCGCCCTGCCCACATGAGCACCGCACCCCGTTCCCTGTTCCGGCGCAGCCTCGGCGCGGTCTTTGCCGTGCTGTTCCTGTGCTGGCTGTTCCTCGTCGCGCGTGAGCTCATCGACATCCGCGTGCTGCAGGTGAAGAACGGCCAGGCCGAGAACATGCTGTGGGCCGAGCTGGCGCTGGAGCGCGCGCGCGACACCCATGTCGACCCCGCAGCGCTGGCCCAGGCGCTGCAGGCGCTGGAGGGCATGCGCGAGCGCGAGTGGCGGCTCAAGGGCCACCGCACGCCGTTCCGGCTGCTGCAGGTCATCCGGCGCGACGTGGTGCTGTCCGAGCTGAAACCCGACCTCACCGGCCGCGACCGTGTGCTGCCGCAGGAGAGCGTGCCGGGCCAGGACGAGCGCTGGCTCTATACCGAGGTCAGCGACGCTGCACGAGAGCTGGTCGTGCGCCGCTGGCAGGAGCGCCCCGGCGACTGGCATTTCAGCCTCGCCGGCCTGAGCTACTACGCCCGCCCGCTGCTGTACGGCCTGCCGCTGCTGGCGCTGCCGCTGTGGCTGTTGTTCCGCCTGGGCTTTGCGCCGCTGCAGCGCATCGGCGCGCAGATCTCGGCGCGCTCGGCGCAAGACCTGACGCCGCTGCCCGCCACGCGCTACGTGGAGCTGGCGCCGCTGGTGGGCGCCGTCAACTCGCTGATGGCGCGGCTGCAGCAGCGGCTGGACCGCGAACACGAGTTCCTTGCCGATGCTGCTCACGAGCTCAAGACGCCGCTGGCCGTCATCCAGCTTGGCGCCGAAGGGCTGGATCAGCCCGACCCGCGTGCCCGCGACGAGTCGCGCGAGCGTCTGCGCCTGGGCGTGCAGCGCGCCACGCACACCGTGCACCAGCTGTTGGCGCTGGCCCGCTCCGGCGCCGACACGCTGGACCTCAGCAAGACCCGGCACGACCTCGTGGACCTCGTGCGCGAGCGCGTGGCGCTGGCCGTCGGGCTGGCGCTGCAGCGGCAGATCGAGCTGGCGCTGGAGGCGCCCGAACAGATCACGATGTGGCTGAACCGCGAGTCCCTGTGCAGCCTGATCGACAACCTCGTCGACAACGCCGTCAAGTACTCCCCGGCCGGCGGCCACGTGACCGTGACGCTGGCGGACGTGGGCGAGCAGGTCGTGCTGACCTGTAGCGACCAAGGCCCCGGCATCCCGGCCGAACTGCGCGAGCGCGTCTTCGAGCGTTTCGTGCGCCTGGCCGGCGGCCAGCCCTGCCATGGCAGCGGCCTGGGGCTCACCATCGTCGAGCGGGCCGCCGCGCAGCACGGCGCCACGGTGGCCTTGCTGGACGGGCCGCAAGGGCGTGGGCTGACGGTGCAGGTCAGCTTCCCGCGAGGTGAGGGCTGAGCAGTCAGGGGCTGAGCAGCGGCAAGCGATGCACGCCGTGCGCCGGCAGCTTGACCATGCAGGCCACGAACAGCGGGTGCGCCAGCCAGCCGTTCAGCCAGCCCCGCACGGACGGCAGATCCAGCGTTGCGAACCAGGCCGGGTCCACTGCGGCGAACTGGCGCACGAAGGGCATCACGGCCAGGTCGGTGGCGCACGGCGTGTCGCCGCCCAGGTAGGGCGCGTTGTGCAGCCGGGCCTCCAGCGGGCGCAGCAGGGCGTCCACCGCGCCGTCGCGGTGGGCGTCGGGTGCCAGCAACTCGCCCGGGTAGCGCTGCGGGTATTTCCAGCGGTCCAGGTGGCGCTTGAAGTCGCCGTCATTGCGCTGCAGCAGCGCCAGGTTCTCGGGCGACTGCGACCGCGCCCACCCGCCCCGTGCATCGCGCGGTGCCAGTGCCCAGCGCATGATGTCCCAGCTCTCCTCGATCACGCGGCCATCGGGCAACAGCAGCACGGGCACCGTGCCCTTGGGCGACACCGCCAGCAGGCTGGCCGGCTTGGCGCGCAGGCTCACCTCCACCGCCTCAACGTCCTGCCCGGCCTGCAGCAGCGCCATGCGGGCGCGCATCGCGTAAGGGCAGCGCCGGAAGGTGTAGAGCCGCGGCAACGGCGGTCCGCCGGACAAGTGTGGCGCGTGTGCGGTCATGGCCCCGGCGTGACCGTCAACGTGCCCACAGCACCTCGAACTGCTGCCGCGCCCCGCCCACCTGCAGCGACACCTCGTCACCCTCGCACTTGCCCAGCATGGCCGCGCCCAACGGGGCCTCGCTGCTGATCACCTGAACGACCTGATCGCCGCTGGCCACGCTCATGCTGCCACCGGGCGGGCCGAGGAACAGCTGTTGCTGCCGGTCGTCGGCATCGACGAGGCAGGCCAGCGTGCCCAGCTGTATGCCCTTGCCGGCGTCGTAGGCGCCGGGGCGGAACTGGCGCCAGTGGGACATCGCCGCGCGAATGGCCTGCGCGCGGCGCGCCTGGCCGGTGGCCAGGTAGGCCGCTTCCAGGCCCAACGTGTCGTACTTGTTCTCGGCGATGTTCTCTTCGTGCGTCGCCGTTTCATGCGCGAGCTGCGCGGCGCGTTCGGCTTGCAACAGGTCTTCGGCGAGCCGGTCCAGCACCTGCTGTTGCAACAAAAGTTTGTCCATGGGGAAAGGTTGGGAGGGCTCGAACAAGCGGGGCGGCGTGATTGTGAAGGCGCTTCGGCGGCGGTCGCGCGGGCCTGCCGCCGGATGCGGGGAGGCTGTCGCGTCCGTGTCAGGCGGGATACATCGATGGCCGCCCGTGCCTCAGGTCGTACACGCAGCGCCCACCGGGCTTGTGGCGCAACACAAGGCGCCGCTTGAGGGCCTCCCGATCTCCAGACATACGTCCCCACTTCAGTCGTTAAGTGGGGACGTAGCCTGTCAGCTCATCGTCCTGGCCTCAAGGACGTGGGTAATTGATCGCTTACGGCTAATACGTTATGTTCCACGAGCGAGCGTCAAAGAAATTGGGAGAAACACATGGATGGCCTACTTATCCTCGCTGCCGGGCTACTTCTTGGCGTAGTCCTCGCCCAGGCCTATGCCTCATTGCGCGTCCACCAACTTCGCAAACAGGGCGTCTATCCACAATCGGGTCAAGCCTCGGATGCGGACGTGATGCGCTTGCTGAAGAGTGGCTACAAGGTTGAGGCCATTCGCTGCCACCGAGAGATTCATCAGACATCCCTTAAGGCAGCCAAGCAGGCGGTAGAGAGCTTGTCGGTTTGAATGCCAGCCATGCTTCGTTCTCCATCCACCAGCGCCTTAATGGGCGTTGCATGGGGTGCCTCCACCACTGCGCGCTTCGGCAACGCCAAGCGCGCGCCCTGAACTTTGACGTTGAACGACCGCTTCAGGGCGTCGAGTTCGACAAGTCGAAGGATGGCAGCCGCTGCGAAGCAGCTACCTCGCTGAGTCCACCGCGTCCAACGCCAGCGCAGCTGACCTATCTACTCGCTCCGCCCAAGCACCCGCCCGGCGCGCGCTTGCGGCGTGCCGGCCTCTAGCGCCAGCGCCCCATTGACCCACATCGCCGCGATGCCCGCCGCGGCCTCGCAGGGCTGGCCGTAGTCGGCCCGGTCGGCCAGTTGGTCGGCGTTGAACAACACCAGGTCGGCCGCGGCGCTCGCGCGCAGCAGGCCGCGGTCGCGCAAGCCGAAGCGGGCCGCCGTCAGCCCGGTCATCTTGTGCACGGCGGCCTCCAGCGTCAGCAGGCCGCGCTCGCGGCCGTAGCGGGCCCACACGCGCGGGAAGGCGCCCCAGAGCCGCGGGTGCGGGAAGCGGTCGTGCGGCAGGCCGTCGGAGCCGATCATGGCCAGCGGGTGCGTGAGGATGCGGTCCACGTCGGCATCGCACATCTGGAAGTAGCAGGCGCCGCCCGGCTGCAGCCGCGCCACGGCCGCGGGCTCGCTGCAGCCCCAGTCGCGGGCGATGTCGGCCAGCCAGCGGCCGGCCAGTTCGGGGTGGGCCTCGCTCCAGGTCAGGCGGATGGGCGTCGCGCCGTCGGCCAGGTCCTCGCGCAGCACGGTGGAGCCGGCGAGATACGGGTAGACGTCCAGCCCCAGCGCCTGGCGCTGGCTGAGCCGCTCGATTAGCGCCAGCGTCTGCAGGCTGCGGCCCCACTGCGCGCGGCCGGCGCATTTGTGGTGCGAGATCACCAGCGGCAGGCCGGCCGCGTGCGCGCAGTCGGCGGCCTCGGTGATGGCGCCGAGCACGCCGGCCATCTCGTCGCGAAGGTGCACGGCGTAGACGCCTCCGTGCCGTGCGGCGACGCGGGCCAGCGCCAGCAGTTCTTCGTTGTCCGCTGCGGCGGCGGGTGCGTAGAAGGTGCCCGAGGACAGACCTGCCGCGCCTTCGCGCATCGCGTCGTCCAGCAGCGCGCACATCGCGCCGCGCTCGGCGGGTGTGGCGGGGCGCGACAGGTCGGTCATGCAGCGCAGCCGCAGCGCCGTGTGGCCTACCAGGCCCACGGCATTGACGGCGGGCCGGGCGGCGTCCACGGCGGCGCGCCAGGCGGCGAAGGACGCGTGGCGGAAGTGCTCGCGCGCCAGCAGGTTCAGCGGCGGCGGCGGGTCGGCCGTCACCAGCGGCGACAGCGAGAGGCCGCAGTTGCCGGTCACGACCGTCGTCACGCCCTGCGTGAGCTTGGGCGCCATCGCGGGCGTGGCCAGCAGCGCGGCGTCGTCGTGGCTGTGCGCGTCGATGAAGCCGGGCGCCAGCACCAGGCCGCGGCAGTCGCGGCGCGGCACGGCGGCGTCGACATCCAGCTGCGGCGCCAGTGCCGCGATGCGGTCTCCGGTGATCAGCAGGTCGCCCGTCCAGCCCGGTGCGCCGCTGCCGTCGACGATGAGTGCGCCTTGCAGCAGCATCACGCGAAGTGCGTGGTGATCGCGTCGACGACGCGGTCGTTCTCGTCCACGACGGCCAGCCAGGCCCATTTGTCGAAGGTGGTGCAGGGGTGCGACGGGCCCAGCGCCACGCGCTCGCCCACGACCGGGCCGTCGCATTCGAGCGGGTCCCAGCGCAGGTAGGCGTGCTGGTCGTTCAGCCCGGTGACCTGCCAGCCGGCGGGCGCCGCCGTGCGCTGGCCGTTCTCCACGCGCCACACGGGCAGCGGCCAGCCCTGGTCGAAGGACACATCGCGCCGGCCGGCGTTCAGCAGCGCCAGGCCGGGCTCGGGGGTGGACAGCACCTGCGTCCACACCTCCAGCGCGGGCTGCAGGCTGGCGCTGCCCAGGCGCTCGTCGATGACGCCGACGTAGCGGCCGTAGTGCGCATGGTCGTGGCACACGTAGCAGCCCGAGCGCAGCAGGCCCAGTCTCGGTGTGGGGCCGGGTCGCCCCTGCAGCACCGGTGCGACGAGGTCGAACAGCGCCGAGCCGCCGCCGCTGAGCCACAGTGGCTGCACGCCGAGCAGGCCCTCGGCCTCGATGTCGGCCAGCAGCGCCTCGACGCGCGCCTGCCACTGCTGCATCAGCGCCGTGTCGGGGCCGGTCTCGCCCAGCACCTGCAGGCCCTCGTAGAAGCCGATGCCGCGCAGCCGCAGCGCCGGGTGGTGCTGCAGCGCGCGGGCCAGCGCCAGGGCTTGCGCGTGATCACGAACGCCGCAGCGCGTGGTGCCGAGTTCGATCAGCACGTCGAGCTTCTCTTCGTTGCCGCCCGGCCAGTGCGCCGCGATCAGGTCCAGCTGCGCTGGCGAGTCCACGAAGAAGGCCAGCTCCAGCCCGGCATGCGCGCGGCGCAGCGCCAGCAGTTCGGCCAGGTCGGCGCGGCTGACGAGCTGGTTGGCGATCAGCGCCCGCCGCGCGCCCGCCGCGAGGCCCAGGCGCAGCTGGTGCACGTTGGCAAACGTCAGCCCCCAGGCGCCGGCGTCCAGCTGGCGGCGGAACAGCTGCGGGCTCATCGTCGTCTTGCCATGCGGCGCGAGCTGCACGCCGCGCTCGGTCGCGAAGCGCTGCATCCAGTCGATGTTGTGCGCCAGCGCGGCCTGGCGCACGACGGCCAGCGGCGTGGGCAGTTCGGCCAGCTGCCAGCCGCGCTGCGCCACGTCGGCCAGCGGCAGCGGCGGCTCGGTGGCGGGGAAGCCCTTGAGCCACGGGCCCAGTGTGTCGGCGGGGTTCATGGCGCCATCATCGCGGTGCTGTCTGAAGGTCGTCTAAAGGGTGCGCTTGCGCGTGCCGAGCGGGCCCACCAGACTGCCGCCATGACCTCCTTACTGACCTTCCTCGGCGCCGAGCCCACCGCCAGCGACCGCCAGCCCCGCCCGCTCTCGCCCGCCGTACGCGCGGGGGACTTCGTCTACGTGTCCGGCCAGGTGCCGGTGGATGCGCAGGGCCACATCGTCGATGGCGGCATCGAGGCGCAGACGCGCCAGGTGTTCGCCAACCTGGAGGCCGCGCTCGCGCTGGCCGGCGCCACGCTGGCGGACGTCTGCAAGGCCAGCGTGTGGCTGGAGGACGCGCGCGACTTCGGCGCCTTCAACCGCGTCTACATGGGCTACTTTCCCGGCGGCAAGCCGGCGCGCTCCACCGTGGAGTCGCGGTTGATGATCCCGGCCAAGGTGGAGATCGACGTGGTGGCCTACAAGCCGGTTCAGGCCGGCTGAAGCTTGGTCACCGGCACGAAGGCCGGCTGCCCCTTGAGCTGTACTACCGTCTCGCCCTGGCGGTGGATGACGTGCTGGGCCACGTGCACATGGCCCTGGTAGCGCACCTTGTCGCCGGGCTTGATGACGGGCTCGGGCGGCCGCGCGGGCAGCACAGGCCGTGCCGCCGCCCGGGTGCTGCGCATGGTGTCGCGCAGTTCGCGGTGCAGGTCGGGTGACGTCTTGGCCAGCGTGTTCAGCGCGCGGGTCACGGCGGTCTTGAGCTGGTCGGCCGTGAACGGTTTCTTCAGCACGAAATGCGCGCCGAGCGCCTCGGCCTCGAACTCGTGCTCGGGCTTCACCTCGAAGCTCAGCAGCGACAGCTGCAGCGTGGGTTGCACGTCGCGCAGGCGCTGGAATAGCTGGAGTCCACTCAGCGTGGACTTGCCGAACCAGTCGGTGATGATGAATTGCGGCTTGAACGCCAGCCCCTGGGCCAGGGCCGTGTCGGTGTCGGCGCAGCACAGGATGTGTTCGGGCGCGAAGCCATGGCTTTGCAGCAGTTGTCGGGCGAAGGTCTGGACGCCAGCCAGCGGGTCAACGACGAGGAATTTCACGGGATCGTTCTTGTCACTGTGCGCTGCGGATCACTGACAGCGCATCGGGCGCGATTCTGCGGGCCGCCGCGGTTGCATCCTGTGACAAACCGCCTGCTGCCGCGCTTTTTTTGCAGGCCAACTTCAGCCCGGCGCCGGCCGGCGCTGGAGCTCGTCCACGCAGGCGCGCAGCTGCCGCCAGAAGGCAGGGTCCAGCGAGGTGGCCATGTTCACGCGCATCAGCGAGCCGGGCCGGCGCGTGGCGCTGAACAGCGCGCCGGGCGCCGTCAGCCAGCCGGCGTCCAGCAGCGGCTGGGCCAGGCGTTCGGTGTCCACGCCGGTGTCCAGCCAGCCGAACAGGCCGTCGGGCGGCGTGGCCCACTGAAAGCCCTGCCGGGCCGCCAGCGCCGCGACGCGCTGCCGGGCTGCGCCCAGCCGCTCGCGCAGCCGCTGCGCGTGGCGGCGCAGCCGGCCTTGCTCCAGGCACAGCGCGACGGCGCGCTCCAGCACGGGCGAGCTGGTCAGGCCGTCTAGCAGCTTGGTGTCCGTCAGTGCCGTCAGCCGCTCGGGCGCGGCCGCCAGGTAGCCCACGCGCCAGGCCGGCGTCAGCACTTTCGAGAAGCCGCCCACGTAGACGACGCGGCGCAGCCCGTCCAGCGCGGCGAGCCGTGGCAGGTGCTCGGGGGCCAGGAAGCCGTAGCTGTCGTCCTCGATGACGAGAAAGTCGTGCTCGTCGGCCAGGCGCAGCAGCTGGTGGGCGGTGGCGAGGTCCAGGCTGTGGCCGGTGGGGTTGTGCAGCACCGACACCGTCAGGTAGGCGCGGGGCGCGTGCTGGGCGGCCAGCGCGGCCAGCACGGCCAGATCCGGGCCGGCCGGGCCGCGCGGCACGGGCAGCAGCCGGATGCCGGCCTGCGTCAGGCGCGCAAAGATGACGGACCAGCCGGGGTCGTCCACCAGCACCGCGTCGCCGGGCTGCAGCTGGGTGCGGATGAGCAGGTCCAGCGCATGCGTGGCGCCATTCGTGGTGAGGATCTGTGCCGGGCCGGCGTGGATGCCCAGGTCGGCCAGTCGCTGCGACAGCGCCACGCGCAGCCGCTCGTCACCGCTGGGGTCGCCGTAGCTCATCTGCACCGCGGTGTCGCTGCTGAGCCGGCGCAGCGCCGACTGCAGCAGCGTCGGGTCCAGCCAGTCGGCGGGCAGCGTGCCCAGGCCCGGCGAGCGGGCGGCATCGGCCTCGAACATGCCGCGGATCAACGCCGTCGCGTCCACCGGGGCCTGGCGGGGCAGGGCGCTGGCAGGCCGCGCGGCCCGGGCGGTGGTGGCTGGCGGCCGCGTTTCGCGCACGAAAAAGCCGCGTTGCCGCCGCGCCTCCACCAGGCCGGCGGCCTGCAACTGGTCGTAGGCCGCGACGACGGTGTGCGGGCTGACGCCGTGCTGGCGCGCACAGTCGCGCACGGAGGGCAGGCGTGCGCCGGGCAGCAGCAGGCGCTCGCGGATGCGCTGGGCGTAGCGCTCGGCCAACTGGCCGGCCAGAGGCTGGCTGGCGTCGCGCTGCAGGGGCGAGGGTGTACCGGTGGGCATGGCAGTACAGATTCAGGCTGTGGTTGACATACTGTACTGGTTCTGTACTGGTTGCTGTGCCTAGACTGAGCATATGCCCGGGTTGCCCCTCTCCACCACGACGTCGTCTGACACCGCGCGCGGCCTGCTGCTGGGCGTGGCGGGCGTGTTCATGTTCGCGCTCAGCATCCCGATGACGCGGCTGGCCGGTGGCAGCGCCGAGGCGCCGCAGCTCGACCCGGTGTTCGTCGCCTTCGGCCGCGCGGCGGTGGCGGGCGTGCTGTCGGCGGTCTACCTGGCCGCCACCGGCGCGCGGCGGCCGCGCGGGCGAGAGTGGGCGCTGCTGGCCTTCACGGCGGCCGGCGTCGTGTTCGGCTGGCCGGTGTTGCTGGGGTTGGCAGTGCGGCAGGTGGATGCCGTGCATGCGTCGGTTGTCTCCGGCGTGCTGCCGCTGGCCACGGCCGTCATCGCGGCGGCGGTTCTGCGTCAGCGGCCCAGTGCGGGCTTCTGGGTCTGCGCGCTGGCGGGGCTGGCGCTGGTGATCGTCTTTGCCGCCTGGCGCGGCGCGGGCGGGCTGGAAGTCGCCGACGCGTTGCTGCTGGGTGCCGTGGTCTGCGCGTCGGCGGGTTATGTGAGTGGCGCTCGCTTGTCAGTTGCCCTGACGGCGGAGCAGGTGATCTGCTGGGTGCTGGTGCTGAGCCTGCCGCTCACGGTACCGGTGGCCGTGTTCACGCGGCCCGTGGCGCCGGTGGCGGCGTCGGCGTGGCTGGGCTTCGCCTATGTGTCGCTGGTGTCGATGTGGATCGGCTTCTTTGCCTGGTATCGCGCGCTGGCGCTGGGCGGCACGCTGCGTGTGAGCCAGGTGCAGGTGCTGCAACCGTTTCTGTCCATGCTGCTGGCCGTGCCCCTGCTCGGCGAGCGGCTGGACGCGATGACGCTGCTGTTCGCGGCCGCCGTGCTGGCGGTGGTGTGGGTGGGCAAGCGTCAGCCAGTGGATGTTCGGGAGGGCCCATGACGGATCGATGTTTCACGACACAACTCGGCACCGGCCAGGCGCTGACGCTGGCCGCCACGCGCAGCGCGCGGCGGCTGGTTGTCACGCAGGGGCGGCTGTGGGTGACGCTGACCGGCAGCACCGCGGATCACTGGCTGAGCGCCGGTGACGGGCTGACGCTGCCGGCCGGCACCCAGGCCGTGGCCGAGGCCTGGCCCGAGGCGTCTTTTCAATTGCTGCAGCCGGCCGTTCCGCGCCCGAGCCCGGCGCGGGCCAGTGCTAGGCTGCCCGTTTTCAAATTTGGCGTCATCACCTCATGAGCACCATCTGGACCCAGGCGCGCCGTGCCGCGCGCATGAACCCGTCCATCATCCGGGAGATCCTCAAGGTCACCGAGAAGCCGGGCATCCTGTCCATGGCCGGCGGCCTGCCCAGCGCAGACACCTTTCCCGTCGACGCGATCAAGGCCGCCTGTGACCGCGTGCTGACGCACACGCCGCGCGAGTCGCTGCAGTACGCCGCCAGCGAGGGCTACGCGCCGCTGCGCGAATGGGTGGCGGCGCGGGCGGCGTCGCTGGGCATGACGGTGTCGCCGGACCAGGTGCTGATCACCAGCGGCTCGCAGCAGGGCCTGGACCTGGTGGGCAAGATCCTCTGCGACGCCGGTGCACCGGTGGCCGTGGAGACGCCCACCTACCTCGGCGCGCTGCAGGCCTTCACGCCTTTCGAGCCGCTGTTCGCCAGCCTGGATAGCGACCACGAAGGGCCGCGCCCGGAAGCTATTCGGCAGTTGCCGCATGACGCACCGGGCACCCGCTTCGCCTACCTGCTGCCCAATTACCAGAACCCGACGGGGCGCGTGATGGGCGCACAGCGCCGCGTGGATGTGGTGGAGGCGCTGCGCCGGGCCAACGTGCCCTTCGTCGAGGACAACCCCTATGGCGACCTGTGGTTCGACGAGCCGCCGCCGGCATCGCTGTCCAGCCTGTGGCCCGAGGGTTCGCTGTACCTGGGCTCGTTCTCCAAGGTGCTGACGCCGGGTTTCCGGCTGGGCTACCTCATCGCGCCGCGCGAGCTGTACCCCAAGCTGCTGCAGGCCAAGCAGGCGGCTGACCTGCACACGCCGGGCTTCAACCAGCGCGTGGTGCACGAGGTGGTGAAAGACGGCTTTCTGGAGCAGCATGTTCCTTCCATCCGCGCGCTCTACAAGGCCAACCGGGATGCGATGGCCGAGGCGCTGCGCGAGCACCTGCCGGCGGGTTGCGACTGGCAGTCGCCGGCCGGCGGCATGTTCTTCTGGATCCGCCTGCCTGCCGGCCTGGACGCGATGGCCCTGCTGCCGCGCGCGGTGGACGCAGGCGTGGCCTTCGTGCCCGGCGCGGCCTTCTATGCCCAGCAGCCCGACCCGCGCACGCTGCGACTGTCCTTCGTGACGTTGACGCCCGACCTCATCCGCGAGGGCGTGGAGAAGCTGGGCCGGCTGCTGCACGAGGCGCTGGAGTCGGCCACGGAGCATGCGCCATGAGCGCCGCGCCGGGCTGCCTCAAGCAAGCTCGCTCCCGCCTGGCGGGGCAAGCCGCAGGCCGAAGGGGGCAGCCATGACCCAGCTGCGCCGCTTCGCCCAGGTCGACGTCTTCACCGCCGAGCCGCTGAAGGGCAACCCGCTGGCGGTCGTCATCGACGCCGCGGGCCTGTCCGATGCGGACATGGCCGCGTTCGCGCGCTGGACCAACCTGTCCGAGACCACCTTCCTGCTACCGCCCACCGACCCCGCGGCCGACTACCGCGTGCGCATCTTCACGCCCGGTGGCGAGCTGCCCTTCGCTGGCCACCCGACGCTGGGCAGCGCGCATGCCTTCCTGGCCAGTGGTGGCGATGTGAAGAAGCCCGGCGAAGTGGTGCAGCAATGCGCCATCGGGCTGGTGCGCGTGAAGCGCGACGGCGCGCGGCTGGCCTTCGCGGCGCCGCCGCTGCGCCACAGTGGGCCGGTCGATTCGGCGGGCCGAGCGCAGGTGCTGGCGGCGCTGCGCATCGCGCCGGCGCAGTTGCTGGATCTGGTCTGGTGCGACAACGGCCCGGGCTGGATGGCCGCTCGCCTGCCGGACGCCGCCTCGGTGCTGGCGCTGCAGCCGGATTTTGTTGCCATGCAGGGCCTGAAGCTGGGCGTCGTCGGCGCCCATCCCGAGGGGGCGGACTGCCAGTTCGAGGTGCGCGCCTTTGTGCCCGACCTCGGCGTGCCGGAAGACCCGGTGACCGGCAGCCTCAACGCCGGCCTGGCGCTGTGGCTGCAGGGCGCGGGTCTGGCGGGCGACCACTACGTGGCCGCGCAAGGCGCCGCGCTGGGCCGCGCCGGCCGCGTGCACGTGACGCGCGATGCCGAGGCCACCTGGATAGGCGGCGACGTCACGCCGCTCATCCACGGCCAGGTGCGGCTGTGATGGTGGCGCCCGTGCTCACCGAGGAGCTGTTCCGCGAGGATGCGACGCTGCTGGCCTGCGAGGCCCGCGTCATCGCGCACGGCGAGGGCGGCGTGCTGCTGGACCGCACGGTCTGCTACCCGCTGGGCGGCGGCCAGGCTGGCGACACCGGCTGGCTGAGCGCCGGCCCGCAGCGCCGGCGGATCACCGACACGCGCAAGAGCAAGGAGCAGCCAGGCGCCATCGTCCACCTCATGGACGGCGACACGCTGCCGGCGGTCGGCGCTGTTGTGCAGGTGAACGTGGATGCCCCCAGGCGCCAGGCGCACCGGCGCTTTCACACGGCCACGCACCTGCTGTGCGCGCTGCTGCCGTATCCGGTCGATGGCTGCTCCATCACCGAGGGCTACGCGCGGCTGGACTTCCACACCGATCAGCCCTTCGACAGGGACGCTCTTCAGGCCGGGCTGGACCGCCTCGTGGCCGAAGCCCATCCGGTGCGCCACCGCTGGATCAGCGAGGCCGAGCTCGATGCCAACCCGGGCCTGGTGCGCTCCATGAGCGTGCAGCCGCCGCGCGGCCTGGGGCGCGTGCGGGTGCTGGAAATCGAGGGCGTGGACCTGCAGCCCTGTGGCGGCACGCACGTCGCCAACACGGCGGAGATCGGCGCGGTCGTCGTGACCAAGATAGAGAAGAAGTCCGCCAAGACCCGCAGGGTCGTGCTCGGCTTTTCGGGCTGAGGCCGCTGGCTACACTGCGCCGCTATGTCCGGCCCAGACATCCAACTCATCATTCCCGAGTCGCCAGAGGACTGGCAGGAGACCCGCCACATCCTGCGCGACTACGCCAACAGCCTGCAGGTGGACCTGTGCTTCCAGGGCTTTGAGGAGGAGCTGGCGGCGCTGCCGGGGCCCTACGCACCGCCTGACGGGCTGATGCTGCTGGCGCTGGTAGACGGCGCGGTGGCTGGCAGCGGCGCATTCCGCCCGCTGCGGGATGCCGACTACCCCAATGCCTGCGAGATGAAGCGCCTGTACGTGCGCCCGGCCTTCCGGCGTTTCGGCCTGGGGCGGCTGCTTGCTCAGCAGCTGATGGATCGAGCCACCGAGGCCGGCTATTCGTGCATGCTGCTGGATACGCTGGACGACATGGAGGCCGCGCGTGGCTTGTACGAGAGCCTGGGCTTCGTCGAAGTGCCGCCGTTCTACTTCAACCCCATCCCTGGCGCCCACTACCTGAAGGTGGAGCTGGGTGGCTTCCGCCCGAGTTACTTCGGATAACAGCCTAGAGTGCCGGCCATGGCACTTGACTACGACATCCGGCCCCTGGGCGCCCACCGCTGTCTGCTGGGCGAATCGCCGCTCTGGCATCCCGACGAGCAGCAGTTCTATTGCGTGGACATCCCCGGCCGCCAGGTGCTGCGCTGGCGCGAGGGCGCGGATGCGCCCGACGTCTTCCCGCAGGCGGCTGAACCCGGCTGCATTGCAGCGCGCCAAGGTGGTGGGCTGATCGTGGCGCGGCGCGACGGCCTGTGGGCGCTGGACACCGCTAGCGGGGCGCTGACGCCACTCGCCGCGCCGCCCTACGACCCTGCTCGCCAGCGCTACAACGATGGCAAGCCCGACGCCGCCGGCCGCTTCTGGATCGGCGCGCTCAGCGATGCGCGCGAGCCCGAGGCCGCGCTCTGGCGCATCGACGCTGCCGGCGCCCACGCGCAGCTGGACGGCATCGTGACTTCCAACGGCCTGGCCTGGAGCCCGAACGGCCGCAGCGTCTATCGCAGCGACACCAAGGCCCACACGGTCTGGCGCCATGACTTTGACGTCGAGGCCGGCACGCTGGGCGAGGCGCAGGTCTTCGCCCGTTTCGAGCCGCGCGCCGCCGGCCAGCCTCTGGAAAGCTACGGCGGTCGCCCGGACGGGGCGGCGGTGGACGAGTCCGGTGCCTATTGGGTGGCCATGTTTGAAGGCGCGCGATTGCTGCGTTATGCAGCCGACGGCCAGCTGCTGGAAGATATCGCGCTGCCGGTGCGCTGCCCCACCATGCCCTGTTTCGGTGGGCCGGATCGGCGCACGCTGTTCATCACGACGGCTTGCGACAAGCGCCCCGCCGACGAACTTGCCCGCGAGCCCTGGGCTGGTGCCGTATTGACGCTGCGCGTAACCGTGCCGGGCCTGCCCGCGCAGCGCTGCAGGCTCTGACGCGCCGGCGCCCGTTCGCCCCCCGTTGACCGGGGGTTGCCGGCTCGCGCGTGGGGTTGCTTTTGGGAAAGTACGGGTAACCACATATACTCCCGTGGTTTTGCCGGCCGGCATTTGTGTCGGCGCCCTTCGTCCCGTCAACGCCGACATGACTGCCAGCCCTGAGGTTCGCCCTGCCAGCAGCCCCGTCAGCCCGTGGGACGACGACGCGCCCGACTCCGTGCCCGTGCCGCCCTGGACCGCCCAGCAGGTGCAAGCCCTGCTGGTGCGCGAAAAGCCCCTCTCGCCCTGGCGCGTGGTGGCCATCCAGGCGGGGGTCGGCGGCTTGTTGGCGCTGGCGTGGTGGCTTCTTGGCTCTGCGCCCGCGCAGCAGGTGCGCTCCACGGTCTGGGGCGCGGTTGCGGTGGTGTTGCCCCATGCCGTCATGGCCTGGGGTCTGCGTCGTCCGGCCGTCCAGGCTCAGGCAGCGTTCCTGTCGTTCCTCGTGTGGGAACTGATCAAAGTGGGCCTCGCGGTCGTCATCCTGGTGGCGGCGGCGTGGCTGGTGCGGGATCTGAGCTGGCCGGCTTTGCTGGTGGCGCTGATTGCGTGCCTGAAGGTACATCTGGGGGCCTGGTGGTGGTTGAGCCGGGCCGTTCAACGAACGAATTGAGTCATAGACGATGAGCAGCGAACAGCACGCGCCCAGCGCCGGTGAGTACATCACCCACCATCTGCAGCACCTGCAGAAGAACTTCGCGTTCGAGAGCGTGAAGCAGAAGGACATCGTCGACTTCAGCCTCTACAACTTCGACTCCCTGGTCGTGGCCACGGTGCTGGGTTTCCTGGGCGTATTCCTGCTGTGGCTGGGGGTGCGCAAGGCGACCTCCGGCGTGCCGGGGCGCTTCCAGGCGGCGGTCGAGATCCTGTTCGAGATGGTCGACAACCAGGCCAAGAGCGTGATCGACAACGCCAAGAGTCGCGCCTTCGTCGGCCCGCTGGCGCTGACGGTGTTCGTCTGGATTTTCCTGATGAACTTCATGGACATGCTGCCGGTCGATGCGCTGCCGCAGCTGTGGCATACGGCCGGCCCCGCCCTGGGCTTCAAGGATTACCTGCGTGTCGTGCCGACGGCCGACCTGTCCACCACGCTGGGCATGTCCACTTTCGTGCTGCTGCTGTGCATCTATTACAGCGTCAAGATCAAGGGTCTGGGCGGCTGGGGTCACGAGCTGATCGCCGCCCCGTTCGGCGATCACTGGGCGCTGTGGCCGTTCAACTTCCTGATGCAGATGATCGAGTTCCTGGCCAAGACCGTGTCTCACGGCATGCGGCTGTTCGGCAACATGTTTGCTGGTGAACTCGTGTTCATGCTGATCGCGCTGATGGGCGGCGCGTTTGCGATGAGCGTGACGGGTTTCAGCATGGCCTTTGGCCACGTTGTGGCCGGCACGATCTGGACGCTGTTCCACATCCTCGTGATCGTGCTGCAAGCGTTCATCTTCATGATGCTCACGCTGATCTACATCGGTCAAGCGCACGACCATCACTGATTTTTCTTTCCTGTTCCCTTTCCTTTTTCTTCACTGTCTCTAGGAGATTTCAAATGAACGACATCCTCGGTCTGGTTGCTCTGGCTTGCGGCATCATCGTGGGCCTCGGCGCCATCGGCGCTTCGATCGGCATCGCGCTGATGGGCGGCAAGTTCCTGGAGTCCTCGGCCCGTCAGCCTGAGCTGATGAACCAGCTGCAGACCAAGATGTTCATCCTGGCCGGCCTGATCGACGCCGCCTTCCTGATCGGCGTCGCCATCGCCCTGCTGTTCGCCTTCGCCAACCCGTTCGCCGCGACCCTGCTGGCCAACCTGCCGAAGTAATCACCGGCCCCTTTCAGGCTTGAAAGGAGATAAGCCGTGAACATCAACGCAACACTGTGGATCCAGTGGATCCCGTTTGCGATCCTGGCATGGGTGACGGCTCAGTTCATCTGGCCCGTCATCGCCAAGGCGCTGGACGAGCGCGCCGCGAAGATCGCCGACGGCCTGGCCGCCGCTGATCGCGCCAAGAGCGAACTCGCTTCCGCCAACAAGGCGGTGGAGACCCAGCTGGCGCAGACGCGCACCGAATCGACCAAGCTGCTGGGCGACGCTGAAAAGCGCGCCGCAGCCATCGTCGAAGAGGCCAAGAAGCGCGCCGAGGACGAGGCAGCCAAGATCATTGCCCAGGCCAAGGCCGACGCCGACCAGCAGGTCGTGCGTGCCCGCGAGGCCCTGCGCGAGCAGGTCGCCGTGCTGGCCGTGAAGGGCGCCGAGGCCATCCTGCACAAGGAAGTCAACGCCGGCGTTCATGCCGATCTGTTGGCGCGTCTGAAGCAGGAGCTCTGACCATGGCAGAACTCGCCACCATCGCCCGCCCCTACGCCGAGGCGCTGTTCCAGGTTGCCCGCAACGCCGACCTGGCCGCCTGGCGCGGTCAGCTCGACGCTCTGGCCGCCGTGGCGGGTGACGCCGCGCTGCGCCAGTTCGCCGACCATCCCAAGACGTCGGCTGAACAGGTTGCCGCCGTGGCCGCCGAAGCCGCAGAGAAGCAGCTGGGCCAGTCCCTGCTGCCCGGCGTGCGCAACTTCCTGCAGACGGTGGTCGAGAACCGCCGGCTGGATGCTGTGCCAGCTGCGGTCGCGCAGTTCCACACGCTGGCGGCTGGCGCCCTGGGCGTTGCCGAGGCGCAGGTTGACAGCGCCTATGCGCTGGACGCTGCCCAGCTCGTCGAGCTGACCGAGGTGCTGGAAAAGCGCTTCGGCCGCAAGCTGAAGTTGGATGTGCGTGTCGACCCGACGCTGATCGGCGGCGTGCGCGCCACCGTCGGCGACGAAGTGCTCGACACCTCCGTGCGCGCCCGTCTGGAGCGCATGAAGACCGCGTTGATTGCCTAAACACCCAACCACCTGGCGCCTGGGCGCCAGGTCGGGAGACCGACATGCAACTGAACCCTGCAGAAATTTCCGAATTGATCAAGAGCCGCATCGAGGGCCTGGCCCCCAGCGCGGACATCCGCAACCAGGGCACCGTCGTGTCGGTCTCGGACGGCATCGTCCGTGTCCACGGCCTGTCGGACGTGATGCAGGGCGAAATGCTCGAATTCGCGGCCGCCCCGGACGGCACGCAGACCTTCGGTCTTGCGCTGAATCTGGAGCGTGACTCCGTCGGTGCCGTGATTCTGGGTGCCTACGAGCACGTCTCGGAAGGCCAGACCGTCAAGTGCACGGGCCGCATCCTGGAAGTGCCGGTCGGCCCCGAGCTGATCGGCCGCGTCGTGAACGCGCTGGGCCAGCCCATCGACGGCAAGGGCCCGATCAACGCCAAGATGACCGACGTCATCGAAAAGGTCGCCCCGGGCGTGATCGCCCGTAAGTCGGTGGACCAGCCGGTGCAGACCGGCCTGAAGTCGATTGACTCCATGGTGCCCGTCGGCCGTGGCCAGCGCGAGCTGATCATTGGCGACCGCCAGACTGGTAAGACCGCCGTCGCCATCGACGCGATCATCAACCAGAAGGGTCAGAACATGACCTGCGTGTACGTCGCCATCGGCCAGAAGGCGTCGTCCATCAAGAACGTCGTGCGCGCTCTCGAGCAAGCCGGCGCAATGGAGTACACCATCGTCGTGGCGGCCTCGGCCTCTGACTCTGCTGCCATGCAGTACGTGTCGGCCTACTCCGGCTGCACGATGGGCGAGTACTTCCGCGACCGCGGGCAAGACGCGCTGATCGTCTACGACGATCTGTCCAAGCAGGCCGTGGCCTACCGCCAGGTCTCGCTGTTGCTGCGCCGCCCGCCGGGCCGCGAAGCCTTCCCTGGCGATGTGTTCTATCTCCACAGCCGCCTGCTGGAGCGTGCCGCCCGCGTGAACGCCGACTATGTCGAAGCCTTCACCAAGGGTGAGGTCAAAGGCAAGACCGGTTCGCTGACGGCCCTGCCGATCATCGAAACGCAAGCCGGTGACGTGTCTGCCTTCGTGCCGACCAACGTGATCTCGATCACCGACGGCCAGATCTTCCTGGAAACCAACCTGTTCAACGCCGGTGTCCGCCCCGCCATCAACGCCGGTATCTCGGTGTCGCGCGTCGGTGGTGCTGCCCAGACCAAGCTGATCAAGTCGCTGTCCGGCGGTATCCGTACCGACCTGGCCCAGTACCGTGAGCTGGCTGCGTTCGCGCAGTTCGCTTCCGACCTGGACGAAGCCACCCGCAAGCAGCTGGACCGCGGTGCCCGCGTGACGGAATTGCTGAAGCAGGCCCAGTACTCGCCGCTGTCCATCTCGCTGATGGGTGCGTCGCTGTATGCCGCCAACAAGGGCTTCATGGACAGCATCGAAGTCAAGAAGGTTCTGGCCTTCGAGCACGGCCTGCACCAGTTCCTGAAGACCAGCCACGCCGCGCTGCTCCAGACGCTGGAGACCAAGCAGGCGATGGACAAGGACGCCGAGGCCGAACTGAACGCCGCCATCACGGCGTTCAAGAAGTCCTTCGCCTGAAGCCACGGAACAGCGGGGCTGAGCCTCCACACTCAACCCCGCACTGACTAGGAGTTCGAATGGCTTCAAGCAAAGAAATCCGCGGCAAGATCAAGTCGGTCGAGAACACCAAGAAGATCACCAAGGCGATGGAGATGGTCGCCGCATCCAAGATGCGCAAGGCGCAGGAACGGATGCGCTCGGCCCGCCCCTACGCCGAGAAGGTCGGCAACATTGCCGCCCAGCTCGCCCTGGCCAATCCTGAATACCGTCATCCCTTCCTCGTGAAGAACGACGATGCGAAGGCGGCTGGCATGGTGGTCGTCACGACGGACAAAGGCTTGTGCGGTGGTCTGAATACCAACGTGCTGCGCGCCGCTGCCAACAAGCTCAAGGAGCTTGAAGGCCAGGGCCAGAAGACCGATGTTGTCGCCATTGGCGGCAAGGGCTTCGGGTTCATGAACCGCATCGGCGCCAAGGTTGTGGCCCACGCCACGCAGCTCGGTGATGCCCCGCACATCGAGACGCTGATTGGTCCGGTGAAGGTGCTGCTGGATGCGTACGCAGAAGGCAAGCTGTCGGCCGTCTACCTCAGCTACACCCGTTTCATCAACACGATGAAGCAGGAAGTGGTTGTCCAGCAGCTGCTGCCGCTGAAGGCCGAAGCGCTGGCAACGGACAAGGCCGGTCACTCGTGGGACTACGTCTACGAGCCCGATGCCGCCACCGTCATCGACGAGCTGCTGCTGCGCTACACGGAAGCGCTGGTGTTCCAGGCTGTCGCCGAGAACATGGCCAGCGAGCAGTCCGCCCGCATGGTGGCCATGAAGGCCGCCACCGACAACGCCGGCACGCTGATTGGCGAGCTGAAGCTGGTCTACAACAAGACCCGCCAGGCCGCGATCACGAAGGAACTGTCCGAGATCGTCAGCGGCGCCGCCGCCGTGGGCTGATCAGGTCAAGCAGGCAAGCAATACGGAATTGAAGGAACGAAAAAATGGCTAACACTCAAGCAGTCGGCAAGATCGTTCAGTGCATCGGCGCCGTCGTGGACGTGGAATTCCCGCGCGACAACATGCCCAAGGTGTACGACGCGCTGAAGATGGAAGGCTCGGCCCTGACGCTGGAAGTCCAGCAGCAGCTGGGCGACGGCGTGGTTCGCACCATTGCGCTGGGTTCGTCCGACGGCCTGCGCCGCGGCACCGAGGTCTACAACACCGGCGACACCATCCAGGTGCCGGTCGGCAAGGCGACCCTCGGCCGCATCATGGACGTGCTGGGCAATCCCATCGACGAGCGCGGCCCGGTGTCGTCCGAGCTGAGCGCCTCCATCCACCGCAAGGCCCCGGCCTACGACGAGCTGAGCCCGTCGCAGGACCTGCTGGAAACCGGCATCAAGGTGATCGACCTGATCTGCCCGTTCGCCAAGGGCGGCAAGGTGGGTCTGTTCGGTGGCGCCGGCGTCGGCAAGACCGTGAACATGATGGAGCTCATCAACAATATCGCCAAGGCGCACAGCGGTCTGTCCGTGTTCGCCGGCGTGGGTGAGCGCACCCGCGAGGGCAACGACTTCTATCATGAGATGTCGGACTCCGGCGTCGTCGTGCAAGAGAAGCTCGAAGACTCCAAGGTCGCCATGGTCTACGGCCAGATGAACGAGCCCCCGGGCAACCGTCTGCGCGTGGCCCTGACCGGCCTGACCATCGCCGAGTCGTTCCGCGACGAAGGCAAGGACGTGCTGTTCTTCGTGGACAACATCTACCGCTACACGCTGGCCGGTACCGAAGTGTCCGCACTGCTGGGCCGCATGCCTTCCGCCGTGGGCTATCAGCCGACGCTGGCCGAGGAAATGGGCCGCCTGCAGGAACGCATCACGTCGACCAAGGTCGGCTCGATCACGTCCATCCAGGCCGTCTACGTCCCCGCGGACGACCTGACCGACCCGTCGCCTGCCACGACCTTCGCCCACTTGGACGCTACCGTCGTGCTGTCGCGTGACATCGCTTCGCTGGGTATCTATCCCGCCGTGGACCCGCTGGACTCGACCAGCCGCCAGATCGACCCCAACGTCGTCGGCGAAGAGCACTACACGACGACCCGTGCCGTGCAGGCCGTGCTGCAGCGCTACAAGGAACTGCGCGACATCATCGCGATTCTGGGCATGGACGAACTGTCGCCGGAAGACAAGCTGGCCGTGGCTCGCGCCCGCAAGATCCAGCGCTTCCTGTCGCAGCCCTTCCACGTCGCCGAAGTGTTCACGGGCACGCCGGGCAAGTACGTGCCGCTGAAGGAAACCATCCGCGGCTTCAAGATGATCGTGGCGGGCGAGTGCGACTCGCTGCCCGAGCAGGCCTTCTACATGGTCGGCACCATCGACGAAGCGTTCGAGAAGGCGAAGAAGATTCAGTAAGGCTTCGCATTCGGGCCTGATGTGGCGTTGCCGTGCTCGCTGGACGCGAGTCCAGCTCTGCGCGGCGCCTCGCCTCAGACCCGACCGCTCGCTGACTGAACCCTCTTTCCGTTAAACAAGGATCAATCTCATGGCAACCCTCCACGTCGACGTGGTCTCCGCCGAAGAGCAGATCTTCTCCGGCGAGGCCAAGTTTGTGGCCCTGCCGGGCGAGAGTGGCGAGTTGGGCATTCTGCCGCAGCACACGCCGCTGATCACCCGCATCAAGCCGGGCGCCGTGCGCATCCAGCGTGCCGACAACGACCAGGAAGAATTCGTGTTCGTGGCCGGTGGCATTCTGGAAGTGCAGCCCCACCGCGTCACCGTGCTGGCCGACACCGCCATCCGCGGCAAGGACCTCGACGAAGCCAAGGCCATCGAGGCCAAGAAGCTCGCCGAAGAAGCGCTGCGCAACGCCAAGGACAAGCTGGACCAGACGGCGATCCAGAACGAACTGATGGGCCTGGCTGCGCAGATCGCTGCGTTGCGCAAGTTCAACAGCAAGAAGTAAGTCAAGGCTTACGGCTTTCCTCCGAAGAGCGCGGCAATGGCCGCGCTTTGCGTTTGGGGGGGCATTTTCACGGGGATGGCGCCTGCTTTCTGGCGCTTCGGCATCTCGGGCCTGCAAGCCTTGCTACCGATAATTGCGCCGTCCCTGGATTGCATAGTGCCGCCTGATTCATGACTGACTTCCAAGTTCGCCGCTGGGCCGCATGGGCGCCCAGCCTGCAGACGCAGGAGGCCTGGGTGGGCTGGTTGAGTGCGCCTGTGTGGCCATTGGCCCCTGTCGATGCGGTAGCGCCGCTTGCCGAGGTGTCGGCGATGACGCGTCGGCGCATCGATCCGTTGGGTCGTGCCGCATTGCAGGTCGCCTGGGGCGCGCAGGGGGCCGAGCCGACCGGACCCGTGGTGTTCGCGTCGCGCTGGGGCGAGATCGCCCGCTCCGTGGCGCTGCTGCGCCAGCTCAGTGCGGGTGAGCCGCTGTCGCCCACGGCGTTCAGCCTGTCCGTGCACAACGCCAGCAGTGCCCTCTATTCCATTGCACGAGGTGACACCGCCAACTACGCCGCCGTGTCGGCCGGCGAGGCCAGCGCGGCGGCCGGCGTCTGTGAGGCCGTGGGCCTGCTGGCGGACGGCGCGTCGCAGGTACTAGTCGTCTCCATCGAGGCCGCATTGCCGGAGCCGTATGAGGGCTTCGAGCGCTACCCCGGGCCACTGCGAGCCTGGGCGGTGCTGCTGGAGCCGGCAGAGCTAGGTCTGCGTCTAGTGGCAGCGCCGTCTGGCGACCGACAGCAGGTCGACGATTTGCCGGCCGATCTTGCGACGTTGCGGTTCCTGGTGGGTTCTGCCGCGCGGTGGCGCCAGTCCAGTCCGCAAGGTGGCTGGCTGTGGAGCCGTCATGGCTGAGTTGCTGGTTTGGCCGGGTAGGCTGTGGCGCATCGTCGCGACGGCGATCGCCTTCGCCAGTTTCGGCATGGGCGGGGTGTTGCTCTGGCTGCTCGTGTTCCCGCTGCAGGCCCTGCGGTGGCGTGACGTTGCGCGTCGCCAGCAGGCGGCTCGCACGATGGTGCAGACGGTGTTTCGCCTGTTCGTCCGCTGGATGCGCCTGCTGGGGCTGATCGACTACGAGGTGCGTGGTCTCGAGAAGCTGCAGCGCCGTGGCCTGCTGATACTCGCCAATCACCCCACACTGATCGATGTGGCCTTCCTCATCGGTTTCGTGCCCAATGCCAGTTGCGTGGTCAAGTCCACATTGGCCGATCACCCCTGTACGCGTGGCCCAGTGCGGGCAACGGGCTACATCTGCAACAATCCCGATGCTGATTTGTTGCGCGCCTGTATCGACACACTGGCGATGGGCAGCAACTTGATCATCTTTCCTGAAGGCACACGGTCGCGGCCTGGGCAGCCGCTGAGGATGCAACGTGGTGCTGCGCAAGTCGCGTTACGCGGCGGGCTTGACATCACGCCGGTACGCATCCGTTGCGAACCGCTCGGTCTTTACAAGGGGCAGCCCTGGTGGGCCGTCGCTAGGCGCAAGTTGTGCTTCACCTTCGAGGTTGGCGACGATCTGCCCTCTGCGCCTGTGCTGGCGGCGGCGGGGGGTGAGCATGGCCGCGCGGCCAGGCGCCTGACGGAAAGTCTGATCCAGTTTTTTTCGGAGCCCGTGCGGGCGCCGGGTTGAGGTGTTGAAGGGGAGTCATGCAAGCGCTGGAAAAAGAAATCAAGGAGCTGCTGATCTCGGCACTCCAACTCGAAGACCTCAAGCCCGATGACATCGACGCCGAACAGGCGCTTTTCGTCGAAGGCCTGGGCCTGGATTCCATCGACGCGCTGGAGCTGGGCCTGGCCTTGCAGAAGCGCTACGGCCTGAGCATGGCGGCCGACTCGGTCGAGACCCGCAAGCATTTCGCCAGCATCCGTGCGTTGGCGCAGTTCGTCGACAGCCACCGCAAGATCGCCGCCTGAACGCCGAGGAATGACCGCCATGACCGACCAAGAAATCTTTGATCGCCTGCGCAGCATCCTCGTCGAGACCTTCGACATCGAGGCCGACCGCATCGCCCCGCAGGCCAGGCTCTATGACGACCTGGACATCGACAGCATCGATGCCGTGGACCTGATCGTGAAGCTCAAGCCGCTGGTGGGCAAGCGCCTGCAGCCCGAGGCCTTCAAGGCCGTGCGCACGCTGCAGGACGTCATCGACGCGCTGCAGGGGTTGCTGAAGGAAGGCGCCGAGTCCTCCGAGGTCGGCGACCGCCCGGCGGCGGCCACGACCGCCTGACCCCGGGGCTCGCGATGCGCTGGGCCCTGGTGCTGGCCCTGACGGCCGCGTATCCGCTGATCGTCTATTTCAGCCTGGGGCATATCGAGCCTCGTTATCTCGCGCTGCTGCTGCTGGTGCTGGGTGGCCTGCGCTGGCTGGCCGGCGGCGCGCAGCAGGCCGTGCAGGCGCGCTGGGTGGCGCTGGCGGCGCTCGTGCTGGCCGGCAGCACGGCCCTGCTCAACATGAGCCTGCCGCTCAAGCTCTATCCCGTGCTCGTCAACTTCGCGCTGCTCATCGTGTTCGGTCTCAGCCTCGTGCGCGGCCCGACCGTGGCCGAACGCCTCGCGCGCCTGCAAGAGCCCGATCTCCATCCCCGTGGCGTCGTCTACACGCGCCACGTGACCCAGGTCTGGTGCAGCTTCTTCGTGCTCAACGGCAGCCTGTCGCTGGCCACGGCCCTGTGGGCCTCGGAGAAAACCTGGGCTCTCTACAACGGCTTCATTTCCTATGTCCTCGTCGGCACGTTGATGGCCGGTGAATGGCTGGTGCGCAGGCAACTGCGCGCGCGGTGGGAAAGGGTGCATCCGTGAGCCCAGCGCAGCGCCTGGCTGCCCTGTTGACGCTGCCGCCACCTGCCGTTCTCGGCTGGCGTCAACGCGAGCCGGTGACGGGCGCCGACTGGCTGGCCGAGGCCGGCCGCTGGCAGGCCGCCTTCGCCGCACAGCCGGGCCAGCGCTTCGCGCTCTACTTCCACGACAGCCTGAGCTTTGCGGCCGCGCTGTTCGGCGCCTGGCAGGCCGGCAAGCAGGCCTGGCTGCCGGGGGACCTGACGGCCGCGAGCCGGCAGGCGCTGCGCACGCGCGTCGATGGTTTTGCCGGCGACGTGGCGCCGCCGCAGGAGCTGCCCGTCGTCACGCCTGCGGCCGCACCTGCCGTGGCGATGGTGCCGCTGGACGCCGAAGCACTGCAGCTTGTCGTCTTCACGTCCGGCTCCACCGGCGAGCCCCAGGCCTTGCCGAAGCGGCTGCGCCAGCTCTTCGACGAGATCACCGCTCAGGAGCAGACCTTCGGCGCCACCGCGCCCGGCGCCGCCGTGCTGGCCAGCGTGTCGCATCAGCATGTCTACGGCCTGCTGTTCCGCGTGCTGTGGCCGCTGGCCACGGGCCGGGCCATCCAGGCACAGAGCGTCGTCGTGCTGGAGGACCTGGCCGAGCTGGCGCCGCCCGGTGCCCGTGCGGTCCTCGTCGCCAGCCCGGCCCATCTGAGCCGGCTGCCGCTGCAGGCACAGCACAGCGTCGACCAGGTCTTCAGCTCCGGTGCGCCGCTGCCCGACGCGGCCGTGCCCGAGGTCCTCCGCGTGTTCGGCCGTGCGCCCATCGAGGTCTACGGCAGCAGCGAGACCGGTGGCGTCGCCTGGCGACAGCGCAACCCCGGCGCGCCGACGTACTGGCAGGCGCTGCCCGGCGTCGAATGGCGCTTGGACGACGACGCGCTGTGGCTGCGTTCGCCGCATCTGGACGAGGCCGGCTGGATGCCCAGCGCCGACCGTGCCGCGGCGGTGGATGGTGGCTTCGAGCTGCGCGGCCGCGCCGACCGCATCGTCAAGGTCGCCGAGAAGCGCGTGTCGCTGACGGCCGTGGAGGCGGCGCTGCGCGCGTCGCCCCTGCTGGCCGACCTGCGCCTTGTCACGCTGACCGAGCCGCGCGAACAGCTGGGTGTCGTCGCCGTGCCCAGCGACGCCGGTTGGGCGCTGCACGACGCGCAAGGCCGGCGTGCGCTGGCCGAGGCGCTGCGGGCCCTGCTCACCGACGTCGTCGAGCGCGTCGCGCTGCCGCGGCGCTTCCGCTTCCTGCCCGAGTTGCCCGTCAATGCGATGGCCAAGTCCACGCAGGCGCGGCTGCTGACCGAATTCGACCCGCGCCGCCCGGCACTGCGCGCCATCCAGCGCCACGAGGGGGGCGAAGAGCTGACCTTGTTCATCGACGCCGCGCTGCCGCAGCTCGAAGGCCATTTCGACGGCCATCCCATCCTGGCCGGCGTTGTGCAACTGGAGTGGGCGCAGATGTTCGGCCGCGAGCGCTTCGTCATCGATGGCGAGTTCGCCGGCATGGAGGCCGTCAAGTTCCAGCGCGTCATCACGCCGGGCCGTCTCGTCACGCTGTCGCTGAGCTGGACGCCGGGCAAGCTGAGCTTCCGCTACCACTCCGACCTGGGCCAGCACGCCAGCGGCAAGCTGCTGTTCGCCGCAACCTCCTGATGAAGCTCGGCGCCGTCATCCCCGTCTACAACCATGGCGGCCCCATCACGGGCGTCGTCGCGGCGCTGCGTGCGCACGGCCTGCCGGTGCTGCTGGTGGACGATGCGAGCGAGCCCGGCTGCGCGGCCGTGCTGGATCGCCTGGCACAGCTGCCGGAGGTGACGCTGGAGCGATTGCCCGTCAACCAGGGCAAGGGTGGCGCCGTCATCGCCGGCCTGCGCCGCGCGGCGCAACTCGGCTGGACGCATGCGCTGCAGATCGACGCCGACGGCCAGCACGACACGCGCGACGTGCCGAGCTTTGCCGCCGCCGCCGCCGCCGCACCCACGCAGATGATCTGCGGCTGCCCGATCTACGACGACAGCGTTCCCAGGGCGCGGCTCTACGGCCGCTACGCGACGCACATCTGGGTGTGGATCAACACGCTGTCGCTGGCCATCCGCGACTCCATGTGCGGCTTCCGCATCTATCCGCTGACCGGCACGCTGGCCGTCATCGAGCGCCAGTACATCGGCCGGCGCATGGACTTCGACACCGAGATCGCCGTGCGGCTGTACTGGTCGGGCATGGACGTCACCAACATGCCGACGCGCGTGCGCTACCCCGAGGACGGCGTCTCGCACTTCCGTGTCTGGAAGGACAACGTGCTGATCTCGGCCATGCACACGCGGTTGTTCTTCGGCATGTTGTGGCGTGCGCCGCGACTGCTTTGGCGGAAGGTCGCGGCATGACGCGTTCGCGGCATTGGGCGCAGATGGGCGAGAACACCTTCGTCGCCGGCATCTGGCTGCTGTTTTTTGTGCACCGGCTGCTGGGCCGCGCCGTGTTCCGCGCGCTGCTGTGGCCCATCGTGCTGGTCTACTGGCTGTCCAACGCGAACCTGCGCGCGCACAGCCTGGGCTATCTGCGTCGCCTGCAGCCCACGGCCGGCTGGCGCGAGGGCCTGGCCCATGTGCGGCTGTTCGCGGAGACGATGCTGGACAAGCTGCTGGCCATCGCCGGGCGCTACCCGATGGCACGCGTGCGGTCGCGCGGCACGGAGCTGATGGAGGCCCAGTCGAAAACGGGCCAGGGCGCCGTGCTCGTGACGGCCCACACCGGCTGCCTGGAGCTTTGCCAGGCCCTGGCCGAGCAGGCGCCCGACCTCAAGGTCAACGTGCTCGTGCACACCAAGCATGCCGAGAGCTTCAACCGCATCCTCGCGAAGCTGAACCCGCACCGTGGCGTCGAACTCATCGAGGTCAGCGACCTCGACATGGGCCTCGTCCTGAAGCTCGCCGAGCGCGTCGCGGCTGGCGAGTTCCTCGCCATCGCGGGCGACCGCGTGCCGGTGCGCGGCAGCAAGACGGTGCGCATCCCCTTCCTCGGCGGCGAGGCCGAATTTCCGGTCGGCCCCTATCTCATCGCCGGCCTGCTCGGCTGCCCGCTGTTCCTGATGCTCAGCCTGCACGAAGGCGACGGCTATGCGCTGGAGTTCGAGCGGCTGGCCGACAAGGTCATGCTGCCCCGCCGCGCCCGCGAAGCCGCGCTGGCCGAGCATGCCGGCCGCTTCGCCGACGCGCTGGCCGCGCGGCTGCGCCGTTCGCCCTATGACTGGTTCAACTTCTATGCCTTCTGGGATCGCCCCGATGTCTCGCATCACGTTTGACGGCCAGCGCCTCGCCATCGAGGACATCGTCGCGCTGGCCAAACGCCAGGCCGACGCCGAACTGGGCCGCACGCCCGAGTTCCAGTCGCGCATCCAGGCCGGTGCCGACTTCGTCGCCCGCCTGCTGGCCGAGGACGGCGTCGTCTACGGCGTGACCACCGGCTACGGCGACTCCTGCACCGTCGCCGTGCCGCCGGCACTGGTTGCCGAACTGCCGCACCACCTCTACACCTACCACGGCATCGGCGCTGGCGCGCTCTTGAGCCCCGAGCAGACCCGCGCCGTGGTGGGCGCGCGGCTGGCCTCGCTGAGCCAGGGCCTGTCCGGCGTCAGCCTGGACCTGCTGCGCCAGATCGAGACGCTGCTCAGGCACGACATCCTGCCGCTGATCCCCAGCGAAGGCTCCGTCGGCGCCAGCGGCGACCTGACGCCGCTGTCCTACCTCGCCGCCGTGCTGTGCGGCGAGCGTGAGGTCAGCGTCAACGGCGAGACGCTGGCCGCCGCCGAGGCGCTGCGCGCCGTCGGCGCCACGCCGCTGAAGCTGCGCCCCAAGGAAGGCCTGGCCATCATGAACGGCACGGCCGTCATGACCGGCCTGGCCTGCCTGGCCTTCGCGCGTGCCGAGTACCTGGCCCGGCTGGCCACGCGCCTGACGGCGATGAACGTCGTCGCCGCCGATGGCAACGCCCATCATTTCGACGCGACGCTGTTCGCCGCCAAGCCGCATGCCGGCCAGCAGCGCGTGGCCGAGCGCCTGCGCGCCGATCTCGCCAGCGACCGCCCGCCGCGCAACGAGCAGCGCCTGCAGGACCGCTACTCGCTGCGCTGCGCGCCCCACGTCATCGGTGTGCTGGAAGATGCGCTGCCCTGGCTGCGCCAACTGATCGAGAACGAACTCAACAGCGCCAACGACAACCCGTTGATCGACCCCGTCGAGGAGCGCGTGCTGCACGGCGGCCACTTCTACGGCGGCCACATCGCGATGGCGATGGACACGCTGAAGACGGCCGTCGCCAACGTCGCCGACCTGCTGGACCGCCAGTTGGCGTTGCTGGTTGACGCCCGCTACAACCACGGCCTGCCGGCCAATCTGAGCGGTGCCAGCGGTGAACGCGCGCCCATCAACCATGGCCTGAAGGCGCTGCAGATCAGCGTGTCCGCGTGGACGGCCGAGGCGCTCAAAGGCACCATGCCGGCGTCGGTCTTCAGCCGCAGTACCGAGTGCCACAACCAGGACAAGGTCAGCATGGGCACCATCGCCGCGCGCGACGCGCTGCGCGTGCTGGACCTGACCGAGCAGGTCGTCGCCGGCATGTTGATCGCCGCCCGCCAGGGCCTGGCGCTGCGCGAGCGCAAGACGCCGCTGGCGCTGACGCCTGCGCTGGCCGGCTTGCAGGCCGACCTCGCCGAACGCCTGCCGCTGATCAATGAGGACCGCGCGCTGGACAAGGAACTGCGCGGGCTTGTCGATGCCATCCGCACGCAATCGTGGGAGCTGTATGCCTGACTTGTGGCACGAGATCGAGATCAGCCCGGCCTTCCATGACCTGGACCCGATGGACATCGTCTGGCACGGGCATTACGTGAAGTACCTGGAGCTGGCCCGCAACGCGCTGATGGCCCGCTTCGACTATGACTACCCGCAGATGCGCGAGTCGGGCTATGCCTGGCCCATCGTCGACATGCGGCTCAAGTACGTGGACATGCTGCCCTACGGCCGCCGCGCCATCGTGCGTGCCGAGATTGTCGAGTGGGAGAACCGCATCAAGGTCGACTACGTCATCCGCGATGCCGTGACGGGCAAGGTCATCAACAAGGCCCACACCATCCAGGTGGCGCTGAACATCGCGACGCGTGAGATGGAATGGGTCTGTCCGCCGGTGCTGTGGCAGAAGCTCGGCGTGCGTCCAGCATGAAGCGCCGTGCGCTGTTGTTGACTCTGCTGCCTGCTGCGGCATGGGCCCAGTCCAACCTCGCCCAGTCCGTGCGCGAGCGCCTGCAGCAACCCGAGTGGCTGCGCGGCGATTTCACGCAGACCAAGAAGGTGCCGGGTTTTGCCAAACCGCTGCTGTCCAGCGGAAATTTCGTTGCGGCGCGTGGCCGCGGCGTGCTGTGGCGCACGCTCAAGCCCTTCGCCAGCGAGCTGCGGCTGACGCAGACCGAGATCCGCGCCACGCAGGGCGGCCAGACGGCGATGAAGCTGGAGGCTTCGCGTGAACCGGCCGTGCGCCTCATCAACACGCTGATGTTCGCGCTGCTGAACGGCGACGTCAGCGGGCTGGCCGATGTGTTCGACCTGAAGGGCAGCGTGAATGGCGCTGGCTGGCAACTCGCGTTGGCACCGAAGGCCGGCCCGCTGCAGCAGGTGCTTCAGCGCGTCTCGCTGGAAGGCGATGGCTTCGTGCGCCGCATCCAGCTCTTCGAGGCGAATGGCGACGAGAGCCTGATCCAGCTGACCAACCAGCGCACCGACGGCGCCGCCGAGCCGGGCCTGTTCCAGTGAGTCTCGAAACGAGTACCCGGCGCCTCGCGGCCGTGTGGCTGGTGTTCGTGCTCGCGTGCGTGGTGCACAACGTCTGGCACTGGGGCCTTCAGCGCCGTGCGCCGGTGACCGACATGCTGGCCATGCTGCCGCGTGACGAGCAGCGCCCGCAGGCCGCCCAGGCCACGCAGGCGCTGGCCGATGCGGGCTCGCGGCGCATCACCGTGCTGATCGGCGGCGGCGCGCAGGCGCAGGCCGCGACGGCGGCGGATGCCTTTCTGCGGGCGCTGGGCGATGTCCCCGCGCGCCATCGTGTCGCCGATGCCGACCAGAACGCCTGGCTGGGCTTTTACGCACCGCTGCGTGCCGGCCTGCTGTCGCCGCAGGCGCGCGAGCAGCTGTCCACGGCCGACACCGAGACGCTGGCCGACCAGGCGCTGGCTGCGCTCTATCAACCCGTTGGCGGGCCGCGTGTCGGCAACTGGGCCGATGATCCGCTGAACCTCTTCGGCCGATGGCTGGCCGAGCGCGGCCAGATGAGCCGGGTGCGCGTGCAGGGCGGCCGGCTGATGCTGACTGATTCGACGGCGCCCGAACGTCACTTCGCGCTGGTGCTCATCGAACTGCCCGGATCGGGTTTCGAGATCAGCGCGCAGCGGGCCTTGCAACCGAAGCTGGACGTCGCCACAAAGGCCGCGCGAGGGCAGGGCGCACAGGTCATTGCCGCCGGCGTGCCGCTGTTTGCCGCAGCAGCGTCCGAACAGGCCGAACGCGAGATCCACACCATCGGCCTGGGTTCGCTGCTTGGCATCGTCGCGCTGACGCTGCTGGCCTTTCGCTCCATCCGCCCGCGGCTGCTGGTGGCGCTGTCGATGGCCGTGGGCCTGGCGGTGGCGGCATCGGTCAGCCTGCTGGTGTTCGGCGAGCTGCACCTCGTGACGCTGGTGTTCGGTGCCAGCCTGCTGGGCGTGGCCGAGAACTACGGCAGCAACTACTTCAGTGCTCGCCAGGGGCTGCAAGCCTCCGAGCGCTGGGCCATGCTGACGCGCCAGATCCCCGTCGTCAGCCTCGCGATGGCGACGACGGTCATCGGCTACGCGTTGCTGGCGCTGCCGCCCTTCCCGGGCCTGCGGCAGATCGCGGTGTTCTCGGCGGTCGGGCTGGTCGCGGCTTTCGTGACCGTGCTGTGGTGGTTCCCGTTGCTGGATGGCGCGGGTCTCATGAAGCCGACGCGTTTCGCGCACTGGCTGGGTTCGCGCCGCGCGCTGTGGCCCAGCCTGGGCAGGCGTGGCTTGACGCTGCTGCTGGCGGCGACGGCGCTGCTGGCGGGCTGGGGCGCGAGCCGGCTGCGCGTGGACGACGACATCCGCCAGCTGCAGTCCGCGCCCGCAGCGCTGGTGGCCCAGCAGCGCGAGTTCGCGCGGTTGATGCAGGCGCCGGGTGTCGCGCAGTTCTTCGTTGTGCATGGGGCGAGCGAGCAGCAGCTGCTGGAGCGCGAGGAAGCGCTGACGGCGCAACTGCGCGGCATGAGGGTGCATGCACAGGCTGTCAGCGACTGGCTACCGTCGCTGCGTCGCCAGCGCGAGGACGCCGAGTTGTCCGCCCGCCGTGGGGCCGAACTGCGCCCTGTGCTGGCCGACAAGCTGGGCCAGCCGGTCGCGCTCGCCGCAGCGCCGCATGCGGAGATCGAGCCGCAGGCCTGGCTGGCCAGCCCCGTCAGTGAACCCGTGCGTGCGCAATGGCTGGGCCGCATGGGCGACGGCTTCACCAGCGTCGTGCTGCTGCGTGGTGCCGAGGCGGCCGACGCCCGCGCCGGACTCGCCGCGCTGAAGCTGGACGGTGTGAGCTGGGTCGACAAGGTTGGCGAGGTCAGCCAGCTGCTGGGCCGTTACCGCCAGCTGATGTCGGCCGTGCTGGTGCTGGGCTTCGTGTTGACCTGGGCCGCGCTGGCCTGCCGCTTCGGCCGCGCGTCCTGGCGCGCGCTGGCGCCCACCGCGTTGGCCTCGGTGCTGACCGTGGCGCTGCTTGCCATCTGCGGGCAAGTCTTGCAGCTGTTTCACATCCTGCCGCTGCTCATCCTGCTGGGGCTGGGCGTGGACTACGGCATATTCCTGCTGGAACAACCCGGCCGCGCCGAAACCCGGCCCTTCCTGTCCGTCACGCTGGCCGCAGCGTCCACGCTGCTGTCCTTCGGCCTGCTGGCGCTGTCCGGCACCCCCGCACTGCAGGCCTTTGGCCTGACCTTGCTCATTGGCGTCTTCCTCGCCTGGCTGTTCACCCCATTCTTCCTTCCGCCCCATGCTTGAGACCAAGAAGTTCTCTCCCCCGAAGCAGCGCGCCTTCGACGCCCGCTTCGAGGCACAGAAGATCGCTTTCGGCCCGGTGGTTTTTCACTGCGTGCGCTACGCATGGAAGCGCGGCATGCTGCAGGCGCTGGCTGAGGCGGGCGAGGCCGGCGTTACGCTGGCCGCGCTGGAGGCCACCGGGCGCTGGAGCCGCTACGCGCTGAAGCTGGTGCTGGAGTCCTGCCTGTCGGCCGGCGTCGTGATGATCCAGGGCGGGCGCTGGCAGCTGGACAAGGCGGGCTTCTGCGTAGTCTCCGACGACATCACGCGCGTCAACTTCGACTTCATCCACGACGTCTGCTACCAGGGCCTGTTCGAGCTTGAGCGCTCTCTGGACGAAGGCAAGCCGCTGGGCCTGGCGCACCTGAGTGGCGAGGGCGACTGGCCCAGCATCTACCCGGTGCTGTCGCAGCTGCCCGAGCCGGCGAAGTCCAGCTGGTTTGCGTTCGATCACCACTACTCGGACACGTCCTTCCCCGAGATCCTGCCCGACGTCTTTGCCACCGCGCCGAAGCGCCTGATGGACATCGGCGCCAACACCGGCAAGTTCAGCCTGGCCGCGCTGGCCTACGACGCGCGCGCCGAGCTCAACCTGGTGGACCTGCCGCAGCAGCTGGCCGTGGCCGATGCCAATCTCACCGCCGCCGGCCTGCGCGAGCGCGCCCAGTTGCATGCGCGCAACCTGCTGGACGCGGACGCCGTGCTGCCCACGGGCATGGACCTGGTGTGGATGAGCCAGTTCCTCAGCTGCTTCGGCGAGGCCGAGATCGCCAGCATCTTCCGGCGCGTGGCCGCCTGCTTGGGCAGCGCCGGCCAGGTGCTGGTGATGGACACCTTCTGGGACCGCCAGCGCTACGACATCGCGGCCTATTGCCTCATCAACACCTCGCCCTACTTCACCGCCATGGCCAGCGGCAACAGCAAGGTCTACGAGAGCGGCGATTACGTCCGCCTGGCCGAGGCCGCCGGTCTGCGCCTGCTGACGATGCGCGATGGCATCGGCTATTGCCACAGCCTGCTGAGGTTCGCCCGCGCATGAGGCGGCGTTTGCTTCTTGTCGCCGCGCTGCTGGCCGGATGTGCCAGCGCACCGCCCAAGGCCGGCGGCCTGCCGGCGCTGCGCCTGCCGCCGGCGGCGCTGGGCAGCACGCGTCTGGCGCTGACGCAGCGCCTGTCCGTCACGCGCCTGGATGCGCCTGACGTGCCGCCGCAGCGCGTCGACATGCAGCTGCAGCTGGACGCCTCCGGACTGCTGCTGGCGGGCTTCGCCTTCAGCCAGCGCGTGCTGTTGATGCAGTGGGACGGCAAGGACCTGAGCGTGCAACGCCACCCCATGCTGCCGGGCGAGGTCGACACCGACCACATGCTGCGCGACCTGTGCCTGACCTACTGGCCGGCCGAGGCCGTGCGTGCCGCGCTGCCCGACGGCTGGCGCTGGGTGGACACCGCCGAAGGCCAGTCGCTGGAGCAAGCCGGAGAAGCCCGCTTGGTGGTGCGCCGACCGGCCGCGAACATCATCGAGATCGTCAACCGGGCCGAGGGCTACCGCCTGCTGATCGAGTCCCAGCCCTCGGAAGCCTCGTCGTGAGCGTTTATCTACATCCTCCCGGTGTCATCTGCGCGGCCGGCCACGACCTGGCCGAGTTGCGGGAGGCCGTCTTCGCCGATCAGCCGGGTGGCGTCTCGGTCAACGACACCGTCTGGCCGGGGCACGAACTGCACCTGGGCGTCGTGCACGCTGAGCTGCCGTCGGTGGCGGCTCTGCCGCTGGAGCAGCGCAGCCGCAACAACGCGCTGCTGCTGGCAGCGCTGGCGCAGATCCGCGCGCAGGTCGATGAGGCCATCGTGCGCCACGGCGCCGACCGCATCGGCGTCGTCCTGGGCACCAGCACGTCGGGCGTCGGTGAGAGCGAGATTGCGCTGGCCGCGCTGGCCCGCGACGGACAGTTGCCGGCGGGTTTTCACGTCGAGCAGCAAGAGCTGGGCTCGCCGGCGCTGAACCTGGCCCAGCTGCTGGGCCTGGGTGGCCCGAGCTATGTCATTTCCACCGCCTGCTCGTCCGGCGCCAAGGCGCTGGCCAGTGGCGCACGGCTGCTGCGCGCGGGCTTGTGCGACGCGGTGCTGGTGGGCGGCGTCGACGCGTTGTGCGGCATGACGGTGGCCGGATTCACGGCGCTGGAGTCCGTGGACGCCGCGCGCTGCCGGCCGATGAGCGCGACGCGCAGCGGCATCAACATCGGCGAGGGCGCTGCGCTGTTTGTTCTGAGTCGTGAGCCATCTGCCGTGCGACTGTCGGGTTATGGAGAAAGCTCCGACGCCCATCACATCTCGGCGCCCGAGCCTGGCGGCCGCGGCGCACTGGCGGCGATGCGCCAGGCGCTGGCGCGCGCCGGCCTGCAGCCGGCCGACATCGGCTACCTGAACCTGCATGGCACGGCCACGCCGCAGAACGACGCGATGGAAAGCCGAGCCGTGGCCGAGCTGTTCGGCCTGGGCCTGCCCTGCTCGTCGACGAAGCCGCTGACCGGCCACACGCTGGGCGCGGCCGGCGCCATCGAGGCCGCCATCGCGTGGCTGACGGTGGCCGGCGACGGCCGCCTGCCCGTGCATCACTTCGACGGCCAGCGTGATGCCGAGTTGCCGCAGATTGCCCTGGTCGCACCGGGTCAGCGCCTGGCCGCCGTGCCGCGCCATGTGATGAGCAATTCCTTCGCCTTCGGCGGCAACAACGCGACCTTGGTGTTGAGCCATGACTGAGACCACGCTGCCGTCCATCCTCGAACTCGTGCCGCATTCGGGTGCCATGAGCTTGCTCGACCGCGTCATCGCCGTCGAGGGCGAGCGCCTCAGCGCCGAGGTCGTCGTGCCGGCCGACGGACTGTTCAGCCACGACGGCGGCGTGGGCGCGTGGGTGGGCATCGAGTACATGGCCCAGGCCGTCGCCGCCTGGGCCGGCTGGCAGTCGCGCCAACTGGGTGAAGCACCGCGCATCGGCCTGCTGCTGGGCACGCGGCGCTACCGCTGCAGCCTGCCGCGCTTTGCCGCAGGGCAGACGCTGCAGGTCGACATCGAGCGTGGCTACCAGGCGGACAACGGCCTGGGCCAGTTCGAATGCCGCATCCATGCGGATGGCACGGAGCTGGCCAGCGCGACGCTGACGGTGTTCGGGCCCAAGGACCCGAGCGCTTTTTTGAACGGAGAAACTGTATGAGTACGGTGCTGGTCACCGGGTCGAGCCGGGGCATCGGCCGGGCCATCGCATTGCGCCTGGCGCGTGACGGGTATGACGTCGTCGTCCACTGCCGCAGCCAGCGCGAGCAGGCCGAGGCGGTGGCGGCCGAGATCACCGCGCTGGGCCGCACGGCCCGCGTGCTGCAGTTCGACGTCGCCGACCGCGAGGCCGCGTCCACCGCGCTGCTGGCCGACATCGAGACCCATGGCTGCTACTACGGCATCGTCTGCAACGCCGGCATTGCCCGCGACGGCGCCTTCCCGGCTCTGACCAGCGAGGACTGGGATGCCGTCATCCACACCAACCTCGACGCCTTCTACAACGTGCTGCAGCCGCTGACGATGCCGCTGGTGCGGCGCAAGGCGCCGGCCCGCATCGTCACGCTGGCCTCGGTGTCCGGGATCATGGGCAACCGCGGCCAGGTCAACTACAGCGCAGCCAAGGCCGGCATCATCGGCGCCACCAAGGCGCTGGCCGTCGAACTGGCCAGCCGCAAGATCACGGTCAACTGCGTGGCGCCGGGGCTGATAGAAACGGACATGGTCGATCCGGCGCTGGTCGAGGAAGCCTTGAAGATCATCCCGGCCAGGCGCGTGGGGCGGCCCGAAGAGGTCGCGGCGGTGGTGAGTTTCCTGATGAGTGAGGATGCGGCGTACATCACTCGCCAGGTGATCTCGGTCAACGGCGGGATGGTGGGATGAGGGCGGGCCGAGCGCCGGGCCGCCCCAAGCCGGCCCGCATCCCCTCGGGGGATCGGCCGGTGTACTCGTCGGACGAGGGGCAGACATTTAGCGGGGGAATGGTGGGATGAGCGGAAAAAAGAGAGTCGTCATCACGGGCATCGGCGCGCTGTCGCCGCTGGGCCATGACGTCGAGACCGTGCTGGACAGCCTGCGCGCCGAGACCAACAAGGTCCAGCGCATGGCCGAGTGGGCCGACTACGAAGGGCTCAACACCCAGGTCGGCGTGCCCTGCGCGCACTTTGAGTTGCCGGCCGACCGCTACAACCGCAAGAGCATGCGCAGCATGGGCCGTGTGGCGCAGATGGCGACACGTTCGGCGGAACTGGCGTTGGAGCAGGCCGGCCTGCTGGGAGACCCGCTCGTCACCAGCGGCCGGATGGGCGTGAGCTTCGGCAGCTCCAGCGGCACGCCCAGCGCCGTCGGCGACTTCGGCCGCATGATGAGCGCCAAGAGCATCGAGGGCATCAACGCCAACACCTACGTGAAGATGATGTCGCACACGGCGACCGTCAACATCGCGGTGTTCTTCGGCATCACGGGCCGCATCATCACGACGAGCAGTGCCTGCACGTCGGGCAGCCAGGGCCTGGGCTATGGCTTCGAGGCCGTGCAGAGCGGCAAGCAGATCGCGATGCTGGCCGGCGGCGCCGAGGAACTGGACCCGACGCAGGCCGCCGTGTTCGACACGCTGTTCGCCACCAGCACGCAGTACAACGATCAGCCGCGCCTGACGCCGCGCCCCTTCGACAAGGACCGCGACGGCCTGGTGCTGGGCGAGGGCGCCTGCACCTTCGTACTGGAGGAGTACGAGCACGCCAAGGCGCGCGGCGCGATCATCCTGGGCGAGATCGTCGCCTACGGCACCAACTGCGACGGCACCCACGTCACGCAGCCGCAGTCGGCCACGATGGCCGGCGCGATGCGGCTGGCGCTGGAAGACGCGGGACTGCCGCCCGAGGCCATCCCCTACGTGAACGCGCACGGTACGTCGACGGACCAGGGCGATGTGGCCGAGAGCCAGGCCACGCAGGCCGTGCTCGGCAGCCGCACGGCCATCTCGTCGCTGAAGAGCTACATGGGCCACACGCTGGGCGCCTGCGGTGCGCTGGAGGCCTGGATGACGCTGGAGATGATGAAGACCGGCTGGTTCGCGCCGACGCTGAACCTGCGCCAGGTCGACCCGCGCTGCGGTGAACTGGACTACGTGCTTGGCGGCGGCCGCAAGATCGAGACCGAGTACGTGATGACCAATAATTTCGCCTTTGGCGGCATCAACACGTCGCTGATCCTGCGCCGCCCTTGACGCGGCCGCACCCCGATCGGCTGGCACGTGACATTCGCTGACACGCTGGCACCGCGCCGCGAGAAGGCGGTCGTCATGGGGCGCTGATACTGTCTTGTCATCGTCGACCGACCGAAAGGCCCCGGACCATGCGTCGCGCATCCCTCGCGCTTGCCGCGCTCACCGCCGCGTTGCTGGCCGGCCCCGCTGCCGCCCGCGACACCGTGCTGCACATTCCTCTGGCCGATGTGCTGGACATGCCCGAGGCCAAGGGCAAGCTGGACCCGGCTTTCAAGTTCTTCCTGGCCGGTCAGGCCACGCCCAAGGTGCTCAAGCGCTACTCCAGCGACGTCAGCAATCCCAAGACCAATGGCTTCGGCAAGGACGACAGCTTCGGTTGTAAGTGGGCAGCGCTCAGCGCGCTGATCAATTTGCAGGACAGTGCCAAACGCCAGGGCGGCAATACCGTCGTTGACATCGTCAGCTATTACAAACGCGTCGAGTACAAGAGCTCGACCGATTTCGAATGCCATGCCGGCGCTTTCGTCATCGGCGTGGCGCTCAAGGGCGTCGCGGCCAAGGTCGAGTGACGCTTGCGCCAATAATCCGGCGACTTTTCAGTTCCACAAGGGAAGGATACACATGAAAGCACTGAAGACGGCCCTCGTGGCCATGAGCCTGGGCCTGACGCTGGGCACGGCGGTTGCACGAGACGAACCGATGTACGTGCCGGAGCGCGTCAACCTGGCTGGCCGGCCTGGCATCACCCAGAGCAAAGTGCACGATTCGCTGGTCCGCGCCGCCGCACGCCGCAACTGGGTGGTGCAGAGTGATGCGCCCGGCGAGATGGTGCTGAAGCAGAGCCGCAATGGAAAGCACGAGGCGACTGTCAAGGTGACCTACGACGCCACCGGCTACCAGCTGATCTACGCCAACAGCTACAACCTGAACGCCGACGCCGACAAGCAGCGTATCCACCCGACCTACAACATGTGGATCCGCAACCTGAGCAACGACGTGGCCAGCGAGGTGTCGCTCGCGACGTTGAAC
Source organism: Pelomonas margarita (assembly GCF_043555875.1). Classification (NCBI taxonomy): domain Bacteria; kingdom Pseudomonadati; phylum Pseudomonadota; class Betaproteobacteria; order Burkholderiales; family Sphaerotilaceae; genus Roseateles; species Pelomonas margarita. The sequence continues at coordinate 208,767 of NZ_JBIGHW010000007.1, read as the reverse complement.
TGAGAGGGTGGGCTGGGCCTGTATCGCGCCGTTGCAGCAGGCCTTGGCGGCTGTCGGAGACGACACAGCCTGGCTGACGCAGGCTGAGCGCGAACGCTGGGCCGGCTTTGCCGGCGCGGCGCGGCGGCAGCAGTTCGTGGCCGGCCGGTGGCTGGCGCGGCTGCTGCTTGCACGTACCAGCGGCGCCAATCCGGCCAGCTTCTCGCTGGCAGTGGATGCCGAGGGCCGGTGCATTGCGCCGCCGCCCTGGCGAGCGTCCATCAGCCATAGTGTTGGCTGGATAGGCGTTGCGGTTGCCCGTGACTCACGCGTGGGCCTGGACCTTCAAACCGAGTCCGTGCGCCGTGACTGGCGCCCGTTGGCGGTTTTCGCCGGCCTTGAGCCGTGTCCCGATGCCGCCTGCTTCTATCGCCACTGGACGCTGGCCGAGGCCTGGCTGAAGGCGCACCCTGACATCACCAGCCTGTCGACGCTGCGCGGCCTGCGCTGGCAGCCCGACGCCGCCGGGCCGGCCTGGCAGGGCCAGGTGGGCGAACTGCACTGGGCTTTCGTGGGCGACGCGGCGCCCGAGTGGGTCAACGACCTGCTGCCGGAAAGCCTCCAACCCGCTCCGGGCCAGGGCTGGTCGCCGATCAGGCCGGCTTAGAGCGGCTTCAGCGCCGCCGCGTTCAGCAGCGTCTCTTCGCGCACCTTGGGCACGCCGAAGCCCAGCCATTCGAGCGCACCGAGGTCCGAGCGACTCCACCACAGATAGGGCGTGCTGATGCATTCGTCACTGAGCTCGAAGCCGGCGGCGCGCAGCATGTCGAGGAACTCCGGCGCGCTGCGCTGCACGTGCATTGGGTGGCGGAACAGCAGCCGGATGATCCAGCTGTGGATGTAGGCGCGCGTGCTCTCCGCGAGCAGCAGGCGGCCGCCGGGCTTGAGCACGCGGAAGACCTCGGCCAGCGCGCTTGTCTGGTCGACGATGTGGTGCAGCGTCTGGTGGCACAGCACCGTGTCCACCGACGCGTCGGGCAGCGGGATGCGCTCGGCGTGGGCCTGGTGCAGCGTCACCGGCACGCCGGCCGCGTCGCGCATCGCGCCGCAGCGCTGCGCGAAATCGGGCTCGGGGTCCAGTGCGTGGATGTGGCAGGGCTTGAAGCGCTCGGCCAGTTCGGGTAGCGAATGGCCCTGGCCGGTGCCGATGTCCAGCATGACGCCACCGGCGGGAATGTCGGGCGCCATGCGCTGCAGGTCGCTCAGCGCGCGGCCCAGCACGTGGATGCGCCACGTCGCCGTGGACAGGAACCACAGGCCGAAGCGGGTTTCGGGCACGAATGCCAGCTTGCGCGTGGCGGCCGGGGAGGGCTGGATGGTGGTCATGGATGGCTCTGGCATTGGCGCCTGGTGTGCCGCGGGCGCGGTCACTCCCTGTCCGGGCGGCCGGCCGCGATGATAGGCGCAGCCCAATCGAGGCGACCGCGCACCAGTCGCAGCAGCAGCTTGTGGCCGATCTTGAAGTTCCAGTTGAAGCTGGTCTGCAGCACGACGACGGCCATGCGGCTGTCGCGGTGCACGCCGACATAGGACGTGTGGCCCACCGCCATGCCGACCTGATTGGTGATGGGGATGCCGTCGAAGTCGTCGGTGACCCAGGCGATGCCGGGTGCGTCCTGCGGCTGCGGCATGCGCACGCGCAGGTTGTCGGCCAGCAGGCCATGGAGATGGCCCGCATGCGAATCGAGGTGGGCGACGGCGAAGCCCAGCAGGTCGGCGGCCGAGGAATACAGCGCGGCCGAGCCCTGCATGGCCGGCGGGAAGCGCCAGTCGCTAACTTTTTTGCCGCGCGGCATGAAGTAGGGCTGGTCGCCGGCATGGCCCTGCGCGCGGTGGGCATCACCGGGCTCGAAGCCGGTGTGGGCGAGTTGCAGCGGCGCCAGCACCTTCTCGGCCAGCAGTGCGGGCAGCGGCCGGCCGGTGCGGGTCTCGATGGCCAGGCCGATCAGCGCGTAGCCGATGTTGGAATAGGCCGGCTCGGGACGGGCGGGCGGCGTGAAGCCGGCCATGAAGCGCGCCAGGCCGTCGGCGTCCAGCACCTCGTAGAAATTGCTGCCGGTGAAGGTGAAGCGCAGCAGGCCGGTCAGCAGGCCGAGGTCGGTGGGTTGGCGCGGCAGGCCGGCGCTGTGTGTGGCGAGCTGCAGCAGCGTGAGGCGCGCTGCCGGTGGCGTCAGCTTCAGCTGCGGCAACAACTCGGCCAGCGTCGCGTCCCAGCGCAGCGTGCCCTCGTCCACCAGCAGGCTGAGCAGCGCGGCGGTGTAGCCCTTGGTCAGCGAGCCGATGGGGAAGCGGGTGTCGGGGCCCAGCGGCTTGCCGTCGGTCTCGCCCTGACCATAGGCGAAGAAGTGCCGTTGCCCGTCGGGCGTGGCCACGCCGACGATGAGGCCGGGCGTCTCGTGGCCGGCCAGCACCGGCAGCACGAGGCGGTCCACGCCGGCCCGCAGAGGTTCGCGTGGCAGCGCCGTCGCGGCCGGCTCGGGCTCCTGGTGCGTCATGTGGCCGCAGCCGGCCAGCAGCGTGGCCAGCAGGAGGGCGGCCCACGGTTTCACGGCGTCATCCTCAGCAGCGAATGCCAGAAGCCGGGGATGCGCTGGATGGGCGCGTCGGCGTTGACCGTGCGGGTCAGCGCGACGGCCTCGATGTCGTCGCCTCGGCCGTAGAAGGGTTGGTCCGAGATGCGCAGTCCCTGGTCGCGGGCGCTGCTGACCAGCAGTCGCAGGTACTCGGCCATGTGCTCGGCGGTGAAGGGGTTGGGGTCGTGGAAGGTGACCACCACCGGGATGACGCCGCCCACCACCGGCAGTTCGCCCGCCAGCACGCGCGGCTTGAGCAGGGCCATCTGGTAGCCCATGTGCTGCTTGCGGCGCGGGCTGCCATAGGGCCAGATCAGCTTGCCGTCGTTGGCAGTCACGTCGGTCATCAGCGCCTGCATGCCGGCTTCTGCATACAGGTCCAGCGTGCGCGCGTCGTAGGCCCACATGGGCGGACGCACGAGGCGTGGCGCGAGGCCGCTGATCTCGGCGTGGTCGGCGAGGCCCAGCTGCAGGCTGTCGCGCAGCTGCTCGCTGGACATGCCGACGTGGTTGGAATGCCCGGGCGTCGCCGTGTGAAAGCCCAGCACATGGCCTAGCGCCAGCTCGCGCCGCATCAGCGCACGGCCCTCAGGCGTGCCGCCGCCGTTGGCCGCGCGGGTCTGCACGAAGAAGATGGCCTTGATGCCCGGCTGGAGCGAGTTGCTGGCCAGCGTGTGCAGCACCTGCGTTGTCGGATTGGGCTCGCTGCGGATGCTGGGGCCGTCGTCAAAGGTCAGCAGGAAGCGCAGCGGCGGTGTGTCGGGTGGCACCGGCCGTTTGACCGCCGACCGGCATCCGGCCATGAGGAGGGCGGCAAGCAGGGCGAGGCAGAGAAGGATGAAGGGCCGGGATCGGTTCACGAAATGCTGATGGCTCGGATCTGGGCCGGCCAGCGGCGTGACAGCGATCTCTGCGGAGCAGTGCTTGAGATGACCCGCGATTTTATGAAGGCGCGCTGCGGTGTCCCTCCTGCAGACTCGGGGGGGGCGCTCAGTCCACGCCGAAGTCGTAGAAGCTGTTCGCCGCCTGCGCGAAGAAGCCGGCCACGCGCACTTCGGCCGTGTAGAACACCAGCGCGTACTCGCCGGAGGCCAGGGCCTTCTCGGGCTTGACCTTGTAGAGCACGAAGCCTTCCTTGGCGCGCGACTGGTCGGGCATCTGCTCTGACGTGATCGGGATGACGCGGTCCTTGGCGATGCCGGTGGAGTAGCTCATGTAGCCGCCGCCGGTGGACACTTCGCGCGTTCCGTTGTTGCGCACGGCGAAGCTGGCGATGGTTACGTAACCCGTTACCTGCGCGTTCTTGGGCACGCTGACGATGAATTCGAATCCCTCGGCCGGCAGGCGGCGTGCGGCCTTGGTGCCGGTCAGCGACGCATAGCTCGCAACGCCACCGAAGCCCAGTGCTCGGGCGGCCGTGCGCATCTGCGCCATGAGGTACTGCATCGGCGTCTCCTGGCCGTTTTGCACGACGATGGCTTCTTCGGGGTTGATGGCGTTGGTCGCTGCCACCGGCACGGCGCGGGCTGCGGGCGCCGCAGCCGCAACGGTGGCGTGTGTTGCCGTGAGGGACTTCGGCGAGATGACCGCGTTTAGTACGGCAGGCGAGGCGCCCTTGTTCTTCAGCGCGATCAGCGCTGCGGGCGAACTGTCGAACCTGGGCGTGTTGGTGGCGATGGAATTCAGGATGACGCTCTCGGGCATCTGTGCGTCGAGCAGCTTGATGATGTCGGCGTTCGTGATGGTTGCGGCCGACGCGATGGCGCTGACGCCGAGCAGGCCCGTGGCAAACCAAGTTTTCATCTTTGATCCTCCCGATTGATTGATTGAAGCGGGGCGATTCTAGGAACCTAAACTGGCGGCATGTCTGCCGATAGCCCAGAGTCCATCACCCTCGTCGCGCCCGACGGCGCCCAAGCCACCCTGTCGCTGCACGGCGGCCACCTGCTGTCCTGGCAGCCCGTCGGCGGCGTCGAGCAGCTTTATCTGTCCCCGCGCAGCGAGTTCGCGCCGGGCAAGGCCATCCGGGGCGGCGTGCCGGTGTGTTTCCCGCAGTTCGCCGAGCGTGGGTCGCTGCCCAGGCATGGCTTTGCTCGCACGGCGTTGTGGGAGCTGGTGAGCCAGGAGCAGGGCCAGGACGACGCGCTGGCCGTGCTGCGGCTGCGAGACAGCGACGCGACGCGGGCGATCTGGCCGCATGCCTTCGAGCTGGAGCTCAGCGTGCGGGTGTCCGGGCGCAGCCTCGACATCGAGCTGGCCTGTGAGCATCGGGGCCAGCCGGATGACGCACCGCTGCAGTTCACGGCCGCGCTGCACACCTATCTGCGCGTGGGCGACCTGGACGCCGTCAGCGTCGAGGGCCTGGCGGGGCTGCGCTACTTCGACGCCGTTAAGCAGGCCGAGGCGCTGCAGCGCATGGATCTGCTGCTGACGGGTGAGAAGGGCGTGCTGGACCTGGACCGCATCTATTTCGGCGTCAAGGAGCGGCCGCTGCTGGTGAGCGAGGAGCGCCGCCAGCTGACGCTGCAGCAGCAGGGCTTCGATGACACGGTGGTCTGGAACCCGGGCCCCGATCGCTGTGCCAAGCTGGCGGACATGCCGCCGCAGGACTGGTCGCAGATGCTGTGCGTGGAGGCTGCCTGCATCGGCCGCCCGATCGAACTGCAGCCGGGCGAGAGCTGGGTGGGGCGGCAGAGCCTGACCTTGCTTTGAATCAGGCGCCGGCGCGGGGGCGGCGCCGATAATCCGGTGATGTTCGCCCCCCTGCAAAACGACAGCTTCCTGCGCGCCTGCCTGCGCCAACCCACCGAGCACACGCCCGTCTGGCTGATGCGCCAGGCCGGCCGCTATCTGCCCGAGTACCGTGCCACGCGCGAGCAGGCCGGCAGCTTCATGGGGCTGGCCACCAACAAGGACTACGCCACCGAGGTGACGCTGCAGCCGCTGGAGCGCTTCCCGCTGGACGCGGCCATCCTGTTCAGCGACATCCTGACCGTGCCGGACGCGATGGGCCTGGGCCTGTCGTTCCAACAGGGCGAGGGGCCGAAGTTCGCGAAGGTCGTGCGTGACGAGGCAGCCGTCGCGGCGCTGGCCGTGCCCGACATGGACAAGCTGCGCTACGTGTTCGACGCGGTCACGTCCATCCGCCGCGCGCTGAATGGTCGCGTGCCGCTGATCGGCTTCTCGGGCAGCCCCTGGACGCTGGCCTGCTACATGGTGGAGGGCGGCGGCTCCGACGACTACCGCCTGGTCAAGAGCCTGATGTACGCGCGCCCGGACCTGATGCACCGCATCCTGGACATCAACGCGCGCGCGGTGGCGGCCTACCTGAACGCGCAGATCGAGGCTGGTGCCCAGGCAGTCATGCTTTTCGACTCCTGGGGCGGCGTGCTGGCCGACGGGGCCTTCCAGCAGTTCAGTCTGGCCTACTCGCGCCAGGTGCTGGCGGCCGTGAAGACGGAGCACGAGGGCGTGCGCATCCCGCGCATCCTGTTCACCAAGGGCGGCGGGCTGTGGCTGGACGAGATCGCCGGCGCCGGTGCCGACGCCGTCGGCCTGGACTGGACCGTGAACCTCGGCCAGGCCCGCGCCCGGGTGGGCGACCGCGTCGCGCTGCAGGGCAACCTCGACCCCAACGTGCTGTTCGCGCCGCCCGAGGCCATCCGCGCCGAGGCCCGCCGCGTGCTGGACAGTTTCGGCACGCCGGCCGACGGCGCAGGCCACATCTTCAACCTGGGCCATGGCATCAGCCAGTTCACGCCGCCGGACAGCGTCACGGCGCTGGTGGACGAGGTGCACAGCCACTCGCGGCGGCTGCGCCAGGCGCGTTGAGCCCACGACTGCACCGACTTGCTCGCGGACTTATCCCCAAAAAGTAGGGGGCGGGCCGTGCAGTCACCCATTTCGGGTTGGCCCATCAGAGTTTTCCCGAATCCGCGCTAAGTGATTGATTTTGTTGGAAGGCACCAGAACCATGCATGCAGGCGGTGTCGCGCTCGACGGGCGCTGTCCCGCGTGTGCAGCGCGACCCGGCGCCAATTGCCCACAAAGTTATCCACAGAAATTGTGGGCAACCCAAGAAGCCTTGCAAATCATGAACTTGGCGGTGGTTTCTGAGCCATCGCTTCACCAAGCGCGCGGAGCTGGCCATGACTGAGCCGGGCGCGTCGGCGGTGGTGCGGGTGGCGGTGGATGCGCCGCAGCACAGCGGACTGAACGCCCCGCTTGACTATGCGAGTGAGCAGGCGCTCGCCTCAGGCACGCTGGTTCGCGTGCCGCTGGGCAAGCGCGAGCTGCTGGGAATCGTCTGGCCGGGCCAGGCGCTGGGCGAGCCGGCGGTGGCGCTGCGACCGGTGGCGGCGGTGTTTGCCGGGCTGCAGCCGCTGGGGGGCGACTGGTGTCGGCTGCTGGACTTTGCGGCCGGCTACTACCAGCGCAGCGTGGGCGAGCTGGCCAGTGCCGTGCTGCCCCCGCAACTGCGCGAGCTGTCACCTGATCAACTGGCGGCGCGGCTGCGCAAGTTGGAAAAGAAGCAGGCCGGCACGGTGGCCGCAGCGGCGCCGCACAAGCCCGAGCTGGCGCCCGAGCAGGCCGAAGCGGTCGTGCGCATCCAGGCGCAGCTGACTGCTGTTGCGCCCAAGCCGCAGTTGCTGTTCGGCGTGACCGGCAGCGGCAAGACCGAGGTCTACCTGCGCGCTGCCGAGGCCGCACTCGCGGCCGGCCGCCAGGTGCTGGTGCTGGTCCCCGAGATCAACCTGACGCCGCAGCTCGAGGCGCGCTTCACGGAGCGCTTCGCGGCCCTGTTGCCGCAGCCGCTGGCCATCGTGTCGCTGCACAGCGCGTTGACGCCCGCCCAGCGGCTGCAGAACTGGCTGGCGGCCCACCTGGGCCAGGCGCGTCTCGTGCTGGGCACGCGGCTGGCGGTGTTTGCGTCGCTGCCGGACCTCGGGCTCATCGTCGTCGACGAGGAGCACGACCCGTCCTACAAGCAGCAAGACGGTGCCCGCTACTCCGCGCGCGATCTGGCCGTGTGGCGTGCGCATGACCTGAAGGTGCCGGTCGTGCTGGGCTCGGCCACGCCGTCGCTGGAAAGCTGGCAGCACGCCGAGAGTGGGCGTTACGAACGCCTGACGCTGGCCGCCCGCATCGGCGGCGGCGCGTTGCCGCGCGTGAAGCTGTTCGACATGAAGGCGCTGCCCGCCACGGCCGGCGTGACCACCGCGCTGACCGCACCGCTGTTGGCTGAGCTGAAGGCGCGGCTGGAGCGCGGCGAGCAGAGCTTGGTGTTCCTGAACCGGCGTGGCTATGCGCCTGTGCTGCACTGCGGCGAATGCCAGTGGAAGAGCGACTGCCCGCACTGCAGCGCCTGGCGCGTGTTCCACAAGCGCGACCGCACGCTGCGCTGCCACCACTGCGGCTTTACCGAGCGCGTGCCTAGCGCCTGCCCCAACTGTGGCAACCACGACATCGCGCCGATCGGCCGGGGCACCGAGCGGCTGGAAGAGCAGCTTGCCGAGGCGCTGCCCGGCGCCCGGGTGCTGCGCATCGACGCCGACTCCACGCGCCGCAAGGGGGAGCTGGAGGCGCAGCTGCAGGCAGTGCACGACGGCGAGGTCGACATCCTCGTCGGCACGCAGATGATCACCAAGGGCCACGATTTCCGGCGCATCCGCTTCGTTGCGGCCGTCAACCCGGACGGCGCGCTGTTCAGCAGTGACTTCCGCGCGCCCGAGCGGCTGTTCGCGCTGCTGATGCAGGCCGGCGGCCGCGCCGGGCGCGATGCCGCAGGGGAATCGCCCAGCGAGATGTGGGTCCAGACCTGGCATCGCGACCACGCGCTGTACCAGGCGCTGGCGCGGCACGACTACGTGCGCTTCGCCAGGACCCAGCTCGACGAGCGCCGCTCGGCCAGCCTGCCGCCGTTCTCGCACCTGGCGCTGCTGCGCGCCGAGGCGCGCACCGCCGAGGCCGCCAAGACCTTCCTGGATGCGGCCGCAGGGCTGCTGCAGGACGAGGGCGTGCTGATCTACCCGCCCGTGCCGCACGCCGTGGCGCGCGTGGCGGACGTGGAGCGCATGCAGATGCTGGTGGAGGCCGGCCAGCGTGGGCGGCTGCAGGCCTTCCTGCGTGCCTGGGTGCCGGCGTTGATCGCGCTGAAACGCGAACGGCCCGAATTCCGGGCCGTGCTGAGGTGGGCGGTCGACGTGGATCCGCTGGCGATCTGAGGTCCGCTCAGCGGCGCGGCAGCGTGCTGGACAGCGCGCTGGCGCGCCGCTGCTGCTCCTGGCGGCGCAGCCAGCGGCTCACCGGGCGATAGGCCGCGAGGCCGGCCAGGCCCAGCGCCAGCAGCCACTGACCTGGTTCGACAGCTGCGCTCAGCGTGTCGAAATCGGCGTTGGCCGAGGCGTGGCCGGAGCCCTCCCAGGCAGCCGCGTCGCGCGTGCCGGTCAGGCCGGCCGCGCTCAGCCGGCCGGCATCGGCCATGACGGCGACGGTGTGTTCACCCCGGGCCTGGGGTTCGCGGGCGGCGCTGGCCTGCGAGGTGGAGGCCAGCGCGACAAGAGCGGCAGCAAGGAACAGTGACTTCATGATGCGGGCTCACCGTGGGCGAAAGTTCTGCAACGGATTGTTCCCAGCCTAGCGTGGCGCAGTTGTGAAGACTTCACGCGCCTGAGGGGTTCCCCCCGCGAATGGGCGAGCCGGCCTTGACCACCGCATGCGGCGCTGTCGCTCAGGGCGCGGGTTTGTCGTCTCTGGCCGCAGCCTTGGCGGCCAGCTCGGCCCGCATGCGCTTGAGCTTCTCGCGCGGGTCTTCGCGGCCGCTTTCCTCGTGCAGCTTCATTTCCGCCAGGAAGCGGCTGGGAATGCCCACCACCGTGTCGCGGCCCTTCTTGCGGCGGCGCAGCGTGGAGACGGCCAGCGTCGTGCGTGCCCGCGTGATGCCCACGTACATGAGGCGCCGCTCCTCCTCCAGCGCTTCGACCGTCAGTTCGACGTCCTCGCGCCTGAAGGGCAGCAGGCCTTCGTTGACGCCGGCCAGCACCACATGCGGCCACTCCAGGCCCTTGGACGCGTGCAGCGTCGTCAGCGTCACCTGGTCCTGCTCGTCGCCGCGCTCGGCCAGGGACAGGATGACCGAGATGGTCTGCGCCACGTCCAGCACGCTCTGCTTGGGCTCGGTGAAGCTGACGCCGTCTTCCTCGCTCTGCTGTCCGCCGCAACGCTTGGACACCCAGTCGACGAAGTCCAGCACATTGCCCCAGCGCGCCTGGGCGACCTTCTCGTTCTCCTCGTTGTCGACGAGGTGCTGCTCGTAGCCGATGTCCTTGAGCCAGGCCATCAGCATCGCGTGCGCGGCGGTGTGGCCCTCGGTGTGGCGGGCCTTGTGCTGCAGCTCGTTCACGGCGCGGCCGAATTCGTGCAGGCTGTCCAGGCCGCGCTGGGTGACGGCGGTGGCCAGGCTCTCGGAGAAGAGGGCCTCGAACATGCTGCACTTCCACTGAGCCGAAAAGGTGCTCAGCGCGCCCAGCGTCGTGTGGCCGATGCCGCGCTTGGGCGTGGTCACGGCGCGCAGGAAGGCCGGGTCGTCGTCCTGGTTCACCAGCAGGCGCAGCCAGGCGCACAGATCCTTGATTTCGGCCTTGTCGAAGAAGCTCTGGCCGCCCGACACCTTGTACGGGATCTGCGCGCGGCGCAACGCCTGCTCGAACACGCGCGCCTGGTGGTTGGCGCGGTACAGGATGGCGAAGTCCTTGAAGTTGGGCCCCTTGCCGTCGGCGCGCAGTTGCTGGATGCGGGCCACGGCGCGCTCGGCCTCGTGCTCCTCGCCGTCGGCCTCCAGCAGTGCGATGGGCTCGCCGTCGCCGTACTCGCTCCACAGCTTCTTCTGGAACAGCTTGGGGTTGCCGGCGATGACGTTGTTGGCCGCGCGCAGGATGGCGCCCGTGGAGCGGTAGTTCTGCTCCAGCGGGATGACCTTGAGTGCCGGGTAGTCCGTGGGCAGCTTCTTCAGGTTCTCGATGGTGGCGCCGCGCCAGCCGTAGATGGACTGGTCGTCGTCGCCCACGGCGGTGAACATGCCGCGCTCGCCCACCAGCGCCTTCAGCAGCTCGTACTGCACGGCGTTGGTGTCCTGGTACTCGTCCACCAGCACGTAGCGCAGCTTGTTCTGCCACTTCGCGCGCGCCTCGGCGTCGGTCGTCAGCAGCTTCAGCGGCAGCGTGATGAGGTCGTCGAAGTCCACCGCCTGATAAGCGGCCAGGCGTTCCTGGTAGCGCACCATGACGGCGGCAGCCGCGCGCTCGTCGTCGTCTGCGGCGATCTGCGCGGCCTGCAGCGGGCCGACGCCGTTGTTCTTCCACAGGGAGATCGTCCATTGCCAGCGCTGCGCCTGCTTGGCATCGGTCGTGCCGCCGGCGTCCTTCAGCACGTTCAGCACGTCGTCGCTGTCCAGGATGGAGAACTGCTCCTTCAGCCCGATGCGCGTGCCTTCCTCGCGCAGCAGGCGCACGCCCAGCGAGTGGAAGGTGGAAATGGCCAGATCCTTGGCGGCCTTCTTGCCCACCAACTGCTTGGCCCGCTCGCGCATCTCCTGCGCGGCCTTGTTCGTGAACGTGATGGCGGCGATCTGGTTGGCGCGGTAGCCCGAGTGCAGCAGCTGCCAGATCTTGGTGGTGATGACCTTGGTCTTGCCCGAGCCCGCGCCGGCGATGACGAGACAGGGGCCGTCCAGGTGGTGGACGGCGGCGAGCTGGGCCGGGTTGAGGCCGGCGGACGGGGCGGAAGACATGGCGGTCAGGCTGGCGGCGCGCCCTGCGGGCCGAGCGCCGGGCCGCTCCCAAGCCGGACCGCGCTGGCGATGTGAACGCGGCTCAACGCCGCATGCATCGCCGCCCCCCCGGGGGACCGGCCAAGGGATACCTTGGACGAGGGGCGCGCATCATGCCACGCGGGCCACGCCCTCGCCCGGCAGCGCCCGCAGGCCCAGCCCCAGCAGCAGCAGCGTGAAGAAGACGAAGCCGATGCGGGGCGCGTCCAGCAGGCTGTCGAAGGCGCCGACGGTGGCAAAGCCGATCAGCGCGGCCACGATGGCGGGTGCCAGCGGGTGGTCGCGCCCGCGGCCGAACGACAGGCGCGCGAGCACCAGCACCACGGCCGACCCCAGCAGCGCCAGCCCCAGCAGCCCTTGCTCGAACAGCACGTGCAGCGCGGCGTTCTTCATGTGCCAGGGGAGGTGGTGGCGGTCGCTGCTGAAGAACCAGTGCGCCATCTCGCGGTTGAAGTCGCCGTTGGTCAGCAGTGCGCGGCCCTGGGCGTCGTGCAGCGCGATGCGGCTGATGTCCAAGCGCCCGCCGCGCGCGTCCAGCGACATCGAGAACGTCACGAAGCGGGGCGCCCACCAGTCGCCGCCCATGGCTTGCACGCCTGGAATCTCGAAGGTCTGCCTCTGCCAGTCACCCACGCGCTGAGGGTCGGCCCCCTCGGCCCGCTGGGGCTTGAGCTGGGAGGCAACGGCATGGCAGTTGTCCGGATAGATGAGATTGCGTTCGCAGATCTCCAGCACGAGGGTGGCGTCGCTGGCGGTGCGGCTGACCAGCGTGACCTTGGCTGTTCCCGGTGCCGGCGCGGCGATGCGCTGGCTGATGCGGAAAAGCTCGCCTCGCCCCAGCACGTGCTTGCCCGCTGTCAGCGCCAGGTAGGCCTCGCCCTCGTCGGTGCGCAGCCGGTAGTCGCCGATGCGGGCTTCGTTGGCGCCTTCGTAGAAGTTGGCCGGCACGAAGCGGCCGGTGCCGCGCCCCAGCAGCCATTGCTCCGGGCCGTGCAGCAGGCGCAGGCCCTCGCGCCAGTGCGTCAGGCGGAACAGGCCGTCCTCCTTCCACGTCGCCATGCGGTCACGCAGGTAGGCGCCGCCGCCCAGCGCGGCCACCACGGCCATCACCAGCAGCAGCCCCGCCACCAGCAGGGCGCGCTTGCGCCAGGCCGCTGACCCCGTGGCGCCGGCATCCTGCAGCGGCCACAGGCGCGGCTCCAGCAGCATGGCCGACCACACCCCGCCCAGCGCCAGGCCGGCGGCCATGGACGTCCAGCGGCCCGTGGTGCCGCCCCAGTAGTCCGCCACGATGACCATGGTGGACAGCAGCCAGAACCAGCTCGCCGTCACCAGCAGCACATAGACCGGGCGCGTCTGCCCCGGCGCGTCCCGCCAGCGCAGCGCGGCGCAGCACAGCAGCGCGACGACGTTCAGCACATAGGCCGCCTTGGGCACCGCCACCGACAGCGCCCAGCTCGCCCCGCCCAGCAGCAGCGCCAGCACGGCGCCCATCAGCACGGCTGTCAGCCGCTGGCCCAGGCTGGGCCGCCACAGGCTGGCGGGCATGACCAGCAGCATGGCCATGACGAAGAACAGCGCGATCAGCCCGCGGTAGCCGCCGCCCGTGAACACCAGCGTGGCGGCCAGCGCGAAGGCGGCGGCCATGGCCAGCGCACCCAGCTTGGCCAGCCGCGGCAGCGGCGCGTCCACCGCGCCCAGCGTGCTGTCCAGGTGGCTGCTCTCCGGCCCCGAGCCGGCAGCGCGCCGGCGCTGCGCATCGGCCAGCAGCACCAGGGGCACCAGCATCAGCGGCAGCGCGAGGTACACGCCGCGCGAGAACGTCGTCAGCACCGCATAGGCCGCCAGCAGCACGACGCCCAGGCCCGCCGCGAACCACCACGGCGAGCGCGTGCGCAGCAGCGCCAGCAGCGCGAACGGCAGCGTCATGACGAGGAAGCCGTCCAGCGCCGCGCCCCCCACATGCATCTCCCAGAACAGCGCGGTGGTGCGGTAGTCGGTGGAGAAGTCCAGCAGCCCCGTGTAGGCCAGCCGCTCCCACAGCGCGGCGAGGCTGCCGGCGGCCAGCGCCAGCACCAGCCCCAGCAGCAGCCCGCGCGAAAAGCCGCGCGGCCGCGCCGCAGCGGCGGCCGTCCACAGCGGCAGCAGCGCCAGCGCCAGGAACAGCGCCTTGCCGTTGCGCACCGAGTTCATGGGCTCGTGGTAGCCGTGGAACCAGCCGAAGACAAAGCCGCCGGCATCCTCAAAGCCGCGCCACATGCCCAGCATCGCTGACGCGGCCAACGCCAGGATCAGCAGCTGCACCGCAGGCGAATACACCAGGCCATGCCGCCAGGCCGGCGCGCGGTCGCGGGCATTGAGTTGCAGCGCATAGGCCAGGTAGCCACCGCAGCCGCAGGCGGTGGCCAGCAGGTCCAGCTCCTCGAAGCTGATCCAGCCGCTCCAGGGCGCCAGGCCGATCAGCGGCAGCGGCGCGAGCAGCAGCGCCGGCGATTTCACCCACAGCACGGCGGCCGCAGCGGCGGCCAGGCCCCAGGCCGCCAGCGCCAGCGTGCCCGACAGCGGGTGATGGCGGGCGAGCTCGACGCCGATGACGCCCATGGCGATGCCGGCCAGCAGGGCCAGGCCTTGCTGCCAGGTCGCCGGGCGGCTCAGGCGCAGCGTGCCGAAGCCGAACAGCCCGGCCTGCGGGTGGCCCGTGGCAGCCATCAGCGGAAACACGCCGTCGGGCGGCGAGCGGACGTCAGCAATACGCGAAGCCGCGAGGAGCGGGCCATGGGAGCCTCCGGGTTTGGGGGCCGCATTGTTGCCCAGCGCCGCGTGGCGGACATCCCGACAAGCCCGGCTTGGCCGGCCCGCAGGCAGGGGGGGCGGGGCTCAGGGCGATTGCGGGCGCAGCCAGCGCTTCCACCAGGGCTGTTGCTGGCGGCTCGAGCGGGCACTGGCCGCCAGCGCGCTGCGCTTGGGCGCCTGGCCCAGCCATTCGCGCAACTCGTCGGCCAGGCCCTCGGCGCCGCGCGTGCGCAGCTCGGGCGATTCGGCCATCGTTGCGCGCAGCAGTGCGTCCAGCTGCATCTGCAGCACCTCGCTGAGGCGGGGCCACTGGTCGCCCGCGCTGCCGCGCCGGGGGGCCAGGCCCTTGGGGGTGTCTTCCCAGCCGCAGATCAGCACGCGGGCGAAGGCGCCCAGGCCGTAGATCTCGCTGGCCAGGCTGGGCGGTGCGCCGTCGCGGCGCTCGGGTGCCGTGAAGGCCGGCGCCGCGCCCAGGCTGAGGCCGCGGTCGAAGGGGTCGGTGGGGTCGGGGATGCGGGCCAGGCCCAGCCCCATCAGCCGCACGTTGCCGTCGGCGTCCAGCCAGATCATGGCGGGGTCCAGCTCGGCCAGCAGCCAGCCTTGCTGGTGGGCCGAGCGCAGCGCCTCGCACAACTGCACCAGCAGATCGATGCGCTGGCGCAGGCTGAGCTGGTGCAACTGCGGCAGCAGCGGCTCGCCGTGCGAGCCCTCGATGATGAGGTAGGGGTGGGCGTCGGGCGTGACGCCGCTGTCGCTGGGCACGGCGATGTGGGGGTGTTGCAGCGAGGCGAGGTCGCCGGCCTGGTCGGCGTAGCGCAGCATGACCCCGGCGCCCTGGTCGCTGCGGTCCAGCACCAGCACGGCCGCCTTCTGCTCAGCGGCACGCCCGTGGTGGGCGCTGTACCACTGACCGGCATGCGCCTGCTCGCCGTCGGGCAGCGGCTTCTCCAGCCGCCACACGCCCAGCGCCTGGCCTTCGTCCAGCGGGGCGGCGGCAGCAGGGGGCGGCAGGGACAGATTCGGCATGCGCATCACCGCATATTAGGGGTGACCCGTAGCCGCCGGCCATCCCCTGCGTGGACGAAGGCGGGGGCGGCGCGCATTCGCTCACGGCGAGGCGCGGGCTCCCGGATACTGCGGCCCGCACGTCGCTGCCCGTCTGCCCGCGCATGTTCGCCGTCCTCGCCACCACCTTCCCCTTCTTCGCCCTCGTGCTGTGCGGCTGGCTGGCCGCCCAGCGCGGCTGGCTGCCCGACAGCGCCATCCCTGGCCTGAACGGCTTCGTGCTGTTCTTCGCGCTGCCCTGCCTGCTGTTCCGCTTCGGGCGCGACACGCCGGTGCTGCAGTTGCTGAACCCGGCGCTGCTGGGCGTGTACCTGGCCGCTGCGCTAGCCCTCGTGTTCCTCACGCTGCGCCTGACGCGCACGACGGCGCTGGGCATGAAGGACCTGGCGTTGGGCGCGCTGGTGGCGGCGTTTCCCAACACCGGCTTCATGGGCGTGCCGCTGATCGTCGCGCTGCTGGGGCCGCAGGCCGGCGGCGTGGTTATCAGCACCATCCTGGCCGACCTGTTCGTCACCAGCTCCCTGTGCTTGGCGCTGGCCCAGGCCGGGCCCGGCCTGCGCGCCGAGCGGGCCGCCTTCGTGCAGTCGCTCAAGGCGGCAGCGTCCAACCCGCTGCCCTGGGCCATCGCGGCGGGCGCGCTCGTCGGCACGCTGGGCGTGAGCCTGCCGGGGCCGCTGAACAAGACCGTGGCCATGCTGGCCGAGGCGGCGTCGCCGGTGGCCTTGTTCACCATCGGGGCCGTGCTCAGCCGCTCGGGCCGCTCCAACCGGGCCGCCGGCCGCGTGACGCCCGCCTCGCACTACCTGCCGGTGGCAGCCATCAAACTGGTGCTGCACCCGATGCTGGTGTTCGCGCTGGGCAGCGCCGCCCAGGCGCTGGGCGCACCGCTGACGCCGAGCCAGCTCATCGCGCTGACGCTGGCTGCCGCTTTGCCCAGCGCCAGCAATGTGTCGTTGCTGGCCGAGCGCTATGGTGCGGACACCGGGCGCATCGCGCGCATCATCCTGGCGTCCACCGCGCTGGCCTTCCTGAGCTTCAGCGGCCTGGCGGCACTGCTGATCCCGGCAGGCTGATCGTCACGCACAGGCCTCCGCCGTCGCGGTTGGCCAGCGTCACGCGGCCATCGTGCGCTTCCACGATCTCGCGCACCAGCGCCAGGCCCAGGCCTGTGCCACTCGGCGCGCCCGGTTCGGCACGCTTGGTGGAATAGAACGGCAGTAGTGCCTGCGCCAGCACGGCTTCGCTCATGCCGGGGCCGCGGTCCAGCAACTCGATGCGCTGCTCGCCGACGGCCGTGCCCACTCGCAGCGCTATCTCGTCGGGGTCGCTGCCCGACTCGTGCGCGTTCTTGACGAGGTTCAGCAGCGCCTGCTCCACCTGTGCGGCGTCGAACCAGCCGGGCTCGGCCGGCAGCTCGCCGTCCACGTGAAACTCGGCCAGCGTGCCCAGCCGTTGCAGGAACGCCGCCCAGTCCACCGCCTCGCGGCGCGGCGCCGGTAGCTTGGCGAAGCTGGCGTAACCGCTCAGGAAGCCGTGCAGGTGCGATGCCCGTTCACCGATGCTGGCCAGCACTTGCGGCAGCCGCGTGGTGTCGCCGCGCCGCGCCAGCTCGGCGCCGCTGTGCGCCAGCGACGAGATAGGCGCCAGCGAGTTGTTGAGCTCGTGGCTCAGCACGCGGATGACGCGCTTCCACGTGGCCACCTCGGCACGTGACAGTTCGCGCGTCATGCGCCGCAGCAGCCGCAGCCTGTGGGGCTGGCCCTGCAGCCGGAACGCGTGGGTGCTGTGGTGGAAGGTTTCCTCGGGCTGGTCGAGCAGCGTGACTGCGAACAGCTGGTCGGCCTCGCCCTGCAGCGCCTCGCGCAGTGGGGCCGGCAGCGGCGCGATGACGGTGGCGAAGTCCAGCCCTGTCAGGCTACGCCCGCCGGCCAGCAGCTGGCGCGCTGCCAGGTTGGCAATCGCCACCTTGCCGCCGGGCCCGGTCAGCACCAGCGCCGTGGGCGTGTTCTGCACCACCGTGTCCAGCAGCAGCTCGCGCTGGGCCAGGTGCTGCCGTTGCTCGCGCAGCGCCAGGCCCAGCTCGGCATGCTGTTGCATGAGCCCCGCCAGCTCGCGCGGGCCGTCGGGAGCGAGGTTGAGGCTGAAGTCGCCGTCGCGGTAGCTCAGCACCGCGCCTTCGAGCGCGCGCGTCAACCGCTGCAGCGGCGCCAGCCAGCACGCCGCCAGCCAGGCCAGCAGCGGCAGCATCACGGCCATGGCGGCCGCCAGCGCCCAGCCGTCGTCCAGGCCCAGCCGGCGCACGCCCAGGATGACCAGCGGTGGCACGGCGGCGGCCGTTGCCAGCGCCAGCAGCGCGCGGGCGCGCAGGGACAGTGGCCTCATGGGGTGATGCCGTAGCGCTCCAGCCGCCGGTACAGCGCCTGGCGCGACAGCCCCAGCTGCGCCGCCGCGCGGCTGACGTTGCCGGCCGCTGAACCCAGCGCGGCGACGACGGCGTCGCGGCTGGGCTCGTCGAGGTTGCGCCAGGCGGGGCCGCTGCCGGGCAGGTCGTCCAGCCCGAGCAGGGCGGGCGTGATCTCGCCGCCACCGCCCAGCAGGGCGGCGCGCTCCACGGCGTTCTTCAGCTCGCGCACATTGCCCGGCCAGCGGTGCGCCAGCAGCGCGTCGCGCGCTGCCTCGCCCAGCCGCGCGCGGCCTGCCAGGAAATGCTCGGCCAGCGGCAGCACGTCGTCGCGCCGTTCGGCCAGCGGGGGCAGCCTGAGCTCGATGAGGTTGAGACGGTAGAACAGGTCCTCGCGGAAGCTGCCGGCCTTCACCATGGCACGCAGGTCGGCGTTCGTGGCGCTCAGCACGCGCACGCGGGTCTGGCGCGTCTTGCTGGACCCAAGCCGCTCGAACTGTCCAGTCTCCAGCACGCGCAGCAGCTTCATCTGGCCGGCCAGCGGCAGGTTGGCGATCTCGTCCAGGAACAGCGTGCCGCTGTCCGCCGCCTCGAAGCGGCCCACGCGCGCCTTGGCCGCGCCGGTGTAGGCGCCGCTGTCGCTGCCGAACAGCTCGGCCTCGATGAGGTCTGCGGGCAGCGCGCCGCAGTTCAGCGCGACGAAGGGGCCATCCTTGGCCGCAGAGTTCGCATGCACGAAGGCCGCGATGCGCTCCTTGCCCGCGCCGTTGGGTCCGGTGATGAGCACCGGCACCGGCGCGGCGGCGATCTGGCCGGCCAGCTCCAGCAGGCTCAGCGTGGCGTCTGCATCAAACACCAGGCCCGAGAGATCGTGTCGGCGTGCCAGCGACGCCTTGCGCTGCCGCCGCGCCTCGCGCAGCTGCGCAACCTCGCGGCTGGCCTCGCCCAGCTCCAGCAGGTTCTCGACGGTGGCCACCAGCTTGGCGTCGTCCCAGGGCTTGGCCAGGTAGTCCGCCGCGCCTGCCTTCACCAGTGCTACGGCGGCGTCCAGCCGCGTCCAGGCGGTGAGCAGGATGATGGGCAGGTCGGGCCGCCGGGAACGGATGGCGCGAAAGAGCTGCTCGCCTTCCTCGCCGGAGGTCGTGTCGGTCGAGAAGTTCATGTCCTGGATGACCAGCCCGAATGGCCGTGTCTCCAGCAGCGCCAGGCCCTCGGCCGGGCTGGCTGCCACGCTGGCCTCGATGTCGTGAAGGGACAGCAGCAGCTCCAGCGCCTGGCCCACACCAGGGTGGTCGTCAATGATCAGGACTCGTCGCATCGTGCAGGGGTCAAGGGGCTGGGGGCGGGGTCTGGGCTTCCAGCCAGACGCGCTCGGAAGTCTCGCGGTGAATGCGGAACACGGCCGTGGCGCGCGGCACGCTGCGGGGCGGCGTGCCGGCCTCCAGCCTGCCGTTGGTCAGTGCGTGCAGCTCCAGGTGGGTCAGCTGGTCGTCCAGCGCGAACGCCAGGGCCACGCAGTCCGGCGGCACGGCTGTGTAGCGCACGATGCGCCCGCAGTGGTTGCGGCCGGCGCCAATGAAGGCGCAAATGTCTTCCCGCGAGGTGCCGGGCTTGAACACGACGAAGCGGTCCCAGCCGAAGCTGGTGAGTCGGCCGAGGTCCACCGTGGTGGCCGCCGGGTCGCGCACCTGTTCACCGATGCGCTGGCTGATCATGCCCGGCCCGTTGGCCACCTCGCTGCAGGCGGCAAGGGTCAGGCACAGGGCCAGACTCAGGGGGGCGGAATGCAGAGCGCGCGGCATGCGGGGGAGGATAGCCGGGCGGCGCTGGGCACCAGATCCTGTGCGTGAAGCGAGTTCATGGCCTGGGATTGCCTTCTGAGCCGCAACTGCCCTAGGCTGGACGAGCGGGCGTGTTGCCGCGCAGGAGTGCCCGTGCCATGCCTTTGACCCCTGACACCACCTACGTTCACCTGGCCCATGACGGCAGCGTCACCCCGGTACCGGGCGGCGAGGCGTTCTGGGGCTTGCCGCCTGAGCAGCTGAGTGCGTTCGACCAGGGCTGGCTGATCACCGAGTTCGAGTGCACGCAGGACTGGAGTACCTGGGAGCGGCATCCGCAGGGCGACGAGTTCGTCTACCTGCTCAGCGGCGATGCGGCGCTGGTGCTGGCGCTGGCCGAGGGTGAAACGGTGGTGCGCCTGACCGGCCGGGCAGCGCAACTGGTGCCGCGCGGGGTGTGGCACACGGCGCGGGTGTTCGCGCCCAGCCGGATGCTGTTTGTCACTCGGGGTGAGGGCACGGAGCATCGGCCTGTGGGGTGAACGGACCCCACGGCTGACCGACGCACCAGCCGCTTGAACCACAACATCGGCAGCACCAAAAGAAAAGGGCCTGCATTGCAGGCCCTTGCATTCACGCGAGGTGAGATCAGGCGCGGCGGCGGCGCGCCAGGAAGCCGATGGCGCCCAGGCCAGCCAGCAGCATGGCGTAGGTTTGCGGTTCCGGCACAGCGACCGCGGAAGCGGTGTACGACAGGCGGCCGCCCGCAGTGCCAGCGCCCGTGCCGGTGGCTTCGAAGAAGTAGCTGCCGGCGGCCCAGGAGCCCGGCGTCTGGACGCTGATGTAGTCGCCCGAGCCGAACGAGCCCAGGAACACGTCAGCGGCGTCCTTGACGCCCAGGGTGCCGCCGTCTTGCCACAGGGACAGCGACAGGCCGGTGATGTTGTAGCGCTGCGAGCCCAGGTTCACCGACGGCAGATCGGCCACCGACACGGCGCCGACGTAGGGCGCCGACGCGGTGAAGAAAAAGTCGTACACGAAGGCCCCTGTGCCGACCGTGGCGATGCCATCGGTGTCGAACGACGGCGTGATGTTGCCGAGATCGGCAGCGTAGACATTGGCCGCGTGAGCGCCGCCGGCGAGGCCGAGTGCGATGAGGCTGGACAGAGCGATTTTGCGGAACATGCCGACTCCTGAATACGAACGAAACTGGCCTGCAGAATACCGGCGTTGTCGGCGTGCGGGCACCCCTAGATGGGCAGCAATACCGTTCTGCCCCCCGCGTACGGGGGGGCGAATGCCGCAAGGCCGGCGCCTGGGCGAAGGCGGTTGCTCCGCGAGACGGGGCAGCCTGCAGTGCTAGGCTGCCCCGCCATGAGTGAAGCCAAGAAGATTGAGCTGTACGACGGCCCCGCCGGGGGCTGGGGCGCGCTGAAGAGCGTGGCCAGGCACCTGAACGAGCAGGGCGTGCCGGTGAAGGGCGCCAAGACGCTGCTGCATGCCAACCAGGCCGACGGCTTCGACTGCCCCGGCTGCGCGTGGCCGGACCGCGACCACCGCTCCACCTTCGAGTTCTGCGAGAACGGCGCCAAGGCCGTGGCCGCCGAGGCGACAGCGCGGCGGGCCACGCCCGAGGTCATTGGCGCGAAGACCTTGAGCGAGTGGGCCGAGGTGTCGGACTACGAGCTGGAGGCCACCGGCCGGCTGACCGAGCCCATGGCCTACAACCCGCAGACGGACCGCTACGAGCGTACGAGCTGGGACGCCGCCTTCGCGCTGATCGCCAGCGAGCTGCGGGCGCTGCCGGACCCGAACGAGGCCATCTTCTACACGTCGGGGCGCACCAGCAACGAGGCCGCATTCCTGTACCAGCTGTTCGTGCGCGAGTTCGGCACCAACAACTTCCCCGACTGCTCCAACATGTGCCACGAGCCCAGCGGCTCGGGGCTCAAGCCCACCATCGGCGTCGGCAAGGGTACGGTGACGCTGGCGGACTTTGAGCAGGCCGACTGCATCCTCGTGTTCGGCCAGAACCCCGGCACCAACCACCCGCGCATGCTGGGCGAGCTGCGCGCGGCCCGCAAGCGCGGCGCGCGCATCATCAGCTTCAACCCGCTGCGCGAGCGGGGCCTGGAGCGCTTTGCCGACCCGCAGAACGCGATGGAGATGGCCACGCTGGGCGACTCGCCGATCAGCAGCCACTACGTCCAGCTCAAGGTGGGCGGCGACTTTGCGTTGCTCAAGGGCATGTGCAAGCGCGTCGTCGAGCGCGGGCTGCTGGACGAGGCCTTCATCGCCGAGCACACGACCGGCTTCGAGTCGTTCGTCGCCGAGCTGCGCGAGCAGCCATGGGCCCCGCTCGTCGACGCCTCGGGGCTGACCCGCGAGCAGATCGAGCAGGCGGCCGACCTCTACGCCAGCAGCGAGCGCGTCATCGCCTGCTGGGGCATGGGCATCACGCAGCACCGGCATTCGGTGGCGACCATCCAGATGATCGTCAACCTGTTGCTGCTGCGCGGCAACCTGGGCCGGCCTGGCGCCGGCGCCTGCCCGGTGCGTGGCCACAGCAACGTGCAGGGCGACCGCACGATGGGCATCTACGAGAAGCCCGCGCCAGCCTTTCTCGACAAGCTGGGCGAGGTGTTCGGGTTCACGCCGCCGCGCGCGCATGGCGTCGACACGGTCGGTGCCATTCAGGCCATGCTGGACGGCCGGGGCAAGGTGTTCATCGCGATGGGTGGCAACTTCGCTGCGGCCACGCCCGACACGGCGGCCACGTGGCGCGCGCTTCGCCAGTGCGGGCTGACGGTGCACATCACCACCAAGTTCAACCGCAGCCACGTCGTGCACGGCCGTCAGGCGCTGGTGCTGCCGGTGCTGGGCCGCACCGAGATCGACATGCAGGCCAGCGGCCCGCAGGGCGTCACGGTGGAAGACTCGATGAGCATGGTGCACCTGTCGCACGGTATGAACGCGCCGGCCAGCGAGCACCTGCTGTCCGAGCCCATGGTGGTGGCCCGCATGGCGGCGGCCACGCTGCCGGCCAGCCGCACGCCGTGGCTGGCGCTGGCGGGGGACTACGCCGCCATTCGCGACAAGATCGAAGCCGTGCTGCCTGACTTCGCCGGCTTCAACGAGAAGCTCAAGGCGCCCGGCGGCTTCCGGCTGCGCAACACCGCCAGCGAGCGCGTCTGGGCCACGGCCAGCGGCCGCGCGGAGTTCAGTACGCATGCGCTGCCGACCGACTTGGCCACAGAGCGCGTGGCCGATCGCCACCGAGACCAACGCGTCTTCACGCTGACCACGCTGCGCTCGCACGACCAGTACAACACCACCATCTACGGCCACGACGACCGCTATCGCGGCGTCTACGGCCACCGCCGAGTCGTCTTTATCCACGCCGACGACCTGAAGGACCTGGGCCTGAAAGCGGGTGACTGGGTGGACATCACCAGCCTCTACATCGGTGAGGCCGGCGGCGACGTGCAGCAGCGCCGTGCCGAGCGCTTCCTGCTGGTGGCCTACGACATCCCGCGCGGTTGCTTGGCCAGCTACTACCCCGAGACCAACCCGCTGGTGCCGCTGGAGAGTTTTTCCATCACCGCGCGCACGCCCACCAGCAAGTCCATCCCGGTCGTGCTGACGCGCCATGCAGGCTGAGCTGCTTCAGGCGCTGCGCGAGCTGGCGCCGGCCGGCGAGCCCGTCGCGCTGACGCGGCTGGCCAAGCGGCTGGACGCGCGCGTCAGCGTGCTGCTGCGCGAGCTGACGGCGCTCAGCCACGCGCGTGTGGGCGGCGTGCCGGGGCCCGGCCTGGTGCAACTGGCCTGCGACGACGCCGGCCGCTGGACGGTGCTGCTACTCGCCCAGCCGGTCCAGTAGCGCCGCGTCGACGATGGCGATGCTGCGGTAGCCCAGCTTCACGGCGCCGGCCTTGGCCAGCTCGCCCAGCTCCTTGCTCAGTGTCTGGCGGGTCAGGCCCAGCATCATCGCCAGCGCCTCCTGCGATACCGGCAGGTGCTGGCGCGCCTGCAATGCCTGCGTGGCGTCGCCGCGCGCCAGCAGCGCCAGCCGCCGGGCCAGCCGGGCGCGGGTGGGTCGCAGCGTGGCGTCCTCGACGATGCCGAACAACGTGCGCAGCCGCCCGGCCATGAGCCGCGCCAGCGCGGTCGCGAACGCGGTGTCCTGCATGAAGCGCGCGAAGGCATTGGCCGGCACGGCGAACACGGTGGTAGCGCCCATGGCCGTGGCGTCGTGCACGCGTGGGCCGCCGTCCAGCAGCGAGATCTCGCCGAACCAGTTGCCCGGCTCCAGCACGGCAAGGATGGACTCGGTGCCGTCCGCCGCTGTGCTGCTGGCTTTGATGGCGCCGCTGTACACGGCGTGCCAGTCCCCCGGCGCATCGCCCTGGCGGAACAGCACCTCGCCCGCGGCCAGGGGCTGTACGCGGCCGGCGGCCAGCACCGCGTCGGCCAGCGTGGCGGGCAGAGACGCGAACCACGGGTTGTCACGCAGGGCCAAGTATTCGGGCATGCCCTGAATTGTCTGGTTTCGGACAGATCGACAGGCCCCGCGCATGCCCCAATCGTCAGACAACCACTTGAAGGAGACAGCCATGACCTCGACCGTGCGCGACCAGGTAGGCCCCGAAGAATGGGCGCTGCGCGAAGACCTCGCGGCCTGCTATCGGCTCGTGGCGCTGATGGGCTGGGACGACCTCGTCTTCACCCACATCAGCGCCCGCGTGCCTGGCCCCGAGCATCACTTCCTCATCAACCCCTATGGGCTCATGTTCGATGAGATCACGGCCAGCAGCCTCGTGAAGGTGGACGGCCAATGCCACAAGGTGATCGACTCGCCGTACCCGGTCAACCCGGCCGGTTTCGTCATCCACAGCGCCGTGCACGCGGCGCGGCCCGACGTGCAATGCGTGCTGCACACCCACACGACGGCCGGTGTGGCGGTCAGCGCGCAGGCGGGTGGCGTGCTGCCCATCTCGCAGCAGAGCACCTTCGTGCTGGCATCGCTGGCCACGCATGGTTACGAGGGTGTGGCCTTCCGCCCCGACGAGGGGCCGCGCCTGCAGGCCGACCTGGGCGCCGCCACCTTCCTGCTGCTGAAGAACCACGGCCTGCTGACGGTGGGCCGGTCGGTGGCCGATGCCTTCCTGGCCATGCACACCTTCGAGGCCACCTGCCGCATCCAGCTCGCCGCACAAAGCGGCGGCGGCGCGCTGACGCCCGTGGACCCCGCCATCCTGCGCGGCACCGCCGAGGCTATGCGCGTGCAGACCGGCGGCCTGGGCGGCGCCTTCGTGTGGCCGGCGTTGCTGCGCAAGCTGGACCGCCTGAACAGCAACTTCCGGGACTGATGCCGTGACCGCTGCCGTGTTGACCAATGCGCTGCTCGGCGTGCTCGCCGTTGTCATGGCCGGCCTGGGCCTGTCGCTGACGCTGGACGATTTCCGCCGGCTGCGCGACCACCCGCTGGCTGCCGTGCTGGCGTTGGGTCTGCAGGTTCTCGTGCTGCCGCTCGTGTGCGTGGCCGTCATCGCCGCGTTCAACCTGCCGCCGCTGTACGCCGTGGGCCTGATGCTGCTGGCCGCGTCGCCAGGCGGCATCACGGCCAACCTTTTCAGCCACCTGTTCGGCGGGCATGTGGCGATGAACCTGTCGCTGACGGCGTTGAACACCGTGCTGTCGCTCGTCACGCTGCCGCTGATCGCCAACTGGGCCATCGCGCACTACGCCGGTGGCGGGCAGGTGGTGCCGTTGCCGTGGCAGAAGCTGGCGGAGGTCATCGGTGTCATCGCCGTGCCGGTGCTGCTGGGCATGGCCGTGCGGCGCTCGCGGCCCGGCCTCGCAGCGGCGCTGGACAAGCCGGTGAAGGCACTGTCCGCCGTGCTGCTGGTTGTACTGACCGTGGCGGCCATCGCCAAGGAGCGCGAAGCCTTGATGGGCGCAGCCGGCGAGCTGGGCGGCGCCGTGCTGGCCTTCAATGTGCTGAGCCTGGCCGCCGGCTACGGCCTGGGACGCACCGCGCGGCTGCCGCGGCCGCTGTGCATTGCCATCGCCTTCGAGGTGGGCGTGCACAACTCGACGCTGGCGCTGTACCTCGCGTTGGGCGTGCTGCAGCAGTTTCCGGTCGCGCTGCCGGCGGCGCTCTATTCCGTCAGCATGTACGTGACGGCGCTGCTGTTTGGCCTGTGGCTCAGGCGACACTCGACAGCATGAAACTCCTGGGCCGTCTCACGTCGCTCAATGTCCGTAAGGTCACCTGGACCGCTGCCTTGCTGGGCCTGGACCTGCCTCGCGAGGATTGGGGCACGGGTTTCCAGTCCACGCAGCAGCCCGAGTACCTGGCGTTGAACCCCAACGGCCTGATCCCGGTGCTCGTCGATGGCGACTTCGTGCTGTGGGAGAGCAACAGCATCTGCCGCTACCTGGCAGCCAAGCTCGGCGCCACGGCGCTGCTGCCCGCCGAGCCGCAGGCCCGCGCCCGCGTGGAGCAGTGGATGGACTGGCAGGCCGGCGAGCTGAATAACTCGTGGCGCGTGGCCTTCATGGCGCTGGTGCGCGGCCAGCCGGCGGCGCCGGAGGCGGTTCAAGCCAGCGTGGTGGGCTGGAACCGGCACATGGCGATGCTGGACGCGCAGCTGGCGCGCACCGGGGCGTTCGCGACGGGGGATGCGTTCACGCTGGCCGACGTGGTGCTGGGGCTGTCTGCGCAGCGCTGGCTGAACGCGCCCATCGAGCGGGCCTCACTGCCGGCGGTGAGCGCCTGGCTACAGCGTCTCGGCGCCCAGCCAGGTTTTTCTACCTACGTCGACAACGGCATGCCCTGAGGCAAGGCGGCACTCAGCGCGGCGGCTTGAGTGTGCCGCGACCCACCTGGCGGCCGCCCTCGTAGACGCCGAATTCCAGCCGGTCCTCGCGCAGCCGCAGCGTGTCCAGGCAGGTGGCCGTCAGGTCGGTCGTCTCGCCGGGCTCCAGCTTGTCGGCTGGCGGCGGCAGCTTCAGCGCGCAGGTGACGCCGTCCTTCATGCCGGCGAAGCGCAGCTGCGGGCGGTAGCCGTTGTAGAACGGCGTGTCCCGGCCGATTGGGCCTTGTCGAGTCAGCAGCGTCACGCTGGCGGGCAAGGGGCTGTCCTTGACGAACTCCAGCGTCCTGGGCGCAGGCTCGCCGGCCGTGGCCGACGAGATGACACCGAGCAGCGCGGCCGTGGCACAGGCAGCGCGCAGGTCAGGAAAACAAAGCGGCATGGGGCGTGGCCAGAGTGAAGCGAAAGAGGTGCGGATTGCAGCAGTGCAGGCGCCGCATGGCCATCCCTATGGCCATGCGGCGGTGCATCGCAGGGGCAGGCCCGTGCGGCCTCGGCCCTCAACCCATGCGCACCGGCACGAAGATCTGTTGTCCGTCGCGGGCTACCAACAGGGCCACGGACTTGGGCGCATCTTTCATCGCCGCCCGCACCTCGTCAATGCTCTTCACCGGCTTGCCGTTCAGCGCCAACAACACGTCGCCGGCCTGCACGCCGGCCAGTTGGGCCGGACCAGTCACGCGCTCGATCAGCAAGCCGCCGTCCAGCCCCGAGCCGCGCAGCTCCTGCGGCTGCAGCGGGCGCAGCGCTAGACCCAGCTGGCCGCCCTGTGGCGCCGCGCTGGCTTCTTGCGTCTCCTTGTCGGCGCGGCCCAGCGCGACGGTCTCGGTCAGGCCCTTCTTGTCGCGCCACAGGCTGAGCTTGAGCTTGTCTCCCGGCTGCGCCAGGCCCACGCGGCTGGACACATCGCCGGCGATGCGCACGGGTTCGCCATCGATGGCGGTGATGACGTCGCCCGGCTTCAGGCCCGCCTTGGCAGCCGCACTGCCCGGCATGACGCTGGAGACCAGCGCGCCGTCCGGCGCCTCCAGGCCGAAGGAGGTGGCCAGCGGCGCGGACAGGTCCTGCAGCGTGACGCCCAGCCGCGCGTGCTCCACCTTGCCCGTGGCGACGATCTGGTCCTTGATCTTCAGCGCCACGTCGATGGGGATGGAGAAGGCCAGGCCCTGAAAACCGCCGCTCTGCGAATAGATCTGTGCGTTGACGCCAACGACGCGGCCCGAGGCGTCGAACAGCGGGCCGCCGGAGTTGCCGGGGTTCACGGCCGCATCGGTCTGGATGAAAGGCACGACGCTGTCGCCCGGCAGGCTGCGGCCCTTGGCGCTGACGATGCCTTGCGTGGCCGTCTGCTCGAAACCGTAGGGCGCGCCGATGGCCAGCACATAGTCGCCCACCTGCACCTGCTTGGCATTGCCCAGCTGCACGGTGGGCAGGTTCTTGGCGTCCAGCTTCAGGACGGCGATGTCGGTGGCCGGGTCGCTGCCCAGCACCTGGGCCGCGAACTCGCGGCGGTCGCTGAGCTTGACGGTGACCTGCTTGGCGTCGCGCACGACATGGGCATTCGTCAGCACCAGGCCGTCGGGGCTGATGATGAAGCCCGAGCCCTGGCCGCGAAAGGGCTGAGCGCCCTGTTGCGGCATGCGCAGGCCCGGCACGCCGCGGAAGAAGCGGAAGAAGGGATCGTTCTCCATGCCTTGCGGCAGCTCCGCACGCTCCTCGCCGCCGGCCTTGTGCAGGCCGGCCACGGTGATGCCGACGACGGCCGGACCCTGCGTCTGCACGATGGCGCGGTAGTTGGGCACGAGTGCGGGGGGCAGCGCGGCGTCCGAGGCCGGCGTGGCGGCGGCTGCCAGCGCGACGGTGGCAGCCGGGGCGCCGCCGCCGGGGGCCGTCACCGGGGCTTGCGACTTGGTCAGGCCAGGCAATGTCCAGCCGTTGGCCGCGGTGGTCAGCGTCACGCCGGCGCCCAGCAGGGCGGCGGCTGCGGCGGTCAGGGTGAGCTTGGTGGTCTGGGTCATGGCGGGCTCCTCGAGCAACAGGCTGCGGCGCAGCCGATGCCGTGGACTCTAGGAAGCCGAGGTGAGCGCTCGATGAGGCGAAAGTGAGGCGAACGTTAGGACGCTGCCGGCCCCGTGGCCGGCCATGCGCCGCAATCGTGCGCATTCACGTCAAGCGATGCCAGCTTTTGCCGCAATGATTGGGTGGCATTGCAATGGCCATGGGTTTCCATTGAGGTTGAGGCATTCGGCGAATGAATCTTCCGTGATTGAATGCGGCACTCAGAACAACCATTTCAATGGAGCACCGAATGGCCAAGAGTTTGCAAACGCTGTTGAAGCAGATTGCCCAATTGCAGAAACAGGCCGACACATTGCGCTCGCGCGAGAAGTCGGACGTCATCGACCGCATCAAGGAAGCCATCGCCCATTACGACATCACGGCCGATGAGCTGTTCGGCGGCACGCCGGCCCGTGCGACGCGCAAGCGGGCCGCTGCCAGCCAGCCGCGCAAGGCGGCCGCGGCCAAAAAGGCGGGCGGCGTGGCCAAGTACACCGACGGCGCCGGCCGCACCTGGTCCGGCGTGGGCAAGCGGCCCACCTGGTTCAAGGACGCGCTGGCCGCCGGCAAGTCGGCGGAAGATCTGCTGATCAGCCGCTGACCCGGCCCGCGCCGCGCGCGGCTCAGTCGCTGCGCATGGCGCCCATGATGGCGGCCAGCAGGGCGCCATCCAGCACGCGGCCGGTCGCCCGGTCGAACAGCGCGAAGCCCTCGCGCTTGTCGAACACGCCGTTGTCCCAGTACACCGGCACCAGCCCGCGCTGGTGTGCGGCGCGCGTCACGTAGGCATTCCAGTCGGCGCGGTAGCGCGCCGCACCGGGCTGCGACGGGCGCGCCACGGCGCCGTATTCGCCCAGGATGACGGGCACGCCCCGGTCCACGAAATGGGCCTTCATCTTGTCGAACTGCCGGTCCACATGGGCCTCATCGCCCCAGCCGGCGGTGGCCTTGGCGTTCGTCGCGCCGCGCCCCCATTGCCAGACCTGGCCCTCGTTGTTCAGCGTGAACTCGTAGGGGTCGTAGTAGTGCACTTCCATCATCAGCCGGCCCGGTGTGGGGTCGGCGGGCAGCACGGCGAAGTCCACCGTGTGGTCGATGTTGGTGTTGAAGCCCTGCACGATGAGATGGCGGCGCGGGTTGTTGCCGCCGGTGGCGCGCACCGTGCTCACGAAGGTCTGGTTGAAGCTGTTCTGCACCTTCACGTACTCGGCGCTGGGCTTGCCGTAGTCGCCTTCCACCATGACCTCGTTGGTGCCCGCGAACAGCAGGCCTTCGTCGTGGTCCTTGAAGTGCTCGGCGATCTGCGTCCAGTAAAGCGCCAGGCGGCGGTTGACCTCGGTCTGGTGTCGGGCCGTGGGCTGCATCCAGCCACCGTCCCAGTGGATGTTGATCATGACGATCAGGCCGGCCTCGCGCGCCCAGCCCACGACCTCGGTCACGCGGGCCAGCCAGTCGGGCCTGATGCGGCCTTGCGCATCGGTGTACTGCTGCCAGGCCAGCGGGATGCGGATGGATTGGAAGCCGGCGGCCTTGACGGCCTGGATGAGCGGGCGCGTGGTGCGCGCATTGCCCCAGGCCGTCTCGCCGCCAATGGCTTCCATCGAGTTGCCGAGGTTCCAGCCTGGCGCCATCTCGCGGGCCAGCTCGGCGCTGCTGAGTTCGCGCCAGGGATCGGCCTGCACCGCGAGCGAGGCCAGGGCGAGCAGCAGGGTGAGGATCAGCTTCATGGTCTTGTCTTCAAGTCTTCAACTCAGGGGTGCCGGCGCTGGGGCGTTACTTGGCCGCGTTCACGACGGCGCTGATCAAGCCCGGGTGGACCTGCGCGCCGCTGCTGCGGTCGAACAGCCCCATGCTGTGGTTGGCATTGGGCAAGCCGGCGTCCCACCAGACCGGCACGGCGCCGCGCGTCCAGGCGGCGCGGGCGACGTAGCGGCTCCAGTTCGTGCGGTAGGTCTCCGAGCCGGCGTACTGCGTGCGGCGGATGGCGCCGAACTCGCCCAGGATGACCGGCACGCCGGCATCGACGAAGCGGGTCTTCATCTTCTGGAACTGCGCGTCCACGAAGGCCTCGTTGGCCCAGGCCTCGGTGTTGGCGGCGCTGGTGGCGGCGGCGCCCCATTGCCAGATGGTGCTGTTCTCGTTGAGCGTGAAGTTGTAGGGGTCGTAGAAGTGCACTTCCATCATCAGCCGCTTGGCTGCCGGGTCGGTCGGCAGCGTGGCGAAGTTCACCGTGTGGTCGATGTTGGTATTGAAGCCCTGCACGATGAGGTGACGGGCCAGGTTGCCGCCGCCGGTGGCGCGCACTGCATTGACGAAGGCCTGGTTGAAGCCGTTCTGCACCGTGTAGTACTCGACGGTGGGCGTGCCGTAGTCGCCGTCCTTCATGACCTCATTGGTGCCGGCGAACAGCAGCGTGTCGTCGTAGCCCTTGAAGTTGTTGGCGATCTGCGTCCAGAACTTGGTGATGCGGGCATTCGCCAGCGCCTGGTTGGCATAGGTGGGCTGCATCCAGCCGCCGTCCCAGTGGATGTTGACCATCGTGTAGAGGCCGGCGTTCCTCGCGTAGTTGACGACCTGGGTCACGCGGCTCATCCAGCTGGCGCTGATGTTGTCGTTGCCATCGGCGTACTGCTTCCAGGACACCGGGATGCGCACGCTTTTGAAGCCTGCCGCCTTGACCGCGTTGAACAGCGCCTGCGTGGCGGGCGGGTTGCCCCAGGCGGTCTCGCCGCCAATGGCTTCCAGCGAGTTGCCCAGGTTCCAGCCCGCACCCATCAGCTTGGACAGCTGCAGGCTGCTCAGGTCGCGCATGCCGGGCACCGTGATCGTGAAGGCCCGGGTGGACTTGGCGCCGCAGCTGTTGGTGTAGGTGGCCGTGGCGGTGCAACTGTGCTTGGCGGTGAGGTTTTGCTGGCGCGCCGTGCCGCTGCTGCCGCAGCCGCTCCAGGCCCAGTTGCCGCCCGAGGTGGGCTGCGGGCCCAGGCTGACGGCGCTGCCGGCGGCGGTGGTGGCCGTGGAGCTGCTGCTCCAGGCGGCCGTGCCGACCTTGATGTAGGGCGTGATGGCGGTGGCCGTGCAGGTCTGCGCGACGGCCTGCGTCTGCGCGGCGAGTGCGAGTGCCAGCAGGCACAGGGAGTTGCTAAGGGTCGATGCCATGGTTGTCTCCAGTGGGGCGGGTGGGGGCGCGGCACCTCGTGTCGGGTGCTTGCGCCGTGGCGGCGGGGCTGCCGGCCGGCAGCGCCTCGGTGCCTGGGGCGGCTGCTCAGCGGCGGCGGTGGCGCAGCGCGAGGGCGGCGAGCCCCAGTGCCAGCAGCATGGCCGGCGCGGGCTCGGGGACGGGGGCTGCCGTGGCCGACAGCACCTGCGCCGAGGTCAGCAGCGTGATGCGCGCCACGGCAACCTCGCTGGACGCGTTGTCCCAGCTGACCGACAGCGTCGCGGGGCCGTTGTAGGCGACGGAGAAGTCCGGCGCGTCTATGGCCTGCGCCTCGGCGTTGACGAAGCCGGCGCCGCTGGCGTTGTGCCAGATGCCTAGCGTGGCCAGCGCCATCGCGGTGCCGCCCTGGCCGGTGGCGGAGAGGCTGTCCAGCGTCAGGTTGACCACCACCCGCGTGCGCCCGCCCACCATGAAGGCGGCATCCCACAGCCGGGCGGTGGCGGTGGCCACCTCGCCGCCGCTGGCGCTGGCGAACGACGTGGCCGCGCCGGCGCTGCTCAGGTCGCCGCCCGAAAAGCGGACGCTGGCGCTGGCCGAGGCAGTGCCGTTGGCGACGGCCGCCTGGCGGCTGCTGCCCAGCCAGCCGCTGGAACCATCGAGCAGGCCGGCGTTGCCAAGGCTGGCCTCGGCGACGGTGGCCGGTCCGCTCGCCGGCCAGCCGGGCCCGGTGTTCTGCACCAGCCAGGGCCACGCGCCGGTGATCCAGGGTTCGGCGTCCAGCGCCACCGTGGTGACGACGACGTTGGAGATGCTGACCTCGGCGGTCGCGGCCTCGGCGGCGCCTGCCGCAGGCGCGGCCATGCCCAGGGCCAGCGTGAGTGACAGGGCGGCGAAGAAGGCTTGTCTCATGGCTTGTCTTTCTTGGGGTGAAAAGCGCTCGCCCTCTCAGCGCGCGCCGTCCATCAGCGCGGCCAGGAGGGGGGCGTCGAGCACGCGGTTGCTGTTGCGGTCCAGCAGGCTGCCGGTGTCCCAGTAGAAGGGCACCAGGCCGGCCGCGCGGGCGCGCTGCGTGACGGTGCGCACGTAGGCGGTACGACTGCGGCGGTGCAGGGCGAGGGCGTCGCCCGTGAGCGTGCTGCTGCGGTCCTGCGCGCCGTACTCGCCGACGATGACCGGAATGCCCCGGTCGATGAAGCGGGCCTTCATCAGCCCCACCATCGTGTCCAGCGTGGCTTCTTCGCCCCAGGTGGGGTTGTGGGCGGTGTCGGTGGCGGAGTGGTTGCCCTGGCCCCAGTAATAGAACTGGTTGCCCCAGCTCTCGTCCTTGGTCATGCCGGTGAAGTTCCAGGGCGTGTAGTAGTGGACTTCGGCCATCAGCCGGCCGGCCACGGTGTCGGTGGGCCAGCCTGTCATCAGCTGGCTCGTCAACTCCACATCGGTGGACGGGCCCTGCACGACCAGCGTGCGCCAGGCGTTGCGCCCGCCTGTGGCGCGCACGGCGTCGATGAAGGTCTGGTGGTAACTCATCAGCACCGCCATCTGCGCGGCGGTCTTGACGTTGGGCTCGTTGGCGCTGGCGAACAGCAGCCGGCCGTCGACGTGGCACAGCGCCGTGGCGATCTGCTCCCACAGCGCCTTCTGCCGGTGGTTGACGGCCACCTGCTTCTCGGGCGTGACGTGCTCCTCCAGCCAGCCGCCGTCCCAGTGGATGTTGAGAACGACATGCAGGTCGGCGTCCACGCAGTACTGCACGACCTCCTGCACACGGGCCAGCCAGGCGATCTCGATCTTGGCCGTGGCGGCGTCGGCGTAGGGGTTCCAGGACACCGGCAGCCGGATCGCGTTGAAGCCCGAGGCCTTGGCGAACTGCACGAACTCGCGCGTGATGCGCGGGTTGCCCCAGTAGGTCTCGCTCTTGCCGCCGACGGCCTCCAGCGTGTTGCCGATGTTCAGCCCGAGGCGCAGCTTCTGCGCGATCTGCAGGGCGTTGTCGGCCATGCCGGTCGCATCGGCGGCCTTGGGGCTGGTGTTGTAGTTGGGGTAGGGCGAGGCGGCAGCCGGCGGCGGTGCCGGCGCGACGGCGGCCGGGGTGCTGGCGGAGGCCTCACCACCGCTGCCACCACCGCCGCAGCCGGCCAGCCCCGCCAGCAGGCTCAGCGCGGCGTCGCGGCGCCTCATGCGCCCAGCCGCTTCAGGCCCAGCAGCACGACGTCGTGGCTGCGCAGCTTCAGCGTGACGGTGGCCGTGCCCTGGGCGCCCACGCGCAGTTCGCGCCGGGCCTCGGGCTGGTCCGTGGTCAGGCCCTGCAGCGTGGCGAGCTGGCGGGCGTCCAGGTTCTTGGGGGAGCCCATCTTCAGGTAGGCCGTGTGCGCGTCGTTGACCTCGTAGCCCACGCGGTGCTGCGTGAGCTGGTAGCGGCCGGGCGCCATGCCCCGCAGGTCGACCGTGGCGGTGCCCACGTCGCGCGAGGGCTGGGGCTTGCCGAAGAAGCTGCGGTTGCTGACCTTCTGCTCGGTGTTGCGCCAGTCCCAGACGATGGCCTGTAGCTGTTGGCCGTCGGTGGCCGCCCAGGTCTGCTCGTCGCTGGTGGGCACCTGCCGGCCGTTCAGCCGGGCCAGCGCGGCCAGGTACTTGTAGCTGAACCAGGTCGGCTTGCGGATGCCCTCGCGCGTCATCAGCCCAAAGCCGCCGTGGAAGGGCGCATCCGGCGGGCCCGGCTCCTCGAACAGGTCGCTGTAGACCCAGTAGCTCATGTGCTGTGCCAGGCCCTGCGAGCCCTTCAGCTTGGTCAGCACATAGGCGGCGCTCATGTAGCTGTCGTGCACCAGGTCACGCGGGTTGTAGCTGCTGCTCCATTCGGTGAAGAACATCGGAATGCCGGGCAGGTGGGAGGCGTCGATTTCCTTGCGCACGCGGCGCACGTCGGCCAGGATGGCATCGGGCGTGGCCAGCAGCATCAGGTCTTCCTTGCCGAACTCGTCCAGGAAGCCGCCGTCCACGCCGTAGGTGTGTACGGTGACGAAGTCCACCGGCGTGTCGGTCGCCTTGGCATGCGCCAGGAACTCGGGTACCCAGGCCGCGCCGGCGGTGGCCGGGCCGCCCACCGGCAGTTGCGGGTCGATGGCCTTGATGGTCTTGGCCGTTCGGGTGTAGAGGTCGAAGTAGGCCTGCTTGTCGGCCTTTTCCCAGAAGCCGTCGAGGTTGGGTTCGTTCCAGACCTCGAAGTACCAGCTGCGGACTTCCTTCTCACCATAGCGTTGCAACAGATGGCGCGTGAACGCGTCGATCAGTGTGACCCAGCCCTTGGGCTCGGGGTGCGACGTGTTGCCGGCCCAGTAGAAGATCTTCAGGTCGGACGTCTTCAGCGCCAGCGGCGTGAAGCCCAGCTCGATGAATGGCTTGATGCGCCGCGCGAGCATCGCGTCGTAGAGTTTGTCGATGCCGGTGAAGTCGAACACCAGCTGGCCGGCGGCGTCGCGCGTCACCGTCTTGAACACGTCGTGGAAGATGGCGTGGAAGCGCAGGTAGCGAAAGCCCAGTTCATCCACCGTGGTCTTCAGCTGGGCCAGCGAGTCCTCTCGGAACAGCGTGCCGGGGTAGTCGGCGCCGACGCAGTGGTCGAAGAAGCGGTCCAGCGGCTGGCTGGCGGTCGCCAGGTCCAGCACGATGCGGCGCTGTGGCGGCGCGGCCTGGGCCGCCAGCGGCAGTGCGGCGGCGGCGGCGATCACTTGGCGGCGGGAAGGCGTCATGCGGGAAGTCCTCGGTAGGTGAAGTTGCGGGCGCGCACCTCGCCGGCCCCGGCGCTGAACAGCGCAGGCCGCAGGCTGACGAAGCCGCCGAACACGTTGTGATGCAGGCCGGAGACCTCCATCTGCCAGGGGTGCTGGGTCCAGGTGCCGCCGCCATCGTGGCTGACGTGCCAGGTGACGATGTGCTCGCGGTTGACGAGGCGGATGCGCACGCGGCGCGTGCCCGTCGTGGCGGGCAGCGGCTCGCGCATCCACGCGTGCTCCTGGCCGTAGCCATAGGTCAGCATCTGCGTGGCGCTGAAGCCCAGGCCGACATGGCCGCGCTCTTCGTAGAACAGCGCCAGGCCGCCGTGGCCGTCGCCAGTGATCTCCAGATCCACCGTGACCTCGTAGCGACGGTCGCCGCAGGCGCAGGTCAGCGGCGAGCTGTCCGGCAGCGCCCGGCCCTTGCCGCGGATGACGAGGGACGGACCGTCGAAGCGCAGGCGCCGGGCTTCGTCCGGCCCCGGCGCATGGAAGGCCCATTGCAGGCCGAGCTTGCCCGAGGAAAAGTCATCCGACAGCGCAAAACCAGCCGGGCTCGGCTTGCCGCCGCGCGGCTTGGGCAGCGGCTGGTCCAGCGTGCCGCCCTTGGCGCGCAGCCAGCCGTCGGCGGTCCATTCGACCGGCTCCAGCAGCGCCTGGCGGCCCAGCGTGCGAAAGCCGTTTTCGTAGCCGTGATAGACCATCCACCAGTCCCCCGCCGGGCCTTCGACGACGGTGGCGTGGCCGCGCGACCACCAGGGCTCGTCGATGCTCGTCGTGCGCACGATGGGGTTGTTGGGCGCGTCCTCCCACGGCCCATGCACGGAGCGTGAGCGGGCCACCGTGACCATGTGGCTGGTA
Organism: Pelomonas margarita; assembly: GCF_043555875.1. Taxonomy (NCBI): domain Bacteria; kingdom Pseudomonadati; phylum Pseudomonadota; class Betaproteobacteria; order Burkholderiales; family Sphaerotilaceae; genus Roseateles; species Pelomonas margarita. Next base: position 172,561 of record NZ_JBIGHW010000007.1, on the reverse strand, counting down.
GGTGGCCCGGCCGTGCCGCCGACGGCGCTGATCAGGTAGAACCACGCGCCGCGCCGGAACAGCTTGGGGCCCTCGGGCGCGAACATCTCGACCACCCAGTCCTTGGGGTATTGCCAGGGCGTCCACGCGTTGGCCTGCAGCTGGCCGTCGGTGGTGAGGCCGTCGTCGCTCAGCCGCACGCGGCGGCCGCCGTTGACGAAGAGGTAGCGCCGGCCGTCCTCGCCCACCACGTGGCCGGGATCGATGCAGCCAGGGATCTTCAGATCGATGGGTGCACTCCACGGGCCGCGGATGTTGTCCGCGTGGATGACGTAGATGCCGGTGCCGGCGTCCTGCAGCACCGGGATGTAGAGGTAGTAGCGGCCGGCGTGCTTGATGAGGTCCATCGCCCAGACCGTGCCGATGGGCTGGTGCAAGGCGGCGGTGATGGGCGTCCAGTTCACCAGGTCCTGCGAGTGCCAGATGACGGCACCCGGGTAGGACTGGAAGGACGAGAAGGTCATGTAGTAGTCGGCGCCGTCCTTCAGCACCGTCGGGTCGGCATGGTCACCGGCCACGATGGGGTTCAGGTAGCGGCCATCGCCGCGGTCGGCCTGGCGCTGGCCTTCGAGGCCGACGCCCGGCCTGGGCGCCCCCGCCACGCCGGCCGAGGCCGGCACGCTGGCGCCGGCCAGGGCGAGTTGCAGGGCGTGCCGGCGCGACAGCGTCATACCGTGCCTCGCGTGCTTTCCAGCTGCCGGCGGATGTCCAGCATGCGTGCCTCCGTCAGCGGGAAGCGCAAGATGGCGATCAGTGCCAGCACCAGGCCGATGACGGGGATGCCCGACAGCAGCAGGCGTATCCAGAGCAGGGCCTCGGGCGTCTGCACGTTCAGCTTTGAGTCAAAGCCCGTGAACTGCAGGATCCAGCCCGACGCGCCGACGCCGAGCGCGATGCCGACCTTGGTGATCCAGGACTGGCAGGCTGAGAACGAACCTTCGCGGCGCTGGCCGGTCTGTGATTCGTCGTAGTCGACGACGTCGCCGATGGTGGCGCCGTAAAGCGTCCAGAAGCCTGCGCCGGTGAAGGCGACGAAGCCGCAGGCGAACAGCTGCAGGTAGGGGCGCTCGGGGTCGTACAGCCACCAGTCGCCGATGAATGCGGCGATGGCCATCACCAGCACCGTGGCCAGTGCGGCGCGCTTGCCGTGCTTGCGCGCGATCCACGTGAAGAACGGGATGCCCGCGAAGCCGAAGGCCATGCCGGCCAGTCCCATGGCAGTGTTCCACTTCGTGGCCAGCGTCACGTCGCCCTTGCAGACGTAGTAGACGGTCGCGTAGTAGCCCAGGGCGCCCACCATGGCCGTGCCGATGCCGTAGGCCAGCGCCATCAGCAGCACGTGGCGGAAGGGCTTGCAGCGCAGCGTGCGCCACAGCGTGTCGGCGAAGGGGATGTGGGTCTGCGTGCGCGACACCAGCTTCTCGTAGTAGCGCTCGCGCACCAGCAGGAAGATGGCGATGGACACCGCCACCATGATGGCGCCCAGGATGGCGCAGTAGGTCTGCGCGCCGCGCAGGATGTCAGGCTTGCCGGTGGCGGGGTCGTTGAAGATGGCCAGCGTCGTGAACTGCGCGGCGAAGAACATCGCCAGCTCCGGCCCCTTCTGGATGGCGTTGCGGATGGCCATCACCGAGGTGCGCTCGTGATAGTCCGGCGTCATCTCCGAGCCCAGGCTGACCCAGGGCATGTTGAAGCAGCTCATCACCGGCACGTAGACCAGCATGCTGACCAGCATGAAGACGAAGTACTGCGTGTCGGTCCAGCCCTTGCCGACGGCAAACATCAGCGGCAGGCCGATGCCGGCGAGTACGCCGCCCACCAGGATGAAGGGCCGCCGCCGGCCGTAGCGCGTGCGGGTGTTGTCGGAGAGCCAGCCGAAGATGGCGTCGCTGGCGGCGTCGATGAAGATCTTCACCATCTGCACCGTCGAGATCAGCCCGGGTGCCACGCCGAGGAAGATGTTGAAGACGTGGAAGGCCAGCGAGGGGTAGAGCCAGTGGCCCCACATGTCCAGGATGGAGCCCAGGCCGAAACCCACCTTCTGCCGCATGGGCAGGCGGTCGGCCGACGGTGGCACGACGGCCATGTTCAGGGTCAGATTCTGCGGATTCATGGTGTAGGGCGGGTCATGACCCGCCGTTCGGTGGCGGCAACCCGCCGTTCGGTGGCGACAGCCCGCCCGTGCCGGCGGGTCATGACCCGCCCTACGAAGCTCGGCGTCGCCGTCGGGTGTTTTGTTTCAGCGGGGCTCAAAGAATCCGCCGCTCACGAATGATGTCGGCGTAGTACAGCGCCGACAGCTTGGGCGTGCGCACCAGCGTCTCGTAGTCGCAGTGCACGATGCCGAAGCGGCGCTGGTAGCCGTCTTCCCACTCGTAGTTGTCGATGAAGCTCCACAGGAAGTAGCCGCGCAGCGGTACGCCGTCGCTGATGGCGCGGTGGGCTTCGCGCAGGTGGTTGCGCAGGAAGTCGCGGCGGTGCAGGTCCAGCACCTCGCCGTTCACGACCGGCTCGTCGTTGTAGCCGCAGCCGTTTTCGGTGATGTAGAGCGCCTGGTGGCCATAGCACTCGGCCGCGAAGCGCGTGGCCCAGTAAATGGCCTGCGGGGCGATGTGCAGCCAGGGGCTGTCGGCGCGCGGGTAGTTGGCCGGCAGCGGCACGGTCTCCCAGGCGGCGCCGTTGCGGCTGGCGCGCACGTAGGTGCCGGTGTAGATGTTCAGGCCCAGGTGGTCGGTAGGCAGGCTGATGAGCTCGAAGTCGCCGGGTAGCACGGTGGGCGCGTCGGCTCCCACGCGGGCCAAGTAGTCCGCCGGGTAGCGGCCGGCGTGCATGGCGCCCAGCACGTGGGCGTTCTTCTCCAGGAACCACGCCTTGGCGGCGGCGATGTCGGCTGGCGTCTCGGTGACGGGGATGCAGACGTCGCAGTTGTCGGTCAGGCCCACGACGGCGCCCGCGCCGCCGAACTCACGCACGGCCCTCACCCCATGCCCGTGGCACAGCAGCGCGTGGTGGAAGGTCTGGTTGACGACTTGGGCGCTCTCTTTGCGGCCCGGTGCCTTGGTGCCGTAGCCGTAGGCCAGCAGCGTGAAGCAGCGGATCTCGTTCATCGTGATCCAGTGCGTCACCTCGCCGGCAAAGGCCTTGACGATGGTGTCGGCGTAGCGGGCGAAGGCGTCCACCGTGACGCGCGAGGTCCAGCCGCCGCGCTCTTCCAGCGCTTGCGGCAGGTCCCAGTGGAACATCGTGACCCAGGGTGTGATGCCGTGCTTCTTCATGCTGGCGAACAGCCGGTGATAGAAGTCCAGGCCGGCGGGGTTCAGTTCGCCGTCGCCGTTCGGGTAGATGCGCGGCCAGGCGATGGACAGCCGGTAGTGCTTGACGCCGAGGGACGCCATCAGCGCGAAGTCCTCGTCGAAGCGGTGGTAGTGGTCGCAGGCGACATCCAGCGTGTCGCCGCCGAGCACCTTGCCGGGCTCGCGGCTGAAGCGGTCCCAGATGGATTCGCCCTTGCCGTCGGTGAAGGCGGCGCCCTCGATCTGGGCGGACGCGGCGGCGACGCCGAACACGAAGTCGGTGGGGAAGGGGCTGGAGTAGGTCAGTGCGGTCATGGGGGCAGGGAGGAGGCGCCGTCAGGGCGCCAGCAGAGGGGTCAGGGTGGCGTCCAGGCGGCGGGCCCAGATGTCGTAGCCGGCCGGGCTGAGGTGCAGGAAGTCCGGCAGCAGGTCGCGGGACAGCGTGCCGTCCGGCTGGGTCAGTGCGGGGCCGATGTCGAGCAAGCGCACGCGCTGGCCGTCGGCCAGCGATGGCAGCAGCGCATTGATGCGGGCGTTGTGGCGGCGGGTCAGGTCGTCGGGCGTCTCGCCGCGCGGCAGCAGCGCCATCAGCAGCACGGTGGCCTGGGGTTGGCGGCGGCGGATCTCGTCAAGGTTGGCGCGGATGCCGGCCACGGTCAGCGTCGGGTCTTCCAGCCGCTCGCCGGTGTTGTTGGTGCCGATCAGCATCACGACGACCTTAGGCGCCATGCCGTCCAGTGCGCCATGGCGCAGGCGCCACAGCAGGTTCTCCGTGCGGTCGCCGCCGAAGCCCAGCGCCACGGCGTGGTGGGGGGCGAAGTGGCGGGCAAATGCCGCCGTACCTTCCTTCTCCCAGCCTTGCGTGATGGAGTCGCCCAGGAACACCAGGTCCACGCGCCGGCCGGCGGCCTGATGTGCGCGCACCTCGGCGATCTTGGACTCGTGGCGCGGCAGCCACCAGTCCACCGCCCACGACTCCTGCAGCGGCTCGGGCGTGACGGACTGCGTGCGGTAGTCGGGGCAGGCCGTGGTGGGCTTGCCGGCCTTGTTCAGGCGCAGCCGGCTGACGCGCACCTCACCGCTGCCGGTGCCTTCCAGCGTGAAGGGCAGGTCCACGGCGCTGAAGTCGTCCCCTTCCCGCCAGAAGCATTTCAGCGCGAACGACAGGTGCTGCCGGCCCTGGCCCGCCAGCGCGCGGCCGGCGAACAGGAAAGGGATCTTGCGTTCGCAATCCTTGCCGCAGCCGAGCTTGAACTTGAGGCCGCCTTGGGCAAGGTCGATGACGTCGAGGTCGAACTCGACGGTGCCTTGCGGCAGGTAGGCGTTCAGGTCCAGCGGCTGGCCGCCCTGCCAGCGCAGCTGCGCGATCCAGCTGTGGCTGAACTGCAGCGTGACGGCCCCGTCGTCGCCGCGCCGGGCGGCCACGCGGCTGCTGGGCACGCGCGGCTGGGCGGGCTTGGGCACGGTGACGCGCTCGCCAGCCAGGCGGGCCTGGCCCTCGAAATCGGTGACGGCGATGTGCCAGCCCGGCGCGGGGCGGCCGGTGTCCAGGTCCAGTGACTGCGCTGTCAGCGGCAGCACGGCCAGGCAGAGGGCGTGAAGCAGGCGTCTCATGGCAGAGGGAACTCCAGCGTGCGGGTCTGGCCGGGGCGCAGTTGCAGCTCGATGACGCGCTCGCCCACGCGCAGCCGGCCGCCGCCCGCGCCGGCCACGGCGCGCACGGAGGTGCGCGTCACTCGGCCCTGGGCCCAGGCGATATCGACGACGAAGCCGCCGCGCGCGCGCAGGCCCTGCACCGAGCCTTGCCCCCAGGCAACAGGCAGGGCGGGCAGCAGGGCGATGACGCCGTCATGCGACTGCAGCAGCATCTCGGCGATGGCGGCCGTGGCGCCAAAGTTGCCGTCGATCTGGAAGGGCGGGTGGGTGTCCAGTAGATTGGGGTAGGTGCCGCCCTGGTGCACCTCCGCGCCTTCGCGGGCCTTGCGCGCGCCGGGCTGGGCCAGCAGGCCGCGCAGCAGTTCGTGGGCGTGGTTGCCGTCGTGCAGCCGGGCCCAGAAGGCGATCTTCCAGGCCATGGACCAGCCGGTGCTCACATCGCCGCGTGCGGCCAGCGTGGTGCGGGCTGCCGCTGCCAGCGCGGGCGTGCGGGTGGGCGAGATTTGCCGGCCGGGGTAGAGCGCGTAGAGGTGGGACACATGGCGGTGCGTGTCGCGCGGCGTGTCCAGCACTGGGTCCTTCAGCTCCTCCATCCACTCCAGCAACTGGCCCCAGCTGCCGACGCGCGGGCCGGCCAGACGGTCGCGGATGGCGGCGGCGCGGTCGCGGGCGGCGGGCTCGCCCAGCACCTCGGCGGCCTGGGCGAGGTTGTCGAAGTGGTCCCACAGGATTTGCTGGTCATAGGCCACGCCGTCCTGGATGGGGCCGTGCTCGGGTGACCAGCCGTTGGGCGCGACGAGCCCGCCGTCGGGCGTGGTCCTCAGCCGGTCTTCCCAGAACTCGCCCACCTCGCGCAGCACGGGCCAGGCCACGTCGCGCAGGAAGGTGCGGTCCTGCGTGAAGGCGTAGTGCTCCCAGAAGTGGCGGGCATACCAGGCGTTGCCAGTCATGTTCCACAGGTAGCCCTGGTGGCCGAAGGGGTTGGTCTCGGTGCGCAACGCCCAGCCGCGCACGGGGGTCCCGGTTGTGGTCAGGAAGGTCTCTGGCGGCGGCTGCACGGAGTTGTCCCAGGGCGGTGTCTCGGGCGGCAGGGCCTGTGGGTTGGTCAGCGCTAGCGCGGCCCGCTCGGACACGGCGTGGCGCCACGCAGGGATCAGGCGCTGCACGAAGCGGTGGAAGGGCCGTGCGGTCTCGGCGAGGTTGGTTACCTCGGCCGGCCAGTAGTTCATCTGCAGGTTGATGTTGGAGTGGTAGTCGCTGTTCCACGGTGGCTGCAGGTGGTCGTTCCACAGACCTTGCAGGTTGGCCGGCAGCGAGTCCCGCGAGCTGCTGACGAGCAGGTAGCGGCCGAAATGGAAATACAGCGCCTCCAGCTCGGGGTCGTTGCCGTGCTGGGTGTAGGCGGCCAGGCGGGCGTCAGTGCTCAGTGCGCGGCGCTCGGGCGGGGTGGCGCCCAGGTTCAGCGTCACGCGGCCGAGCAGGGCGCCCACGTCGCGCTCGTGCGCGGCGCGCAGCTGCGCCCAGCGGGGTGCGGCGGCCGCCTGGCGCTGCACGCGCGGCAGCGGTGGCTGGCCGTCGGCAAAGCTGGTGCCGGCGCCGAGGATGAGGGTCAGTGCGTTGACGCCGTTGAAGCGCAGCGTGTTTCCGTCGACGCTGACCGTGCCACCTTCATGCACGACGCGCAGCTGGCTCGCATAGGCCATGCCGTTGGGCAGCGCACCGACAGCGGTCAGCGTGTTGTTGGCCGCGCTGAGTGCCGCGCCATGGCGGTCGGTCAGCGCGATGCGGCCGTGGTAGCGGCCGGGCCGGTCAGCCGTCAGCCGCCAGGCGATGACCTGGGCCGGGTGGCTGGCCAGCGCCTCGCGCGTGAAGCGCACGCCGTGCTGCGTGTAGGTCAGCCGGTTCACGGCGCGGGCGATGTCCAGCTCACGGCGGTAGTCGCTGACGGGCGCGTCGGCGTCGTCCAGCGTCAGCACCACGTCGCCGAAGGGCTGGAAGGCGCCCATGGTCCGGCGGTCCCCGGTCCACAGCGTGATGTCGTTGAACTGCAGGCGGTCGCGCGCCACTTGGCCGAACAGCATGGCACCCAGGCGCCCGTTGCCGATGGGCAGGGCCTGCTGCTCCCAGCCCTGCGGTGTGTCCGGCGCCGGGCTGGCGTAATGCAGTACCTGCTCGGCCGCCTGCAGGTGCAGGGCGGCACAGCCAGCGAGCAGGGCGGCGATCAGGCGGCAGCTGCGCATGAGGGTCAGTGGGGGCGTGCCATGGTGATCTTGAGCATGACGGGCTCGGTCGGCAGGTTCAGGCCCCAGTCCACCTGGTCGCCGTTCCAAACGCGCTCCATGACCCAGCGGCCCTGGGCATCGAAGCGGCCCTGCTCGGCGCGCAGCATCATGCCGCTGCTGCCCTCGGCGGGCTCCATGCGCACGCGCACGCGCTGGCCGATCAGCAGGAACTCGTCAGGCCCCAGCTGCGCCATCGCGGCGCCGCCGTTGGGCTCCTCGGTGCCCGGCGCGGGCTTGGCGAACTCCGGGCCCCAGCTGGCCTCGCCGAAGCGGCCCAGGCGGTAGGTCAGCTTGGCGGTCCAGCCGGGGAAGTCCAGCTGCTGGGGCTTGCGGTCGTCGGCTTCGCCGACGCCGCGCACCTTGCCGTCGAAGGCCCACTGCGCCCACTGGCGCTGGATGGGCGCGAACATGCGGTAGACGCGCTCGAAGGGCTCGACGATGGTCTTGTCGGTCGCGGTGGCGCCCAGCGGGTGGTTGCTGTAGTCGAAGTAGTCCATGCCGAATGGCGACACGCCGATGGCGCCCCTGCCCAGCATTGAGTACAGGTAGCGCCCGTAGGCCGACTTGGAGCCGATCTCGGGCACCCACAGCGCGTTGTCGGCGCGCTGGAACAGCCGCAGGTTGGCCTCCACCTGGGCGGACTCGGCGTTGTAGAGGTCGGGGCCGACGATGTCCACAGCCGGCGCGGCGGCCTTGTAGATGTCGATGACGTCCCAGCTCGGGCCGCCGCTGGAGAAGTTGTTGGCCCAGGGCTTGGGCGGCTGCTCCAGCGGGTTGCGCAGCGCGTTGTTGACGAACATGGGCAGGTCGTACACCGCGCGGCCGGCAGCGGCGATCTCGCCTATGTAGCGGGCGATGGCCCAGGCGTGGAAGTATTCGTCGGCGTAGTCGCCATAGACCTCGCGCCAGTTGCCGGTGGCCGCGAGTTTGGGCTTCTGGCGCGCCAGCACGGCGGCGGGCACGGGCTGCTCGAACGCGGCCTGTGCGGCCGGCGCGAAGTCGCGAACGAGACCGTAGGTGCCGACTTCGTTCTGCACCTGCACCATCAGCACGGTGCGTTGCTGGGCGTCGATCTTCTTGAGGTGCGTCATCAGCGCGACGAAGGCGCGCTTGTCGTGCTTCAGCGTCTCGGTGCCGAAGGGGCTGAGGCAGTAGCTCGCCTTGCCGTCCTTGTCGCGCATGGCCGGGAAGCGCTGCGGCGCGAGCTTGACCCAGGCCGGCGTGTACTGCGCGCTGGTGTTCTTCCAGGTGGCGAACCACAGCAGCACGAGGCGCTTGTTCTGCTGGCGCGCCTGCTGGACGAGTGTGTCCACGAAGCTGAAGTCGAAGCGGCCTTCCTCGGGCTCCACCTGCTCCCAGGCCACGGGCATCAGCACGGTATTGGCCTTGAGGTCGTTGGCAGCGGCCCAGACGGGACCCAGCCCGGCGGGGTAGTTGCTGGAGTTATGCGCCTGCGCACCGAGGATGAGGAAGGGCTTGCCGTCCACGAGCAGTGCGTGGCGGCCGTCCTTGGCGACGAGGCGCGGTGCTTCCGCGGCCCAGGCGGGCGCGATGGACAGCAGGCCGGCCAGCACCGCTGCGGCGAGGTGGGTTGATTTCATAGCGGATCCTGAAAATCCGGCGGCGCGGTGGCCGCCGGACGGTCGTGTCAGCGCATCAGAACGAGTAGCTCGCCTGCACCGAGTAGCGGCGGCCGGTGTAGTTCACCGCGCGCGTCATCATGCCGATGTTCTGCTGCATCAGCTGCCGTGCCAGCGCGTTGTTCAGGTTCGAGCCTTCGAGGCTGAAGCTGAACTTGTCGTTGAAGCGGTAGGTGATGCCGGCGTCGATCTGGCCGTAGTCGTCGCTCCAGGTGGGCAGCGCGTAGGCCACGCCGGTGCCGTCGGCCAGGCGGCCGTCGCCACCGCGCGTGCCGTTGGCGTTGACGGCTTGCAGGTACTTGGAGCGCCAGCTGTAAGCCACGCGTGCCGAGATCGGGCCGTAGTCGTACAGCAGCGCCAGGTTGTAGGCGTTGCGGGACAGGTTGGTCAGCGGCAGGTTGCCGAAGGTGCGGCCGTCGGTGTCGCAACCGTTGATGTTCAGGTTGAGGTTGACCGCGTCGGTGCTGGTGCCGGCGCAGAAGGCCGACAGCACCGGGTTGTACGGCGTCGTCTTGCTGTCCACGTAGGTGTAGTTGGCCTGCACGCCCAGGCCCGACATCCAGCCCGGCAGCATGTCGAAGTAGCGCTGGAAGGCCAGCTCGAAGCCGCGGGCATGGCCCTTGGCGCCGTTCACCGGCGACGTGACCGTGAAGTTCAGCGGCGTGCCGTTGGTGGCCGGCAGTTGAAGGGTTGCCGACTGGCTGACGATGATGTCCTTGAGCTCCTTGTTGAACAGCGCCAGCGTCACCGAGCCGTTCTTGGAGAAGTACCACTCACCCGACAGGTCCAGCTGTGTGGACTTCACGGGCTTGAGCAGTGGGTTGCCGCTGGCCGTGCCGCTCAGGCTGACGGAGTCGACGACGATGGTGTTGCCTTCGGTGCGCTGCTTGGTGGACAGCTCCATCGTCGTGTAGGCCTGCAGCTGTGAGAAGTCGGGGCGCGAGACGCCCTTGCCCAGCGCGGCGCGCAGCTGCAGCTCGTTGCTCAGCTTGTAGCGCAGGTTCAGGCTGGGCAGCACGTCGGTGTAGTTCTGCTCGGCCTGGATGGGGCTGCTGAAGCTGCTGATCACCGGCACGGCCACGCCGCCCAGGCTCTGGCCCGCGTTCAGCGTGGGGGCGCTGTTCTTGAACACGACGTAGCCGCTGGCCTTCATGTCGGTGCGCACGACACGCACGCCGACGTTGCCGTCCACCGGCGCGCCGACGTCGTTGAAGTCGAAGCGCAGCTGGCCGTAGACGGCCTGCGAGCGCTCATGCTGTTCGTTGGTGCCCGCCGGGTCGGTGCCGAAGCTGGCCGGGGCCCAGGCCGTGCAGCCCGAGCGCCAGGACTGCGGCATGCACAGCACCTCGTCGTGGTACTTGTGCAGCAGCTGGTAGGAGTTCGGGTAGTCCTTGGCCAGCGACACCGCCGGCACGTAGATGGCCGGCACGCTCTGGCCGCCGAAGAAGTTGTCGAAGGTGTGCAGCCGCGTGGGCGCGTTGAAACGCGGGTCGTTCAGGTAGGCCAGGCCGGTGATGTCCCAGCCGCGCTGCCAGGTCTGCGTGATGGCTGACCAGTTGTAGTCGGGCACCGTCTTGGTGGTGGTGGCATCGCGGTCGGTCAGGCGGATGCCGAAGGACAGATCCTGCAGCACGGCATGGTCGAAGTTGAACTTGCCGTCCGCGCGCCAGGCCTTCTGCTCGGCCTTGCTGCGGTCCAGGTGCTCCATCGTGAAGGCCCAGTAGTAGTTGGCCTTGTTCTGCAGCGCGGCCAGGTCGCTGGCATCGAACACCACGCGCGGCGTGCTGCCTGACAGGTCCAGCGTCTCCTTGGGCATCAGCAGGCCGGTGGCGACAGTAGAGTCGAACGCATTGGTGGTGGACTTGACCAACTGCAGGTCGGTGCTGAACGACCACTTGTCGCTGGCCTTCCAGGCGAGGTTCCAGCCCAGATCCTTGGTCTTGGAGTTGCGCGTCATGTAGCGCGTGTCGGCGCCGAAGTTGACGCCGCCGTCGGCCGGCGAGGTCAGCGTGCCGCTGACGAAGACGTTGTTCTTGTCGTACTTGGCATCGCTGCCGACGACGATGTTCCAGGGCGTGGTCTGCGCGAACAGCGCGTTCTCGTCCCACTGCATGCGGTACTTGGACTGGAAGTAGGTCAGCGAGCTGCTGAGGTCATCCTTCTTCCACTGCAGTGCGCCGTACAGGCCGTTGCGGTTGCGCTCGAAGTTGGAGTCGCGCCACTGCGCGCCCTTGGGCACCCAGTGCGTGCTGTCGATCTTGTAGTAGGGCTCGACCTGCCACAGATCGGTGCGGGTGGAGCTCTTGCTGTGGGCCAGGCTCATCAGCATGCCGACCTCGCCGATGTCGGTCTTCCAGCGGTTGGACAGCAGGCCGGAGGCCGAGGGGCTGAACTTGCCCTGCAACTCGTTGTAGTTGCCGCTGGCCGTAACGTGGCCCTTGAAGCCGGCGTAGTCGAAGGGCATGGCGGTGCGCAGGTTCACCAGGCCGCCGATGGAGCCCTCGATCTGCGCGGACGACGGGTTCTTGTAGACGTCCACCGCGGCCATCAGCTCGGGCGGCACGTCCTCGAAGTTCAGCGCGCGTCCGCCGTTGGCCGAGAAGGTGTCACGGCCGTTGACCTCGGAGCGCACGTAGGAGAGGCCGCGGATGTTCACGCTGGAGCCTTCCACCGAGTAGTGCTCGGGGTCGTTCTTGGCCATCGTGCGGTCAATGGTCACGCCGACGATGCGCTGCAGCACCTCGGTGACGGACTTGTCCGGCAACTTGCCGATGTCGTCGGCCACGATGGAGTCGACGATCTCGTCGGCGTTCTGCTTGATCTTCTGCGCCGACTCCAGCGCCGCGCGGCGGCCGCTGACGACAACGGTCTCGACCTTCTGCACCGGCGCCGACGCAGCGGCGGCCGGCGGGGGCGCGCTCTGCGCCACGGCCAGGCCGCTGCACAGCAGCGCCGCCTGGGCGGCGGCGATGGAAATCAGGGTTCTCTGGGGCTTGTTCACGGATGTCTCCTCTCGAAGTGCTCGTTGGCACGGGGGATGGTGTTTGCCGAGGGGTACTGCTGCTGGTTCGGCGGTGGGGAAAGGGGCGTGGGCGCGGCGGCGGGCAAGGCTGGCGGGGAGGCGCGGGGCGGAAATGTCAGCGTTGTCAGTCGGCGCGGAAAAAACCGCTGCGTGTCGGCGCGTCAGGCGCTTTGCGCAGCGGGGCGGCGGTCTATCAGGCGCAGAGGCGGTTGACGAGGTTCTCCAGCACTTCCTGGCGGCCGGAGACGGGGGCGATGTCGACGTTGCGGGCCAGCACCTCGTCGGCCAGCTCGCTCAGCGTGCGGCGGCCGCCCAGGATGTCCTGGCCGGCCGGCGTGTCCCAGCCGGCATATCGCGTTCTCTGGGCGGCCTGCAGGCGGCCGTCGTTGATCATCTTCTCGGCGATCAGCAGCGCCTGGGCGCAGACGTCCATGCCGCCGATGTGGCCGTGGAAGAGGTCGGCCGCGTCGATGGACTGGCGGCGCACTTTGGCGTCGAAGTTCAGGCCGCCCGACCCCAGGCCGCCGGCCTTCAACACCTCGTACAGCGCGATGGCCGTCTCGGGCACGTTGTTGGGGAACTGGTCGGTGTCCCAGCCCAGCTGCGGGTCGCCGCGGTTCATGTCCAGGCTGCCGAGGATGCCCAAAGCGCCCGCCGTCGCGATCTCGTGCTCGAAGCTATGGCCCGACAGCGTCGCGTGGTTGGCCTCGATGTTGACCTTCACTTCCTTCTCCAGGCCGTAGCGCACGAGGAAGCCGTAGACGGTGGCGGTGTCGAAGTCGTACTGGTGCTTGGACGGCTCGCGCGGCTTGGGCTCGATGAGGATGGCGCCCTTGAAGCCGATCTTGTGCTTGTACTCGACGACCATGTTCAGGAAGCGGCCCAGCTGGTCCAGCTCCTGACCCAGGCGCGTGTTCAGCAGCGTCTCGTAGCCCTCGCGGCCGCCCCACAGCACGTAGTTCTCGCCGCCCAGCGCGAGCGTGGCGTCCATGGCGTCGCGCACCTGCAGCGCGGCCATCTTGAAGATCTCGGGGTCGGGGTTGCTAGCCGCGCCCGACATGAAGCGGCGGTGGCTGAACAGGTTGGCTGTGCCCCACAGCAGCTTCATGCCGGTGGCCTGCTGCTTCTGCGCCAGCACGTCGACGATGCGCTTGAAGTTGTCCTGGCTCTCGCGCGGCGTGGCGCCCTCGGGTGCTACGTCACGGTCGTGGAAGCAGTAGTAGGGCGCGCCCAGCTTGGCGAAGAACTCGAAGGCCGCGTCGGCCTTCAGCTTGGCCAGCTCCATCGGGCTGCCGCCCTGGAACCAGGGACGCTCGAAGGTGGCGCCGCCGAACGGGTCCAGGCCGGTCCAGACAAAGTTGTGCCAGTAGCAGACGGCGAAGCGCAGGTGGTCTTCCATGCGCTTGCCCAAGACGATGCGGTCCTTGTCGTAGTGCTTGAAGGCCAGGTCGTTGGGGCTGTCGGCGCCCTCGAAGCGGATGGCGGGGATGTGTTCGAAGTAGCTCATGTCGGTGGTTGCAAAGATCAAGCGCCACGCAGGCGCTGGTACAGGTCACGGAAGCGCGCCAGGCGAGGGGCCAGGCGGGCATGGCGTTCGGGGTCGGGTGTGTGGCGGGCCGACAGCGCCGGGCGGGTGCAAACGGCGTCCACGCTGCCGCCGGCAGCCAGCCAGCCCAGACGGGCTGCACCCAGCGCGCCGCCGGCCTCGCTGCCGGCGTGCACGACGATGTCCACGTTCAGCACGTCGGCGATCAGCTGTGCCCAGTAGGGGCTGCGCGAGCCTCCGCCCACCAGCGATAGCTGACTCACCTCGGTGCCGGCAGCGCGCAGCGCGTCCAGCCCGTCGGCCAGGCCGAAGGCCACGCCTTCCAGCACGGCATAGGTGCAGTCGGCGCGCGTGGTGGCGGCCTTCAGGCCGTGGAACACGCCGGGCGCGAAGGGGTCGTTGTGTGGCGTGCGCTCGCCGGCCAGGTAGGGCAGGAAGAGGGGGGCCCGGTCGTTGACGGTGCGGTCGTCGCGCGCCAGCTCGGCCAGCAGCGCGCTCTCGTGCTGGCCCACGAGCTGGCAGAACCAGCGCAGGCAACTGGCGGCCGACAGCATGACGCTCATCTGGTGCCAGCGCTGGGGCAGCGCATGGCAGAAGGCGTGGACGGCCGAGGCCGGGTTGGGCCGGTAGCGGTCGTTGACGACGAACAGCACGCCCGAGGTGCCCAGCGAGATGAAGCCGTCGCCCGGCGCCGTGGCGCCGATGCCGATGGCGCTGGCCGCGTTGTCGCCGGCGCCGCCGGCCACGATGACTTCCGCGCCCAGGCCCCAGGCTTGTGCCAGCTCGGGGCGCAGCACGCCGCTGGGTTCGCTGGCCTCCACGAGACGCGGCATGTGGGCGCGCGTGAGGCCGGTGGCGGCCAGCAGCTCGTCGGACCAGTCGCGCCGGGCGACGTCCAGCCACAGCGTGCCGGCCGCGTCGGACGGGTCGGACACCTTGTCGCCGGTCAGCTGCAGGCGCAGCCAGTCCTTGGGCAGCAGCACGCTGGTCACGCGCGCGAAGACGTCGGGCTCGTGCTTCTTCACCCACAGCAACTTGGGCGCGGTGAAGCCGGGCATGGCGAGGTTGCCGGCGATGGCGTGCAGGGCCGGTGCGGCGGCTTCCAGCTCGGCGCATTCGGCATGGCAGCGGCCGTCGTTCCACAGGATGGCCGGGCGCAGCACGTTGTCGGCCGCATCCAGCAGCACGGCGCCGTGCATCTGGCCTGACAGGCCGATGGCGCGCACCTGCGCGAACTCGTCCGGGTGCGCCGCGCGCAGCGTGGCCACGGCTGCCTGCGTGGCGGTCCACCAGTCGGCGGGCGCCTGCTCGGACCACAGCGGTTGCGGGTTGGCCAGCGTCAGCGTGTTGCCAGCGCTGCCGATAGTGTGGCCGCGGCCGTCCAGCAGCAGCAGCTTGACTTCCGAGGTGCCGAGATCAATGCCGAGATACATCAGAGGGCTTCCTCAGCCAGGGGCAGTCCCGTGTCTGCCAGCGGCAGGGCGGGGCGGGTGAGTCGGTAGCGGGCCAGCGCGGCTGCGCCCACCGCGACGGCGTTGGCGCCGAAGCGCGAGGTGCGCACGGTGGGCGGCGGCAGGCCGGCCGCGGCGGCGTAGTCGTTCAGCGCGTCCAGCGCGGGCTGCAGGAAGGGCTGGCCCAGCTCCACCACCGAGCCACCCAGCACGATGCAGCCGGGGTCGTAGGCCGTGGCCAGGTTCTGCAGCAGTACGCCCAGGTAGCGGCCGGCGGAGGCCACGGCCTTCAGTGTCTCGGGGTCTTCGTCCACCAGGTGGGCGCGCACCTCGGCCAGCGAGCGCAGCACGGGCTCGCCGTCGCTGCCGCCGAGCATGGCGCGGGTGGCGATCAGTGCCTCGGCGCAGCCACGCCGGCCGCAGGAGCAGCGCGGCCCGCCCAGTTGCAGCACCATGTGGCCCACCTCGCCGGCAAAGCCCCGGCTGCCGGTCAGCAGCCGGTCGCCGACGATGACGCCGGCGCCCAGACCCTGATTGATGGAGACGTAGAGCAGCGGGTCGGAGCCGGGCGCGGGGTTGAACTCCATCTCGCCCAGGGCAGCGACGTCGGCCTCGTTCTGGATGAATAGCGGCACGCCGGCGAGCAGGCTGTCCTGCAGCTTGTCGGCCAGCAGCTCGCCGACGGCCACGTCGCGCCAACCCAGGTTGGGGGCGAAGTGCAGCACGCCGCGCGCCTCGTTCACGCCGCCGGGCAGGCCCACGCCGATGCCGAGGATCTGCTGGCTGGCGTCCAGCTGCTTGCGCACCTTCAACAGTGCGGTGGCCAGCGTGGCCATGCAGGCCTTGGCCGTGCGGCTGGCGCCGTAGTTGGCCAGCGCGCAGGCCAGCACCTCGCCGGTCAGCGAGGTGGCGACCACGCGCACGGACTCTATGCCCACCTCGGCGCCCAGCAGCAGCAGCCGGGCCGGGTCGACGAACAGCGGCGTGGGGCGGCGGCCCAGGTCGCCGGTGGCGACGACCTCGCGCTCCGCCAACCAGCCCTCGGCCACCAGCTCGCGCACCAGCAGGCTGACGGTGGACTTGGTCAGGCCCACGGCGCCGGCCAGGTCGGCCCGGGACAGGCCCGGGTTGGCACAGAGGTGCCGCACCAGCGCCATGCGATTGATGACCTTCAGCAGCTGCTGGCTGCCTGCGGTTTCGGGCTGCACGTGTTGTCTCCTGTCGTGCCCGGGGTCCAAGGTGTCCCCAGGTTTTTGGCTATATTAGTTCGGCCGTCGCACGAAGTAAATTGGGTGAAAGCCCCTAGCGCGTCGGGTGGCTGCCGGCCGAAGATGCCGCCGGTGCCCGACGCGGTCGGGCCGGCCATCGCCCGTTGCGGGCGACGCGGCACACAACAGAGAGGCAGCGCCTTGCTGCTGATCGGAGACAACCAGGAACCCCTCATGAAGTTCACTGACGGACAGTGGATGCTTCAGCCGGGCGTCGCCGCGCACTACGCGGCCGAGGCCTATGCGGTGCAAGCCCACGCAGACCGACTTGTCGTGCTCGCCACGACCCGCCCCATCAAGCACCGTGGCGACACGCTGCAAGGCCCCACGCTGACCGTGACGCTGAGCTCGCCGCTGCCCGGCGTCATCCGTGTCAGCGTGGAGCACTACACCGCCTCCACGCCGCCGCGTCTGCACATCCCCATGGTCGGCGCGCAGGCCGCGCCGGTGCAGATCACCGAGACCGAGACGCACGCGCGGCTGAGCTCGGGCGCGATCTCGGTGGAGGTCAAGAAGGGCGAGGGCTGGAACCTCGTCTTCCGCGAGGGCGATCGCATCCTTACCAAGAGCGACTGGCGCAGCCTGGGCTATGTGCAGTGGGGCGACAAGGGCAACCACGTGCACGAGCAGCTCACGCTGGGCGTGGGCGAGAACGTCTACGGCCTCGGCGAGCGCTTCACGCCCTTCGTCAAGAACGGCCAGGTGGTGGAGAACACCAACAAGGACGGCGGCACCGCCTGCGAGCAGGTCTACAAGAGCGTGCCCTTCTACCTGACCAACCGTGGCTACGGCGTGCTGGTCAACGAGGCCGGCCCGGTGTCCTTCGAGGTTGGTTCGGAGAAGGTGGCCCGCGTGCAGTTCAGCCGCGAGGGCGAGAGCCTGGACTACTGCGTCATCGCCGGCCCCACGCCCAAGGATGTCGTGTCCCGGTTGACAGCGCTGACAGGCCGCGCCCCGCTGCCGCCGGCCTGGAGCTTCGGCCTGTGGCTGACGACCTCGTTCACGACGCAGTACGACGAGGCCACAGCCACTCACTTCATCGACGAGATGAAGCGCCGCGAGCTGCCGCTGTCGGTCTTCCACTTCGACTGCTTCTGGATGCGCGAGTTCCAGTGGTGCGACTTCGAGTGGGACCGCCGCGGCTTCCCCGAGCCCGAGGCCATGCTGCAGCGCCTGCATGCCAAGGGCCTGAAGATCAGCTTGTGGATCAACCCCTACGTGGCGCAGAAGTCACCGCTGTTCGCTGAAGGCGTGAAGCACGGCTACTTCATCAAGCGCACGAACGGATTGACCTTCCAGACCGACCAGTGGCAGCCCGGCATGGCCATCGTGGACTTCACGAACCCCGCCGCCAAGGCCTGGTACCAGGGCCATCTGCGCCGCCTGCTGGCCACCGGCGCCGACTGCTTCAAGACCGACTTCGGCGAACGCATCCCGAGCGAGGGCGTGCAGTACTTTGACGGCTCCGACCCCGTCGAGATGCACAACCTCTACGCGCTCCAGTACAACGAGGCGGTGTTCGAGCTGCTGCAGGAGGTGCAGGGAAGCGATGCCATCGTGTTCGCGCGCTCCACCTACGCGTCGGGTCAGCGCTTCCCGGTGCACTGGGGCGGCGACTGCTGGAGCACCTTCGAGTCCATGGCCGAGAGCCTGCGCGGCGGCCTGTCGCTCACCAGCTGCGGCTTCGCGTTCTGGAGCCACGACATCGGCGGCTTCGAGGGCAACCCGCCGCCGGCCGTTTACAAGCGCTGGATCCAGTTCGGCCTGATGTCCTCGCACAGCCGTCTGCACGGCAGCAGTTTTTACCGCGTGCCCTGGCTGGTGGACGAGGAGAGCTGCGACGTGCTGCGCGTGTTCACGCGCCTGAAGCACCAGCTCATGCCCTACCTCTACGCCAAGGCGTTCGAGGCCACGCAGACTGGCGTGCCGCTGATGCGCGCAATGCTTCTGGAGCACCCGGACGACCCGGCCTGCGCGACGCTGGACCGCCAGTACCAGCTGGGCGAGAGCCTGCTGGTGGCGCCAGTGTTCACCGAGAGCGGCGAGGTGGAGGTCTACCTGCCCGCCGCCCAGGGCTCGGGCGTCTGGACCCACCTGCTCAGCGGTGAGAAGAAGGCCGGCGGCCGCTGGGTACGCGAGACGCATGGCTTTCTGAGCATGCCGCTGTACGCCGCGCCGGGCAGCGTCATCCCTTGGGGTGCCGAGACCGAGAAGCCCGACTACGACTATGCCCGTGGCACCGTGCTGCGCGTGTTCGAGTTGGCAGACGGCGCCAGCGCCGACTTCACGGTGGTGGGTCTGGACGGCCAGGTCGCGGCGCGTGGCCGCGTCAGCCGCGCCGGTGGCGAGTACCTCGCGCAGGTCAGCGAGGGGGCGTTGCACGACTGGGCGCTGGACGTCGATGGCCGCCGCAGCCCCGTGCTGGCCGAAGGCCTGGAGCTGCGCTGGGGCGCCTGACCCCGTGCATGGCGATGCCGGCCGGCCCTGCGCAGACTGCGAGGGCCGGCCTTTTTTCGTGCTGCTGGACGCAGGGGCGGCGAGCCTCGCCGCTAGGCTGCCCCGTCTTCCAGTGCTCAACCCGTCGCCATGGATGGATCACCCGTCAACACGCCACACACCTTTATCGCGCTCTGGGCAATCACCCCAATGTCCAGCCGCTGACAACGTTGTCAAAATTTCGCCCGCCATGAAGAAATCCTTCCTCCGAGCTGCCCCGCTGCGGGCGTCCCTGATCGCCTGCGTGCTGGCTGCTGCCGCGGCCGGCACGGCCTCGCGGGCGGCCGCCGCCCAGCCGGGCGATGCCGCCGTCAACCAGCTAGGCTACCTGCCCGGCGCCGCCAAATGGGCCGTGCTGCCCGCGGCGGCCGGAGGCGAGTTCCGCGTCGTGCGGGCAGGCAGCGACAGCGTCGTGCTGCGCGGTGCCGTCAGCCCGGCCCGGCTGTGGGCCATGTCCGGCACCGAGGTGCGCCTGGCTGACCTGTCCGCGCTGACCGCGCCGGGCGACTACGAGCTGCGCGCCGACGGCCAGGCCCCGGTGCGCCTGCGCGTGGCGCCCGACGCCTATGCCGCGCTGACGGCCGGGGCGCTCAAGGCCTTCTACTTCAACCGTGCCAGCACGGCGCTGGACGCCCGCCACGCAGGCCCCTGGGCCCGCCCGGCCGGCCACCCGGACACCGAGGTGCGCGTGCACGCGTCGGCCGCCAGCGCCCAGCGGCCCGAGGGCACGCCGCTGTCTTCGCCCAAGGGCTGGTACGACGCGGGCGACTACAACAAGTACATCGTCAACTCCGGCATCACCGTCTACACGCTGCTGGCGGCCTACGAGCAGTTTCCGGCGCTGTTCAAGGCGCAGCACCTCAACATCCCCGAGAGCGGCAATGCGCTGCCCGACGTGCTGGACGAGGTGCTGTGGAACCTGGACTGGATGCTGACCATGCAGGACCCCGCCGATGGCGGCGTCTATCACAAGCTCACCAACAAGGGCTTCGACGGCAACCAGATGCCGCACCAGACCGTGGCCCCGCGCTATGTGGTGGCCAAGGGCACGGCGGCCGCGCTGGACTTCGCCGCCGTGATGGCCCAGGCGAGCCGCGTGTTCAAGCCGTTCGAAGCGCAGCGGCCCGGGTTGTCGGCGCGCATGCGTGATGCGGCAGTCGCCGCCTGGCAATGGGCGCGTGCGAATCCGCATGTGGTGTTCAAGAACCCGCCCGATGTGCGCACCGGCGAGTACGGCGACGACAAGCTTGACGACGAATTCGCCTGGGCCGCTGCCGAGCTCTTCCTCACCACCGGCGACGCCGCCTACCGCGAGGCGCTGAAGCTGGAGGCTCAGCCCATCCGCGTGCCCAATTGGGGCGATGTGCTCGGCCTGGCCTGGATGAGCCTGGCCCAGCACCGTGACCAGCTCGCCAAGGCCGATGCCGAGCTCGTCACGCGCCGCGTCGGCGACTTCGGCCGCCAGCTCGCGGCCACCTGGCAGGCCTCGGCCTACCGGCTGACGATGGAGTCCGCCAGCGACTTCGTCTGGGGCAGCAACTCGCAGGCGCTGAACCAGGCGCTGATGCTGATTCAGGCCTACCGCCTCGGCGGCGAGCGCGCGCAGCTGGACGCGGCCCAGTCGGTGCTGGACTACGTGCTGGGCCGCAACCCGCTGGGGCTGAGCTATGTGACCGGCTTCGGCCAGCGTTCGCCGCTGCACCCGCACCACCGCCCGTCCGAGGCCGACGGTGTGGACGCGCCCGTGCCCGGCTTCCTTGTCGGCGGCCCCAACCCCGGCCAGCAGGACCAGCCGCACTGCCCGGTGCGTTACGCCTCCAAGCTGCCGGCGTTGTCCTACATCGACCATGGCTGCAGCTACGCGGCCAACGAGGTGGCCATCAACTGGAATGCGCCGCTGGTGTACGTGTCGGCGGCGATCCAGGCGCTGACGCCGCCCTCACGCTGACTCGCCGGCGCAAAGAAAAAATACGGAGACCTTCATGACCATCCCACAACGCCACCTGCTCACCTGGGTGCCCTCGCTCTACCTGGCCATGGGCTTGCCCAACGTGATGGTCGGCGTGGTCGCGGCCATCCTTTACAAGAACCTGGGCGTGTCCAACGAGGACATCGCGCTCTACACCTCGCAGCTCTACCTGCCGTGGGTGCTCAAGCCGCTGTGGGCGCCGCTGCTGGAGGTTTACCGCAGCAAGCGCTTCTGGGTCATCAGCATGGAGTTCACGATGGCCGCGGCACTTGGCCTCATCGCGCTGGTACTGCCGGTAGCGGACTTCTTCAAGCTGTCGCTGGCGTTCTTCTGGATCGTCGGCTTCGCGTCCGCCACGCAGGACACCTGCGCCGATGGCGTGTTCATGACCACAGCTTCCAAGACCGACCAGGCCCGCTACGCCGGCCTGCAGGGCATGTGCTGGAACCTGGGTGCCGTGCTGGCCTCGGGCCTGTTGGTGTCGCTGACTGGCTACCTGCACAACCAGATGGGCCTGTCCTGGGTGCAGTGCTGGATGGTGGTGGTGTCGCTGGCGGCGGCGCTGATGGCGGGCTTCGGCGTCTACCACTGGCGGGTGCTGCCGGCGGGCGCGCCCTCGCAACTGCATGGCCAGGGCCTGGCTGGCGGGCTGAAGGCCACGACCGAGGCCTGGGTCACGTTCTTCCAGAAGCCGCAGATCTGGATGATGCTGGCAGTCATCTTCTTCTACCGCTTCGGCGAAGGCTTCATCGAGAAGTTCGGCCCGCTGTTCCTGCTGGACAGCACCGCGGCCGGCGGCCTGGCCCTGGACAACGAGGCGCTGGGCCACATCAACGGCACGGTGGGCACGCTGGCCTTCATCGCCGGGGCCTTCCTGGGCGGCTTCTTCGTCGCCCGCAAGACGCTGCCGCGCAGCTTTTTCACGCTGGCGCTGGTGCTCAACATCCCGCATGTCACCTACTTCTACCTGGCGCAGACCCTGCCGACTGACACGGTCACCATCGCCGCCATCGTGGCCATCGAGAAGTTCGGCTTCGGCATGGGCTCGGTGGGCCACATGCTGTACATGATGCAGCAGATCGCGCCGGGCCCCTTCCGCATGGCCCACTACGCGATGGCCACCGGCGTCATGGCGCTTACCAAGTGGGGCACCGGCAGCGTCAGCGGCCTGCTTTGGAACTACGTGGGCCACAACTACCTGAGCTTCTTCGGCTGGGTGCTGGTGTTCTCCATCCCGCCAGTCATCCTTGCTTGGTTGGCGCCGTTTCCGCATGACGGCGAGGCCGCCACGGCGGCTGAGGGCCACGCGGCGCCTGCCGGAGCGCATTGATGAGCCTCCTGCTGGCCCTGGCGATGACCGCCGCCGCACCCGCCTGCGCGCCCGACGCGCTGGGCACCGCCCGCACGCTGACGCTGCCTCGCACGGCCAGCGCCTGGGGCACGGCCCAGCATGCAGCGCTGCCCGGGCTTGCGCGGGGCGAGATCGTGCTGACCTTCGACGATGGCCCGCGCCCCGGCTCCACGCCGCGCGTGTTGCAGGCGCTGGCCGATCAGTGCGTGAAGGCTACCTTCTTCGTCAACGGAGAGCCGCTGCGCCAGCATGCCGACCTCGCCCGCCAGGTGCGCGACGCCGGTCACACGCTGGGCATGCATGGCCACCGGCACGACAACTTCGCGCAGCTGCCTGCAGAGGCGCAGGGCAGCGACCTCAAGGCCATGCTGGCCGCCTACGTCGACGTGCTGGGCGAGCGCCCGGCGGCCTGGCGCTTTCCTTTCCTGGCCGAGTCGCCGGTGATGATGGCGGCGCTCGCCAGCCTGGGCGTCACGGTGATGTCGGTAGATGCCGGCGCCGAGGACTGGCTGCCCGCGCAGACGCCGCAGATGTTGGCCACCAAGCTGCTGGGCCAGCTTGCCAAGAGCGGCGGCGGCATCGTGCTGCTGCACGACGCGCAAGACCAGACCGCTGATGCGCTGCCCTTCCTGCTGCAGACGCTGAAGGCAGAGGGTTACCGGGTGGTGCATCTGCGCTGGGAGTGAGCCCGGCGGCGGCCACAATGGGCCGCCATGCGTCGATCTCCGGTGCTCCTGCTTGCCCTGCCTGCCGCGGTGCTGATCACCGCGGGCTGGGTGCTGTGGCAAAACCCGGCGCCGACGCCTGCCCCGGTCGCGGCGGCCGTGCCCGCCAGCGTGCCGCGACTGCCGGTTGAGGTGCTGCCGCAGCCGGCGGCCCATGCCACTGCCCTCTCGCCGGCGCCCGAAGGCTGTGCGCCCAGCACGCTGCCCGTTCACGAGCTGGCCCTGGGCTGGCAGCGTGCGCTGGCCGTGCTGGCCAGCGGGTCGGGCGCGGACGTGGTGCTGGGCCTGCTGCTGCAACCCCCGCCCGCCGAGGACTTGGTGGCGCAGGCGCAGTGGTCGTCCCAGGTGCGTGATGCGGCGCTGCGCTCGCAGGACGCGCTGGCCCTGCGCTGGGCCACGGCGGCCTGCCCGGGCGCGGCCTGCCGGCGCGAGCTGCTGCAGGCACGGCTGCGGCTGGAGCCAGGCAATGCCGTGCACTGGGCGGCCTGGCTTGAAGAGGCTCCTGACGATGCCGACGCCGCCTGGCAGGGCCTGGCCGCCGCCGGGTACTGGCACGAGCAGCCGCGGGCCTGGCTGACGCGGCTGGGGGCGGCACTGCCGGCGGCCTGGACACCCGCGCAGCGGCAGGCCGTGTTGCGCGGCCTGCCGGCGCCGGCCTGGGCGGAGTCGCCTGCGCCGTCTGTGATGCTGGCCAATGCCTGCGGCCACTATGGCGCGAGCCATCCGGTGGGGGCGGCCTGCGCCCACGTCGTCACGCTGATGTTGACGCGCAGCGATGCGCCGCAGGCCTGGCAGCAGGGCGCCGCACTGGCGCGGCAACTGGGCCGCGCCGATATCCCGCCGTCGCCCGCAGCGCCGGCCGTCGTGGCGATGCCGGCTTGCCCGGCCTCGCAATCAAGTCGCTGAGAGATTGCGCCGACTCGGTAGCGCGCCCGAGGCGCGCCCATGGACAGGCTGCCTATGCTGAGTGCCGACCGCTCCGGCTGCACAGGGGCGGCAACGCGCTGCGGCGATGACGCTGTCGGCGTGACCACAACGACTGGAGACAAATCGATGAACCACTTCTTGCGCGGGCGCCTCGCGGTGCTCGGCCTGGCTGCGGCCGCCTGTACGTTGGTCTCGACCTCGGCGCTGGCCGCCTGGGGCATCACGGACGCCAGCGGCGTGCTGACCGTGGACACCGGCGCCGGCTTGGTGTTCAAGCTCAACAAGGCCAGCGGCGACATCACGTCCATCAAGCTCAACAACGGCGCCGAGCTGCAGGGCCAGACCAAGTTCTCCCACATCAGCTCGGGCCTGGGCGCGCCGGCCACCTATGCGTTCTCGCCGTCGGGTACCACGGCCGTCATCACCATCACGGCGTCCACGCTGAAGCACTACATCGTGGTGCGCCGCAACGAGAACACGCTGTACATGGCCACCCACATCACGGCCGAGCCGGCGGTGGGCGAGCTGCGCTGGATCACGCGGCTCAACGGCAGCGTGTTCACGGGCGTGCCGGTCGAGTCCAGCCTGCGCGGCACCACCGGCGGCATCGAGAGCAGCGACGTGTTCGGCAACAGCGACGGCACGACGCGCTCCAAGTACTACGGCAACCAGCGCGCCAAGGACATGACGATCCGCGGCGTGACCGGCTCGGGCGTGGGCGCGTTCATGGTCTACGGCAACCGGGAGTCGGCCTCGGGCGGCCCGTTCTTCCGCGACATCCAGAACCAGAGCGGCACTGACACCGAGCTCTACAACTACATGAACTCGGGCCACAACCAGACCGAGGCGTTCCGCATGGGCCTGCACGGACCCTATGCGCTGATGTTCACGACGGGGGCCACGCCGTCGGTGCCGGACATGAGCTGGATGTCCGGCCTGGGCCTGGACGGCTGGGTCGCCGGCCGCGGCAAGGTGGTCCTGAACGGCC
This sequence comes from Pelomonas margarita, assembly GCF_043555875.1. Taxonomy (NCBI): domain Bacteria; kingdom Pseudomonadati; phylum Pseudomonadota; class Betaproteobacteria; order Burkholderiales; family Sphaerotilaceae; genus Roseateles; species Pelomonas margarita. Next base: position 147,908 of record NZ_JBIGHW010000007.1, on the reverse strand, counting down.
TGACCGGCATGGACACGGCCTATGCCTACACGGTGGGCTTTGCCAACGGCACGGCGCAGTACTGGGGCACCACGTCCGGCAGCGGCGCGGTGACGGTGGCCAACATGAAGCCCGGCACCTACACCATGACCGTCTACAAGGGCGAGCTGGGCGTCTACACCGAGCAGGTGTCGGTCAGCAGCGGCGGCACGACGACGCTGAACACGCGGGCCATCACGGCCGACCCGTCGGCGCAGGCCGTGCTCTGGCGCGTGGGCAATTGGGACGGTACGCCGCTGGAGTTCCTGAACGGCCAGACGCTGAATGTGCGCCATCCGTCAGATACCCGCAACCCGTCCTGGGGCCCGGTGACCTACGCGGTGGGCAGCGCCACGAACAAGTTCCCGGGTGCGATCTGGAAGGGCGTCAACAGCGGCACGAAGATCACGTTCAACCTGACCAGCGCCCAGCTGGCTGCACGTACGGTTCGCGTCGGCATCTCGGCAGCCTACGCGAATGCGCGGCCGCAGATCAGCGTGAACGGCTGGACCTCGACGGTGCCCAGCCCGTCCACGCAACCCGACTCGCGCTCGCTGACCATCGGCACCTACCGTGGCAACAACGCGACCTTCACGTTCAGCGTGCCGGCCAGCGCCTTTGTGGCGGGTGCCAATACGCTGACCATCCATGCCGCCTCCGGCAGTGGCAGCACCGGCTATCTCAGTGCCGGTTTTGCGGTGGATGCGGTGGATTTGCGCTGAGGTGGCGGCAGGCCATGTGGCTCACATGGCGGCCTCCCCAGGCTGGCGGCGCTGATTGCGCCGCTGCCCTTGCCGTGCGGCTGCAGGGCTTGCCGGCACTGAAGGCCGGCTTGGCGCGCCCCTAGCTGTTGCGGGGGGGCGCGCTGGCGTCAGACGCCGATGGCGTTGGCGGCCGCGCGGCGGCTCATGAAGTCACCGAACTGGGCAACCAGAGCCACGGCGGAGAAGGCCAGCGTGATGAAGAGCAGTTCCATTTCTTTTCCCTTTGCATGTCGTTGATGTGCGATCAGTGTAAGGGTTTTCACCATGATTGCAAGGGTTAACCCCAGGGTTTGTGCTTGCAATACGCGTGTCACACGCCGTCAGGGCGATGGCGACATGCCAACTGCATATAGATCCAGCGAATAAAACAATATTTGCCAACTAGCTGCCCCTCCTAAGCTCACGCCCGTTCTGAAAACAAGCCTTGAGCCCATGCGAATCACGAAGCTGACGACCTATCGCGTCCCGCCGCGGTGGATGTTCCTGAAGATCGAGACCGACGAAGGCGTCGTCGGCTGGGGCGAGCCGGTCCTGGAGGGGCGCGCCCGTACCGTCGAGGCCGCCGTGCACGAGCTGTCGGAGTACCTGGTGGGCCAGGACCCGTCCCGCATCAACGACCTGTGGCAGGTCATGTACCGCGCCGGCTTCTACCGCGGCGGCCCCATCCTGATGAGCGCCATCGCCGGCATCGACCAGGCGCTGTGGGACATCAAGGGCAAGGTCATGGGCCAGCCGGTCTACGAGCTGCTGGGTGGCCTCGTGCGCGACAAGATGAAGGTGTACTCCTGGGTTGGCGGTGACCGCCCGGGGGACATCATCCGTGACATCAAGCGCCTGCGCGAAGGTGGCTTCGACACGTTCAAGATGAACGGCACCGAGGAACTCGGCATCGTGGACAGCGCCCGCAAGGTGGATGAGGCCGTGGCCCGCATCGCCGAGATACGCGAGGCCTTCGGCCATGACATCGAGTTCGGCATCGACTTCCATGGCCGCGTGGCCGCGCCCATGGCCAAGCCGCTGCTGAAGGCGCTGGAGCCCTACCGCCCGCTGTTCGTCGAGGAGCCGGTGCTGGCCGAGCAAGCCGAGTACTACCCGCGCCTGGCCGAGCAGACCGCCATTCCGCTGGCGGCCGGCGAACGCATGTTCTCGCGCTTCGACTTCAAGCGCGTGTTCCAGGCCGGCGGCATCGCCATCGTGCAGCCCGACCTGTCGCACGCCGGCGGCATCACCGAGTGCTTCAAGATCGCATCCATGGCCGAAGCGCACGACGTGGCCTTCGCGCCGCATTGCCCGCTGGGCCCGGTGGCGCTGGCGTCCTGCCTGGCGGTGGACTTCGTGTCTCACAACGCCGTGCTGCAGGAACAGAGCATGGGCATCCACTACAACAAGGGCGCCGAGCTGCTGGACTTCGTGAAGAACAAGGACGACTTCCGCATCGAGGACGGCTTCATCAACCCGCTGCGCAAGCCGGGCCTGGGCGTCGAGATCGACGAGGAGCGCGTCATCGAGGCTGCCAAGAACCCGCCCGACTGGCGCAACCCGGTCTGGCGCCACGCCGACGGCTCGGTCGCCGAATGGTGATGGCTGCCGCCCGGCTCATCGCGCTCGACTGGGGCAGCACGCGGCTACGCGCCTTTCTGTTGGGCGACAGCGGTGAGGTGCTGGCGACGCGCCAGTCCAACGACGGCGCGGCCACGCTGAGCGGTGCCGACGCCTACGCCGCGGCGCTGGCTGCGCTGGTGGGCGACTGGCGCGCGGATCATCCTGGCATCCCGCTGCTGGCCTGCGGCATGGTCGGCAGCCAATACGGCTGGCGCGAGGCGCCCTATGTGCGTTGCCCGGCCGACGCGGCAGGGCTGGCGGCGCAACTGCTGACGCTGGATGGCCAGCTCAGCATCGTGCCCGGCCTCGTCGACGAGGCGGCTCAGCCCGACGTCATGCGCGGCGAGGAGACGCAGATCGTCGGCGCGCTGGCGCTGCATCCGGAGCTGGCGGAAGACGCCTGCCTGGTGCTACCCGGCACGCATTCCAAGTGGGCGCGCGTGAAGGCTGGCCGTGTGATGGGTTTTGCGACCCACATGACCGGCGAGCTGTTCGCGCTGCTGCGCCAGCACTCGGTGCTGAACCGCCTGATGCCGGCCGACGGCAGCTCGCCGGCATCGCCCGAGGCCTTCCTGAAGGGCGTGGACGCCGCACAGCAGCCGGGCGGTCTCGGCCACCAGCTGTTCGCCGTGCGCACGCTGGGCCTGTTCAAGCAGCTGTCTGCCGAGCAACTGCCCGACTACCTCTCCGGCCTGCTGATCGGCCACGAACTGGCCAGCGAGCTGCAGGGCGCGCAGACGCGCGTCGCGCTGATCGGCGACCCCGCGCTGTGTGCGCGCTATGCGCGGGCGCTCACGCATCTGGGCCAGCCCGATCCGCTGCTGCTGGACAACACCGCGCCGGCCGGCCTGTGGGCGCTGGCGCAAACGACGAATCTGAACTGACATGCTGGATCAAGCCCTGCAACACCTGCCCCTCGTCGCCATCCTGCGCGGCGTCAAGCCCGACGAGGTGGAGGCCGTCGCCGACGCCGTCTATGCCGAGGGCTTTCGCGTCATCGAGGTGCCGCTGAACTCGCCCGACGCGCTGGATTCCATCGCGCGCCTGGCGCGCCGCATGCCGGCGGACGCCATCGTCGGCGCCGGCACCGTGCTGAGCGTGCAGGCCGTGGCCGATGTGCAGGCCGCGGGCGGCCGCGTCATCGTCATGCCGCATGCGGACGTGGAGGTCATCCGAGCCGCCAAGGCGCGTGGCCTGTTCTGCGTGCCCGGTGCGGCGACGCCGACCGAGGCCTTTGCCGCCGTCAATGCTGGGGCCGATGCGGTCAAGCTGTTCCCGGCCGAACTCATCACGCCCACCATCGTGAAGGCCATGCGCGCCGTGCTGCCCAAGGCCTTGAAGCTGCTGCCTGTGGGCGGCATCACGCCGGACAACATGGGCCCCTACGTGAAGGCCGGCGCTGCCGGCTTCGGGCTGGGCTCGGCGCTATACAGCCCGGGCCTCACGGCGGCCGAAGTTGGCCAGCGCGCACGTGCCTTCGTGGCCGGCTGGCGCGCGCTCTAAGAACAGAACACCCCCGGAGACACCATGAACTGCATCCGCCCGCTGACCGCGGCGCTGCTGGTGGGGGCGCTCGCCCCTACGGCCGGCGCCGACACCCTGCTCAAGCTCGATGCCCGCGCCGCCGTGCCAGCACCGACGACCGGCCACCTGAAGCTGGGCACGGCCGTCTCGCCCAAGGGCGGGACGCTGGCCGCCAACAGCCAGTACCTGCTGAAGGACGGTAAGCCCTGGCTGCCGGTCATGGGCGAGTACCACTTCACCCGCGCGCCGGCTTCGCAATGGGATGCGCAGCTGCGCCTGATGAAGGCGGCCGGCCTGGATATCGTGGCGACCTATGTGTTCTGGAACCACCACGAGGAGCAGCCGGGTGCCTTCAACTGGCGCGGCAACCATGACCTGCGCCGCTTCGTGCAGCTGGCGCAGGCCGCCGGCCTGAAGGTCGTCGTGCGCCTGGGGCCGTGGTGCCATGGCGAGGCGCGCTATGGCGGCATTCCCGACTGGGTGGTGGATGCCATGCCCACGCGCGGCAACGACCCTGAGTACCTGGCGCTGGTGGAGAGGCTGTATGGCCAGATCGGCCAGCAGATCCAGGGTCTGCTGTGGAAGGATGGCGGCCCGGTCGTTGGCGTGCAGCTGGAGAACGAATACAACCTGCGCGGCCCGGGCGAGGGCGAGGCCCACATCAGTGAGTTGAAGCGCCTGGCCCTCAAGGCCGGCATGGATGTGCCCTTCTACACCGTGACCGGTTGGGACGGCGCCGTCTACCCGTCTGGCGAGGTGACGCCGGTGTTCGGCGGCTACCCGGACGAGCCGTGGTCGCGGCAGGTCAAGGAGCTGCCCCCCAAGGAGACGCACGCCTTCCGCTTCAACACCCGCGTGAGTGGCGATCTGGGCGCGCAGACCAAGGCCCACGGCGTCGGCACCGCCGAGTCGGACAAGGACAAGGTGCCATTCTTCGGCGCCGAGTACGGCCCCGGCCTGCCGGCCATGTACCGCCGCCGCACGCTGGTGTCGCCTGATGACATCGCGTCCATGCTGCCGGTGCAGATCGGGTCGGGTGTCAACCTGTTGGGCTATTACATGTTCCACGGCGGCCGCAACCCGGTGGGCGTCGGCGGCACGGGCCTGGAGGAAAGCACGCACAGCGGCGGCTACAACGACACGCCGCGCATCAACTACGACTTCCAGGCACCGCTGGGCCCGGACGGCCAGCAGCGCGAGGTGCTGACGCGGCTGCGCCCCTATCACTACTTCCTGCGCGACCATGGCGCCCAGCTCGCGACGATGACGGTGCGCCAGCCCGAGCGCTCGCCGGCCAACCCGGCCGACCTGCAGACGCCGCGCTGGTCGGTGCGCAGCCATGGCGACAGCGGGTTCCTGTTCTTCAACAACCACGTGCGCCAGTACGCCATGCCCAGGCAGGTGGGCGTGCGCTTCGAGATCGCGCTGCCGGGTGGCGCCGTGACACTGCCGAGCAAGCCGGTGGACCTGCCGAATGGCGCCTACTTCGTGTGGCCCATCAACCTCGACCTGGACGGCGTGACGCTGCGCCATGCCACGGCACAGCCGGTGGCTCGCCTGGATGCCGGCGCGCAAGGGCTGGTGCACGTATTCGCGGCCACGGCCGGCGTGGACGCCGAATTCGCGTTGCCCGATGGCCTGAAACTGCTGGCGCCCGACGCCGGCCAGCTTCATCGCATCGGCACGCGCGACGGCCGTGCGGTCAGCGTCTTGCTGCTGCCGCCCGCGCAGTTGGCCCAGCTGCAGATCCTGGACATCGCCGGCCAGCGCCGCCTCGTCTTCAGCGAGCAGCAGGCCTGGGTTGCTGGCGGCAAGCTGCAGCTGCGCGGCCTGGCCACGCAGCCGGTGCGCGCGGCCGTGTTCCCGGCGTTGCCCAAGCCTGCTGCCGCCGGCCTGCAGGTGCGCCAGGACGGCCTGCTGCAGCGACTGGAGCTTGCCGCCACGCTGGCCGAGCCGGCGCTGCAGGTGCGCCAGACGCGCCAGGCCCGTTCAGCGCCGCCCATCCGCATCGGCGGCCATGCCAATGCGGCTGTCCAGCCCATCCCCGAGGCCTTCGCGGCGGCGGCCAGCTGGTCGCTGACGTTGCCCGACAAGCTGCCGGCCCAGGCCGAGGACGTGGTGCTGGCGCTGGACTTCGTCGGTGACATCGGCCGCGTGTTCTCGGGCACCACGATGCTGGACGACTGGTACTACAACGGCCAGCGCTGGGAGATGGGCCTGCGGCAGTTCGCGCTCAAGCCGGGCGCGGCGCTCAAGCTCACCGTGCTGCCGCTGCGGGCCGACGCGCCCATCTACATCGACGCCGCCCACCGCCCGGCCTTTGCGGCCGGCCAGAGCCAGGTGGCCGAGCTGCGCAGCGCGCGTCTGCTGCCCTTGCGCCGGGTCAGCATCGCGCCCTGAATCTATATGGATTCTTGATAGTTAAGGGCTGTAATTCGATTAGTGCGGAATGAGGCGGGCCCGTAACTTACGGCCCGCCGGCCGTTGAGGGTCCGGCAGGGCCGCAGAGCCCCACAACGATAAAGACCCGGAGATCCCATGTTCCTTCGCCCGCCCGCCCCGTCCCGCCATCGCCTGGCGCTCGCGGCCAGCCTGCTGTTCACCGCGCCCGCCTGGGCGCAGCAGGCCCCCGCCACCGAGTCGCTGGAGACCGTCGTCGTCACCGGCATCAAGGCAAGTCTCTCCAAGGCGCAAGACCTCAAGCGCAACGCCGACCAGATCGTCGACTCCATCGTCGCCGACGACATCGGCAAGCTGCCGGACGCCAACGTCGCCGAGGCGCTGCAGCGCATCGCCGGCGTGCAGATCTCGCGCAATCGCGGCGAAGGTGACCGCGTGCAGGTGCGCGGCCTCTCGCAGACGCAGACGCTGTTGAACGGCCGCGCCATCTTCACCGCCGGTAAGGAGCGCGGCCTGTCCTTCCAGGATGTGCCCGCCGAGTTGCTGGCGGGTGCCGATGTCTACAAGACGCCCACGGCCGACCAGGTCGAGGGCGGCATCGCCGGCCTCATCGACTTGCGCACCCGCAAGCCCTTCGACTTCACCGGCGCCAAACTCGCCGCCACCGTCAAGAGCACCCAGGCCGACCTGGCCGACAAGCGCAAGTTCGAAGGCTCCGTGCTGGCCAGCAACCGCTGGGACCTGGGCGGCGGCCAGCAGGTCGGCGCACTGGTCAGCGTGGCCAAGCAGCAGCGCGCCTACCGCGCTGACACGCAGGAGCTGGGTGCACCGGCCCAAATCGCCGACGGCTCCGGCCCGTTCGCGCCCACCGGCGTGTGGAACGCCTATGAGCTGGGCACGCGCGACCGCACCGGCGTGACCGCTGCGCTGCAGTACCGCCCCAACCGCGACACCGAGTACGCGCTGGACGTGCACCACACGCGCCTGAAGACGAAGACCGACACCTACGGCTTCTTCGGCTCGCCCTTCTGGGCCAACTGGACCGCCGCCACCAACCTCGGTGCGCTGTGGCCCAACGGGGCCGTCACCAAGGACGCCAACGGCAACCTGGCCAGCGGCAAGTTCTGGGGCGCCAGCATGAGCACGTCGGCATTCGTCGCCGACAACGACACCAAGACCACGCAGGCCGCCGTCAGTGGCAAGTGGAAGGTGCAGGACTGGACCGTCAAGTCCGAACTGGGCCACACGAAGAGCGACTTCAGCCGCCTCTACCAGGAAGCCCGCCTGGGCGTGTGGACCAACAACCCCGGCTTCGGCTTCGACCTGACGACCGAACTGCCCTCGGCTTACCCGGTGCTGGCCGGCGCGGCTGACCTGACGACGCCGTCGCAGTACTGGGCCGACAAGGCGCTGTACTTCAAGCAGCAGAACACCGGCAAGGAAACCACGGCCCGCCTGGATGGCGAGCGCCGCTTCGACGGCGTGCTGTCGCGCGTTCGCACCGGCGTGCGCCTGTCTGACCGACAGGCGACGAGTGCCGAGATCAACACCATCGACAACCTGTGGAGCGCTGCCGCCACGGGCCCGGTTGCCGGGGCCGCGCCGGCGTTGGCCGCCAAGATCGGCGTCATCGGCGAGGGCGACCTGCTGAAGTACGCCGGCGCCGGCAACACGCCGCGCCAGTGGCTGTCCGTCACCGACCTGGCCTGGCTGCGCGAGCCCGCCACGGCCCGCGCCGCGATGGGCCTGACGGTGCCGGCTTTCGACGCCGCCCAGACCTTCGACTACCGCGAGAAGACCCAGGCGCTGTACGGCGTGGCCGACTTCGACAGCGAACTGGCCGGCCTGCCGCTGTCCGGCAACGTGGGCCTGCGCCATGTGCGCACCGAGGGCGAGCGCCGTTACACCACCGCGGCCGGCACGCCCACGACGCTGAAGACCCGCGACAACGAGTGGCTGCCCAGCCTGAACGCGCGGCTGGACCTGACGGACAAGCTGGTGGCCCGCTTCGGCGCGTCCAAAGTCGTCACGCAGCCCCACTTTGACCAGCTGACGCCGTCGCTGAGCCTGAACGCCAACGACCGCACCGGCTACCTCGGCAACCCGACGCTGGGCGCACTGCATGCCCGCCAGCTGGATCTGTCGCTCGAGTACTACCTGAACAAGAGCGACCACGTCTACGGCGCCGCCTTCCACAAGCGCGTGGACGGCTTCCTGCAGACCCGCACGCAGAGCCTGGCCTACCAGGGCACGACCTACACCGTCTCCACGCCCAGCAATGGCGAGGACGGCAGCATCAAGGGCGTGGAAATCGGCTACCAGGCCTTCTTCACCAGCCTGCCGGGCGCGCTGCGTGGCCTGGGCCTGCAGGCCAATGCCACCTACGTGGACAGTTCCGCGCCGGGCGCGATTGCAGGCCAGAAGACGCAGCTGGAAGGCCTGTCGCGCAGCAGCTTCAATGTGGTGGGCATGTACGACTACGAGCAGGTCGCGCTGCGCCTGGCCTACAACTACCGCAGCAAGTACCTGGCTGGTGTCAGCAACTACTACCCGAGCAATGGCACCGTCATCGCGCAGACGCCCGTGTTCCTGAAGGGCTACGGCATGCTGGACGCTTACGCCAGCTGGTCCATCACGTCGCAGCTCAAGCTCGCCGTCGAGGCCAACAACCTGACGCGCACGGTGCGCCAGAGCACCTACGGCGTGGGCAACCTGGCCCGCGGCACCTACGCAGACGATCGCCGCTACGCCGTGAGCCTGCACCTGGATCTCTGAGCATGACGCTGGACGGCGAACTCGAACTGGCGCTGCCCTTCGGCGCCACCCTCGGCGAAGGTCTGCTGTGGCAGGGCGGGCGCTGGTGGTGGACGGACATCGAGGGGGCCACGCTGCATGCGTGGCGGCCCGGCAGCGATGCGGCCGAGTCCTGCCGTCTGCCGGACCGGCTGGGCAGCTTTGCCCACACCGTGTCCGGCCGCGTGCTGCTGGGCCTGGCCAAGCGGCTGTGCATCGCCACGCTGGGCGACGATCTGTCGCTGACGCAGCTGCAGACGCTGGTGCCCGTGGACGCGGCCGAGCCGCGCACCCGCATCAACGACGGCCGCACCGACCGGCACGGCCACTTCGTGTTCGGCACGCTGAACGAGGCCAAGGAGAAGCGGCCAATCGCCAGCTTCTACCAGTACGCCACGCAGCACGGCCTGCGGCGGCTGGCGCTGCCGGCCGTGGCCATTGCCAACAGCATCTGCTTCAGCCTGGACGGCCGCACGATGTACTTCTGCGACTCACTGAGCCAGCGTATCCAGCAGTGCGACTATGACGCCGAGACCGCCCAGGTCGACAACGTACGCCTGTTCACGCAGATGGACCGCCCCGATGCCTGGCCCGACGGCTCGGTCATCGACGCTGAGGGCTGCCTGTGGAACGCGCAGTGGGGGGCCGGCCGTGTGGCACGCTACGACCCCGCGGGCCGTCTGATGGGCGCCTTTGACGCCCCGGCCGCCCACACCAGCTGCCCCGCCCTCGGTGGCGAGGCGCTGGATCACCTGATGATCACCACTGCCCGCGCCGAGCTGGGCCGCGAGGCCCTGGCCGCGCAGCCGCTGTCCGGCAGCCTGTTCGGGCGGCGCCTGTCCCGGGCGCTGGGCGTACCCGATACCTTGTTCCAAGACTGAGGAGACCTGACCATGAAGATGCAACGACGCGCTTTCACCCTGGCCGCACTGGCCACGCCCTTTGCGCTGCAAGCCGCCGAGCCGGTCAAGGTCGGCTTCCTCGTCAAGCAGGCCGAGGAACCCTGGTTCCAGGACGAATGGAAGTTTGCCGAACAGGCTGCCAAGGACAAGGGCTTCACGCTCGTGAAGATCGGCGTGCCCAACGGCGAGAAGACGCTGGCCGCCATCGACAACCTGGCCGCGCAGAAAGCTGTCGGCTTCGTCATCTGCGCGCCCGACGTGAAGCTGGGCCTGGCCATCAACCGCGCCGCCAAGCGCCACAAGCTCAAGGTCATCTCCGTGGACGACCAGCTCGTTGACGGCGCCGGCAAGCCCATCGCCGACATCCCGCACATGGGCATCTCGGGCTACGAGATCGGCAAGCAGGTCGGTGCTGGCCTGCTGGCCGAAATCAAGGCCCGGGGCTGGAAGCTCGACGAAGTCGGTGTGTTGCGCGTCGCCTACGACCAGCTGCCCACCGGCCGCGAGCGCACCATGGGCGCCGCCGATGCGCTGAAGGCCGCCGGCGTGCCGGCCGCCAACATCGTCGATGCGCCGCAGGCCAAGACCGACACCGAGAGCGCCTTCAACGCGGCCAACATCGCGTTCACGAAGAACGCAAAGTTCAAGAAGTGGGTCGCCTTCGGCCTGAACGACGAAGCCGCGCTGGGTGCCGTGCGCGCCGGCGAGGGCCGTGGCATCAAGGCCGACGCGATGCTGGCCATCGGCATCGGCGGCAGCCAGACCGCGCTGAACGAGTTCACCAAGCCCACCGCCACCGGCTTCTTCGGCACCGTGCTGATCAGCCCCAAGCGCCACGGCTACGAGACCGCGACGATGGTGTTCGAGTGGGCCACGCAGGGCAAGCAGCCGCCCGCGGTCACGCTGACCAGCGGCGTGCTGATGACCCGTCAAAACCAAGCGGACATCCGCAAGCAAATGGGTTTGTGATGGCGGCTCTGCAGTTCGACAACATCAGCAAGGTCTTTCCCGGCGTCAAGGCGCTGAATGGAGTGAGCTTCCAAGCGCACCCGGGCCAGGTCATGGGCCTGCTGGGCGAGAACGGCGCGGGCAAGAGCACGCTGCTGAAGATCCTGGGCGGCCAGTACAAGCCCGACGGCGGGCGCCTGGTCGTGGACGGCCAGGAGCGCCACTTCACGTCGGCTGGCGACGCCATCGCCGCCGGCGTGGCCATCATTCACCAGGAGCTGCAGTACGTGGCCGAGCTGACCGTGGCCGAGAACGTGCTGCTGGGCCGCCTGCCCACGCGCTTTGGCCTCGTCGACCACAAGGCCGCGCGCCAGATGGTGGCCGCGCAGTTGGCCAACATCGGCGTGGACCTCGACCCGGCCTCGCGCCTGTCGGACCTGTCGATCGCGCAGCGCCAGATGGTGGAAATCTGCAAGGCCGTCATGCAGGACGCCAAGGTCATTGCCTTCGACGAGCCCACCAGCAGCCTGTCGCATCGCGAGACCGAGATCCTGTTCCGCCTCGTCAAGCGCCTGCGTTCTGAGGGCCGCACGCTGATCTACATCTCGCACCGCCTGGAAGAGCTCTACGAACTGTGCGATGCCTGCACCATCTTCCGCGACGGCCGCAAGATCGTGACGCATGACGTGATGGCCGACGTGCCGCGCGACCGCCTCATCAGCGACATGGTCGGCCGCGAGGTGAAGGACATCTACGACTACCGCAGCCGCCAGCAGGGGCCGGTGCGCCTGGAGGCGCGTGGCCTGCGCAGCGACCGCCTGCCCGAGCCGCTGAGCTTCGCGATGCGCGGCGGCGAGGTGCTGGGCTTCTTCGGCCTGGTGGGCGCGGGCCGCAGCGAGCTGATGCGCCTGCTGTACGGCGCCGACCCGCGCCGCGGCGGCGAGGTGCTGCTGGACGGCCAGCCCGTGCGCGCCAGCGCGCCGGCCGATGCGATTGCCGCCGGCATCGTGCTGTGCCCCGAGGACCGCAAGGAGCAGGGCATCCTGGCCCACTCGTCCGTGGCCGAGAACATCAACATCAGCTGCCGCCGCCACGGCCTGGCCGGCGGCGTGTTCCTGCGGCATGCGCAGGAGGCGCAGCGGGCCGACGACTTCATCAAGAAGCTGCGCATCAAGACACCCAACCGTGAGCAGGAGATCCGCCTGCTGTCGGGCGGCAACCAGCAGAAGGTCATCCTGGCGCGCTGGCTGGCCGAGCCGGGCCTGAAGGTGCTCATCCTCGACGAGCCGACCCGCGGCATCGACGTGGGTGCCAAGAATGAAATCTACAAGATCATCCACGACGTCGCGGCCTCGGGCTGCTGTGTCATCGTCATCTCCAGCGAGCTGCCCGAAGTGCTGGGCATCTCCGACCGCCTCATCGTGATGCGCGACGGCCGCATCAGCGGCGAACTGGACCGCGCCTCGGCCAGCGAAACCGCTGCGCTGGCGCTCGCACTGCCTGACGGCGCCACAGCGGCGCACTGACCATGAACACGACCACCTCCACGACCGCCGCGTCGCCCAGCCCCGCCATGACCCACACCTCCCGCGCCTTGCTCAAGGAGCACAGCATGACGCTGGGCTACTTGGTGCTCTTCGTCGTGCTGTCCTTCAGCGTCGAAAACTTCTTCTCGTCGGCCAACATCGTCGGCCTGCTGCTGTCGGTGGCGCAGATCGGCATGGTGGCCTGCACCATGATGCTGTGCCTGGCCTCGCGTGACTTCGACCTCAGCGTCGGCTCCACGATTGCCTTCGCCGGCGTGCTGGGGGCCATGGTGCTGGAGAGCACTGGCAGCGTGCCCATCGCCATCGGCGCCGGCCTGCTGGCCGGTGCGCTGATCGGCGCGGGCAATGGCGTGTTGATCTCCTACCTGCGCGTCAATGCGCTGATCGCCACGCTGGCGACCATGCTGATGGTGCGCGGCCTCGCGTTCATCGCGTCCAAGGGCCAGGCCGTGGGCATTGCCGACGAGAGCTTCTTCGCCTTCGGCGACACCGTGGTGCTGGGCCTGCCGCTGCCGATTTGGATGACGGTCGTGTGCTTCATCGTCTTCGGCGTGCTGCTCAACCACACGGTGTTCGGCCGCAACACGCTGGCGATCGGCGGCAACCCCGAGGCCGCGCGGCTGGCGGGTGTGCGCGTGGAGCGGCTGCGCGTGTGGATCTTCCTTCTTCAGGGCGTCGTCGCGGCGCTGGCGGGCCTGATCCTGTCGGCCCGCATCACCAGCGGCCAGCCCAATGCGGCCACCGGCTTCGAGCTGGACGTCATCTCCGCCTGCGTGCTGGGCGGCGTGTCGCTGGCCGGTGGCAAGGCGCGCATCTTCGGCGTCGTCATCGGCGTGCTCATCATGGGCACGGTCGAGAACGTCATGAATCTGCTGAACGTCGATGCGTTCTACCAGTACCTGGTGCGCGGCCTGATCCTGCTGGCTGCCGTGCTTCTCGACCAACTGAAGACTCGCGGTGAACGTCGCAATTGATCGCCGCACGCTGCTGGCCGCCGCGCTGGCTAGCGCGCTGCCGGCAGCCCATGCGGCCAAGGCGCCGCTGCTCGCCGGTGGCGACATCTCCGCACTGACGTGGATGGAGCGCGCCGGCGCGGTCTACCGTGACCGCGACGGCCAGCCCGGCGACTGCCTCGCCATCCTGAAGCGCTACGGCCACAACATCGCGCGCATCCGGTTGTACGACCGCACCGGCTCCGGGACTGGCGCCGACGGCTGGTACTGGCCCGAGGGCTCGATGGACCTGCCCGACGTGCTGGCACTGTCGCGCCGCGCGAAGGCGCAGGGCCTGCAGATCCAGTTCAGCTTCCACTACAGCGACTTCTGGACCAACTCCAAGACGCAGGATCCGCCGCACGCGTGGCGCCGCGAGCTGGCCCGGCTGCCCGACGACACGGCGCGCTTCGAGCGCCTGCTGGCGCTCGTCGAGCAGCGCACGCGTGAAGTGATGAAGGCGCTGGTGGACCAGGGTACGGCGCCCGAGTTCGTGTCGCTGGGCAACGAGATCGAGATGGGCATGCTCTACCCCTGGGGCCGCACCAGCGACTGGCCGCGCCTGGGCGCGCTGCTGAAGGCGGGCTACGCGGCGGTCAAGGCCGTCAGCCCTGCGTCCAGGGTCGTGCTGCACCTGGACGGTGGTGGCGACGTGCCCAAGTACCGTGACTGGTTCGACAACGCGCGGGCGCAAGGCGTGCCGTGGGATGTCATTGGGCCGTCCTATTACCCGTTCTGGACACAGAAGAACGTCGCCCAGCTGATGAGCTTCTGCGACACCATCTCGGCCCGCTATGACAGCGACCTGCTCATCATGGAGGCCGGCTTCAACTTCTCGCCCACGCGGCACGACGGCTGGCCCGGCCAGTTGGAGAACAACGGGCCTTACCCCGCCAGCATGAGCAGCCCCGAGGGCCAGCGCGACTTCATGGCCGAGCTGCTGGCCGCCTGCAAGTCGCATCCGCGCGTGCTGGGCCTGTTGTACTGGGACCCGATCATGATCGCCAACCGCAAGGTCGGCTGGGCGCTGAAGGAAGGCTCCGGCGAGCCCGGCCCCAACGTGGTGTCCAACACCACGCTGTTCGATTTCAAGGGCCGGGCGCTGCCTGTGCTGGACATCTGGAAGCAGTACACGCAATGAGTTCCCGTTTGCAAGGCAAGGTGGCGCTGGTGACCGGTGCCACGCAGGGCATCGGCAAGGCCATCGCGCGGCTGTTCGTCGCCGAGGGCGCGCGCGTCATCCTCAACGGCCTGGCCGCCGATGAGCCGCTGGGCACCGCGCTCGTGCGCGAGCTGAGCGAGGACCACGCGCTGTTCATCGCCGCCGACATCGCCGACGAGGCGGCGGTTCAAGCCATGGCCGCACGCGGCGCGGCGCGTTTCGGCACTATCGACGTTCTCGTCAACAACGCCGGCATGAACGTGTTCGCCGAGCCGCTGGCGATGACGACGGCGCAGTGGCAGCGCTGCTTCGCGGTGGACCTGGAAGGCGCCATGCATTGCAGCCGCGCAGTGCTGCCCGGCATGCTGGCGGCAGGCGGCGGCAGCATCATCAACGTCGCGTCCGTGCACGGCCACCGCATCATCCCGGACGCCTTTCCGTACCCGGTCGCCAAGCATGCGCTGATCGGTATGACCAAGGCGCTGGGCATTCAGTACGCGGCGCGCAACGTGCGCGTGAACTCCATCTCGCCCGGGCTGATCCTGTCGGAGCGCGTCGTCGAGTGGCTGGACAGCGTCACGCCCGAGGAGCGCCAGCGTCAGATCGACCTGCTGCCACCGAAGCGCATCGGCGAGCCCATCGAGGTGGCCTACACGGCGCTGTTCCTGGCCAGCGATGAGGCGCGTTTCATCAACGCCACCGACATCCTTATCGATGGCGGCCGCTCGCAGCTGTATCACGAGTAGGCGGGGCATCATTCAGGCATGTCCGATCCGCGCTCCGACCGCTTCGTCCGCTCTCATCTCAAGACCCGCCAGCTCGTGCTGCTGGTGGAGCTGGGGCGGCACGGCTCCATCCTGCACGCGGCGCAGGCCGCCAACCTGACGCAGCCGGCGGCCTCCAAGCTGCTGGCCGACCTGGAGCACGCACTGGGCGTGAAGCTGTTTGAGCGCCTGCCGCGTGGCGTGGCGCCGACCTGGTACGGCGAGGTCATGATCCGCCGCGCGGGCGCGGCGCTGGCCGAGCTGGACGCCGGACACCAGGAGGTCATGGAGCTGCTGTCGGGCCTGTCCGGCCGCGTGGCCGTGGGCTCGGTGCTGACGCCGTCCACCACGCTGCTGCCTGCGGCGGTGGTCGCGCTGAAGGCACGCCAGCCCCGCGTGCATGTGGCCATCACGGTGGACACCAGCAAGCTGATGACCCAGCAGCTGCAGAACGGCGAGCTGGACATGGTGGTGGGCCGCGTGCTGGACAGCGAGTCCGCGGCGCAGCTGAGCTTCGAGCCGCTGATCGACGAGCCGCATTCACTGATCGTGCGCGCCGGCCACCCGCTGGCCGGCCGCGACGATCTCAGCCTGCAGCAGCTGGCCCGCCAAAGCTGGATCCTGCCGCCGTCGGGCAGCATCCTGCGCGATCGCCTCACGTCGCTGTTCCTGACCGCTGGCCTGGACCAGCCGCAGCAGGCCGTGGAGACGCTGTCGCTGCCCGTCATCACCAGCCTGCTGGCGCAGTCCGACATGGTGGTCGCGCTGCCCGAGGAGCTGGTGAAGCCCTACCTCGACGTGGGCCTGCTGACCGTGCTGCGCATCGAGCTGGGCCTGCGCATGGATGCCTACGGCATCATCACGCGCCGCGGCCACCAGCTGTCCCCGGGGGCGGAGCTGATGCTGACCTGCCTGCGCGACGAGGCGCAGCGGCGACTGGCCTGAGTCTGCCGCGAAGCCAGCCTTCGTGCGCAACGGCGCTGGGGCATGGCGATGTCGGGTGATACCCCGACCGCTCGGTCGAATATCCGCCGATACCATGGCCGCTCACTCGCAGTTGAGCCGCCATGGATCTCACGATTGCCGCCATCCTCGGCCTGGACGGCCTGACCAACGGGGCCATCTACGCGCTCGTCGCGCTGGCGTTGGTGCTGGTGTTCTCGGTCACCCGCATCGTCTTCATCCCGCAAGGGGAGTTCGTCGCCTTCGGCGCGCTGACGCTGGCCGCGCTGCAGACGGGCAAGGTGCCCGGCACCGTGTGGTTGCTGGTGATGCTGGCGGTGGCGGTGGCGGTGCTGGACGGCGTGCAGGCGTGGCGCGAGCGCTGGCCGGCCGGGCGGCTGGTGCGGCGGCTGCTGGGGGCAGTGCTCGTGCCGCTGCTGATCGCGGCCGGCACGCATGCGCTGGCCGCCGCGCAGGCGCCGCTGCTGGTGCAGGTGTTGGCGACGCTGGCGTTGGTCACGGCCATGGGGCCGCTGCTGTACCGCGTGGCCTACCGCGCGCTGTCGGCGGCCAGCGTGCTGACGCTGCTCATCGTCTCGGTCGGCGTGCACTTCGCGCTCACCGGCCTGGGCCTGGTGTTCTTCGGTGCCGAGGGCTGGCGCACGCCGGCCTTCTGGGAGGCCCGCTTCGACGTCGGCCCGCTGAGCCTGACAGGTCAGACGCTGATCATCTTCGGCGCGTCCGTCGCGCTGATCGGCGCGCTGTTCCTGTTCTTCGAGCGCACGCTGACGGGCAAGGCCCTGCGGGCCACGTCGGTCAACCGCACCGGCGCACAGCTGATGGGCATCTCGGGTGACGCGGCTGGGGCGCTGAGCTTCACGATGGCGGCCTTCATCGGGGCGCTGTCGGGGCTGCTGATCTCGCCGTCCACCACCATCTATTACGACACCGGCTTCCTGATCGGCCTGAAGGGCTTCGTGGCGGCGGTGTTCGGCGGCCTGGCCAGCTTCCCGATGGCGCTGGCCGGCGCCATCGGTGTGGGCCTGGTCGAGAGCTTTGGCTCCTTCTGGGCCAGCGCGTTCAAGGAGGTCATCGTGTTCACGGTGATCCTGCCCATCCTGCTGTGGCGGTCCTTCGTCGACCCGCATCACGAAGAACATTGATGACGACGATGACGCGCTTTCCCTTCCCGCTCCCGGCGGCTGCGGCCACCGTCCTGCTGCTGGGCCTGCCGCTGCTGCCGGTGCCGGACTTCTGGATCACGCAGCTCAACTACATTGGCCTGTTCTCGCTGGTCGTGCTGGGCCTGGTGCTGCTGACCGGCGTGGGCGGGCTCACGTCCTTCGGCCAGGCGGCCTTTGCCGGCGTGGGCGCCTACGCCACGGGCTACCTGACGACGGTGCTGGGCCTGTCGCCGTGGCTGGGTTTGATTGCCGGGCTGGCCGTCACGGCGGCGCTGGCGCTGGCCATCGGCGCGCTGACGCTGCGCATGTCCGGCCACTACCTGCCGCTGGCCACCATCTGCTGGTGCCTAGCGCTGTACTACCTGATCGGCAACCTGGAGGTGCTGGGCAAGTACGACGGGCTGTTGGGCCTGCCGGCCGTGACGCTGGGCGACGTCAGCTTCCAGAGCGAGCGCCGCATCTACTGGCTGATCTGGGGGGCCGCGCTGCTGGCCGCGCTGGGTGTCACGCGGCTGTTGGACTCGCGGCCGGGCCGCATCATGCGCGCGCTGAACGCTAACCGGGGCGGCGGCAGCACCATGCCCGAGGCGATGGGCGCCAGCACCTTGCGCTACAAGCTGGTGATGTTCGTCATCGCGGCGTTGCTGGCCTGCGTGTCGGGTTGGCTGTATGCCCACATGCAGCGCAGCGTGAACCCGTCGCCCTTCGGCATCAAGTTCGGCATTGAGTACCTGTTCATGGCCGTCGTCGGCGGTATCGGCACCGTGGGCGGCGCCTTTGCCGGCGCAGCGCTCGTGAAGCTGGCTGAAGACCAGCTCAAGGTCTGGCTGCCCCTGGTGTTTGGCGGCTCGGGCAATTACGAGATCATCGTTTTCGGCATCGTGCTGGTGCTGGTGCTGCGCTTCGCGCCGGACGGCCTGTGGCCGCTGGTGTCGCGCCTGCTGGCCCGCGTGCTGCCGGCGCGTGACGCGCGGGCGGTGGACGAGACTGCGCCGCCACTGGCCTCGCGCAGCCACCCGCCGCGCGGCGCAGCGCTGCTGGACGTGCGGGCCATTC
This sequence comes from Pelomonas margarita, assembly GCF_043555875.1. NCBI lineage: Bacteria > Pseudomonadati > Pseudomonadota > Betaproteobacteria > Burkholderiales > Sphaerotilaceae > Roseateles > Pelomonas margarita. The sequence goes on along the minus strand of NZ_JBIGHW010000007.1, from coordinate 129,310 downwards.
GCAAGCAGTTCGGCGGCCTGGTGGCCGTCAACGACATCAGCTTTCAGATCCGCGCGGGCGACATCGTGGGCCTCATCGGCCCCAACGGCGCCGGCAAGAGCACCACCTTCAACCTCGTCTCCGGCGTGCTGCCGCTGACCCGTGGCGAGGTCGAACTGCTGGGTCAGCGCGTGGACGGCCGCGGCAGCCGCGACATCGCCCGCGCCGGCCTGTCCCGCACCTTCCAGCACGTGAAGCTGGTGCCCGACATGACGGTGCTGGAGAACGTCGCGCTCGGCTGCTACCTGCGCACCAAGAGCGGCGCCGTCGCCGCCATGCTGGGCCTGGACCGCGCGGAGGAGCGCCAAGCCCGCGCCGAGGCGATGCGCCAGCTGCGCCGCATCGGCCTGGCCGACCAGGCGTTCGAGCTGGCCGGCAACCTGGCGCTGGGGCCGCAGCGGCTGGTGGAGATCGCCCGCGCGCTGGCCAGCGACCCGTCACTGCTGCTGCTGGACGAACCCGCCGCCGGCCTGCGCCACAAGGAGAAGGAAGCGCTCGCCGAAGTGCTGAAGCAGCTGAAGGCCGAGGGCCTGTCGCTGCTGCTCGTGGAGCACGACATGGACTTCGTCATGAAGCTCACCGACCGCATCGTCGTCATGGAGTTCGGCCGCTGGCTGATGGAGGGCACGCCCCCCGAGGTGCAGGCCAGCCCTGCCGTGCGCGCGGCCTATCTGGGCGCGGATGACTTGACGGACGAGGGGCGGATATGAGCGCGTTGCTTGAGGTGAATGACCTGCGCGCCGGCTATGGCCGCGCCGAGGTGCTGCAGGGCCTGAGCTTTTCGGCCGCCGAGAACAGCGTCGTCACCGTCATTGGCCCCAACGGCGCGGGCAAGTCCACGATGCTGGGCGCGCTGATGGGCTTGATCCCGTCGCGCAGCGCCGCGCTACGGTTTGCCGGCGAGGACATCGCCCGACTGACGCTCGAAGAACGTGTCATGGCCGGCCTGGCCCTGGTGCCCGAGAAGCGCGAGCTGTTCGGCACCATGACCGTCGAGGACAACCTGCTGCTCGGTGGCTGGCGGCCTCGCAAGCTCGGCGACAAGCGCTGGCGCGATGGGCTGGACAGCGTCTACGCGCGCTTCCCGCGGCTGAAGGAGCGCCGCGCGCAGGCGGCCGGCACGCTGTCCGGCGGCGAGCGCCAGATGCTGGCGCTGGGCCGCGCGCTGATGGGGCAACCCAAGCTCCTGATGCTGGACGAGCCCAGCCTGGGCCTGGCGCCGCTGATCGTGCGCGAGATCTTCGCCATCGTCGACGACCTGCGCGCCAGCGGCGTCAGCATCCTGCTCGTCGAACAGAACGCCCGCGCTGCCTTGCGCGTAGCAGACCATGGCCATGTGCTGGAGACCGGCGAGTTCGGGCTCAGCGGCCCGGCGGCCGCGTTGGCGGCAGACCCGCGCGTCATCGAGACCTACCTGGGGGCTGCGGGCGGCCACTGAGCTGCGTCGCCTGCCGCATGGCGTCCGTCGAACTCGTGCAGGCCCAGCCGGCCTGGCCGGTGCAGTTCCAGCAGCTGGCGGATGAGATCCGCGCCGCGATGGCCGGTGCGGTGCCAGCGCTGGAACACATCGGCAGCACGGCAGTGCCGGGCCTGTGCGCCAAGCCCGTGCTGGACGTGCTGCTCGGCGTGCGCGCGCTGGACGAGATGGCGCCGCATGTCGACGCGCTGGCCCGCTGTGGCCTGGTGTACCGGCCAGCCTACGAGGCCCACATCCCGCAGCGGCGCTACTTCGTGCGCGAGGCGGGCACGCTGCCCCGGGTGCACCTGCACGCGGTGGTGCAGGGCGGAGCGCTCTGGCAGGCGCACCTTCACTTCCGCGATCGCCTGCGCGAGGATGCCGCACTGCGTGAGCGTTATGCCGCGCTGAAGCGTGAGCTGGTGCAGCGCCATGCGCAGGACAAGGCCGCCTACACCGAGGCCAAGGCGCCATTCATCCGCGCGGTGCTGGCGGCGCCGCGCTGACCCGGCGCCAGACCAGCAGCAGGTTGTTGGCCGGCATCGCGATGCGCTCGTGCAGCGTCAGCCCGGCGGCTGCGGCCATGGCCGCCACGTCAGGCAGCCGCCGCAGCCCCCAGGCGGCATCGCGCGTCCGGAGATCTGCATCGAAGGCCAGGTTGCTGGCCGCGGTGGCCACGCCGTCTTCCAGGTAGGGGCCGTAGGTGAGCAGCACACCGGTCGGCGACAGGTGCCGTGCTGCTCCCTGCATCAGTGCCGCCGCGCAGGCCCAGGGCGCGATGTGGAGCATGTTGGCGCAGTAGATCGCCTCCACCTGCACGGGCACGCCGGGCCAGGGGTTGTCGAGCACGTCCAGCGTGATGGCCGGGCGCACGCGGTCCAGCCCCTCGCACCAGGCCGCAATGGAGGGCAGGGCGACGGCGTCGACGTCGCTGGGTTGCCACACCCAGCCGGGCAGGCCTGCGCTGAAGCAGGCCGCATGCTGGCCGGTGCCGCTGGCGATCTCCAGCATCAGCCCGGCCGGCAGCAGCAGGCGCTGCAGCTGCGCGAGCAGGGGCGGGGCGTTGCGTTCGGCGGCGGGGCTGTGGCGGCGGGCGGTGTCCATGCCGCCATCTTGCCCGCTGCCGTGGCACCCAGGCTAGAAGCTGGTCCAGTCGTCATCCCCGCCGGCCGGGGCGGCCGGGCGAGGGGCGGCCGGCGCGGGTGCCGCTGAGGGCGACCTGGCCGCCGGGGCGGGGGCTGGCTTGGTCGTCGTTGTGGCTCGCGCGGGTGCAAGCGCCGGGCGGGGCGCCTGCATGCCTGAGCGCATGGCGGGGCGAGGTGCCGGCGCTGCGCGGCCCGCATCGCCGCCGACGCGGAACACCGACACGATCTCCACCATCTGCGTGGCCTGCTGGCGCAGGCTCTCGGCGGCGGCGGCGGACTCCTCGACCAGCGCGGCGTTCTGCTGCGTGACCTGGTCCATCTGCGTCACGGCTTGCTCCACCTGGCCCACGCCATCGGCCTGCTCGACGCTGGCGGTGCTGATCTCGCCGACGATGTCCGTTACGCGCTGGATGGCCTGCACCAGCGACTGCATGGACTGGCCGGCCGTGTCGACCTGCTGCGTGCCGCGCTCGACCTGCTCGACGCTGCTGGTGATCAGCGTCTTGATCTGCTTGGCGGCCTCGGCGCTGCGCTGGGCCAGCGTGCGCACCTCACTGGCCACGACCGCGAAGCCGCGGCCCTGCTCGCCGGCTCGGGCGGCCTCGACGGCCGCGTTCAGCGCCAGGATGTTGGTCTGGAAGGCAATGCCGTCGATGGTGCCGATGATGTCGGCGATGCGGCGGCTGGAGTCGCTGATGCCCCGCATGGTGTCCACCACGTCGCCCACCGCGCTGCCACCCTGGCGTGCGGCCTCGCTGGCGCTGCGGGCGAGCTGGTCAGCCTGGCGGGCGTTGTCGGCGTTGCTGCGCACGGTGCTGGACAGCTCGGACATGGTGGCCGCAGTCTGCTGCAGGGCCGAGGCCTGTTCCTCGGTGCGCTGGCTGAGGTCGGCGTTGCCCTGGGCGATCTGGCTGCTGGCGGTGGAGACGGACTCGGCATTCGCCCGCACGCTGGACACCGTGGTCGTCAGGCCCTGGCGCATGCGTTCCAGCGCGCGCATCAGCAGCGCGGCCTCGTCGTTGCCGTGGGCGTCGACGGTCTGGCGCAGGTCACCCTCGGCGACCGCGTCGGCCACCTCGACGGCGCGCTGCAGCGGCACCGTGATGGAGCGGATCAGCAGGCGTGCCATCAGCAGCGCGATGGCGACGGACGCGCCCAGCGTGATGAAGATGACCAGCCGGCCGGTCGTGAACGCGGCGCCGGCCGCGACGCGGGCGGCCTCGGCGCCTTGGTTGTTCAAGGCCACCAGCTTGAGCAGCAGGGCGGAGGAGCTGTCGAACAGCTTCTGCGATTCGCCGTTCAGCAGCGCCAGTGCCTGCTCGTTCTCGTTCTTGCTCGACAGCGCATGCAGCCTGGCATGCACGGCCAGGTAGGCCGTCCATTCGTTGGCGAAGCTGTCGTACAGCTTTTGCTCCTCTGGCGAGCTGATCAACTTGGCATAGGCGCTGCGGTTCTTTTCGAGATCCTTCAGCGCGGCCGCCAACTGGGCGTTCCTGGCCGCCATGGCCTCGTCCGTTGTGGCCAGCACATGGCCGGTCTCGGCGATCCGATAGTCGGAGGTGTTGGTGTTCATCTGGTTGGTCAGCGACACGCTGGGCAGCCAGTTGTCGGTGATGTCGTCCGTCTGCGCACGCATGGCCAGCATCTGGAACACGGCAACGGCAGATAACAGCAGCAGCAACGCCAGCATCAGGGCCATCGCGGCGGCCAGGCGGGGGCCGATCTTCCAGTGCAGAGGATTCATGAGCACGTCTCCAGGTTGGCGCGGTGCCTGGGCTCGGATGAGCGTGGCGACCTGGGATCAGTCTCGTCGTTGCGCCCCTGCGCTGTCCACCGGAAGAGGTGCTGGGCTTGTTGTTTTTGCCAATTTTGTCAAATTTATCCGAGGCGGCCTGCTTGGAAATCACGCACCGCCTGCACCAGCTCCGCCTCGGTGTTCATGACGAAGGGGCCGTACTGGGCGATGGGCTCGCCCAGCGGCCGGCCGGCGATCAGCAGCGCGCGGGTCGGCTGCTGGCCGGCCGTCAGGCGCACGCCGTCGCTGGCTGGTGTGTTGGCCAGGATGGCCATGCGCCCGGCCGGCTGCAGGCAGCCGCTGTCGTAGGTCAGCGCGCCCTCGTAGACGTAGACGAAGGCATTGAATTCGGGCGGCAGCGGCTGCTCGAAGCGGGCGCCTGGTGCGAGGTGCAGGTCCAGGTAGAGCGGCTCGGTGGCGTCGCGCTGCACCGCACCGGCCACGCCGTGGCTGGCGCCGGCAATGACGCGGGCCTTCACGTTGTCGCGTTCGAACTCGGGCACCTCGGCGCTGGTGATGTCGCGGTACCAGGGCTCGCGCATCTTGTGCCGCGCCGGCAGGTTGAGCCACAGCTGGAAGCCGGCCATGCGGCCCTCGCTCTGCTCGGGGGTCTCGCTGTGGACGACGCCGCGCCCGGCCGTCATCCACTGCACGCCACCGTCGCTGATCAGGCCTTCATGGCCCGCCGAATCGCGATGGCGCATGCGGCCTTTGAGCATGTAGGTGATGGTCTCGAAGCCGCGGTGCGGGTGGTCGGGGAAGCCGGCGATGTAGTCGTCGGGGTTGTCGGTGCCGAAGTGATCCAGCATCAGGAAGGGGTCCAGCCGGCGCTGCAGGGTGTTCGTCAGCACGCGGCTGAGCTTGACGCCGGCACCGTCGCTGGTCGACTGGCCGGCAACGAGGCGCTCGACCTCGCGCGGTCGGGTCAACGGGGAAGTGGCGACGGTGCTCATGGTGATGCTTTCAAGTATTTCCGGGCCGAGCGCCGGCCCCTCGGGGGACCGGCCAAGGTCTCCCCTCGGACGAGGGGCGCCAGTTCAGGCGGCGAGGAGTTCAGTGATCTGCGCGCGGGCGTTGGCCAGGCCCTGCTCGGCGGCGAAGGCCATGCCTTCAGCGTAGACGAACTCGACATCCGTCATGCCCAGGAAGGCCAGCACGGTGCGCAGGTAGGGCGTCATCTGGTCGCTGGGCTGGTCGCGGTGGATGCCGCCGCGGCTGGTGACGATGTAGACCTTCTTGCCGGTCACCAGGCCCACCGGGCCCTGCTCGGTGTACTTGAACGTGACGCCGGCGCGGGCTACCGCGTCGATCCAGTTCTTGAACTGGGCGGTCACGTTGAAGTTGTACATGGGCACGCCGATGACGATCGTGTCCGCGGCCTGCAGCTCGGCGATCAGCGCATCGTCCAGCGCGACGCGGGCGGCCTGCTCGGGCGTGCGCTGGCCGGCGGGTGTGAACAGCGCGCCCAGCGCGGCTTCGTCCAGCACGGGCTGGGGTGTCACGTTCAGGTCGCGCACGGTGACGGTGGCGGCAGGCGAGGCGGCACGCAGCCCGGCGGTCAACTCGTTGGCCAGGCGGGTGGAGACGGAGCCCTCGGCATCGGTGGCACGGCGGGCGCTGGCGTTGATCTGCAGGATGTTCATCTGAAGCTCCGGAAGGGGCGGTTGCGATGGGATGAACTTTAGAAATGCTCTGAGCGCACCGGAAGCCGCTGATCTGCATAAGATTGTTCCGCTGATGGATCAATGAGGTGGCCCATGGAACCCGATGCAGATGATTTGCTGCTGTTTGCCCGCGTCATGGAGGCCGGCAGTTTCAGCCGCGCTGCCGAGCGCGTGCACTGGCCCAAGAGCACGGTGTCGCGGCGCATCGCGGCGCTGGAGGTGCGGCTGGGAGAGAAGCTGCTGCAGCGTTCCACGCGCAAGCTGTCGTTGACGGACTTCGGGGCCGGCGTGCTGGAGCATGCGCGCGTGGTGGCGGCCGAGGTGGACGGCGCGCTTGCGCTGGCGCTGCACCGCCAGCGCAAGCCCAGCGGGCGGCTTCGCGTCAGCATGCCGGCGGATTTTGCCGAGCAGGTGGCCTCGCGCATGCTGGCCGAGTTCGCCATCCAGTACCCCGAGGTGCAACTGGAGCTGGACCTGACGCCGCGGCGTGTCGACATCGTCGGCGAGGGCTTCGATCTCGCCATCCGCATGGGCGCGCTGGACGAGGACAGTCAGCTGGCCGCGCGGCGGCTGGCCACCACGCACTGGGGCCTGTACGCGTCGCCCGACTATCTGGCCCGCGTCGGCGAGCCGCTACTGCCGCAGGCGCTGGAAAGCATGCACGGGCTGATGCTGCTGAGCCGCACCGGCGAGCCGGCGCCCTGGCGGCTCAACCGTGTCGACGATGCGGGTGCTGCACCTGTCGTCGTGCTGCCCGCGCAGCGCAGCGTGGCGAACTCGCCCAGCCTGCTGGCCCGTCTCGCGCTGCGGGGTGTGGGCATTGCCGGCGTGGACCGCCTGCTGGTGCGTCACGCCGCCGAGTTCGGCGGGCTGCGGCAGCTGATGCCGGACTGGCAGTTGCCCGGCTCCACGGCCTGGGCGGTGTTTCCCGAGCGCCGGCTGATGCCGCTGCGCACGCGGGTGTTTCTTGAGGCGATGTCGTCGCTGCTGGAAAGCTGCCCGCTGCCGGCGCCGTAGCGGCCGTGCGCGCTACTCCTCGGCGTTGTTGAACGCGAACTCGATGGCGGCCTCGCGTGCCGCCGGAATGGGCGCGAAACGCCACTGCTTGATGGCTTCCACCGCAGCGGGACCGAGCCGGCTGTGGCTGGCCTCCAGTACCTCGGCCTTGCTGACCACGCCGGCCGGCGTCACCGTGAAGCGCACGCGGGCAAAGCCGTTGCGGAAGGACTGCTGCTGCAGCTGGCGCGGCACGACCGGGTTGACGCGGGACAGCGGCGTGAGCTGCACCTCGGGTTCCGGCGCCGGTGGCGGCGGCGGGGGCGCCGGAACGGCCGCCAGCGCCACGGTGGCGGGGGGCGCGGCCACCGGTTCGGGCGCGGCGGGTTCGGCGGCAGCGGTCTGCACCGGGGCCGGCTCCGGCGCCACGGCAGGGGCCAGCGGCGCGGCCGCCTGCACGGGGGCAGAGGCCGGTGCGGCCGGCTTGGGTGCGGCGGCCACCGCCGCGGGTTTACGGGGCGCCGGTGCAGGTGACGGCGCAGGCGGGGGCGGGGGCGCCGGCTGCTGGCGGTTGGCGCCCTTCTCGCCGTTCAGCTTGATCCAGTGAAAGACGGCGTCGGCTTGTTTTTGCGCGCGCTCCAGGCGCTGCTTGTCATTCGCGGGTGGCGTGGTCTGTGCCAGGGCGGCCTGGCTCAGCAGCATGAGGCCGGTGGCGATGGCTGTCAGCTTGGGCGTTATGTCGGAGCGCAATCCAGCGAGCATGGTGGGTGTCGAGGGGCAGGGGAAGGCCAGGAGGTAGCGGCCGCAACTCTAGTCAAGCGTGCAAACACTGCTAGCGGGTTTGCCCCGTTATGCGAGCAAGGTGCTGAGCGATTTCGGCAAGGTGTCACGTGCTGCCCAGCAGGGCGCGGCAGCGTTTCTCGTGCTGGCGGATCTCGGCCAGCGTGACCTCGATGTCGTCGCGCTGCTGCTCCAGCTGCTGGCGGTGGCGGGCCAGCGTGGCTAGGAAGGCACGCAACTGCGGCGCGGCGCTGGACTGGCTGTCGTACATGTCCACCAGCTCCTTGATCTCCTGCAGCGGCAGGCCCAGGCGCTTGCCGCGCAGCGTCAGCTTCAGCCGCGTGCGGTCACGCGGGGTGTAGATGCGGTTGCGCCCCTTGCGCCCCGGCTCCAGCAGGCCGGCTTCCTCGTAGAAGCGGATGGCGCGCGTCGTGATGTCGAACTCGGCGGCGAGCTCGGTGATCGTGAACGTCGCCTCGGTCGCGGCGGGGACAGACTTGGCGGAGGGCATGGCTACACTGGATTGACGTTAACGTCAGTCTAAGTCCCGCTAGGCAGCACCATGGCCAACGCACGCGAATCAGAACTGCATTACCCCCTGGGCGAAACCCTGCCCCAGCCCGGCGAGGCGCTGGACCTGGCACCCGGCGTGCGCTGGGTGCGCATGGGCCTGCCGTTCGCGCTGGACCACATCAACCTGTGGCTGCTGCGCGATCGGATCGACGGCCCTGAAGGCGAAATTCATGGCTGGACCATCGTCGACTGCGGCATCGCCAGCGACGACACTCGCGCCAACTGGGAGCGGGTGTTCGCCGAGCGGCTGGACGGCCTGCCCGTGCTGCGCGTGATGGCCACGCATTTCCATCCCGACCATCTGGGCCTGGCCCATTGGCTCACCGAACGGTGGAACTGTCGGTTGTGGATGAGCGCGACCGACTTCAACCTCGCCCGGCTGGCCAGCAGCTCCACCGTGGGCATGGGCGGCGCAGCCGCGGCGGCGTTCTTCGGCAGCCATGGCCTGAGCGACCCCGATGCGCTCGACAAGATCCGCGCCCGCGCCGACTACTACCCCAAGATGGTGCCCGTCGTGCCAGCCAGCTACGGCCGGCTGATGGATGGCATGGCCCTGGATATCGGTGGGCGCACGTGGCGCTGCATCGTCGGCTATGGGCACGCGCCCGAGCACATCAGCCTGTTCTGCGATGAAGCGAAGCTGCTGATCTCCGGCGACATGGTGCTGCCGCGCATCTCGACCAATGTGTCCGTCGTCGACGTGGAGCCCGAGGCCGACCCGCTGACGCTGTACCTGCAATCGCTGACCCGCTACCTGGACCTGCCGGCCGACACGCTGGTGCTGCCTTCGCACGGCAAGCCCTTCACCGGCCTGCACGCGCGCATCGACCAACTGCGCGAGCACCACGACGAGCGCCTGGCCGACGTGATGACCGCCTGCCGCGCGGCGCCCACGCATGCGGCCGAGCTGCTGGGGGTGCTCTTCAAGCGCAAGCTGGACCTGCACCAGACCACCTTCGCCATGGGCGAGGCCATCGCGCACCTGCATGCGCTGTGGCTGCGTGGTGAGCTGGTGCGCGAGCGCGGGGCGGACGGCGTCCATCGCTTCACGGCGGCCTGAGAGGGGCGTGCGCCCAAGAAAAACGCCGCCGCAGATGATCCGGCGGCGGCGTCGTAGGCACGGTACTTTTTATCCCTGACTCTTCGCGCCGGCAGTGCCGGCGTTCAGTACCTGTGATGACAGCGTCGGCGCGCAGTGTTGCCGAGCGAGGCGGCGCCGGTGTTACATCTTCTCGGGAATATTCACACGCCCCCCGGGGCTGCGGGTGTCCGGGGCCGCGCGTCACTGCACGACGATGGATTCCTCGCGCAGCGCGTCACGCGAGCGCTCGAAGTCGGGCAGCACCGAGCGCACCGTGTCCCAGAAGGCCGGGCTGTGGTTCATCTCGCGCAGGTGGGCCAGCTCGTGGGCGACGACGTAGTCGATGATGGCCGGCGCGAAGTGGATGAGGCGCCAGTTCAAGCGGATGGAGCCGTCGGCGCTGGCGCTGCCCCAGCGCGTCTGGGCCGACGACAGCCGCAGCGACTTCATCGCCACGCCCAGTTGGCCGGCAAAGCGGTGGCAGCGGGGCAGGAAGTCCTCGCGCGCGCGCGCCTGCAGCCAGGCCTGGGCCAGGTCGCGGATCTGCTCAGCGCTGGCGCCGTGAGGCAGCGGCAGATGCAGCTCGCGGGTGTCCACATGCCAGGCCACCTCGCGCGCGGCCGGGGCGATGACCAGCGTGAGCGGCTGGCCCAGGTAGGGCAGGCGGCCGCCATCGGCCCAGTCGATACGGGCGGCCTGCACGCGCTGCTGGCGCTCACGCTGCTCGACGAGCTTGCGAAGGATCCAGTCGCCCTTGTGATGCAGCGCGCGTTCGATCTCGCCGATGGGCACCCAGCGTGGTGCGCTGACGCGCAGCCCCTGCGGCCCGACGACGAAGCCGATGCTGCGCCGCCGCGCGCGCCGCAGCTCATAGCCGACGCAGTGCTGTCCCAGCCACAGCTCGCGCCGCGAGCGGGCGGCGCCGGGGTCGGCCGGCGCGACGTTCGCCTGCGCCTCGAACAGCGACAACTGGCTGTCCTGCAGAAGGGGGGCCGGGCGCTTCGGGGGCATGGCGCTCAGTGCTGGTTGGCGGTGCCGGCCACGCCGGCGGGCGAAGGGTTGGTGTAGGCCTCCGGGTCGAGGCGGCGCATCTCGCTCTCGATCCAGTCCTTGACCTCGTTCATCAGCTCGCCCGGCGCGCGGCCCTCGGGGCGGATCTGGCGGCCGATGGAGATGTCCACGACGCCGGGACGCAGCAGAAAGCTCTTGCGCGGCCAGCAGCGCGCGGCCGTGGCCGCGATGGGCACGACGGGCAGGCCGGCCTCGATGGCCAGGCGGGTGCCGCCGGTCTTGTAGTCGCCCACCTCACCGCGCGCGATGCGCGTGCCCTCGGGGAACATGATGACCCAGTTGCCCTGAGCGCCCAGGCGCTTGCCCTGCTTCAGCACCTTGTTCCAGGCCTCCGTGCGGCGGCCGCGGTCGATATGGATCATGTCCATGCGCGCCATGGCCCAGCCGAAGAAGGGCACGTAGAGCAGCTCGCGCTTGAAGACGTAGGCCAGCGGATGGCTCAGCAGCGCCGGGTAGGCGAAGGTCTCCCAGGTGCTCTGGTGCTTGGACAGCAGCACGACACCGGCCTTGCGGTCCGACGCGCTAGGCAGGTTCTCCATGCCGTGGATGCGCCAGCGTATGCCGCAGATGATGCGTGCGCTCCAGATGGCCACCGTCAGCCAGCCTGCGCAGGCCCAGTAGATCGGGTCGCCGCGGCGGAAGATGGACAGCACCAGCACGCCCAGCGCCCAGGGGACGACGGTGACGATGAGGACGAGGACGAAGATGAACGAACGAACGGCGCTGAGAAGCGTGGCCATCAAATCACCTGTCCAATTCGCGGGGCGCTCGCGGCGCTGTAGTGCATTGCCAAGCAGATGCAGCGGAACCGGCTTTGCCGGGCCGCTCGCATCGCCCCCTCGAGGGGGCCGGGGAAGCCGGTACGGGGTGGGGTCAATTCAGGTCTCCGGCCTGGGTATCGGGGGTCAGGGCCTGGCCGCGCGCTTCGGCGATGCGGCGGCGTTCTTCCTGGATCAGGGTCTCGGCAAAGCTGCCGAGGTCGTCGTGCACGCGGGCCGTGGGCACCTGCACCAGCAGCTTGGCGAGTTCCTCGGTGCCCAGGTTGCCGAAGGGGCCGGTAAGCACCAGGTGCGGGATGCAGCCGGCGTTCTGCGCCGTCATCAGATCCGTCAGCGAGGCGCCCACCATGTGGACCTTGGGCAGTTCCACGTCGAAGCGTTCGCCGATCTGCTGGATCAGCCCCGGCAGCGGTTTGCGGCAGTCGCAGCCTTCCTCCGGCGTGTGCGGGCAGAAGAAGGCCGCGTCCAGCCGCCCGCCTTTTTCGGCCAGCAACTGGTTGAGCCGCAGGTGCACGGCGTTCAGCGACGCCATGTCCAGCAGGCCGCGGCCGATGCCGGCCTGGTTGGTGGCCAGCACGGTGTGCCAGCCGGCGTGGTTGAGCCGCGCCACGGCCTCCATGGCGCCGGGCAGCGGGTCCAGTTCCTCGGGGGCCTTGACGTGGTCGTCGCGGTAGCGGTTGAGTGTGCCGTCGCGCCCGAGGATGACGAGCTTCATGCCATGGGCGTGGTCGGCGCGCATCGTGGGCATGGCTTCAGGCCGCCAGGCGCGACAGGTCGGCCACGCGGTTCATCGCGGTGTGCAGGCGGCCCAGCAGTGCGAGGCGGTTGGCGCGCAGGGCCGGGTCTTCGGCGTTGACCATCACGCCGTCGAAGAAGGCGTCGACCGGCGCCTTCAGCGCTGCCAGGGCTTTCAGCGAGCCGGTGTAGTCATGCTGCTCGAAGAGCAGGTCGGCCTGCGGCTGCACCTCGGCGATGGCGGTCGCAAGCGCCTGCTCGGCGGCCTCCTGCAGCAGCGCGGCGTTGATGGCCGTGGGCAACTCGCCCTCGACCTTTTTCAGGATGTTGCCGACGCGCTTGTTGGCGGCCGCCAGCGATGCGGCTTCGGCCAGCGCGGCGAAGGCGCGCACGGCGACCAGGCGCTTGGGCACGTCGCCCAGGCGTGTGGGCGCCAGCGCCAGCACGGCGTCGACTTCCTGGGCGCTGTAGCCCTGGTCGCGCAGCGAGACGGCCACGCGGTCGGCGAAGAAGCCGAGCAGAGCCTCGCGCGGATTGGTGATGAGCTCGCCGAACGGCGGCACGGCGGCGTCGATCAGCGCCGGCAGCTCCAGCGGCAGGTTCTTCTCGACGAGGATGCGGATGACGCCCAGCGCGTGGCGGCGCAGTGCGAACGGGTCCTTGTCGCCGGTGGGCAGCTGGCCGATGCCGAATAGGCCCACCAGCGTCTCCAGCTTGTCGGCCAGTGCGACGACGGTGCCGGTGTGGTTGCGCGGCAGCGCGTCGCCGGCAAAGCGGGGCTTGTAGTGGTCTTCAATCGCGATGGCGACGCCGTCGCGCAGGCCCTCGTGGCGGGCGTAGTAGCCCCCCATGATGCCTTGCAGCTCGGGGAACTCGCCGACCATGTCGGTCAGCAGGTCGCACTTGGCGAGGCTTGCCGCCTGCTTGACCTTGCTGTCCAGCACCTTGAATTCGTCGTCCGCCTCCACCGTGTAAGGCAGCGTGGCCATGCTGAGCTGCTGCACGATGGCATGCGCGATGGCTGCGACGCGCTCGGCGCGTTCGCCTTGCGAGCCCAGCTTGCCGTGATAAACGACCTTGGCCAGACCGGGGAGGCGGTCGGCCAGCTTCTTCTTGCGGTCCTGGTCGAAGAAGAACTTGGCGTCCGCCAGGCGCGGGCGCACGACGCGCTCGTTGCCTTGCGTAACGGCGCTGGCATCGGCCGGGGCGATGTTGCTCACTACGAGGAAATGACGCGTCAGCTTGCCTTGCGTGTCCAGCAGCGGGAAGTACTTCTGGTTGGCCTTCATCGTCAGGATGAGGCATTCCTGCGGCACGGCCAGGAACTCTTGCTCGAAGGCGCAGGTCAGCACGTTGGGGCGCTCGACCAGCGAGGTGACTTCGTCCAGCAGCGCGTCGTCATCGATGGGCGTCAGGCTCAGCGCGTCAGCCGCAGCCTTGAGCTGGCGCGCAATCTCGGCGCGGCGCTCGGCGAAGCTGGCGATGACCGCACCCTGCTCGCGCAGCTGCGTGGCGTAGCTGTCGGCGGTGTCGACGCTGACGGTGGCCTGGGCCGCTTCGAAGCGGTGGCCTTGCGTGGTGCGGCCTGACGTCAGGCCCAGGGCCTGAACGGGCACGACGTCGGAGCCATGCAGCGCGATGAGGCCGTGCGCCGGGCGCATGAACTTCACGTCGGTCCAGCCGTCGGCCAGTTGGTAGGTCATGACCTTGGGGATGGGCAGCTTGGCCAGCGTCTCGTCCAGCGCTTTCTGCAGGCCCTGAGCGAGCGTCGCGCCGGGTTGCACGCTGTCCCAGAACAGGGCTTCGGCCTTGCCGTCGGGCTGGCGCTTGAGCTGCGCCACGACCTCGGGGCCGGCGCCGACGGCCGCGAGCTTCTTCAGCAGCGCGGGCGTGGCCTGGCCGTCGGCGGTGAGGGCTACGGCGACCGGCATCAGCTTCTGCTGCACGGCCTTGTCGGCTGCCTTGGCGGCAACGCCGGTGACCAGCACGCCCAGGCGGCGCGGCGAGGCGAACGACGTGACAGCCGCCTCGGTCGCGGCGAGGCCCTGCGCCTTCAGGCTGTCGGCCAGCACGGTGGCGAAGGAGTCGCCCAGCTTCTTCAGCGCCTTCGGGGGCAGCTCTTCGACAAACAGTTCAACGAGCAGGTTGGTCATCAGGCGGCCGCCTTCTTGCTGTTCTTCAGTTCGATCTGTGCAACGACCTCATCGGCCCAGGCCTTGGGCGCCATCGGGAAGCCGAGACGTGCACGGCTTTCGAGGTAGCTCTGCGCCACGGCGCGCGCCAAGTTACGGATGCGGCCGATGTAGGCCGCGCGCTCGGTCACCGAGATGGCGCCGCGCGCGTCCAGCAGGTTGAAGCTGTGGCCGGCTTTCAGCAATTGCTCGTAGGCGGGCAGTGCCAGCTTCTCGACCATCAGCTCTTGGCTCTTGCGCTCATGCGCGGCAAAGGCGGACAGCAGGAAGTCCACGTCGCTGTGCTCAAAGTTGTAGGTCGACTGTTCGACCTCGTTCTGGTGGAACACGTCGCCGTAGGTCAGGCCATCGGTGTAGACGAGGTCGTAGACCGATTCCTTGCCCTGCAGATACATGGCCAGGCGCTCCAGCCCGTAGGTGATCTCGCCGGTGATGGGCTTGCAGTCGATGCCGCCGACCTGCTGGAAGTAGGTGAACTGCGTCACCTCCATGCCGTTCAGCCAGACCTCCCAGCCCAGGCCCCAGCAGCCGAGCGTCGGGTTCTCCCAGTCGTCCTCGACGAAGCGCACGTCGTTCTTCTTCAGGTCGAAACCCAGCGCTTCCAGCGAGCCCAGGTAGAGCTCCAGGATGTTGGCCGGCGCGGGCTTGAGCACGACCTGGTACTGGTAGTAGTGCTGCAGGCGGTTGGGGTTCTCGCCGTAACGACCGTCCTTGGGGCGGCGGCTGGGCTGCACGTAGCCGGCCTTCCACGGTTCGGGGCCGAGCGCGCGCAAGAAGGTGGCGGTGTGGCTGGTGCCGGCGCCGACTTCCATGTCGTAGGGCTGGAGGAGTGCGCAGCCCTGCTTGGACCAGTAGTCCTGCAGGGTCAGGATGATTTGCTGGAAGGTCAGCATGAGACTCGATCGAGAGGGGATGGTCGATTCTATTGGCCGGCTTTGCGCAGGCCGGCCAGCGCCAGCAGCCCCGCAACCCACAGCGGCCACAGTCCCAGCGCGGCCAGCCAGCGGGCGTAGGGCGTGCTGCCCTGACGGCCGTCCACTGTCACCTCCAGCACGCCGCGCGCCAGCGCCGGCAGTCGGGCCGTGACCTGGCCGCGGTGGTCCACCAGCGCCGTGGCGCCGGTGTTGGTGGAGCGGGCCACCGGCCGCTGGAACTCCAGCGCCCGCATCTGCGAGAACTGCAGGTGCTGGTCCTGGACCATCACGGTGCCGAACCAGGCCAGGTTGCTGACGTTGACGAACACGGTCGCCGCGTCCGGGCCGACGGCGCTGTGCACGATGTCCTCGCCAAACAAGTCCTCGTAGCAGATCAGCGGGCGCAGCCGCTGGCCGGCCACGACCCAGGGGCGCTGGTGGTCGCCGCGGCCCTGGTCGTCCATGGGAATATTCATCGCGCGCACGAACCAGCCCAGGCCGGGCGGGATGAACTCGCCGAAAGGCAGCAGGTGGCGCTTGCCGTAGTGGTAGCCCGTGCCCAGGCCGACGACGGAGTTGACGAAACCGTCGTCGTGGTTGCCCAGGAAGGCCCCCAGCAGCGCGGGGCGCTCGGGGCGGGACAGACGCGTCAACGTCGCGGCATCCAGGTCCAGCAGTGGCAGCGGCACGACGGATTCCGGCGTGATGACCACCTGCCCGCGCGACGACTCCACCAGCCGGGCCAGCGTGTCGAGGTTGGTGGTGAAACGCTCGGGGTCGAATTTCTGATCTTGCGGGATGCTGGGCTGCACCAGAGACAGCGCCACCTGGCCGGCCGGCTGCGTGAAGTCCTGCGGCAGCAGCGGACCGGCCAGCGGCAGCAGCAGTGCGGGCGCGGCCAGCGCCCAGGCACGCTGCTTCAGCAGCACCAGGCCGGCAGCCGCCAGCGCCGCCAGCGCGGTGATGCCGTATACGCCCACCCAGGGCGCCCAGCCCGCCAGCGGGCCGGCCGTGTGGGCGTAGCCGGAGGCGATCCAGGGAAAGCCGCTGAACCAGGTGGCGCGCGCCAGCTCGGCCAGCAGCCAGGCCGGTGCCAGCGCTAGCAGCCGCCAGCGGCCGGGTTCGATGACACGGGCCGTCAGCCCCAGCGCCAGCGCGTAGTAGCCGCACAGGAAGGTCGCCAGGAGCGCCACCGCCAGGGCCGCCAGCAGCCAGGGGATGCCGCCGAACTGGTGCATGGAGATGTGCAGCCACCACAGGCCCGAGGCCAGCCAGCTCCAGCCGAACAGCGCGCCGCACAGGGCGGCCATCTTGGGCGTGGCGCGGGCGACAACGCCGAACAGCAGTGCCAGCGCGGCGATCTGGGCCCACCAGGCCTCGGTGGGCGAGAACGACGCGGTCTGCAGCAGGCCAGCGGCCAGTGCCGCGCCTGCAGCGAGCGCGGGCCTCACGCGCCAGTCTCGCCGTCAGCGGCGCGTGTGACCTTGAACCAGCGCACCGCGCCGCCGCGTGTCAGCATGACGGCGAAGTTCAGCCCGCCCACCGGCACCGATTCGCCCCGCCGTGGTACCTGGCCATGCTCGTGCGCGATCAGGCCGCCGATGGTGTCGAAGTCAGTGTCCGGCAGACTCAGGCCGAAGGCGCCGTTGACGGCCGCGATCGAGGCGTCGCCGGCCACGCGCAGGCTGCCATCAGCCAGCGTGTACAGGCCGGACTCACCGTCCTTTTCGTCGAACTCGTCCTCGATCTCGCCGACGATCTCTTCCAGCACGTCTTCGATGGTGATGAGGCCGGCCGTGTTGCCGAACTCGTCGATGACGATGGCCAGGTGGTTGCGGTTGGAGCGGAAGTCGCGCAGCAGCTCGTTCAGGCCCTTGCTCTCGGGCACGAAGACCGTGGGCCGCAGCAGTGCGCGCAGGTTGAGCTCGGGCGCGCGTTGCATCTTCAGCAGATCCTTGGCGAGCAGGATGCCGATGATGTTGTCCTTGCTGCCTTCGAAGACCGGAAAGCGCGAGTGGCCGGTGTCGATCACCAGGCCCAGCAGCTCGTCGTAGGGCGCGTCGATGTCCAACAGGTCCATGCGCGGCGCGGCCACCATCACGTCGCCGGCCGACAGCTCGGCCATGCGCAGCACGCCCTCCAGCATCTGGCGCGACTCGGGCTCGATCAGCTCGCGCTGCTCGGCGTCGGCCAGGGTTTCGATCAGTTCGGTCTTGGAGTCGGGGCCGGGGTGCAGGAACTCCAGCATGCGCACCAGCAGGCCGCGGGCCTCGGGCGGGTGTTTGGCGGCCCCGCGAACTGGGGGCCGGCCTGAATGTGGTTCGCTCAAGGGGAGCCGTCAGGGTATTGCGACAGGGGACAGAATAGCCGATTGGTTTGACAGACCTTGCAGTCCGGCGCCCAGACCTCATCTGCGCCGCCTTCCCTCGAAACCGGTTCCCGCCATGTCCAGCAACAACGGCCTCATCCCCGCAACCATCCTCACGGGCTTCCTCGGCGCCGGCAAGACCACGCTGCTCAAGCGTGTGCTGACCGAGGCCCACGGCCAGAAGATCGCCGTCATCGAGAACGAGTTCGGCGAAGAGAACATCGACACCGACATCCTGGTGTCCGACACCAACGAGCAGATCATCCAGATGAGCAACGGCTGCGTCTGCTGCACCATCCGCGAGGATCTGCGCACCACGCTGAGCGACCTGGCTGCCAAGCGCCGCAAGGGCGAGCTGAACTTCGAGCGCGTCGTCATCGAGACCACCGGCCTGGCCGACCCCGGCCCCGTGGCCCAGACCTTCTTCATGGACGACGAGATCGCCGAGGCCTACCTGCTGGACTCGGTGCTGACGCTGGTTGATGCCAAGCACGCCGACGAGCAGCTGAACAAGCGCCAGGAAGCGCGCATGCAGGTGGGTTTTGCCGATCAGATCTTCATCAGCAAGAGCGACCTGGTGGAGCCGGCGGCCGTGGAGGCGCTGATCCACCGCATCAAGCACATGAACCCGCGCGCGCCCATCCAGACCGCGCATTTCGGCGAAGTGTCCCTGTCCAAGGTGTTCGACCTGCGCGGCTTCAACCTGAACGCCAAGTTGGAGATCGACCCCGACTTCCTGAGGGCGGATGACCACGGGCACGACCACCATCACCACGACCATGATCACGAGCATGGCGAGCACTGCGATCACCCGCACCACCACCATCACGATGACGATGTGAAGAGCTTTGTCTTCCGGTCGGACAAGGCCTTCAACCCGGCCAAGCTGGAGGACTTCCTCGGCGCCATCGTGCAGGTCTACGGCCCCAAGATGCTGCGCTACAAGGGCGTGCTGAACATGAAGGGCACCGACAAGAAGGTCATCTTCCAGGGTGTGCACCAGATGATGGGCTCTGATCTCGGCCCCAAGTGGATGCCGGGCGAGAAAAAACAGAGCAAGATGGTGTTCATCGGCATCGACCTGCCCAAGGACGTGCTGATGCAAGGTCTGGAGGGCTGCCTGGCGTGATGTTTTTTCGCCCCGCGGACCCTGTTTTCCGGGGGGCGATAGGACCTCGGATCGCATGGCTACAATCCGCCGCGCTCAAAATTGGGCTGCCGGCTGATAAGCAGTGGGATCCAGGTCTTTCACCGCGCCGAAGCACGCCCTGAGCGAGGAGAAGACTGTGAGCAAGACCCCGGCCACCAAAACCGCCGCTGCACCCAAGGGTGCGAAGAAGACAGACGCCGGCGCCGACGTCGCGACGTTGGAAGTCCCTGCACCGGCGAATCGCTTCGCTGACCGCTTCGCCCCGCCCAAGCCGCCCGCGCGCGGCGCCCAGCAGGCAGACGATTCGCCGCGCGTGGCAGCCAAGGGCGACCCCAAGCTGGCCAATGCCTGGAAGTCCAAGTCGGGCGCGGAGCTGAGTGACGCCGAAGTCCTGGCCATGCCGGACGCGGAGTACATGAACGCCAAGCAGATCGAGTTCTTCCGCGTCAAGCTGGAAGGCCTCAAGAACGAGGTGCTGTCCAACGCGGGCGAGACCACCGAGCATCTGCGCGAAGACACGACTATCGTGCCCGACCCGGCCGACCGCGCGACCATCGAGGAAGAGCATGCGCTGGAACTGCGCACGCGCGACCGCGAGCGCAAGCTGCTGAAGAAGATCGTGCAGTCCATCGGCCGCCTCGACAGCGGCGACTACGGCTACTGCGACGAGACCGGCGAGCCCATCGGCCTCGGCCGCCTGATCGCGCGCCCGACCGCGACGCTGTCGCTGGAGGCGCAGCAGCGCCGCGAGCTCAAGCAAAAGATGTTTGGCGACTGAAAAGCCATGCATGAAGCTACTGCGCGAACACAGGACGGGCCTGCGCGGCTCGCCGTACGGGTGTACGGCTGCGCTGCTCGACCCACCCTGCGTCCGCTCGCTACGCTTCCTGCACGGCTTTTCCCGGCTGGCTGATCAGGACATCTCCAATTCATGACCGAATCCAAGCCCGCAGATCCGAAGGAAGGCGACAGCTTCTTCCGCAAGGTGGCGCGCTTCGTCGCGAATCCGACGACGGATTGGTCCGAGATCAACTCGCGCCAGGACGATCCGCAGGGCGACCTCGCCAAGGCCGAGCTGCGCGCCATGGTGGAGCGCAAGCGTCGCAATGACTTCGTGCGCAAGCGCGAACTGGACATGCTGCGTCGCATCCGCCGCGAAGGGCTGACGCCCGAGCAACTGGCGGCGCTGGCGGCCTCGCCGTCCCGCATGGGCGACGACGAGCGCATCAGCGAGCCCAGCTCCAAGATCGACCTGGGCGTGAAGGCCAAGATCGACGAGATCGAGCAGCAGATGGTGGGCGAGAGCTTTGCCACCACGCAGGCTGTGCCCAACAAGCAGCAGCAGCCGGGCTTCTTCGAGACCAGCACGCGGCCCGTGGCCTTCGCGCCGACGGTGACCGAGCCGCCGGTCGCGCTGGACGCCAGCGGCGGCCGCGTCAGCGAGTTCTCGACCCCCCAGGAGGCGCGCCGCCTGTCGGCACCGCCGCCGCCGGCGGCCGTGACGATGGGGGCGGCCATCCCGCCGCTGTCGGATGCCGCGCCTAGCCGGCTGCCGGACCTGCCACCGCTGGACATGCCGCTGTCCTTCACGCTGGCCGAGCCCGCCGGTGCGCCGCTGGAGGTGCAGGAGGTCGTGCACGACCCCGAGCTGGACGAAGCCGTCATCGCGTTCGCAAACGCCGACTACGACGCCAGCGAGCACGCGCTGACCGAGCTGGTGCGCCCGGGCGGCAGTCGCAACCTGCATGGCGAAACCTGGCTGGTGCTGTTCGACCATTACCGTGCCACCGGCGCCCAGGGCAAGTTCGAGGCGCTGGCCGTGGAGTACGCCCAGCAGTTCGGACTGTCCGCGCCGCAATGGTTCTCTATGCCCCGGCTGGTGGCGGAGTCCACCCGTCAGGCTGGGCGCAGCCCCATGGGTAAGGCCGGCCAGGTCAGCTGGAGCGCGCCAGCCCACCTGACGGTCGATGATGTGCTCACGCTGGCCAAGCGCGCCGAGACGCTGCCCATGCCCTGGGTGTTCGACTGGGGCGCGCTGGACGAGATCGAGATTCCCGCGGCCATCCAGCTGCGCGATCTGTTCTATCGGTGGGCGCAGCAGCAGGTGGATCAGCGCTGGATGGGCGGTGACCATTTCCTCGCCCAGCTCAAGGAGCTCGCGCCCGTGGGCGAGCGCGACACCGACCCGGCCCTGTGGATGCTGCGCCTGGAGGCGCTGCGCCTGACCAATCGGCCCGACCAGTTCGACGAGGCCGCCATCGACTACTGCGTGACCTACGAGGTCTCGCCGCCGTCGTGGGAGCGCGCCAAGTGCCGCGTGCGCATCGGCAGCGAGGGCGCGTCCACCAACAGCCCGGCCACCAGCACGCTGCACGCCGAGGCCGTGTCCAGCTTCCTGGACACCAGCGTGCTGGATCCCGCCCACGTGGCAGCCCAGGTGGAGCTGCAAGGCCAGCTCAGCGGTGACATCTCGGACACGCTGCGCGCGATGGCCGTCGAGGTGGGTGAGGCCAGCCTCATCAACATCTCCTGCACCAAGCTCATTCGCCTGGACTTCATGGCCGCCGGTGACCTGCTGAACTGGGTGCTGTCGCGCCGCAGCGAGAACCGCACGGTTGTCTTCAACGACGCTCACCGCCTCGTCGCGCTGTTCTTCGGCGCGATGGGCATCAACGAGCACGCGAAGGTCAAAGTGCGGATCAACTGATCTTGCACCCTGGGCCTCCGCCCCTATCTGGAGTCCCTATGTCTTCCGATTCCTCCTCCGCCGTCTACCACGGCACCACCATCGTCTCGGTGCGCCGCCAGACGCCCACGGGCTGGCAGGTCGCCATTGGCGGCGACGGTCAGGTGACGCTGGGTCACACCATCGTCAAGGCCAGCGCGCGCAAGGTGCGCAAGCTCTACCGCGACCAGGTGCTGGCCGGCTTTGCCGGCGCCACCGCCGATGCCTTTACGCTGTTCGAGCGCTTTGAGGCCAAGCTGGAGAAACACCAGGGCCACCTCGTGCGCGCCGCCGTCGAGCTGACGCGCGACTGGCGCACCGACCGTGTGCTGCGCCGCCTGGAGGCCATGCTGGCCGTGGCCGACAAGAGCGCGTCCCTCATCATCACCGGCAACGGCGACGTGCTGGAGCCCGAGCAAGGCATCGTGGCCATCGGCTCGGGCGGCGCCTATGCGCAGGCGGCTGCCAAGGCGTTGCTCAACCACAGCGAGCTGACTGCGGCCGACATCGTCAAGAAGTCGCTGGAGATCGCTGGCGAGATCTGCATTTACACCAACCAGAACCACACACTGGAGGTGCTGGAATGAGCTCGATGACGCCTCAGGAGATCGTCTCCGAACTGGACCGCCACATCGTCGGCCAGAACGCTGCCAAGCGCGCCGTCGCCATCGCGATGCGCAACCGCTGGCGCCGCCAGCAGGTGGACGACAAGCTGCGGGGCGAGATCACGCCCAAGAACATCCTGATGATCGGCCCCACCGGTGTCGGCAAGACCGAGATCGCACGCCGCCTGGCGCGGCTGGCCGGCGCGCCCTTCATCAAGGTCGAGGCCACCAAGTTCACCGAGGTGGGCTACGTCGGCAAGGACGTCGACTCCATCATCCGTGACCTCGTCGAGGTGGCCGTCAAGCAGGAGCGCGAGGTGGCCGTGCGCCGCTGCCAGACGCGCGCCGAGGATGGCGCCGAGGAGCGCATCCTGGACGTGCTGCTGCCCGGCTCGGACGCCGACAACGCCACGCGCCAGGCCTTCCGCAAGAAGCTGCGCGAGGGCCAGCTGGATGACAAGGACATCGAGCTGGACCTGGCCGCGCCGCGGCCCAGCCTGGAGGTGATGACGCCCTTCGGCAACCAGCCCGGCATGGAGGACATGGCCGAGCAATTGAAGGGCATGTTCAGCCAGCTGGGCGCTGGCCAGAAGAAGACGCGCAAGCTCAAGATCGCCGAGGCGATGAAGCTGCTGGTGGACGAGGAAGCCGCCAAGCTCGTCAACGAGGAAGAGATCCGCACCACGGCACTGGCCACTGCGCAGGAGATGGGCATCGTCTTCATCGACGAGATCGACAAGGTGGCCTCCCGCCAGGAGCATGGCGGCGCCGAGGTGTCCCGTCAGGGCGTGCAGCGCGACCTGCTGCCGCTGGTGGAGGGCACGACGGTGTCCACCAAGTACGGCCTCGTGAAGACGGACCACATCCTGTTCATCGCCAGCGGCGCCTTTCACCTCAGCAAGCCCAGCGACCTCATCCCCGAGCTGCAGGGGCGCCTGCCCATCCGTGTCGAGCTGGACTCGCTGTCGGTGGCCGACTTCGAGGCCATCCTGACCAGCACGCACGCCAGCCTCGTCAAGCAGTACCAGGCGTTGCTGGCGACGGAAGGCGTCACGCTGGACCTGCAGCCCGACGCCATCCGGCGCCTGGCGCAGATCGCCTACGAGGTCAACGAGCGCACCGAGAACATCGGCGCGCGCCGCCTGGCCACGGTGATGGAGCGGCTGCTGGACGAGATCAGCTTCGACGCGCCCAACCGTGCGGGCCAGACGCTGGTGCTGGACGCGGCGGCGGTGGAGGCCAAGCTGGGGGCGTTGGCGGCGAACGAGGACCTGAGCCGGTTCATCCTCTAGGCAGTGTTCCTGCCTTTTCCCGAGCTCAGTGCGGCAGCGCCTGGGCGCTGCCCGTCCAGCGCAGCAATTGCATCAGGTTGGGCGCCTGCGTCTTGCCCAGCAGGCTGCGCACATGGCTGCGCACGGTGCTGACGCACAGGCCCAGGTGGCGCGACGTCGCGTCCACCGGCTCGCCGTCGGCCAGCAGCAGCAGCACGTGGCGCTCGGCCTGGCTGAGGCGGCACTGGCGGGTCAGCGCGTCGATGCGGGCGGCCTGGGTCAGCGCGGGCTGGTCCAGGTGCATGGCCAGCAGCACGCTCTGCAGCGGCCAGTCGCAGGCCTGCGCGATGGTCGGCGCCAGCGGCGCCGCATGCAGCCAGCCAGTGGACAGGCCAGGCGTGAACCACAGGCCGGTGCGCGAGGATGTGCCCTGCGCGGCCTGGGTGAGCACCTCGCCCAGCTGCGCGGCGCCGAGCTGGCCCAGGCTCATCAGGTGGTCGGCTCGAACCTGTCCCAGTTGTTCGGCCAGCAGACGTTCGGCGCTGGCGTTGGCGAACAGCAGGCGGCGGTCGGGGCACATCACCAGCATAGGCTGGGGCAGGGCGCCCAGCACTTGGTGCGGCGATGCGGTTGGGACGACTATGCGTTCTGACTTGGACGTGGCGGTGATCAACATGGAAACCCCCTGAGCCTCAGCGGCGCGAAGGCGCCGGCTTCTGTCCACAAGTTTGGTGAGCGTCCGTCGCCTCTGCCATTGACCAGAAGTACGCCGTTGCGCCGCCTGGCGGCCTGGGCCATCTGGCCGACCCAAAGGGCCGAGCCGCACGCCGAAGGCGTCGATACCATGACCGTCAGCGGGGAGACTGCCCATGAAAATTCTGTTGATCGATGACCACCCCTTGTTCCGAGAGGGCGTGGCCTTGCTGTTGAAGCCGCTGGTGGAAGGGCTGGAGACCTGGGAGGCGGGCAGTTGCGAGGCCGCCTTCGAGCTGCTGGCGCAGCGCGGCAGCGCCGACCTCGTGCTGATCGACCTCGGCCTGCCGGGGCTGTCGGGCCTGGAGGGCCTGCAGCGGCTGCGTCAGGACCACCCGGAGGTGCCGGTGGTGGTGATGTCGTCGTCCGACGACAAGGACACGGTGATGGCCGTGCTGGACGCGGGCGCGATGGGTTTCATTCCCAAGAGCTCGACGTCGCAGGTCATGCTGGGGGCGTTGCGGCTCATCCTGGCCAACGGCATCTACCTGCCGCCGTCGGTCTTCCTGGCCGCGCGGGCGGCGCCGGCCGTCGCCCCGACTCCCGCACAGGCGACCGCTGTTGCCGTAACGCCCATCACCGGCCGCCGGCCTGCCGACCTCGGCCTGACGCCGCGCCAGGCTGACGTGCTGCACTTGCT
Organism: Pelomonas margarita; assembly: GCF_043555875.1. Taxonomy (NCBI): domain Bacteria; kingdom Pseudomonadati; phylum Pseudomonadota; class Betaproteobacteria; order Burkholderiales; family Sphaerotilaceae; genus Roseateles; species Pelomonas margarita. The sequence goes on along the minus strand of NZ_JBIGHW010000007.1, from coordinate 104,578 downwards.
GCTGCAGGGCAAGCCGGCCAAGCTCATCGGGCGGCAGCTCAACCTGTCGCTGAGCACCGTGAAGGCGCACACCTCTGCCGTGCTGCGGGCGCTGAACGTGACGACACGCACGCAGGCCGTGCTGGCGGCTGGCCGCATGGGTCTGCGTTTCGATGAGGCCGGGGCTTGTCAGGACGCCAGCGATGCGTGCATGGCCTCCAGCAACCGTTGAAGCCCGATGGGCTTGTGCAGCAGGCGCGCGCCGGCCGCGCTGGCCCGGGGTTGCAGGCTGGCGTCGGTGTTGGCCGTGACCATCAGTGCCGGGATGTCGTCGTCGTAGTGCTGGCGCAGCCGCGAGATGACCTCGAAGCCGTCGCGCCCACTGCCCAGCTGATAGTCCGTGACGATGAGGTCGGGCACGCGCAGATGCTGCTGCAGCTCGGCCAGCACCTCGTCGCAGCCCGCGGCAGCCACCACGTGACAACGGCAGGCCTGCAGCGCGTCCACCAGCGCCTGGGCGTTCATGCGCTCGTCGTCGACGATCACGATGAAGCGCCCTTCCAGCGCCTGCTGGCTGGCCGTGAGGCACGGTGACAGGCGCGACAGCGGCGTCGCCGAGCCGCTGAGCGGCATGACCAGCCGGAACACCGAGCCCTGCCCGACGCGGCTGGACACGATGAGGCTGTAGCCCAGCAGGTGGGCGCAGCGCTGCACGATGGACAGGCCCAGGCCCAGGCCCAGCCCTTTCTCCGCGCTCGTGCCGGGCGCCTCGATGCGGAAGAACTCCTCGAAGATCGCTTCGCGGTAGCGCGGCTCGATACCGGGCCCACTGTCCCAGACCTGCAGCTCGACGTGGCTGCTGCGTTGCCGGCAGCCCACCAGCACACCGCCCCGATGCGTGTAGCGGATCGCGTTGGCGACCAGGTTGCCGGCGATGCGCTCCAGCAGCGCCGCGTCGCCGCGCACGATGAGGTTGCAGGCGCGCACGCGCAGCCTCAGCCCCTTCTCGGCCGCCTGCGGCGCCCAGGTCTGCTCCAGCCGGTGCAGCAGCCAGCCGAGGTCCACGTCCTCTGTATGCGCCTGCATCGCGCCGGCGTCCAGCTTGGAGATGTCCAGCAGGTTGCCGAACAGGCTTTCCATCGTCGCGACGGAGGACTGGATCTTGTCGGCCAGCGCCACGTGCTCGGGGCTGGTCAGCCGGCTCTGCAACACACCGAGCAGCAGGCTGATCGAGTGCATGGGCTGTCGCAGGTCATGGCTGGCGGCGGCGAGGAAGCGGGTCTTGGCGGCGTTGGCGCGCTCGGCTTCGTCCTTGAGCTCGGACAGCTCGTCGGCGCGCGCGGCGAGGACGTCGCGGGCTTCGGACAACTGCGCGGTGCGCTCGGTGACTTTGGCTTCGAGGCTGGCATAGAGGTCGCGCAGGCGGGAGGCCATCTGGTTGAAGTCTTGGGCGAGGTCGTCGATTTCGTCGTGGGTGGCCACAACTGTTTCCACCGAGGCGTCGAGATCTCCGGCTGTGATGCGCGCCGCAGCGCGCTGCAGCGCGAGGATCGGAGCAGCCATGCGGTTCGCGAACGTGACACCGACTCCCAGGGCTGCGGCACCACCCACAGCCATCAGCAGCAGCGTGCGCGAAAGCGTCGCCCATGCTGGCTTGAGCGCTTCGCTGCGACGCTGCTCCATGAAGACCAGCCATTCCGTGCCCGGAACGCGCGTACCGGTGGTGATCACGGGCTGCCCGTCGAGACTGTGGGTGGACAGACCCCGTATGGCTGATGCTGCATGCTTCACGCGGACAAGTGCATCGGTTTCGGAGAGGTCTCGGCGACTCAAGACATGGGTGGCCTGTGGGTGGGCGATCAACATGCCTGCGGCATCCACGATGTAGGCGAGCCCGCCTTCACCCGTGTTCATCCGGGACACCACCTCACCCAACAGGCGAAGGTCGATGGTGGCGATAACCGCACCCTGGCCGTCGAAGGCTGCAACGCGCATCGTCGGCAAGTGCCCTTCACGAAAGAAGGTGCGACCCCGCAGCAAGTCCTTGTTGAGTGCGGCCCTGGCCAGCTCAGGCTCATCGATGGACGCGCCAGAGTCGTAGCGAGAGGGTGAGTGCTTGGAGACGGCCAGGTGCTCGCGTCCCTGCCCGTCCACGGCCTGCAGTTCGATGACGGCGGGCGCAACCTGCATCAGGCGATGAAATTCCTCGCGGCGCTCGTTCGGCCCGTAGCCCGGCCGGCCCCAGGGGAGTTTGGCAACATCGCGCAGACCGTTGTCGATGACGGCGAGGTACGCGGCAATTTCCCTTGCAGCGCCCTCCGCCTGCGCCTCTTGCAAGGTCTCGATGTGAGCCAGCGATTCTTGGTAGCCGAAAAAGGCTTCGAGCGCACCAGAGAGTGTCAGCAAAACCAGCGTTGTTCCCGAGAGCCAGAGCGCATAGCGCCGCGACAGCGAGCGGCGGCGTACGGAGTTGTGCGATTCGTTCATCGGATCACGATGTCAGCGCGGCGCATGACCGACATGCTGGGCGGCTGTAGCCCGGTTTCGGCACCCGTTCGCACGGCCAGCAGGAAACGCTGCGGCCGTTGCACGGGGATGGCGCTGGCCGCTTCACCGCCGAGCACTCGAGCCGTCAGCTCTGCAAGCGTCGGCCAGATGAACGTGGTGTCAACTCCATAGGACAGTGGTGCGCCGCTGCGGACCTCGCCGACGCTGCTGACGATCAGCGGCTTGTGCCACATGCGCAGGCGGTTCACGATCATGGGCAACGCGAGGACTGCGACGTAGCTCCTGGGGACGACCCATGCATCGAAGTCCCGGGAGGCCGGCAAGTCCAGCAGGGTTTGGGCCTCATCCTTGCTGTCCGCAAGCAACACCTGCGCTTCCAAGCCCAGCGCCGCAGCGGCCTTCTCCGCGGGAGCCAGTGAATTCACCGAATGGTTCCAGGATCGATCAATCAGCACAGCAACGCGTCGTACCTTGGGATAGGCATCGCGCAGCACCTCCAAGCGCTTGCCATCAAGTTGCTCGGTCACCCAGATCCCGGTCGCGGATTCGTGGCGGCGCTCCATTCCGCTGACGATGCCCGCTTCCACGGGGTTGATGTAGGTCGAGAACACAAGCGGGGTGCCCGGTGCATGGCGAGTTGCCAGCTTCGCCACATTGCCATTCGGTGCGAGCAGGGCTGCAGGGCGTGTGCGGGCAATCGCGGCGATGCGCTGTGGTTGCTGCTCTTCCGGCACGTCGCTGATATTGGCGAAATCGACACGCACCCGCGCCCATGTATTGGGCTGTGTGCGTTGCAGCGCGTTGACATAGCTTGTGAAGGCGCGATCCTCTGCGGCAGTGCCTCGCCCCAGGAATACAACGCGCAACCAGTCGGGTCGGGGGGCATCGCTGTTCAACAGCCCTGTGGCACACAACGCGACGAGGACACATCGGCCACATGGCCGATGCTTTGGTTTGTTCCACAAGAACAGTGTCATTCGATACGCTCGGTCCGCCCTGCGCATCCGCGCAGCTTGCTGCAATGCCTATGTCAACGAGTTTAAGGAGGCTCAGACATGACAACACCGATTGAGCGTTTTTGTTGGGTCAAGACGGTGCGGCTTGACCACACCGACACCACGGGTGCTTTGCGCGCTGAACGTCTTGCAGAGGTGCTTCGACTGCCCGGAATCAAGGCGCCGCCACCGCCAGATGGAAAGTTCCCGACGCCTCATGAATGCGCCGGAATCCCCAAGGGCGGCAACACCAATCCTCCCAGTCGCCTGCATTTCCGGCCCATGCCGGAAGCCAACAGCAAAGGCGATACCCGCCACTGGTGCGCGGTGTCCTATGCGCCTGGCGCTGACATCACAGCCGAGGAGCCGGTGTTGGCTCTGGCTTTCCAGCCTGTGGCTGGTGATCGATGCGCGGCAGTTACGTGGCGATTGGAGAACCCGGAGTGGTTCAGCGACGCCTTCGCCGTCAGTCTGCTGAGCCAAGAAGCCTGAACCGGGAGATATTGATGCCGCAAACCTACACCCCTTTCCCTCCCTCTGCTTGGAAGGCCGACGTCTTCGCGTTGGTGGAGCAGGAAACCTACGCCATCACGCAGACCTGGGCACGGCTGGTGACGCTTGCGCCCCCGCCGCCTGATTCTGCTGGCGACTGTGACCGCGTCGTTGAGGCCATGGCACTCTGTGACGAGCAACGGTTGCAGCTCATCAAGAGCCAGAGCGGCGATTGGACGAATGTCGTCGCGCCTTTGGTTCAATTGCTCCCCGGTGCCAACGAGCCCGGGGTGAAGTGGGCGAAGGACTGGACCAATCTTTCGCTGATGCTCCATGTGGCCCTGAGCGACCTGCAATGCGGGCTTTACATGTTCAAGGCGTACTTCATGCGAGGTCGCCCCTATCAGGAGCGAAGCAGCATTGTTCCAGTCCTCGATTTGCCACCCCACCCGGCCTACCCAGGTGGCCACGCGGCTCAGGCCCGCACGGCCGCTCTATTGCTGGGGGCGCTGTTTACCGGTGATCGCGATAACGCCCAACTGAGGGATGACTTGATCAAGGCGGCGGATGAGGTCGCGCTCAATCGCGTCATCGCCGGCATCCACTATCCAACGGATTCCGACGCCGGGCGTGAACTGGCCGACCAGTTTGTGCCGCTTCTGATGGCCAACCCCTTGTTCCGAGAGCTGATGGATGCAGCGATCCAGGATCTGGAGAAGGCGTTGCGATGATGGATGAGCTGACGGGGCGGCCGGTAAATTCGCTTCACGCGGCCATTCGTGCTGGGTGAGAGGTGATGGAGGAGTTCACCCCCGCGCCGCATGAATCGCCAGCAGCCCGTCGAAGATCAGCCCCTCCACCAGCTCATGCGGCACGTCCAGTGCCGGGGCCACTTTCCAACCGGCGCCGCCGGTCATCAGCAGCAGCGGGTCGCGGCCCTCGCGCTGGCGCAGCAGCCGGTACATGCGCTCGATGGCACCGGTGATCGCGAAGGTGCCGCCGGTCGTCAGGGCGTCGCTGGTGTTGGTGGGGAAGTCGCGCACCTCGCCGGTGGGCACGCGCAGGCCGGCGGTGCCGCCCTCCAGCGCGCGCAGCATGATGCCGTGGCCCGGCAGGATGAGGCCGCCGAGGAACTGCCCGTCGCTGGACATCGCGTCCACCGTCACGGCCGTGCCCACCATCACGGTCAGCACTGGCCCGTAGAAACTGCGTCGCCGGGCGTGGGCATAGGCTCCGATCACGGCCACCCAGCGGTCGGCCCCCAGGCGGGAGGGATGGTCGTAGCCGTTCCTGACGCCCGCGGTCTCGGCCGACGGCACCACCCAGCGTGTGCTGAGATCCCAATGCTCCATCTGCTCCTCGACGCGGCGGCGCACCGCGTCGCCCGCTACGTTGCTGCCCAGCACGCGCGTCGGCGGGGCCAGGCCTTGCCAGTCCTCGTCGGCCAGGCGGTCGATGTTCTCCAGGAACACCGCGCCCTGCTGCAGCGGCGGGCTGCCGGGCATGGCGTCGGTGGGGTAGACGGCCCATTTGAGCCGGGTGTTGCCGATGTCGATGGCCAGGAAGCTCATGGCGGGCCGGGGCGTGAACGATGCCGCGAGCCTACCAGCGCCTCTGTGGCTGTCCGTGCGGGTTTCTGCTTCAATCCGGCGCCAGCTCCGCCCAAAACGCCCCCCCCGAGGAGATTCCATGCTGCGACGACTGCGCATCCAAGCCCGCCTGTGGCTGGCCTTTGGCTTCATCCTCGCGCTGACGGCGCTGCTGGTGGCGGTCGGCGGCTTCGGATTGAACGTGTCGCAGAAGGCGCTGCAAGGCATCACGCAGAAGCTCATCCCGGCGTCCAACATCACGATGAGCGCGCGCAGCTACCTGCTGCAGAGCAAGGCCGCTACCTCCACGCTGGTCGCGTCCATCTTCAACAAGGACGGCCTGGCGCGGGCGCGCAAGGACTGGGACGCCGCCCAGGCGGGCCTGGACAAGGCCATGGACGATTTCGAGGCCATGTCGACCGAGCAGCAGGGCAAGGACAACCTGCGCAAGTTCCGCGGGCTGATGGCCGACTACCGCAAGGCGGTCACCCCGGCGGCCGACAAGCTGCTGGGCGATGCCTATCCAGATGCCCAGACCGCCCTCGACGACATGAAGGCGGCCGATGCCGCGTACGACCCGGCGCTGGCCATGCTGCAGGGCATCGAGGGCGACCTCAAGAAGCGCGGCGACCAGGTCTTCGAGCAGGTCCACAAGCTCGTGAACGGCGTGTTCTGGGGCTTCATCATCGCCTTCGCCGTGTGCGTGGTCATCGGCGCGCTGCTGGCGGTGCAGATCTCGCGCTCCATCATCGGCCCGCTCAACGCGGCCAGGCGCTTTGCCGAGCGCATGGCCGGTGGCGACCTGTCGCGTGCGCCCGAGGTGCGTGGCACGGACGAGTCCGCCGAGATGATGCAGGCGCTGGCGGCCATGCAGCAGTCGCTGTCGGAGATCGTTGGCCAGGTGCGCGAGTCGGCCGAGAGCATCCAGGTCGCATCCAGCGAGGTGGCCAGCGGCAACATGGACCTGTCGCAGCGCACCGAGCAGACCGCGTCCAATCTGCAGCAGGCCTCCAGCTCCATGAGTGAGCTTACCGGCACCGTCAGCCAGAGTGCCGACTCGGCCCAGACCGCCAAGCAGCTGGCCGGTGCCGCGGCCGAGACGGCCGGCCGGGGCGGCGAGGTGGTGTCGCGCGTGGTCAGCACCATGGACGAGATCAACAACGCCAGCCGCAAGATCGCCGACATCATCGGCACCATCGACGGCATTGCCTTCCAGACCAACATCCTGGCGCTGAATGCGGCGGTCGAGGCCGCCCGGGCGGGCGAGCAAGGGCGCGGCTTCGCGGTCGTGGCCGGAGAGGTGCGCTTGCTGGCGCAGCGCTCGGCCGAGGCTGCGCGCGAGATCAAGGCGCTCATCAACGCCAGCGTCGAGCGCGTGGAGGCCGGCACTCACCTTGTCAGCGACGCGGGCGCGACCATGACCGACATCGTCGGCTCCGTGCAGCGCGTGACCGACATCATTGGCGAGATCAGCGCCGCCGCCGCCGAGCAGAGCCAGGGCATCGCCCAGGTCAACGGCACGGTGGCCGAGCTGGACCAGATGACCCAGCAGAACGCCGCGCTGGTGGAGGAGTCCGCCGCCGCCGCACAGTCGCTGAAGGAGCAGGCGGTGCGGCTGGCGGGGCTGGTCAGTTCGTTCAAGCTGAGCTGACCCTTGCGGCACACTGGGGCGATGTCAGCCGTCGCCCCGACCATCAGCGCCAACGCCAGCGATGCGCCCGTCCTGTTCACGACCGCCGAGGCGTTCGAGGCCTGGTTGCGTGAGCACCACGCCCGCAGCGACGGCCTCTGGCTGAAGCTCGCCAAGCGTGGTGCCTGCGAGTCCAGCGTCAGTTACGCAGAGGCGGTGGAGTTGGCGCTGTGCTGGGGCTGGATAGACGGCCAGAAGCGGGCGCTGGACGCGCAGCACTTCCTGCAGCGCTTCACGCCCCGGCGTGCGCGCAGCGTCTGGTCCCGCATCAATGTCGACAAGGTGGCGGCGCTCACCGAGGCCGGCCGCATGCAGCCGCCGGGCCTGGCCCAGGTGGCGGCTGCGCAGGCCGACGGCCGCTGGGCGCGCGCCTACGACGGTGCCCGTGCGGCGACGGTGCCCGAGGACCTGCAGGCCGCGCTGGACGCCGAGCCGCAGGCCAGCGCCTTCTTCGCCACGGTCAATGCCGCCAACCGCTACGCCTTGCTGTGGCGCGTGCAGACGGCCGTGAAACCCGAGACGCGTGCCCGGCGCATCGCCCAGCTCGTGGCGATGCTGGCGCGCGGCGACACCCTCCACCCGGCCAAGCCCAAGGCCTGACACTGTTTCGCTGGACCAGGCTGCGCATGACCCACTACCTCATCTCTTTCCCGGCGTCGGCCATGCAGGTGGCCGCTGCAGACATGGCAGCCGTCGGCGCGGCGGCGCAGGCGGTCGTGCGCGAGGCCCGGGCAGCCGGCGTCTATGTGTTTGCGGGCGGCCTTCATGTCGGCGTTGCGCCGGTGAAGGTGGCCGCAGACGGCAGCACCCGGGCCGAGACCTACCGACAGACGCGCGAGCTGGACGGCGGCTTCTGCGTGCTGGCCCTGCCGTCGCGCGACGCCGCCGTGCAATGGGCTGCGCGGCTGGCGCAGGCCTGCCGTTGCGAGCAGGAACTGCGCGAGTTTGGGAACGACGCCGAGCGCTGAGTGCCGCGCGTCAGCCGGCCTGGCGGGGTGCCTGCCGGGCCGCCGCCACGGCCGCCTGGGCCGCGACGTCGCCGATGACCAGCAGCGCCGGGCTCTGCAGCCCCTCGCGCCGGATGCAGTCGGGCAGCCCGGCCAGCGTCGTGGCGGAGTGCTGCTGGCGTGCCGTGTGGGCCGCGCTGACGACGGCCGCAGGCAGGTCGGGGCGCAGGCCTGCGGTCAGCAGTTGCGCGGTGATGTGGGCCGCCCGCGCCACGCCCATGTAGATGACCAGCGTCAGCCCGGTGCGGGCCAGCGCGGCCCAGTCGGGCTCGGCATTGCCGTCGCCGGGGTGGCCGGTCACGAGGATGACGCCGGGCGAGGCGCGGCGGTCCGTCACCGGGATGCCCACGGCCGCCGGGCCGGCGATGCCGCTGGTCAGGCCCGACACCACCTCCACGTCCAGGCCGGCTTCGCGCAGCGCATCCGCCTCCTCGCCGCCGCGGCCGAAGACGAAGGGATCACCGCCCTTGAGCCGCACGACGCGGTGGCCGGCCGTCGCCTCGCGGATCATCAGCGCGTGGATGAAGTGCTGGTCGGTGCTGATGCAGCCGCCGCCGGGCCGCTCCCAAGGCGGCTGCGCGTCCCCTTGGGGGACGGCCAGCGGCTGCTGGCCAGGGGCTCTGGGCCAGCCGCCGCGCTTGCCGACGCGCAGCAGGCGGCCCTTCACCAAGGCCAGCACGCGCGGGTCGATCAGGTCGTCGGCCAGCACGACGTCCGCCGCCTCGATGCGCCGCAGTGCGCGCACCGTCAGCAACTCCGGATCGCCGGGGCCGGCGCCCACCAGGGACACGATGGGTGGCCTCATGCGGGCACCCCTTGCGGCGTGCTGGCCACCAGCCGGCGCAGCGCTGGCAGGCAGGAGCCGCATTGCGTGCCGCACTTCTTCTCGCCCTGCAGCTGGGCCAGGCGCTCGCCCGGGCTGCCGCTGCAGCGCGCCAGCGTGAAGCGGATGACGTCCTCGCGCACGTCGAAGCAGTTGCACACCTGCGGGCTGGCGGCCGTGCCGGCGTCGCTGGGCGGCGCGTCGGGCGACAGCAGCCAGCGGCCCGTGCTGGCGGCGGCGCGGCGCTCGCGCCACAGGTCCACCAGCCACGCGCCTTCGTCGCCCCGGCCCACGCGCAGCAGGGCCTGCAGCGGTGCGGCATCGGCGGCGCCCGGGGCCAGGCGCAGCAGCCGCAGCCGGCCGCGGCCGGCGTCGGCATAGCTGAGCACGCCGTGGCCCGCCAGGCCCAGCAGCGCGGTCAGCTCGGCGACGAGTTCGGCGGCGGGCGCCTCGGCGCTGGCCGCCTCGAAGGCCCAGCCCAGCTCGCCCGAGCGGCTGGGTTCGGGCAGGCAGTGCGCATAGCCGAAGCGCGGCATCAGCGCGCGCAGCGCCTCGCGCAGGGCGGCGGCCTGGTCGGGCGCCACCCAGGCGCAGGCGCTCAGCCGCCAGGGCAGTTCGGCCGGCGTGATGGCGACGGCGGCGAACTTCAGCTCGGGCTGGCGCGAATCGGGGCAGGCCGCGCCGTGCGTGACGGCATTGACGCCCCGCTGCGCACCGACGAACTCGTCGCCCCAGTGCATCGCGATGTCGGCCGTGGCCGGCGCGAGGTTGGCGTCGCGCTTCAGCGGCAGCACCAGCTCGCCGCGCACCGAGCGCACGCGCACCAGCGTGCCGTCGGCCAGCGTGCCGGCGTCGGCCGGGTGCAGCCGCACCAGCGGCCGGCCCTCGTGCGCAAACAGGCCCGGCACGGCGCCGCTGCGGCTCATGCCGTGCCACTGGTCGCGCAGGCGGCCGGTGGTCAGCGCGAACGGGCGCTCCGCATCGGTGGCCTCGGCCGTCGGCAGGTAGGGGCGGGCGATGAAGCGGGCGCGGCCGCTGTCGGTGGCGAAGCGGCCGTCGGTGTACAGGCGCGGCGTGCCTTGCGTGGCGCCCTGCGCATAGGGCCACTGCTGCGGGCCGTCGGCCTCCAGCACGGCCCAGGTGAGGCCGGTGATGTCCAGGTCGCGGCCGCGGGTGGCCTCGCGGTGCTCCAGCCACAGGGCCTCGGCGCTGTCGGCCGCCAGGCGCGGCGCGCGGCCCAGGCCGGCGTCGAGCAGGGCGGCGATGTCGCGCGCGATGCGCCAGTCGGCGCGCGCCTCGCCCGGCGCGGGCACGGCGGGGCGCACGCGGCTGATGCGGCGTTCGCTGTTGGTGACGGTGCCTTCCTTCTCGCCCCAGGTGGCGGCGGGCAGCAGGTAGTCGGCGTAGCGGGCCGTGGCCGTGTGCGCGAAGGACTCCTGCAGGATGACCAGCTCGCAGCGTTCCAGCGCCGCGCGCACCATGGCCTGGTCGGGCATGGACTGGGCGGGGTTGGTGCAGACTATCCACAGCGCCTTGATCTCGCCGCGCGCAGCCGCCTCGAACATCTCTACGGCGGTGTGGCCGCGCTGGCCGGGCAGGTCGGGGGCGTTCCACAGCGTGCTGATCTCCGCCCAGTCTGCAGCCTTGGCCGGATCGCGGTGGCCGGGCAGCAGCGTGGCCATGCCGCCGCTCTCGCGGCCGCCCATGGCGTTGGGTTGGCCGGTCAGCGAGAACGGGCCGGCGCCGGGCCGGCCGATCTGGCCGGTGGCCAGGTGCAGGTTGATCAGGGCCGTGTTCTTGGCCGTGCCGGCGCTGCTCTGGTTCAGGCCCATGCAGTACAGGCTCAGCGAGCGTGGCGAGGTGGCGAACCACTCGGCGGCCTGCCAGATGTCGGCCTCGGCCACGCCGCAGACCTCGGCCGCGCGGGCGGGTGACCAGTCGCGCACCAGGGCCTGCACGGCCTCAAAGCCCTCGGTGTGTGCGGCGATGAAGTCGGCCGCCGTCCAGCCCCGCTGGATGACGGCGTTCAGCAGGCCGTGGCACAGCGCGACGTCGGTGCCCGCGCGGAGCTGCAGGTGCAGGTCGGCCAGCTCGGCGGTCTCGGTGCGGCGCGGGTCGATGACGATGAGCTTGTGGCCGGGCCTCGCCGCGCGCGCGGCCTCCAGGCGGCGGAACAGGATGGGGTGAGCCCAGGCTGGGTTGGCGCCGCTGACGAGCAGGCAGTCGGCCAGCTCGATGTCCTCGTAGTTGCAGGGCGGCGCGTCGGCGCCCAGCGACTGCTTGTAGCCGACGACGGCCGAGCTCATGCACAGCCGCGAGTTGGAGTCGATGTGCGGCGTGCCGATGACGGCGCGCGCCAGCTTGTTGAACGCGGTGTAGTCCTCGGTCAGCAGCTGGCCGGAGATGTAGACGCCGATGGCCTCGGGGCCGTGCTGCGCGCGGATGGCCAGCAGCCGGTCGGCGATCTCGCGGTTGGCTTGGGCCCAGCTGATCGCTGCAGGCGCCGCGCCGCGGGCCGTACGCTTTAGCGGCACGTGCAGGCGCTGGTGCTGCAGCACGACGGGCGTGGCCGTCAGGTGCAGGTTGGTCCCCTTGGTGCACAGGCGGCCGAAGTTGGCGGGGTGGTCGGGGTCGCCGCGCACGCCGGTGATCTGCTGGCCGTCATGCTGGATGACGACGCCGCAGCCGACGCCGCAATAGGGACAGGTGGACTTTGTCTCGTGCATTTCTTCTTCTCGGTGATCGGTCAGCCCTGGCCCAGCTCGCGGGCGAACTGGCCGGTGACCGTTTCCATGACGGCCAGCAGGTTCTCGCTGGCCGAGAACACGTCGCCGGCGGCCTGGGCGGTGGGGCTCTGGCTGCCCAGCGCGCTTTTCAGGAACACCCACTGGCCTTGCGCCAGCGCGAGGTTGTCGCGGATGGCGGGCGTGGCCTCGGGCGCGCTGGCCAGCGTGCGCATGGCCTGCTCGAATTCGTTGCTGGACTTGAGGGTCTCGCGCTGCACGAGGTCGACGCGCGCCCCCTGCTGGCGCGCCAGAAAGTACAGCGCCAGCCGCTGCGACAGCATGCGCTGGCGGCCCGACAGGTTGACCAGCCGCGCCGTCGCGGCGCTGGAGCGCTCCTGCAGCTGCGTGGTGGCCACGTGGGCCAGGTTCAGCACCTCGCCGGAGCGCTTCAGCAGCTCGTTGACCTGCTCGCGGTCGGGCCGGCTCAGCAGCAGCGTGCGGTAGTCGCCGAAGCGGCTCAGCAGCGCCTTGTAGCTGCCGGCGATCTCGGGCGTGGGCGCAAAGGCCAGCAGCTCGCGCAGCTGCTGCTCGAAGCGGGCGGCGCTGTCGTCCAGCACCTGGCGCGCGCGCGGCGCCAGCTCGGGCTGCAGCTGGCCCAGCCAGGCCTTGCCCATGCGCTGGCTCAGCATGCGCTGGGCGCCGGCCTTGTCGATGGCGTCCCCCAGCTGGGCGATGCGGGCGTGGGCGGGGAGGGCGAGGCCGGTGCTCAGGCCGGCCAGCAGCAAGGTGCGTCGTTGCATGGGCAGGGGTCTCTCAGGCTGCGGCGAGGGCGGCGTTGGCGCAGTCCTCGCCGAACATCAGGCGGTCGCGGATGGCGCTGATGTCGCGGCGCTCGCGCAGCAGCCGGAAGTACCAGCTGCCGTCCGCGGTATCGCCGTACAGGCAGGCGCCGACGAGCTGGTCGTTCTGGATGACCAGCTTCTTGTAGACGCCGCGGGCCGGGTCGTTCAGCACGATCTCCTCGGTGCCGCTGCCGCCGCTGAAGTTGCCGGCCGAGAACAGGTCGATGCCGGTGACCTTGAGCTTGGTGGACACGTCGGAGCCCAGGTAGCGGCCGATGCCGCTCTGCGCCAGCTGCGTGGCCAGCACCTGGCCCTGTTCGAACAGCGGAGCCACCAGCCCGTAGGCCACGCCGCGGTGGGCCGCGCATTCGCCGACGGCGTAGATGCGCGGGTCGGTGACGGTCTGCAGCGTGTCTGTCACGACGATGCCGCGGTTGCACAGCAGGCCGGCGCTCTCGGCCAGTGTGGTGTTGGGGCGCACGCCGGCGGCCATGACGACGAGGTCGGCCGGCAGCTCGGCGACGCTGCCGTCGGCCTGCTGCAGTTGCACTGCACGCACGCGGCCGGCGTCGTCGCCCAGCAGCGCCTGGGTCTGCGCGCCGAGGCGGAAGTCCAGGCCGCGCGCCACCAGTGTCTGGCGCAGCAGGTCGGCGGCCTGCGTGTCCAGCTGGCGGTCCAGCAGCGTGCCGCCCAGGTGCACCACCGTCACCTGCATGCCGCGCTGCATCAGGCCGTTGGCGGCCTCCAGCCCCAGCAGGCCGCCGCCGATGACGACGGCGTGGCGGTAGCGCGTGGCGGCGTCGATCATGGCCTGCGTGTCGGCGATGTCGCGGTAGGCGATGACGCCGGCCAGCGCCTTGCCCGGCACCGGCAGGATGAAGGGGGTGGAGCCGGTCGCGATCAGCAGGCGGTCGTAGTCGGCCGTGGTGCCGTCCTCGGCCACCACGCAGCGCCGCTGGCGGTCGATGCGCGCCACCATCTTGCCCAGGTGCAGCGTGATGCCGTGCGCCGCGTACCAGGACAGCGGGTTCAGCACGATCTCGTCCAGCGTCTGCTCGCCGGCCAGCACGGGCGACAGCAGGATGCGGTTGTAGTTGGGGTGCGGCTCGGCGCCGAACACGGTGATGTCGTACAGATCGGGCGCGATCTTCAGCAGCTCCTCCAGCGTGCGCACGCCGGCCATGCCGTTCCCCACCATCACGAGCTTCAACTTCTTCATGCTCATCTACCCTGACATGCCTGGTCTGCCACTTGCTTTGCAAGCCATGTGCCAGCGATGAGGCTGGCCTTTTCACCCTGCCGCTGCGAGCGGCGCCCCACGCCGAAGCGGTTTCAGGCCCGGTGAGGGTGCACTCGTCCCGAAAGTGGTGCCCTTCTGCGTGGAACGCCTCTGGCCCATCGCCTAAGCGGTGCGGCTTGGCGCAGCCCGGATGCGGACTACGGATCACACTTACTCATGCGTTTCGAACTCGACACCGGGCTGTCCAGCCTGCAGGGCAAGCGCCCCCGCAACGAAGACTTTGCCGGCATGCAGGCGCCGCAGCCGCATGAGGCCGAGCGCGGCTGGGTGGCGGCGCTTGCCGACGGCGTCAGCGGCGCCGAGGGCGTGGCCAACGATGGGCTGATGGCGGCCCAGACCTCGGTCATGAGCCTGCTGCGCGACTTCCACGCCGTGCCGGCCGACTGGGACACCAGCGTCGCGCTGGACCGCCTGCTGGGCCACCAGAACGCCTGGCTGGCCTCGCACAACCGCCGCCCCGGCCCCGACGGCCAGCCGCGCGAGGCGCTGACCACGCTGACCGCCGTGGCGCTGCGCGGGCGCCGCTATGCGCTGGCCCACATCGGCGACAGCCGGGCCTGGCTGCTGCGCGACGGCGACTGTCTGCTGCTGACGCAGGACCATCGCATGGAGCGCCGCGACTTCGCCGGCCTCACGCGCGCGCTCGGTCTGGACGACGCGCTGCGCCTGGACCACAGCGCCGGCGAGTTGAAGGTGGGCGACCGCCTGCTGCTGACCAGCGACGGCGTGCACGGCGCGCTGCGCGCGCGCCAGATCGCCGATCTGCTGCGGGCCACGCCCGGCGCGCAGGCGGCCGCCGATGCGCTGACCGCCGCCGCGCTGGCGGCCGGCAGCCTGGACAACGCCACCGCGCTGGTGCTGGACGTCAAGGACCTGGCCGACCCCGGCCTGAACGACCTCGCCGCGCTGGGCCGCACGCTGCCCAGCCCCGGCCCGCTGGGCGTGGGCAGCGTGCTGGACGGCTACCAGGTCACGGCGCTGGTGGCCGACAACGGCGTGCATCGGCTGCTGCAGGCGCGCGAGCTGGCCTCGGGCCGGCTGGTGGCGCTGAAGATGTTGCGCCCTGGCCGTGCCGACGATCCCGAGGAGCGCGCCATGCTGGCGCACGAGATCTGGCTGGGCCTGCGCCTGGCCGAGGCGCCGCGCCACCGCCGCCGTGGCGGCGAGAGCGGCTTCGTGCGCGTGCACCCGCCGGCCGACGGCGCCACGCACTTCTACGCCGTGTTCGACTGGCACACGGGCCAGACGCTGGAGCAACTGCTGGCCAAGGGCCCGCTGGACGTCGGCCAGGCGCAGGCGCTGGCCGTGGCGGTGGCGCGCTCGCTGAGCCTGCTGCATGCGGCGGGCGTCATCCACCGCGACATCAAGCCCGCCAACCTGCACCTGGGCGACGACGGCCAGTGGCGCGTGCTGGACCTGGGCGTGGCGCTGAGCCCGCGCGCCACGGTCGCTGCGCGCGAGTTGCATGCCGGCACGCCCAGCTACATCAACCCCGAGCAGTGGGACGACCCTCCGGCCCCGGCCGATGCGGGTGCCGACCTGTTCGCGCTGGGCGTCACGCTCTACCAGGCGCTGACCGGCCGCTTGCCTTACGGCGAGGTGGAGCCCTATCAGCTGGCCCGCTACCGGCGCGAGCCGGCCAGCGTGAGCCGGCTGCAGCCCAGCGTGCCCATGCCGCTGGACCGGGTCGTCATGCGCGCCGTCGCGCGCGAGGCCCGGGCGCGCTTCGAGACGGCCGATGAGCTGCTGCTGGCGCTGGAGCGGCTGGCCGCTCGGGATCAGCCTCTGCAGCGCGCCCCACGCCCGCCGCGTGATGCGGCGCTGACCTGGCAGATCGCCTTCGGCATCTCGGCGCTGTTGAACTTCCTGCTGGTGGCCTGGCTGCTATTTCTGCCGCGTTGAGGCGCGCTGCCTGCCACTCAGCGCAGGCGTCCGACGTATTTCCCCGGCGCAACGGCAGCTGGCGGAGGCGGGGCGGATGTGGGCGGTGGCGTGTGCTCGCTGCTCGTCAGACCGGCCGTCATGCCCAGTGCGTCCAGCATGCTCAGGCCGGCGACCAGCAATTCCTCGTCCTCGGAATCGAGTAGCGCGTTGAGTGTTGCCTGGGCGAACGCGCGATCGGTGGCAAAGCGCGCCACGTCGAAGGGCTTGCCCTTGCGGGCCGCCAGCGTGCGCAAGCGGGCGATCTGAAGCAGTGTGGCTTGTTCCATCAGGGGGCTCGTGTCGGGCTCTCGGAATGCGCCGAGTCCCCGCGAACGTGCACCCGGGCGGCTCGAAGGTCGCGGCGGGAAGGCAGCCCGCACCGTCGCAGGCGCCACATCACCTACATGCAAGCCGCGTGCCTGTCTGAAGGTCCGCAAACGGCCGATTGGCGTGCTGTTTTGGTGCGCGTGAGCCAAGGCTTCGCGCCGGACGCGTTCAAGTGCACCGCCTTGGCGCGGCAAATGCACGCAGACCGGACCCTTCGGCCTCAGGTGCGCTGGTAGCTCACCGGCTCTTCGGCCGCACCCACCGCCGCGCGCCGTGCGCGGCCGCCCTTCTCGGCCCAGGTGCGCGTCCAGCGGATCTGCATCACGCGCATCACTCCCAGCATCACCGCCGCCAGAACGGCGAAGACGACGAAGCCCCAGAGGTAGGTGCCCAGATACTGCTTGGACAGGCCCATCAGGTTGGGCACCAGGCCGCCACCCAGGGCGCCGACCTCGCCGATCATCGAGCCCGCCACGGCCGTGGCCGCCGGCCAGCGCAGCGGCACCAGCTGGAACACCGCGCCATTGCCGGCCCCCAGGGCGGCGAAGCACACGATGAGCAGCAGCGTCGTCAGCACCAGCGAACCGCCCGCCAGACCCACGGCCACCAGGGCGCCGGTCACCACCACCAGCACGACGGTCAGCATGTGCACGCCGCCCCAGCGGTCCGACAGCCAGCCGCCGACGATGCGCACCGCCGCGCCCATGAAGGCGGCCAGCATGGTCAGCTGGCCGGCCTGCACCTTGGAGACGCCGAACTGGTCGTGGTAGTAGGTGGGCAGGAAGGTGGTGAGGCCGATGAAGCCGCCGAAGGTCACGCCATAGATCAGGCTGAAGGCCCAGCCGTCCTTCTCGAACAGGCAGGCCGCGTGCTCGCGCAGCGAGGCGTGGTTGTCGACGTCCGGTGGCTCCTTGGCAAACACGATCATCACGACCATGGGCAGCAGGATGGCGCCGGCCGCCATCGCATAGACCGTCTGCCAGCCATAGGCCAGGGCCAGCGGTGGCGCAATGAGCACTGAGACCGCCGTGCCCACGTTGCCGGCGCCCACCAGCCCCATGGCCAGGCCTTTGTACTGCGGCGGGTACCAGCCCGAACCCAGGCTCAGGGCCACGCCGAAGCTGGCGCCGGCAATGCCCAGCAGCACGCCCATGGCCAGCAGGTCGTCGTAGCTCTGCACCATGAAGTAGCCGTACAGCATGGCGACCGCGATCAGCGCCATCTCCACCAGCGTCGCGTTCTTGCGGCCGATGTACTGCGACAGGATGCCCAGCGGGAAGCGCATCAACGCACCGGCCATGATGGGAATCGACAGCATCAGCCCCTTCTGGGCCGGTGTCAGGTTGTAGGCCTCGCTGATGAATGGGGCCAGCGCACCGTTCAGCACCCAGATGCAGCAGGAGAACGCGAAGTACAGGAAAGCGGCGAACAGCGTCGGGCTGTGGCCGGCATTTTTGAAGCTTTTCGGGGTGGACATCGTAAGGCTGGGTCGGGCGGCCGGTGCGCGCCTGGTCGCCTGCAGCGTCTTTGCCTGGGCGGCTCAAGCGTTGCGGCGAGAAGGTGGCCCGCACCATTGCGGACGCCACCTCCCCAAAGTGCAAGTGGCGTGCCCGCTTTCGGCCGCATGGCTTGCCGATCTCTGCGCTCTTTTGGGGCGTCTGGCCGCTGCCGCTACGCCGAGGTGCCTGATTCGCACCGACTTGGCGCGCCCGCTCCCACTCCCGCACCCCTCGCGGGCGGCTGGGAGGGGGGGTCAGGCGCGCTGGTAGCTGACGGGGTCCTGCTCGCCGCCGGCCGGGGTCGGGCGGGCGCGGCCGCCCTTCTCTGCCCAGGTACGCGTCCAGCGGATCTGCACCACGCGCAGCATGGCCAGCATCACCAGCGCCAGCACCGCGAACGCAACGAAGCCCCAGAAATAGCTGCCCGTGAGCTGCTTGCTCTGGCCCATGGCATTGGGCAGGAAGCCGCCACCCAGGGCGCCGATCTCGCCGATCATGGAGCCGGCCACGGCCGTGGTCACCGGCCAGCGCAGCGGCACCAGCTGGAACAGCGCGCCGTTGCCCGCGCCGAAGGCGGCGAAGCACAGCATGAACAGCAGCGTGGTGGCCACCAGCGAGCTGCCTGCCATGCCGCAGGCCAGCAGCGAGAGAGCCACCGCTACCAGCACCCAGGTCAGCGTGTTGACGCCGCCGATGCGGTCCGCCACGGCGCCGCCGGCCACGCGCACGGCCGAGCCCATCAGCGTGGCCAGCATGGTGAGCTGGCCGGCCTCGATCTTGGTGACCTTGAACTGGTCGTAGAAGTAGGTGGGCAGGAAGCTGGCCAGGCCGATGAAGCCGCCGAAGCTGACGATGTAGATCAGGCTGAAGGCCCAGCCGTCCTTCTCGAACAGGCAGCTGATGTGCTCGCGAAAGCTCTGGTGCTCGCGGTCCGGCGGCTCCTTGGCGGCCAACCACATCACGGCCATGGGCAGCAGCATGGTGAGCGCGGCCAGGCCGTAGACGGCCTGCCAGCCGAACTTCGTGGCCAGCGGCGGTGCGAACAGCACGGCCAGCACCGTGCCCGAGTTGCCGGCGCCCGCGATGCCCATGGCCAGGCCCTTGTATTTGGGCGGGTACCAGCCCGAACCCAGGCTCAGCGCCACGCCGAAGCTGGCGCCGGCAATGCCCAGCAGCACGCCCATGGCCAGCACCGAGTCGTAGCTGTCCACGAAGACGAAGCCGAAGCCCAGCGCCGCGACGATCAGCCCCATCTCCACCATCGCCGCGTTCTTGCGGCCGATGTACTGGGCCAGTACACCCAGGGGGAAGCGCATCAGCGCGCCGGCCAGGATGGGCACCGAGATCATGAAGCCCTTCTGTGCCGGGGTCAGCGCGAAGGTCTCGCTGATGAAGGGCGCCATCGCGCCGTTCAGCACCCAGATCGCGAAGCAGAAGTCGAAGTACAGGAAGGCGGCCAGCAGCGTGGGCCAGTGGCCGGCCTGTTTGAAATTTTGGAAAGCGGACATCGGGTGCTCCAGGCGAGACGGCCGTGGCCACCCACGACGCGTGCCAGGGCGGCATCGATACGTCGCTGCGGGAATGCCGCCTGCACCATTGCAGGCAGCGCCTCCAGTCATTGCAAACGCCGTGCCCGTTCCGGCATCAGCAAGCTGGCGCGGTTCTTGCGCCGTTTTGGGGCGCAAGACCTGAAGCCATGCACGACACCACCCTGACCCCGTCCTTTTCATTGTTGATCTGCAGCCCCGAGATGCCCCCCCAGGCGGCCGGCCTGGCGGCCCTCGGCTGGACGCTGCGCACCGTTTCCGAGCTTGCGCCGCCCGAGGATGGGCCGGCGCCGGGGCTGTTGTGGTGCCCCGACTGCACCGCCCTGGCCCAGCTGATGCACTCGGACCGGGCCTTCGGCCTGCCCGTGGTGCTGGTGGCGCCGCCGCCCACCACCGAGCAGCGCCGCCAGCTGCTGGCGCGCGGCGTGCTGCAGTGGCTGCCGCCGGAGACCGGCGCGCCGCAGTTGGCGCAGGCGCTGCAGTGGGTGCAGGACCTGGCGGCCCAGCTGCTGGCCCGCGACACGGCGGCCCAGGCCAAGCTGGACGAGCGCAAGTGGACCGAGCGTGCCAAGGGGCTGCTGATGCAGGCTCGGGGCATCGACGAGGCGGCGGCCTTCGCGCTGCTGCGCAACACGGCCATGCAGACCCAGGCCAAGCTGCCCGAGGTGGCGCGTGGCGTGGTGCGCACGTCGGAGCTGGCCGAGGCGCTGGAGCGGGCCGGCGCGCAGCGCATGCTGAGCCAGCGGCTGGTGAAGCTGCAGGCCCTGCGGCAGTGGGCCAAGCTCGCGGCGCCCGAGAAGCGCGAGGCGCAGGCGCTGCTGGACGGCTCGCGCGAGCGCGTGGCGGCCAACCTGGCCCGGCTGTCCGAGCTGCTGCGCCAGGAGCTGGCGGAGGAACTGGCTGCCGTGTCCTCGGCCTGGGCGCAGCTGGACGCCGCCCTGGCCAGCCGCCAGCCTGACCTGGCGCGCAGCGACCGTGCCGCCCAGCGCCTGCTGGAGAGCAGCGAGGCGCTGGTGGCGCGGCTGTCCGAGCGCGCTGGCCAGCGCCCGGTGGGCCTGCTGGCCCAGGTCACGCGGCTGCGGCTGCTGAGCCAGCGGCTGGCCAAGGAAGGCCTGCTGGCCCAGGTGCAGCCCGGCCATGACACCAGCGGCCTGGCCGCCGGGCTGGACGAGTTCATCAAGGCCTACGACGAGGTGCGTGCCACGCCACTGGCCGGCCCGGCGCTGCAGCCCGCCTTTGCCGCCGTGGACGAGGCCTGGCTGATGCTGCTGCGCGGCCTGCGCGTGGAGCAGGGCGACGCGGTGCAGCGCATGCACCAGGGCAGCGAGCGCCTGCTGCAGGCGCTGGAAGACCTGATCCGCGCGCTGCAGGGCTCGTTGCAGCTCATCCTGGGCTGAGAGGGGGAGAGCCTTTCATCCATGCCCGCCTTGCCCGTCAAATCACCCCCGCCCGTCGTTGCAAATGCTCGGCATAGCCCGAGCTATGCCTGCGCTTTGCGCCTCGTTCGAGGGCGTTTTGACGCGCCTTTCGAGCACGGCCGAAAAACTCTCACCCTCTGAGAGCGTGCAGCCAGCAGGCGCATGATGGGGGCATGACCCCTGTCGACCCTCTGCGCGGCGCCAGCCGCCTCGCCATCGATGCCGTCACCGGCGTCACCGACCTCGTCGAGGCCATGCATGCCGAGATTGCCCGCCTGCCGCTGACCGCCGGCGGCCCGCGCACGAGCGGCATCACCGGCCTGGTCTACCGCAGCGTGCGCGGCGCCACGCGGTTGGTGGGCGGCGGGCTGGACCTGGCACTGGGCGCGCTCGCGCCGCTGCTGGGCCAGGCCGGGCCGGCCCAGGCCAGCGTGGTGCTGGCTGCGCTCAACGGCGTGCTGGGCGACCACCTGGAAGCTACCGGCAACCCGCTGGCCACGCCGCTGGGCCTGCACCCGCTGGTGCCGGGCGCACAGGGGCTCACGCTGGTGTTCCTGCATGGCCTTTGCATGAACGAGGCGCAGTGGCAGCGGGATGGCGCCAACTTTCCCGCCGCGCTGGCCGCGCTGGGCTACCGGCCGCTGGGCCTTCGCTACAACTCCGGCCGCGCGATCTGGCGCAACGGCGCCGAGCTGGCGGCCCTGCTGGACGACGTGCCTGGGCCGCTCACGTTGCTGGGCCACAGCATGGGCGGGCTGGTGGCCCGCAGCGCGCTGGCGCAGGCCGGCGGCCGCCACTGGCCGGCGCGCGTGCAGGCGTTGGTGACGCTGGGCACGCCGCACTTGGGGGCGCCGCTGGAGCGTGGTGGCCAGCAACTGCAGCAATTGCTGGCCCTCAGCCGCTACTCGCGCCCGCTGGCCGCGCTGGCGGCCCGGCGCAGCGCCGGCATCCGCGACCTGCGCCACGCCAGCCTGCTGGAAGCCGACACCGGCCGCGCCAGCCGCCTGCCGCTGCCGGCGGGTCTGCGTTGTTATGCCGTGGCGGCCACCACCGCGCAGCAGCCCGGCGGTGTGCCGGCCCGCTGGCTGGGCGACGGCCTCGTGCCCGTGGCCAGCGCGCTGGGCCAGCACCGCGAGGCCGGCCGCCGCCTGGCCTTCACCGACACCGCCGTCTTTCCCGGCCTGGGTCACCTCGCGCTGCAGACCGATGCGGCGGTGCTTCGCCAGCTGCAGCAGTGGCTGGTGCTCACGCCGCCGGCTGCGGTGGCGGCGTGATCCCGGGCTGCGGGCGGGGCAGGAAGAGCTGCAGCGTCAGCCGCGGGGGCGCGTTGGGTGTGGTCAGCGTGACGGCGTGCCACTCGGTGTCCGTCATCAGTGCATAGGCGTTGAACTGCGGGCGAATCATCTGGCTGCGCACCGGCGGCGCGGACCAGTCGTGCCGCTCGATGCCCATGCCCCAGTCCTGCCAGCAGAAGGCGCCGCCGTGGTCGGCCTGCCAGTCGCGGTTCAAGTAGATGGTCATCGAGTACTTGTCGATGAAGTCGCTGTGCCAGGGGATGTAACTGCCCGCCGGCCAGGCATAGAACATCACCGCGACGCCTGCGTGCCGGTAGGGCAGCTTGCCGCGCTCGTGCAGTTCGGCCAGCAGGTCGTTGGAGAACGCCGGCTCGATGGCGTGCACCAGCACCGGCGCGCTTTGGTGAACGATGCCGGCATCCCAGAGGTTGAGGTTGGTGTTCCAGACGCCCTCCTTGCGGCGGGCCTCGATGTACTGGAACAGGCGTTCCAGCGTCGCGTCGGAGAGGGCATCGCGCCCGTGGATGACGGCCATGGCAAATTCGGCAGCGGGGTCAGGCTCGGCACTCTAGGCAGGCTTCATGTGGCTGGCGTGACAGCGTGGCCGCCGTCTCCTGCGTGACGGGGCGCGCCGGGGTGTCGCCGCTAAGCTGCCCGCCCACACAAGACCCGGAGACCGCCATGCCCGACCGCCACTACCGCATCTGCCCCTTGTGCGAGGCCTGCTGCGGGCTGGAGGTGCGCACTGAGGGCACCAAGGTCATCGCCATCCGTGGCGCCGAGCAGGATGTGTTCAGCCACGGCTATCTGTGCCCCAAGGGCGTGAGCCTGAAGGACCTGCACGAGGACCCCGACCGCCTGCGCACGCCGCTGATCAAGCGTGACGGCGTCTTCGTCGAGGCGACGTGGGACGAGGCCTTCGCCGAGATCGAACGCCGGCTGCTGCCGCTGCGCGAGCGGCACGGCGCCGACGCGGTGGCGTTGACCATCGGCAACCCAGCCGCGCACAAGGTCAGCCTGCTGGCCTACACGCCGCGGCTCGTGAAGTCGCTGGCCTCGCGCAACGTGATGAGCGCGTCCACGCTGGACCAGATGCCCAAGCAGCTCAGCAGCGCGCTGATGTTCGGCCACTGGCTGTCCATCCCGCTGCCCGACATCGAGCGCTGCGACCATCTGCTCATCCTCGGCGCCAACCCCATGGTCAGCAACGGCAGCCTGTGGACCGTGCCCGACTACCGCAGCAAGGCCAAGGCCATGCGCGCGCGCGGCGGGCGCATCGTCGTCGTGGACCCGCGCCGCAGTGAGACGGCTGCGGCCGCCGACGAGCACCTGCCCATCCGCCCCGGCGGCGATGCGCTGCTGCTGGCGGGCATCGCGCACACGTTGTTCGACGAGGGCCTGGTGAACCTGGGCCGCCTGGCCGGGCACGTCAACGGGCTGGACGAGGCGCGCGCCGCCGTTGCGCCCTTTGCGCCTGAGGTGACGGCCGCCGGCTGTGGCATCCCGGCCGCGACGCAGCGCCGCCTGGCCCGCGAGCTGGCCGCCGCACCGCGCGCCGCCGTCTACGCGCGCATCGGCACCTGCACCACGCGCTTCGGCACCGTGAACTCCTGGCTGGTGGACCTCATCAACGTGCTCACCGGCCATCTGGACCGCGAGGGCGGCGCGATGTTCGCGAAGGCCGCTGCGTTCGCGCCCAACACCCAGGGCCGGCCCGGCATCGGCAAGGGTGTGACGACGGGCCGGCGCAGCAGCCGCGTGTCGGGCGCGCCCGAGGTCTATGGTGAGTTGCCCATCACCGTGCTGGCCGAGGAGATCGAGACGTCCGGCGAGGGGCAGGTCAAGGCGCTGATCACCATCGCCAGCAACCCGGTGCTGTCCGCACCCGGTGGCCTGCGCCTGGCGAAGGCGCTGGAAGGCCTGGACTTCATGCTCAGCCTGGACATCTACGTCAACGAGACGACGCGCCATGCGGACGTCATCCTGCCGGGGCTTTCGCCGCTGGAGGATCTGCACTTCGACGTCGCCTTCCCGCAGCTCAGCCACCGTAACCACGCGCGCTTCAGCGGCCCGGTGTTCGACGCCGCGCCCGGCACGCCGCAGGAATGGCAGACCCTCCTGCGCCTGTGCGCGCTGCTGGAAGGTCGCGGCCTGGGCGTGGATGTGCAGCAGCTGGACGACGAGGCCATTGCGTCCGACGTGCGCCGTTTCGCCGGTGAGCAGACGCCTGCCATCCTGGCCGCGTTGGACCCGTGGCGCGGCCCCGAGCGCCTTATCGACCTGCAGCTGCGCGTGGGCCCCTACGGCGACCAGTTCGGCCGTCAGCCCGACGGGTTGAACCTCGCCAAGGTCAAGGCGGCGAGCACGGTCGACGGTGGCGGCGTCGACCTTGGTGCGCTCACGCCGCGCATCCCCGAGGTGCTGCGCACGCCCAGCGGCAGGATCGAACTCGCGCCCCCCGCCATCCTGGCCGACCTGGCGCAGGTGAAGGCCGGGCCCGCGCCCGAGTTCACCCTCATCGGCCGGCGCGACACGCGCTCCAGCAACAGCTGGATGCACAACCTGCCGGTGCTGGCCAAGGGGCCGGAGCGTTGCACGCTGCTGATCCATCCGGCCGATGCCGACCGGCTGGGCCTGGCCGAGCACGCCAAGGTCAGCAGCGCCGTGGGCGAGCTGGTGGCGCGCGTGGAGCGCAGCGCCGACATGAGCCCCGGCGTCGTCAGCCTGCCGCATGGCTGGGGGCATGACCTGCCCGGCGTGCAGCTCGCCGTGGCGCGCGAGCGGCCCGGCGTCAACCTCAACGCGCTGCTGGACATGGCCGACCGCGATCCGCTCAGCGGCAACGCCGTGCTGGGCGGCGTGGCGGTGGCGATCACGGCGCCTTGAACAGGCCCGCAAGGGGCGCGACACCGTCCGATGCCGACCCGCTCGACGCGCTTGCGCAGCGCCGCCAGGCCGTCACGAAGCGCGCCACTGCACCCGTGCCACCAGCCCGCCGCCGTCGCGCGGCAGCAGCTGCAGTGTGGCGCCCTCGGCGCGCGCGATGCGCTCGACGATGGCCAGCCCCAGGCCCGAGCCCGGCGTGCTGCCGCGCGCGTCGTCGCCGCGCCGAAAGGGTTGCTTGAGCGCCTCCACGCGGGCTGGCGAGATGCCGGGGCCGCGGTCGCGCACCTCGATCCAGGCGCCATCGGCGCTCTCGCCGCAGGCCAACTCCAAGGGCGGCGCGCCATGGCGCTGTGCGTTCACCACCAGATTCAGCACCAGCCTGCGAAGTGCCTGCGGCCGCGCCAGCCGCTGCACGGCCGGGCCGTCGGCCAGCGTGGGATGCGGCTGGCCGGGCGCCAGGGCCAGCGTCTCGGCCAGGAACTGGCGCAACTCCACGGCCACGGCGGGCAGGGCCTGCTCGGCCGGGTGGGCTGCACGGGCGTAGTCCAGGAACTGCGTCAGCAGGTCGTCCAGCGAATGCAGGCTGCGGTCCAGCGTGTCCAGCAACGCAGGGTCGGCAGGGCCGGGCTCACGCAGCATCTCGCTGGCCAGGCGCATCTTGGCCAGCGGCGTGCGCAGGTCGTGCGACAGCCCCGCCAGCATCAGCAGCCGTTCCTGCTCGTCGCGGGCCAGCGCTGCGGCCATGTCGTTGAAGCTGCGCGCGAGCGCGGCGGTCTCAGCTGGGCCGTCGGTGGGCAGCGCGACGTGGCGCTGGCCCGCACCCAGCGCCTGCGTGGCCCGCACCAGCCGCGCCAGGGGCCGGTTGATGCGGCGCTGGATCAGCCAGGCGCCCAGCAGCGCCAGCGCGCCGGCCACGGCGCTGGTGGTCAGCCAGGTGCGGGCGAAACGGTGCGCCGGCTGCATGGGCGGCACACTGAGCCAGTGAGGTACCTCGGGCAGGCGCACGGCGATCAGCCCGTTGGCCTCGCGCCGCCAGGCCAGCTCCGTGGGCAGCAGGGACAGTTGGGCGGCCAGCTCGGCCAGGAAGCGGCGCTCGATCAGCGTGGCGCGCGCCGGCGGCGCCGTCGGCTGGCCGGCGCCGGCACGGGCGTTGAAGCGTGCCACGAAGGCGTCGCGCTGGGCCTCGGGCAACAGGCGCAGGCCCTCGGCCACGGCCTGAAGGCTGCGCGCCGTGGCCTCGGCCGACTGGCGCAGCCGGGGCTTGGCGATGAACTGCCCGTAGGCCAGTGCGTTGAGCAGTTGGCCGCCGACGATCAACGCCACGATGAGCCACAGGTTGCGGCCGAACAGCGTGGACAGGCCCCAGCGCATCACGCGTCGGGCTCGGGCAGGAACACATAGCCCAGGCCCCACACGGTTTGTATGTGGCGCGGAGCACTGGGGTCGGGCTCGATGAGGCGGCGCAGCCGCATGATCTGTACGTCCAGGCTGCGGTCGCTGACGCCGTGGTCGTCGCCATGGGCCAGGTGCAGCAGCTTGTCGCGGCCCAGCGGCCGGTTGGGCTGGCTGGCCAGCGCGCGCAGCAGGTTGAGCTCTACGGTGCTGATGTCCACCGGCTCGCCGTCGCGCACTAGGCGGCGCTGAGTTGGGTAGAGCGTGAAGGCACCGAAGCGCACCGCCGTGTCGCCCGGCGGGCCCAGGTGGGCGCCGAGCTGCTGCTGGCGGCGCACCAGGGCCTGGATGCGCGCGAGCAGCTCGCGCGGGGCGAACGGTTTGGCGAGGTAGTCGTCGGCGCCCATCTCCAGGCCGAGCACCCGGTCCACCAGCTCGCTGCGCGCAGTCAGCATCAGGATGGGGATGGTCTCGCCCTGGCCGCGCAGCCGGCGGCACAGCGACAGGCCGTCCTCGCCGGGCATCATCAGGTCCAGCACCAGCACGTCGAAGCGCTCGCGCGCCAGCAGCTGTGCGGCAGCGGGGGTATCCGGCACGCTGCGTACGCTCAGGCCCTGCTCGGTCAGGTAGCGCTGCAGCAGGCCGCGCAGTTCGGCTTCGTCGTCAGCGATCAGGATGCGGGTCATGCGCCGATGTTAGGGACGGCTGCCGGGGTGGGGCGGCGGCCAAACGGTGACAAAACCTTGCAGCGGCGCGGCAGTGTCAGGATCTGCAAGGGCTGCAACGCGGCGCACACCGGAGCCCTGTGGCCGGGGCGGGCAGCATGCAGCGGAGCTTCACCAGGAGATCCCGTGCGTCCCAGCCTGCTGCCTTTGCAGACCCTGCCCCTGCTGCTCGCCGCCTGCGGTGGCGGCGGCGACACGGCGCCCGCGCCACCGCCCGCGGCCGCCCATCAGCTGGTGAGCCTCACGGTGGCGGGCCACCCGCATGCCGTCAACGTCTACCGCACCGCCGGTGCGCAGCGCGCCATCGTGCTGCTGCACGGCGGCGCGGGCAACCTGAATGCGGTGGCCTACCAGGTGGGGCTGAACAGCAGCGCGTCCACGACGACGATGGCCACCATCCATTGGGACTGGCTGGCCGCGAACCAGGTGATGCTGGTGGTGCCGCAGGGCCAGCACATCGCCAGCAATCCCGGCGCGACGACCTGGAGCAACCACGCGATGACGTCCGGCCAGGACGACAAGGCCTTCCTGCAGGCGCTGGCGGCGCGCATCCGCAGCGAGTACGGCCTGGCCGACCTCACGCTGATGGGCCACTCCATGGGCGGCGCGATGGCCAACCGGATGTGGTGCGAGTCTCCTGCCACGTTCAGCCGTTATGTGTCGCTGGCCGGCCCGGCGTCTGCGACGTTCGCGCAGCCCGGCACGCCCTGCGCGCCGGGTGCGAGCGCGGCGCCTTATCTGGGCGTGTTCGGTGACGCCGACCCCATCGTGCAGTCGGGCGGTGCGTGGGACGCGGAGGTCTGGAACGCCAACCCGGCGACGGTGGCCGCCTCGCGCGAGGCGTGGCTGAACCCTTTGCTGCT
Source organism: Pelomonas margarita (assembly GCF_043555875.1). Classification (NCBI taxonomy): domain Bacteria; kingdom Pseudomonadati; phylum Pseudomonadota; class Betaproteobacteria; order Burkholderiales; family Sphaerotilaceae; genus Roseateles; species Pelomonas margarita. The sequence goes on along the minus strand of NZ_JBIGHW010000007.1, from coordinate 76,752 downwards.
TGGCGAGTTCCGGCAGCAGCAGCGCCGCACCGCGCAGCTGTGCGGTGCCGTGCTGGACGCCGGCGCCTACGCCAGCGCCGGCAACGTGGACACCTGGGCCAGTTGCGGCGGGCGGCTGGTGTTGAAGCGTGTGCGCGGCGCGGACCACGGCGTGGCCTCGCTGGATGCGCAGATGGGCGCGGCGTCGGCGCTGGACGTGATGGACGCCGTGATGGCGTTCACCGCCGTGCGCTGACGCCGTGATGGCGTTCACCGCCGTGCGCTGACGCCGCGCGGCCGGCGCCGTGGCGCCGGGCCGGGTCAACGCACGACGCGGTCGGTCTCGAACGCGATGCTGGAGACGCTGCCGTCGGCATTGCGCATGAAGCGAACGCGGCGCAGGCCGTCGGGGCTGACGAGCAGCTCATTACCTGCGGCCTTCCAGTCCTCCAGCGGGCTCTCGTCCAGCGCCACGCCGACGCGACGCATGCCGACATGGACCTTCAGCGTGCGGCCGTCGTCCAGCAGGTATTCGCCCTGGGCCTGGCGCAGCATCAGGCGCTCGCTGACGGCGGGGACGGTGGGTTCCTGGGCACTCGCGGGCGCGGTGGTCAGCGTCAGGGTGGCGAGCAGCGCGGCCGACAGGGTGAGCGGGCGCAGGGGGGACCAGGTCTTCATGGTGGGGTACTCCTTGGGTTTCCCGAGGCCAGTCGCCTCGGCATCTTCCCTAGTGCAAACCCCATGCCAGGCTTTCTACGGGTGTTTACCCGGGCTTTTGCCCCAGGACCGGGCCGGCCTGCGCCGGGTTGGTGACCGCCTGCCCCGCAATGAGGGTCGCGACCTCGGCGGCCGAGCGCACGCCCAACTTCGCAAACACGCGCGCCCGGTGGACCTCCACGGTGCGGATGGACACGTTGAGCTCGTCCGCAATGATCTTGTTGAGCTTGCCGGCGGCCACGCGGCTCATGACCTCGCGCTCGCGCTCGGTCAGGCTGGCCAGCCGCGCGCTGCGCTCGGCCACCTGCGCGCCCTCGGCCTGCATGGCGGCGTCCACAGCCAGCGCCTGGGCGATGCGGTCGGCCAGCGCGTTGTCGCTGTAGGGCTTCTCCAGGAAGTCGAACGCGCCCTTCTTCAGCGCATCCACCACCATGGGGATGTCGCCGTGGCCGGTCAGGAACAGCACCGGGTTCTTCAGCTGGCGGGCCAGCAGCTCGTCGTGCAGCCGCGTGCCGCTCATGGGCTCCATGCGCACGTCCAGCAGGAAGATGCCCTTGGGCGGGCCTTGGCGCGGCATCTCCAGGTCCAGCGCGTCCAGCAGGGCCGGGCCGCTGGCGAAGGCGCGCACGTCCAGGCCGCGCGAGCGCATCAGGAAGGCCAGCGCGTCGCGCACGCCGGAGTCGTCGTCGACGAAGTGGACGGTGCCGTGGTTCATGTCAGTGTTCCCTGGGGTTCGTGCTCCGACGTCACGGGCAGGCTGAAGGAGAACAGCGCGCCGCCGCCGGGCACGTCCTCGGCGTCCAGCACGCCGTGGTGGGCCTCGACGATGGAGCGGCAGATGGCCAGCCCCATGCCCATGCCCTCCGACTTGGTGGTGTAGAAGGGCGCGCACAGCTGCTCGATGCGGCGGCCCTGCAGGCCGGGGCCGTTGTCGCGCACGTCGATGCGCACGAACTCGCCGGCCACGCGGCTGCTGACGGTGATGAGCCGGCCGCCGGGCCCGGGCGGGCGGGTCTGCAGCGCGTCGGCGGCGTTGCGCACAAGGTTGATGACCACCTGTTCGATCAGCACCGCATCGGCGTGCACGGCCGGGGTGCCGGGCACCAGCGTCAGCGCCAGTGTGATGCCGCGGCGCTGGCAGTCGCGGCGCATCAGGTCCAGCGCGGCGGTGATGACCTCGTTGAGCTCACAGCGTTCGTGGCGGGGCTCGCGCCGCGTCAGGAACTCGCGGATGCGCGCGACGATGCGCCCTGCGTGCTCGGCCTGCTGGCCCAGGCGTTGCAGTGCGCCCAGCACCAGCTCGTCCTGCACGCCCAGCTTGGCCAGCGAGTTGCTGATGCCGGCGTTGTAGCTGGCGATGGCCGTCAGCGGCTGGTTCAGCTCGTGGGCCAGCGTGGAGGCCACCTCGCCCAGCATGGTCAGGCGCGCGTTGTGGGCCAGTGTCTCGACCTCGCGGCGCTCGCGCTCCTCCAGCCGCTTGCGCTCGGTGATGTCCAGGATGGAGCCCATCCAGCCGATCTGGCGCCCGGCGGCGTCCACCAGCGGCGACTCGAACACCATCACCTCCACCGGGCGGCCCGAGGCGTGCTGCCAGCGCGCTTCGAAGCCCTCGCGCGGCGCGCCGCCGGCCAGGTTGCGGCGGTTGCGCTCGGTCAGCTCGTCCAGCGCGTCGGGCGGCCAGTACGGCATGGGCGGCAGCTTGCCCACCATTTGCTCGGCGGGCACGCCCACCATCTCGCAGAAGGTGCGGTTCACGTAGAGCAGCCGGCCGTCGAAGTCGCGCGCGCGCAGGCCCACGAGGGCCGAGTCCTCCATCGCGCGGCGCCAGGCGGCCTCGGTGCGGCCGGCGATCTCGGCACGCTGCACGCGGCGCATCTGCCGCCGCAGCAGCCAGCTGGCCACGGCGATCAGCGGCAGGAAGCCGGCCACCAGCACCAGCGCCAGCGGCCGCACGCCGTCGGGCAGCGGCTCGCGTAGCGTCAGCTCCAGCGCCGCGTCGGCCAGCGTGGCCTCGGCCAGCGGGCTGGCGCGCAGCGGGCCGGTCAGCGCCACGCGGTAGCTGGGCCGCACGCCCTGGGCGGCGCGCAGCGGCGACTCGGTGCTGGAGGCGATGACCTGGTCGGCGCTGTCCACCAGCTGCAGGTCGTACTTGCGGGCCAGCCACCAGGGCACGCCCAGCTTGAGCAGCAGCGCGGGCGCATAGCGCACCACGAGTACGCCGTCGGGCCCGACCGGCGCGGTCAGGTGCAGCGACAGGCCGTCCTCGTAGCGGCTGGCGGTGGCCTGGGCCGGCACTTCGGCCAGCACGCGGTTGCGTGCGTCCAGCCAGGTGACCGACTGCCACAGCCGGCGCAGGCCGGCGTTGACCTCGGGCTGCGCCGATAGCAGCGCGGCGCTGGGTGGGCGGCCGGCCAGCGCCGCGGCCAGCTGGCGCAGGTGGGCCAGCTCCTCGTCGATGCGGCCGCGCAGTTGGACCTCGGTGCTGAGGGCGTCGGAGATCAGCGTCTGGCGCTGCGTCTCGCGCTCCTCGATGCCATTGGCCCGCACCCAGGCCAGCACGCCCAGCACGAAGACCAGCGACAGCGCCAGCGGCGCCAGCCACAGGTGGCGGGTGAGGGCGTTCATGGCAGCGCCCCCGGGCCGGCCGGGCGGGGGCAGGCGGGCCGGTGGCGGTGGGGCGCGGCGGTCATGCCGGCAGTCTAAGAAGTCCGGGCGCGGGCGGCGATGTGGAACTCCACAGCGGCCCCCCGCAGGCGCGCGCCCAAAATCACGCCACAAGACAAGGAGACCGCCATGCTGCGCCGTCATCTGCTGGCCGCCGCACTGGCCCTGCCCGGGGCCGGCCGCGCGCAGGCGCCCATCGTCATCAAATTCAGCCACGTGGTGGCGCCCGACACGCCCAAGGGCAAGGCGGCGCTGCGCTTCAAGGCGCTGGCCGAGGCGCGCACGGGCGGCCGCGTGCGCGTGGAGGTCTACCCCGACAGCCAGCTCTACAAGGACAAGGAGGAGATGGAGGCCTTGCAGCTGGGCAGCGTCCAGATGCTGGCGCCGTCGCTGGCCAAGTTCGGGCCGCTGGGGGTCAAGGAGTTCGAGGTCTTCGACTTGCCCTTCCTGTTCAAGGACACCGAGGCCTTCCGCGCCGTCACCGACGGCCCGCTGGGTGCGGAGCTGCTGCGCCGGCTGGAGGCCAAGGGCATCAAGGGGTTGGCCTACTGGGACAACGGTTTCCAGATCATGAGCGCCAACCGGCCGCTGCGCCAGGTGAGCGACTTCAAGGGGCTGAAGATGCGCATCCAGTCCAGCAAGGTGCTGGACGCGCAGATGCGCGCACTGGGCGCCATCCCGCAGGTGATGGCCTTCAGCGAGCTGCGCCAGGCGCTGCAGACCGGGCTGGTGGACGGCACCGAGGGCGTGCCCAGCAACTTCCTGACGCAGAAGATCCACGAGCTGCAGAAGCACATGACGCTATCCAACCACGGGCATCTGGCCTATGCGGTCATCGTCAACAAGAAGTTCTGGGACGGCCTGCCGGCCGATGTGCGCGCCGCGCTGGACGGCGCGCTGAAAGAGGCCACGGCCTACGCCAACGCCATTGCCTCCAGCGAGAACGAGGCGGCGCTCAAGGCCATCCGCGCCAGCGGCCGCACGCGCATGCACATGCTGACGCCGGCCGAGCTGGAGGCCTGGCGCGAGGCGCTGATGCCGGTGCACCAGGAGATGCGCTCGCGGCTGGGGCAGGCCACCATCACGGCCGCCTACCGGGCGGCGGGCTTCGTGCCGCCTTGAGAGGTCACCACGTCGGACTACAGACGGTTCAGCTACACGAAGGTTCAACGGCCCGTGGTTCCCTTCGAACTCTTGGGCCGGAAAGCTCATAGTTCGCGGGAAGGTGGCAGCAGCTGCCCTGTGTTCGCGCAAGCGACCCGGAAATCGCCTCTGAGCGTGTGAGCTGGAAGCCAAGAACAGGCGGCTCAAGAAGCTGCTGGCCGAGGCCGTATTGGACAACGAGGCGCTGAAGGTGGCCTTCGGCGTAAAGCGCTGAGTCCAGCGGCGAACTGCTGTAAGAGATCGACATGACCGGCAAGCCCAGCGCCCTCGCGTTCCTGGGGCAGCGGTGCAACGCCCCGCACCAAGGCACGCTTTTTGCACTACGTTCGTGCATGGACACGCCCCCATTCCCCCTGCCGGGCCTGCGCGTGCTGCTGGCGGACGCCGGCCAGCGCCGCAGCCCGGTCATCCGCCTGGAACTGATCCGGCTGCGCTGCCAGCTCGTCGATGTGCTGGACCTCGTGGCCGAGCCCGATGCGCTGGCGCTCACGCTGGCCCGCCAGGCGCCGGAGCTGCTGCTGATCGACTGCGAGCAGCCCACGCCGGCGCTGCTGGCGCAGCTGTCCGAGGCGCAGGCCCGCCAGCCACGGCCGGTGCTGCTGGTGGCCGAGCAGATGTCGTCCGCGCAGATGCGCGCGGCGCTGCAGGCCGGCGTCAGCGCACTGCAGTTGGCCGGGCTGCCGCCACAGCGCCTGGGCGCGCTGCTGCAGCTGGCGCTGGCCCGCTTCGAGCATGACCAGGCGCTGCACGCCGAGCTGCGCCACACCCAGACCCAGCTGGCCGAGCGCAAGCTGGTGGAGCGCGCGCGCGGCATCCTGATGCGCGAGCAGGGGCTGGACGAGGAGGCTGCCTTCCAGCGCCTGCGTCAGCTGGCCATGACGGGCGGCCAGACGCTGGCCAGCGTGGCCTCGCGCCTCATCGACGCCGACCAGCTGCTGCGCCCGCGCCAGTAGCCCGGCGCGCACCGCGATTGCGCGCCTTCGCCGCCTTGGGGCGCCACGCACCAAGAATCACGACCCCAGGACGCACCGGCATTGCGCAAACCGCACGCCGGGGCGGCCGCATGGCGCCAAGCGCGTGCGAAAGCAGGGCGCCAGCGGCATGCAAAAGCTGGCACGCAACCTGCTCAAAGAAGGGTGAGGCCTGCAATGGCGCAGGCCTCTCGGGCCAGCCGGCATTGACTCGGTTGGCACTTCGGGACAACGGCGTCCGACCTCCCCCATTGCGCTCTCGCTGTCCGCCAGCGTGGGCGAGAGCGTGGCCGCGACGGCGTTGAGCCCAGCTTGACTCAGGAGCCCGTGATGACCGCCTTCGATAACTCGACGACCACGCCCAACCCGCAGCGCCGCAGCCTGCTCGCCGCCGCGGCCGCCTTGCCCTTCGCCGGCCTTGCCGGTGGCGCCTGGGCGCAGGGCTCCGACAAGCCTGAAAAGGAAGAAGTCAAGATCGGCTTCATCCCGCTGACCGACTGCGCCAGCGTCGTGATGGCCTCCGTGCTGGGCTTCGACAAGAAGTACGGCATCAAGATCATTCCCACCAAGGAAGCCTCGTGGGCCGGCGTGCGTGACAAGCTGGTCAACGGTGAGCTGGACATGTCGCACGTGCTGTATGGCTTGATCTACGGCGTGCATCTCGGCCTGGGCGGTCCCAAGAAGGACATGGCCATGCTGATGAACCTGAACAACAACGGCCAGGCCATCACGCTGGCCAAGGCACTGGCCGACAAGGGCGCCGTGGACGGCCCGTCGCTGGCCAAGGTGATGGCCGCCAACCCGCGTGAGTACACCTTCGCCGGCACCTTCCCGACCGGCACGCACGCGATGTGGATGCACTACTGGCTGGCCGCCGCGGGTATCAACCCGCTGTCTGGCGCCAAGCTCATCACCGTGCCGCCGCCGCAGATGGTGGCCAATATGCGCGTGGGCAACATGGACGGCTTCTGCGTCGGCGAGCCCTGGAACCACCGCGCCATCATGGACGGCATCGGCATCACCGCCAACACGACGCAGGACATCTGGAAGGACCACCCCGAGAAGGTGCTGGGCACGACGGCAGAGTTCGTCAAGAAGTACCCCAACACCTGCCGCGCCGTGATCATGGCCGTGCTGGAGGCCAGCCGCTGGATCGACGCCAGCCTGTCCAACAAGCTCAAGATGGCCGAGACGGTGGCGCAGAAGGCCTACATCAACACCGGCGTCGATGCGATCAACCAGCGCATCCTGGGTCGCTATCAGAACGGCCTGGGCAAGACCTGGGACGATCCCAACCACATGAAGTTCTTCAACGACGGCGCGGTGAATTACCCGTATCTGTCGGACGGCATGTGGTTCCTGACCCAGCACAAGCGCTGGGGCCTGCTGAAGAGCCACCCCGACTACCTGGGCGTGGCCAAGCAGATCAACCAGACGGCGCTCTACAAGCAGGCGGCCGGCGCCCTCGGCATCAGCATCCCCAAGAGTGACTTCCGCACCGCCAAGCTGATGGACGGCGTGGTGTGGGACGGCAAGGACCCGGCGAAGTACGCCGACAGCTTCAAGATCAAGGCGGCCTGATCATGGTTTCAGCAGTTTTCCATTCGCCGCGGGACACCGCCTCGCCCGCCGCCAGCGCGGCTACCACGCCGGTGGCCGCAGTCAGCCGCCCCGCCAGCCCGGCCGCCGAGCAGCCCAAGGTCAAGCCGCCCCGGCGGCCGTTCGACGGTCGCGGCCTGGCGCTGCGCGTGCTGCCACCGGTGCTGAGCATCGCGCTGCTCATCGGCCTGTGGGCGCTGGCCACGATGAAGGGAGGCTCGTTTCCAACCCCGGCGGCCACCTTCGATGCCGCCGTGCAGCTGTTCGCCGACCCGTTCTACCGCAACGGTCCGAACGACCAAGGCATAGGCTGGAACATCCTGAACTCGCTGGGCCGCGTCGGCATGGGCTTTGGCCTGGCAGCGTTGGTGGGCATCCCGCTGGGCTTCATCATCGGCCGCTTCGAGTTCGCCAACCGCATGGTGTCGCCGTTGATCGCGCTGCTCAAGCCCGTGTCGCCGCTGGCTTGGCTGCCCATCGGCCTGCTGGCCTTCAAGAGCGCCAACCCGGCGGCCATCTGGACCATCTTCATCTGCTCTATCTGGCCCATGGTGGTGAACACGGCGGTGGGCGTGCAGCGCGTGCCGCAGGACTACCTGAACGTGGCCCGCGTGCTCAAGCTCAGCGAGTGGAAGGTCATCACGCGCATCCTGTTGCCCGCGGTGCTGCCCTATGTGCTGACCGGCGTGCGCCTGTCGGTGGGCACGGCTTGGCTTGTCATCGTCGCGGCCGAGATGCTGACCGGCGGCGTGGGTATCGGCTTCTGGGTCTGGGACGAGTGGAACAACCTGAACGTCGCCCACATCATCATCGCCATCGTCGTCATCGGCACTGTCGGGCTGTTGCTCGAGTGGCTGCTGCTGACACTGGCCAAGCAGTTCACCTTCGACGGAGATTGAGCCCATGAAACCCTTCATCCAGGTCCAGAACGCCGAGATGGTGTTCACCACCCGCAAGGGCCGTTTCCATGCGCTGCAGAACGTCAGCCTGGACGTGCAGCGTGGCGAGTTCATCACGCTGATCGGCCACTCGGGCTGCGGCAAGTCCACGCTGCTCAACCTCATCGCCGGCCTGCTGACGCCCACCGAGGGCGCGCTGATCTGTGACGGCCGCGAGATTGCCGCGCCCGGCCCCGAGCGCGCCGTCGTGTTCCAGAACCACTCGCTGCTGCCCTGGCTGTCCTGCATGGACAACGTGCTGCTGGCGGTGGAGTCGGTGTTTGGCGGCAAGGAGAGCGCCGCGCAGCTCAAGGTGCGGGCCCGTGCCGCACTGGAGCTGGTGGGCATGAGCCATGCGTTGCACAAGCGCCCGCAAGAGATCTCGGGCGGCATGAAGCAGCGTGTGGGCATCGCCCGGGCGCTGGCCATGGAGCCCAAGGTGCTGCTGATGGACGAGCCCTTCGGCGCGCTGGACGCGCTGACCCGCGCCAAGCTGCAGGACGAGCTGCTGAAGATCGTCGCGCGCACGCAGAGCACCGTCATCATGGTCACGCACGATGTCGATGAGGCCGTGCTGCTGAGCGACCGCATCGTCATGATGACCAATGGGCCGGCCGCCACCATCGGCGAAATCCTGGCCGTGGACATCCCGCGCCCGCGCGTGCGCGTCGAGCTCGCCGAGGACGCGCGCTACATCGCCGCCCGCAAGGAAGTCATCGACTTCCTCTACACGCGGCACGCTCACGTCGAGCAGGCGGCCTGACGCCTGGGCCCACGGCGGGCCCGATTTGCGGTCGGATTTGGCGGCGCAGGCCGTCCTGTCTACGTGCCGGGCTTCGGGTGTGCCCGGCTGGCGGTTGCGGTTCTAGCATCGGCGTCCTGTCGTGCAAGGAGAGCCCGTCATGGCGCAAGACGATGCCCGCCCGGACCACCCCACGCTCGGCCGCTGGCATGCGCTGCAGGCGCTGGCCGACCGGCTGGACGGGCTGCTGCGTGCGCCCGATGCGACGGACGACTTTCCCGCCGCGCTGCATGCAGCCACGCGAGAGCTGGACCGCATCATGGCCGAGGACATCGACCTGGGCGTGTTTGAGGTCGTGCGCATCAGCGCCGACAAGCTGTCCCGCTACGGCTCGCTGCACTCGCTGCACACAGCCTGCGTCGTGTGGCTGGTGGCCCACCGCAAGGAATGGGCGCAGACCAAACGGCTCAGCGCGTTGAGCGCGGCGCTGACCATGAACATCGCGGTCACCGACCTGCAGACCACGCTGGCGTTGCAGGCCGGGCCGCTGGCCGACGCCCAGCGCGACCGCATGGTCCAGCACCCGCTGGACAGCGAGCGCCTGCTGCGCAGCCTGGGTGTGCAGGATGAGGACTGGCTGGCCGCCGTGGCCCAGCACCACGAGCAGCCCGATGGCAAGGGCTACCCGCAGGGCCTGGTCCACATGACCGACCTGGCCGATGTGCTGCGCACCTGTGACGTCTTCTGCGCCAAGATGAGCCCGCGCACCGGCCGGCCGGCGATGCTCAGCCCCACAGCGGCGCTGTCCATCTTCCACCAGCGCAGTGCCAACAAGTTCGGTGCGTCGGTGGTCAGCACCATCGGCGTGTTCCCGCCCGGGGCGCTGGTGGCGCTGAACACCGGCGAGCAGGCGATGGTGACCGCCCGCACCACCGACCCGCTGCGCCCTATGGTGGCGCTGCTGACCGACGAGCGCGGCCGGCCGCTGGATGCGCCGGTGGGCGCCGCCACCGGCAAGGACGCCGGCCGCCCGGTAGCTGGCGCGGCCAAGGATGCCAGTCTGGCGAGCCTGTTCCCGCCCACCGACGTGCTGCGCACGCGTTGAGTGCTGGCCGTGGTCTAGAACACCACCTCGGCCCGCAGCCCGCCCTCGGGCCGGTTGGCCAGCACCAGCACCGCGCCCTGGCGCCGCACCAGCTGTTGCGCGATGTACAGGCCCAGGCCCGTGCCGCCGGTTTCGCGGTTGCGCGAGCCCTCCACGCGGCGGAAGGGCTGGCGCACCCGCTCCAGCTCGGCCTCGGGGATGCCGGGGCCGTCGTCCTCCACCACCAGCCGCGTGACGCCGGCCGACAGCGCCACGCTGACGCGCGCATTGCCCGCATAGCGCAGCGCGTTGCCGACAAGGTTGTCCACCACGCGGCGCAGCGCCACCGGGTCGGCCGTGATGACCGCCGCCGGGCCGTCGAAGCTGACGGCTGCGCCGGTCTCGGCGAGATCGTCCACCACTGACTGGGCCAGCGCCGCCAGGTCCACGCGTTGCGGCCGGGCGACCTCGCTGGGCCGGAACACCTCGATGACGCTCTCCACCAGCCGGTTCATCTCACGCAGGTCGTCGATGCAGCGCTCGCGCACCCGCGCCTCCACCTCGCCCGTCTCGAGCCGCAGCCGCATGCGCGTCAGCGGCGTGCGCAGGTCGTGCGAGATCGCGGCGATCATGAGCCCTCGCTCCTCGAACTGGCCGCTCAGCTCGGCCGCCATGCGGTTGAACACGGCGGCGGCTTCGCGCACCTCGCGGGTGCCGTCGTCCTCGGCCAGCACGGGCGCCGTGCGGCCCTGCGCCAGCGCCGGTGTGAGCTGGCGCGCGGCGTCCACCAGCCGGCGCACCGGACGCGCCAGCCAGCGCGAGCCCCACCAGGCAGCCAGCGCGATGACGAGCAGCCGCACGCCGTAGTCCAGCAGGCTGGCCGACAGCGGCAGGCTGGGCGGCAGCGAAGGGAAGGTGGGCATGCGCCCACGCAGCTGCGGGCCGGCGGCGCCGTCCGGTCGCGGCGGCGGGGCCGGCAGGTCGAAGTCGTCGTGGGACGGCGGCGGGCCGCGATCAGCCATGCGTGGCGGCGGGCCGGCGCTGTCGAAGCGGGAGAAATCCATCAGCGTCTGCGTCACCAGGCCCCAGGCAGCCAAGTGGCTGAGCGCCAGCGCCGCCCACATCAGCAGGAACAGCCGCAGGCCGAGGTGGTCCCAGTGGCGCCAGGACTTCAACATGCGGTGACCTCCGCGTCGAACAGATACCCCTCGCCGCGCACGGTGCGGATCAGCGCGGGCTCGCGTGCGGTGTCGCCGAGCTTGGCACGCAGCCTCGAGACGGCCAGGTCGATGCTGCGGTCGTTGACCTCCACGCCCGGCGCACGGGTCAGCTCGATGAGCTGGTCACGGCTGAGCACGCGGCCTGGCCGCTGCGCGAAGGCGGCCAGCAGCCGAAACTCGGCGCTGGACAGCGCGATGCCCACGTCCTCGGCGCTGATGAGTTGGCGCGTCATGCGGTCGAAGCGCCAGCGGCCGAAGCGCAGCAGCCGCGTGTCGTCGGCGACGCCGCCGGCCTGGCCCTTGGTGGTGCGGCGCACCAGCGCCTGCAGTCGGGCCACCAGTTCGCGCGGCTCGAAGGGCTTGGCGAGGTAGTCATCGGCGCCCAGCTCCAGGCCGACGACGCGGCTCATCGTGTCGCCCCGTGCGGTCAGCATCAGCACCGGTGGCGCGTCGGGCTGACGGCCGAGCCAGCGCAGCAGCGCCAGGCCGTCCTCACCGGGCAGCATCAGGTCCAGCACGATGACGTCGGGCCGCGTCAGCCCCAGCAGGTGGCGCATGGCCTGGCCGTCCGCCGCCGCGTCAACGCGCCAGCCAAAGCCTTCCAGGTAGGCCGTCAGCGTGGTGCGGATCTCAGCGTCGTCGTCGACGACCAGGCAGTGTCCGATCATGGATGAACCTTTGTGCGGCCCTCAGGCCGAAATGCCCACCCGCAAGGTGGCCACGTAGCCGGCGCTGACCGAGCCGGTGACGGTGCACAGCTGCGTGCTGTAGCCGTCGCTGAAGATGCCGTCGCTGGACAGGCTGATGGCGTTGTTGTTGGCCGCGCTCTGCCCGTAGCCGCTGGTGGCGTAGACAGCGGTGTTGATGTCCGACGGGAAGCACAGCTGTGAGGTGCGCAGCTTGTTGTTCCAGTTGGTGGCCGTGTTGGCGCTGCGGTAGATCTCGAAGTGCATGTGCGGCACGCGGCCGGCGTAGCAGCCGGGGTAGATGGTCTGGAACACCGCCGTTCCGTCTGTGCCGGTGGACTGCACGCCGCGCAGGTAGTTCTCGGCCGTCACGCCGCTGGAGTACATCGAGTAGCGGCCCAGCGCGTCGCAATGCCAGAGGTAGATGGCATAGCCGGAGAGGTCGGCGCAGGACGCGTTGGTGTTCACAAGCTCGATGATGACCTGAAGCGGAACGCCCGTGGCCGTGCCGGTGGCGCCGGCGATGCTGCTGCGGATGTCGCTGCGCACGATGCCGCTCAGCGCCAGCGCGTTGGCGATGCTGCCGTTGGACGTGTTGGACCCGTCGCCGGGGTAGGGGCCGGCGGTCTCCTCGGGCACGACCGAGCAGCCGCTGGTGGTGGTCGTGGTGCCGCCGGAGGACGAGCTGCCGCCGCTGGAGCTGCTGGAGCCCGACGATGACGACGTGCTGCTGCCCGCCTCGCTGCCCCCGCCGCCGCAGCCGCTCAGGCACAGCGCGCTGCCGCCGGCCAGGCCCGCGGCGCCGGCCCCCAGCAGCCAGCGCAGCGCGCCGCGGCGCTGCAGAGCCTGCAGCTGCAAGCGGCTCAGGTCGTGGGCGAGGCCCAGGTCGTGGTCGTGGTCGTGGTGCATGTGGGTCTCCTTCACCGTGTTGATGAGGGCATTGCACCGCCCGGGTATGTCGGGCAGATCGGCAGATTGTGTCGGCCTGGAAACACGCGCCGCGCGCGGCCTCACATCTGCCGGAACAGGTGGGCGCAGCTCTCGGCCACCAGCAGCGTCTCGCTGCCGTGCTTGAGCTTGATCTGCATGCGGCCGCGGAAGTCGCGGCTGACGCTGCCGATCGCGTGCACGTTGACCAGCGTGGAGCGATGGATCTGCCAGAACTGCTGCGGGTCCAGCTCGTCGATGAGCTCCTTGAGCGGCTTGCGGATCAGCGCCTCGCCGTCCTTCAGCGCCAGCCGCGTGTACTTGTTGTCGCTCTGGAAGAACATCACCTCGTCCACCGTGATGAGGCGCAGCGTCTGTCCCACCGATGCATTGATCCAGCGCAGCGGCGCCCGCGCAGCAGACGGCGCGGGCCTGGCGCTGAGCTGCTCCAGCACGCCGCCCAGCGGCGCCGGCGGCTGCCCCTGGCCCAGCCGCGCCTTCAGCCGCGAGATGGCGGTGAACAGCCGTGCGCCGGCCAGCGGCTTGAGCAGGTAGTCCACCGCGCCCTGGTCGAAGGCGGCGACGGCGTACTGGTCGTAGGCCGTCACGAACACCACGTGGGCGCGGCCGCCCACCTGGCGCGCCACCTCCAGGCCGGTGGCGCCGGGCATCTCGATGTCCAGGAACAGGATGTCGGGGCGGCGCTGGTCCAGCAGGCGCAGCGCCTCCAGGCCATCGGCGGCCTCGCCGACGATGGCCAGTTCGGGCCACAGGCGGCCCAGCTGTTCGACCAGTTCGCCGCGCAGGGCGGCCTCGTCCTCGGCCACGACGGCGGTGGGGGCAAGCAGGTTCATGGGGGCGTGGCCGGTCATGGCAGGTCCAGGCGGAATTCGGTGTGGCCGTTGTGGCTGTGGCAGGCCAGGCGGCCGCCCAGCACGGTGAGGCGCTCGCGCAGCGCGGCGAGCTCGGCGTCTTCCTCGCACAGGCCGGGCCGGTCGAAGCGCAGCCGCAGCGGCGGGCCGGCCTCCAGCCAGCAGCGCGTCGGCATGTCCAGCCGCATGGCGCGTTGCACCAGCGGCAGCAGCAGCATGGGCGGCAGGCATTGGCCGCTGCGCTCGCCCAGGTCGGCCTCAAAGGCGGGCGGGTGGCCGTGGAGATCGCGCAGCAGGGCCAGGTGGCTGGCGATCAGCTCCGCCTCGCTGTGCAGCGTGGCGCCGGCCTCGCGCAGGCGCGGCAGCGCCACGCGCAGGTGGCGGATCAGCCGCTCCAGCCGTTCGCTGGCGTCGCCCGCCTGGCGGGCATAGGCCTGCTCGACGGAGACGAGCGCGTCGAACAGCAGGCCCGGTTCCACCTGCGCCTGCAGCGTGGCCAGCCGCGAGGCCAGCGCCTGGCGGCGCAGTTCGGCATGCTCGCGCAGCAGCGTCTGCACCGCCTCGCCCTGGCGGCGGCGGCGCGCACGGGCTTCCATCATGAAGAACACCAGCAGCGACGGCAGCGTCACCCACAGCGCATCGCCCAGCAGCGCGGCCACGCTGAAGGTGCTGCACGGCGACTTGCCGGCCTGGGCGGCGACGACATCGCACATCGACGGCCAGTCCAGCCACTGCATCAGCAGCGTGGAGGCGAACACGCCCAGCAGCGCGCCCAGCAGCACTGCGCCGACGAGGCCGCGCAGCCGCGCCGCGCCCTGCAGCGCCGAGCGCGACACCGGCAGCCAGCACAGCATCAGCACCAGCGCGGTGAGCTGCGGCACGAGGAACTGGCGCGCCAGCACCTGCGGCAGCAACTCGCCGTCGACGCGCTTCTCCAGCATGGCGCTCAGGTCGATGGCGCCGAACAGCAGCGCGACGCAGACGAACAGGGTCAGCTCGCGGCGGCGCACCGAGCGCCAGGCGCGCCAGATCGCGTGCAGCGGGCCGCTCATGCGGGCGCTCCGGCCAGTGCGGCCGGCGGTAGCCGCACCCGAGCGACGACGCCGTGCGGCTGCGCGGCGGCCAGTTCCAGTGTCGCGGCGTCGCCGAACAGCGCGGCCAGGCGGGCGCGCGTGTTGGCCAGGCCCACGCCCGCGCCGCCGCTGGCACCGCCAAAGCCCGCGCCGTTGTCCTGCACCTCGACCACCAGCCCGCCGGCGCCGTCGGACCGCGCCTGGATGTCGATGCGCCCGCCCTCGGGCAGCGGTGACAGGCCGTGCTTGATCGCGTTCTCCACCAGTGTCGGCAGCACCAGCGTGGGCAGGCGGGCGCGCAGCAGCGCGTCATCGGCGTCGATGCCGAAGCGCAACCGCTCGCCCATGCGCATCTGCAGGATGGCCAGGTAGTGGCGCACCAGCGCCAGCTCGTCGGCCAGCGTGCTCTCCTGGCGGCGCATGC
The DNA here is from genome assembly GCF_043555875.1 of Pelomonas margarita. Lineage (NCBI taxonomy): Bacteria > Pseudomonadati > Pseudomonadota > Betaproteobacteria > Burkholderiales > Sphaerotilaceae > Roseateles > Pelomonas margarita. The sequence continues at coordinate 61,692 of NZ_JBIGHW010000007.1, read as the reverse complement.
CGGGCAGCGCCGCGCGCAGGTAGGCGATCAGCGCCTGCAGCATGTGGCGGCCGCGCTCGGGGTGGGTCTCGTACAGGCGCTTGACGTTGGCCAGCGTGTTGAACAGGAAATGCGGCTCGATCTGCGCATTGAGCGCCGACAGCTGTGCCTCGGTCTGCTGGGCCTGCAGCGCGTCGCGCTCACGCGCCAGCCGGTGCAGTGCCAGGCGCTGGGCGCGCTCGGCCCAGCTCTGCAGCAGCAGCGCATAGGCCACGCCGCCGAAGGCCGACCAGATCGTCACCGTGTAGGCCACCCAGGCGGGGCGCAGGTGCGGCGAGCCGTTCTCCATCGAGACCACGGCGTAGCGCAGCAGCGTGCCCACGATGGCCGCGCTCAGCACGGCCGCCGCCCGCAGCCCCAGCGCGGCGCTGCCCTGCCAGCGCGTGGCGGCCAGCAGCGCCTCGGCGGCGCCGGCCATCAGCAGCAGGCTCAGGCCGCTCAGCAGTACTTGGCGGGTGAAGCGGTTGATCGCGTAGAGCGTGTCGCCCAGTGGCTCGCCGTCGCCCAGCCAGGTCAGGCCGCGCGACGTGGCGTAGAGCAGGCAGAAATAGTAGACCGCCGCCAGCACGCGCAGATTGCACACGCGGCGAAAGGCCTGCAGCGGGGTGTCCTCCATGGCCGGCATTGTGGGCGCCGGGCCGCGCGCCCACGGCGCGATGCGACGGAACCGGCTCAGGCGGCGCCAGCCCCGGCAATCAGGGCCTTGAGTTCCCGCTCAGACGCCGCCGGGTCGCCCAGGTTGACCTCGATGAGCCGGCGCAGATGGGTGATGGACTCCAGGTCGATGCTCCGGCACAGCACGCCCGCATGGGCCCCTTCCACATGCGCCAGCTCGCCGGCCATCGCGATGGCGACCTCGGCATCGGCGCTGCCCAGCGGCAGCTTGACGAGGCAGGGCATGCCGGCTTGCGGTGTGGCGCCGTCGGGCAGCTGCAGCAGCACGCCCTTCAGTGAGATGTCGAGCACCTGGCAGCGCCATTGCGCCTGCGTGGTGATCAGCTCGGCGCCGGCAGCGAAGGCGATGCGGGCGAATTGGCGGCGGTTGTTGCTCATGGGGGCTCCCGAAGGACGGCGTGCAGGGATGCTAGACGAAGGGCTCCAGCGTGTCGGCGCCGCCGAACACGGTGCTGTGCTCGACGGCCTGCTGCAGGCGCACGGGTGCCAGCGAGGCCAGGCCCATCGCCTCCAGCATGAACCAGGCCGCGCGCAGGTAGGCGACGATGTCCTCGCGCGTGGCGTCGGTGTGCATGGGCTCGTCGTCCCAGTCGCGGGCGGGCGTCTCGCGTGTGGCCACGACGGACGGCCGGTGCGCGCGCGCGATGCGGGCCAGCAGCTCCCGGGTGTCCACGGTGGCGCTGGGCACGTCGATGAGGCGCATCAGGTCGCCCAGCTGCTGCTCGGCGGCTGCCGCCAGCAGCCGGGCCGCCTGGTCGGCCCCGCCGGCCAGGTAGAGCCCGGCGGCGAGGTCGACGTACTCGAGGGCGGCGGACAGCCGTTGCAGGTCGGGATTGGTCGACATGGGCGCGGAGTCTAGGGGGTCTGCAGAGCCCGTGGCCGGCCAAAGTTCACAGCGCGATGTTTATGCTGGCGTCTCTCCGGGAATGCCTGAGGACCGCCATGACTGACCGCCGTCAACACCTGCAACACCTTGCCGCCCTGGCTCTGACACCGGCGCTGCCCGCGCTGGCCGCCGGGGACGACAAGGTCGCCAGCACCTACGACGAGGACTCCATCCTGAAGGCCGCCACCGAGTTCTTCGGTCAGACCACCGAGGGTCTGGCCAAGGTCATCGAGAAGGCCTTCAAGGAGCAGGGCCGCCCCAATGCCTACATCAAGGGCCAGGAGGCCGGCGCCGCGCTGACCGTGGGCCTGCGCTACGGCGAGGGCGAGCTGCTGATGAAGGGTGGTGGTGGTGGCAAGGTGTTCTGGGCGGGGCCGTCCATCGGCTTCGACGTGGGCGCCAACGCGGCCAAGGTGTTCACCCTGGTGTACCGGCTGCCCAGGGCCTCGGCTCTCTACCAGCGCTTCCCCGGTGTGGACGGCAGCCTCTACTACGTCGGCGGCGCCGGCATCAACTACCAGCGCCTGAACGGCATCACGCTGGCGCCCATCCGCCTGGGCGTGGGCCTGCGCGCGGGCGCCAGCGTGGGCTACCTGCACTACCGCCGCGAGAAGAGCATCAACCCGTTCTGAGCCATGCCGTCCACCCCTTTGCAGACCGTGCAGGCCTATCTGGCCGCCTATGCCGCGCGTGACCTGGCTGCCGTCGAGCTGCTGCTGGCCGAAGCCGTCACGCTGCGCGACTGGAAGATCCGCGTTGTCGGCAAGGTCGCCGCGCTGGCCGAGACGCGCAAGAACTTCGACGCCGTGCAGCACTTGCGCATCGACGTGCTGGCCGCCTACGAGCGTGCAGGCGGCGTGGCGGCAGAGCTGGCCATCGTCATCGACGGGCGCGACACGCTGCATGTGGTCGATGTGTTCGAGTTCGGCGCCGATGGCCGCATTGCGGCGATCCGGGCATTCATCGGCCGTGGTGATTGACATGAGCGCACAGACCGGCGGGCTGGGGGAACGCGTGCTGGCGCTGGTGGTTCAGCCGCCCGAGCCGACGCTGCACATCGTGTCGCGGCCGACGGATGCGGCGGCGCGCGCCATCGACGCGGCGGCGGCCAAGGCCGCGCTGGCGGCCGGCACGCTGGCGTTGCCGCCCGGGCCGTTGGGCTGGGCCACCATTGCGCCGGAGATGCTGGCCGTCTGGCACATCCAGCGCCAGCTGGTGGCCGACATCGCGGCGCTGTATGGCCGCAGCGCCGAGCTGGGGCCGTCGCAGATGCTGTGGTGCCTGTTCCGCCACACGGCAGCGCAGGCGCTGCGCGACCTGGGCGTGCGGGTGGGTGAGCGCGTCATCGTGCGCCCCGCCGCGCAGGCCTTGCTGCAGCGCGCCGCTGCGGCCGTGGGCGTTCAGCTGGGCAAGCAGGCGGCAGGACGCGCACTGGCGCGCTGGGTGCCGCTGGCTGGCGCAGCGGGTGTGGGCGCGTACGCGTGGTGGGACACCCGCCAGGTGGGGCGGGCGGCGCAGCAGCTGTTCGAGCGAGAGGGCGTCATTGACAACCCTGTGTGACTCGGTCGCGCGGCCTGACACACTCCGGCCGATGCAAGTGCTGCCCACCATCCTCGACATCGAAGCCTCGGGCTTCGGCCGCGGCAGCTACCCCATCGAGATCGGCTACAGCGCTGGCGATGGCGCGCTGTTCTGCTGCCTGGTGCGCCCGGAGGACGACTGGGTGCACTGGGATGCCGCTGCCGAGGCCTTGCACGGCATTGGTCGCGAGCTGCTGCTCAAGCGGGGCCGTCCGGCGCGTTGGGTGGCCGAACAGCTCAACACGCGGCTGCGCGGCCAGACCGTTTATTGCGACGGCTGGGGGCATGACTTCACGTGGCTGAACCGGCTCTACGACGCGGCGGACCTGCGGCCCGGCTTCAAGCTGGACGACCTGCGCAAGCTGCTCAGCGAGAGCGAGGCCGAACGCTGGAAGAGCGTTACCGAGGCCGTGCGCGCGCGGCAGCAACTCACCAGGCACCGGGCCAGCAGCGATGCGCGGGTGTTGCAGTTGGCCCTGGGCGAGGTGAAGGCACTGGGTGTTGCCCGATGAGAAGCCTGCCTCGCTAGAAAGCGTGAATGCTGCCGGCTTTCAAAGCCAGCTCAGCGACAAGACGGGCCAGACCGCGACGGCTGCGACCGTGAACAGGGTGAGAACGAGCGCGGCATACCAGCGGATGCCGGCTTGCAGGTTTGGTGGCAGCTTGCCAACGATCTTGCTGCGCGGCTGCAAGTTCCCGCGCTCCGGGTGGAACCAGATGCAGGCACAGAGCAGTGCCCAGGGACCGGCGATGACAGGCCCCGTGAGCGCGGTGGCGACGAAGGCAAGGTTCGGCGGCGCCAGACGGAATGTTGCGAAGACCAGTGCCATGCTTGCCACCGACACACCCAGCAGCTGCCAGCGATGGACGAACCAGCGACTGGCGATGGAAGACAAGAAGGCGGGCGACATGCGCAGTGAACTTAGGCGAACAACCCCGCGTACTGCTCCCTCAGCAACTTCTTCTGCACCTTGCCCATCGCGTTGCGCGGCAGCTCGGGCAGCACGACGATGCGCTTGGGCACCTTGAAACTGGCGATGCGGCCTTTCAGCGTGCGGATCAGTGCGTCCGGGTCGGGCTGACCCGCCGCTGTGATGACGGCCACCACGGCCTCGCCGAAGTCCGGGTGTGGCACGCCGATGACGGCGGACTCGCCCACGCCAGGCAGCTCGTTCAGGAAGCCTTCCACTTCGGCAGGGTAGACGTTGAAGCCGCCGCTGATGACGAGGTCCTTGCTGCGGCCGATCAGCGTCAGGTAGCCGCGCGCATCCAGCCGGCCGACGTCGCCGGTCTTGAACCAGCCGTCCGCGGTGAACTCCTCGGCCGTCTTCTCGGGCATCTGCCAGTAACCGCTGAATACGTTGGGCCCGCGCACCTGCACATGGCCGATCTCGTCTGCTGCACAGGGCTGGCCATCGTCGCGCAGCACGCGCAGGCCCACGCCGGGCAGCGCCGGGCCCACGGTGCCGCCCACGCGCTCGCCGTCTTCGGGGCGGCAGGGGTTGGAGGTCAGCATCAGCGTCTCGCTCATGCCGTAGCGCTCCAGGATGAGGTGGCCGGTGCGGTCCTGCCACTCGCGCCAGGTGTCGATCAGCAGCGGCGCCGAGCCGCTGACGAACAGCCGCATGCGCCGGGCGTCCAGCACCGGCTCCTGCAGCAGGCGCACATACATGGTCGGCACGCCCATGAAGAGCGTGGCCTCGGGCAGCCGCGCGGCGACAGCCTTGGCCTCGAACTTGTTCAGCCACAGCAGCTGGCTGCCATTCAGCAGCGCGCCGTTGATGGCGACGAACAGGCCGTGGATGTGGAAGATGGGCAGCGCGTGCAGCAGCACGTCGTCGGCCCGCCAGTCCCAGTGGCGCTGCAGCGTGCGGGCGCCCGACAGCAGGTTGCCGTGGCTGAGCATGGCGCCCTTGCTGCGGCCGGTGGTGCCACTGGTGTAGAGGATGGCGGCCAGGTCGCCCGGTGCGTTAGTAGCCGGCGTGTGCACATCGCTCATCTGGGCGGCGCGGTCCAGCAACGTGCCTGAGCGGTCGTCGTTGAGCGTGAAAACCCAGCGCACGCCGCGCTGGAATGCCAGCTTGCTGACCCAGCCGAAATGCTTGCCCGCGCAGACGACGACGCCCGGCGCCGCGTCTGTGATGAAGTGCTCCAGCTCGCTGGCCTGGTAGGCCGGGTTCAGCGGCAGGTACACCAGGCCTGCGCGCAGCACGGCGAGGTACAGGATCAGGCCCTCGACGCTCTTGTCGGCATGCACCGCGACGCGGCTGCCGGCGGGCAGGTCCAGCCGGCCCAGCCAGTTGGCCAGCATGGCGCTGCCGCGCTCCAGGTCGCGCCAGCTGTAGAGGGCGCCGTCGTGGTCGACGGCGGTGGAGTCCAGGTCGGCTGGAAAGCCGGCGCGCAGGGCCGCGTACAGGTTCATCGGGGATCAGTCCAGCTTGGCGTTGGAGCGCTTGACGACCTCGGCCCAGCGCTTGGTCTCGGCGCTGACGAACTGGCCAAAGGCGTCGCCATAGAGGTTGGGTGTCTCGGCGCCCAGGCCATGCCAGAGATTGCGGATCTCGTCGGTGGCGAACACCTTGCGCAGCTCGGCCTGCATCGTGCTGATGGCCTCACGCGGCGTGCCCTTGGGCGCCCAGAGGCCGTACCAGGTGGCCACCTCGTAACCGGGCACGCCGGCCTCGGCGACGGTGGGCACGTCCGGGAAGCCCACGGCGCGCTTGCTGCCGGCCACCGCCAGTGCCTTGACGCGGCCGGCCTTGATGTGGGCGGCCGACGAGCCCAGGCCGTCGAACATCAGGTCCACCTGGCCCGCGATCAGGTCCTGCAGCGCCGGGCCGGCACCTCGGTAGGGGATGTGCGTGATGAAGGTCTTGGTGTGCAGCTTGAACAGCTCGCCCGCGAGGTGGTGCGAGGTGCCGTTGCCGGCGGAGCCGTAGTTCAGTCGGCCGGGCTTGGCTCGCACGTCGGCAAGGAAGCCCTTGAGATCGGCCACTGGCACCTTGCCTGGGTGGACGACGATGACCTGCGGCACGCTGGCCAGCAGCGCCACGGGGATGAAGTCTTCCTCCAGCCGGTACTCCAGCCGGGGGTACATGGCTGGTGCGATGGTGTGGTGCACCGCACCCATGAAGAAGTTCGTGCCGTCCGGTGCCAGCTTGGCGGCCAGACCGGCGCCCACCGTGCCGCCGGCGCCGCCCTTGTTGTCAATCAGCACCTGGCGGCCCATCTGGCGCGTCAGGGCCGCCGTCAGCGGGCGCGCGAAGGCGTCGGTGCCGCCGCCGGCCGGGAAGGGCACGATCCATGTGTGGGGTTTGGTGCCCTGGGCCTGGGCCAGCCAGGGGCTCAACAGCACGGGCAGCAGCGTGCGGCGCTTCATCGGCTTGTCTCCGGTGGTTTTTGCGCACGATTATGGGCACGTGCCCCGGGCGGGCCGTCAGGGTTTACCGGCCGCGCCCGCTTGCGTTGAGCAGCGAGGCCCGGCGGGAGCTCAGTTCGGCTCGGGCAGCTTCAGCCAGCGCTGCAGGCGAGTGCGCAGCGCGACGAAGTCCAGCGGCTTGGTGAGGTGCTCGTCCATGCCGGCCTCCATGCTGGCGGCCACGTCGGCGTCCAGCGCGTGGGCGGTCAGGGCGAGGATGGGAAAGGCGGGCAGATGGCCGTCGCGCTGTTGCGCGCGCAGGCGGCGGGCACATTCCAGCCCGTCCATGCCGGGCATCTGGATGTCCATCAGCACGAGGTCGGGAGCAGACTCTGCGCAAGCGGTCAATGCCTCGATGCCATTGCGTGCCAGGCGCGACTGCACACCCATCAGCGCCAGGAACTCCAGTGCGACGACCTGGTTGATGTGGTTGTCTTCGACAAGCAGCACCTGGGGCTGGCGCTGCGTGGGCATGTACTCGTTGCCGGTCGATCGTGATGCGCCGGTTCCAGCAGCGTCGCCCGCAGCGTTCAGCCAGAGCGGTTGCGGCGGCACTTGATTCAGTTGCCTAGAGTTGTCCATCCCATGTCCTTGATTTGCGCTTTTTTCTTATGTCCCCTGGTGGGGGGTGGGCGATTGTTGCCGCAGGCGCTGCTGCCGCGCAACCACAGGGGCCGTCAAAATCACCGAGCCTTGGTCCGGCGCGTAGGCTCGGCAAGCGGGTCGTGCTGACAGTTTTCGTCGAAGCGCGTCCCTACACTGCTGGCCTTCGTCGTTTTGGCCCCCTTCCATGTCTGACGGTCTGATCCGCATCCGAGGCGCTCGACAGCACAACCTCAAGAACCTCGATCTCGACCTGCGCACGGCCGAGTTGACCGTCGTGACGGGCCCCAGCGGCTCGGGCAAGTCCAGCCTGGTGTTCGACACGCTCTATGCCGAGGGCCAGCGTCGCTATGTGGAGACCTTCTCCGCCTACGCGCGCCAGTTCCTGGATCGCATGGACCGCCCGGCGGTGGACAAGGTGGATGGCGTGCCGCCCGCCATCGCCATCGACCAGACCAACCCGGTGCGCACCAGCCGCTCCACGGTCGGCACCATGACGGAGCTCAACGACCACCTGAAGCTGCTGTACGCCCGCGCGGCGGAGCTTTTTGACCGCCAAACGGCGCTGCCCGTCAGGCATGACACCGCGCAAAGCATTTATGCGGAACTGATGGCGCGTGCCGAGGCCGCATCGGACCCCAGGATGGTGCTGACCTTCCCGGTGGAGCTGCCGGCCAACACGACGGCGGCGCAGGTCGAGCAATGGCTGTCGGCCAGCGGCTTCACGCGCGTGCAGGCCGAGCGAGAGGTCGACGGCAAGAAGGTGCTGGACGTGGTGGCCGACCGCTTCCGCATCCTGGGCGCCGGCAAGCAGCGGGCCATGGAGGCCATCGAGCTGTCGCTCAAAAGAGGGTCAGGCCGGCTGAGCGTCTACGTGGGTGACGAAGGGGCCACGCTGTGGCGGTTTTCCACGGGTCTGCACTGCCCGGAAAGCGACATCCGCTACGCCGACCCGCAGCCGGCACTGTTCTCGTTCAATTCGGCGTTCGGCGCCTGCGAGGCCTGCCGCGGCTTTGGCCGCGTCATCGGTGTGGACCTGGGGCTGGTCATTCCCGACGAGCGCAAGACGCTGCGCAACGGCGCCATCAAGCCCATGCAGACGCCGGCGTGGAAGGACTGCCAGGACGACCTGCTGAAGTACGCCGGCGAGGCCGGCATTCCGCGCGACACCGCGTGGAAGGACCTGAGCGCGGAGCACCGCCGCTGGGTCATCGACGGCACGCCGAACTGGAACGGCAACTGGAACAAGCAGTGGTACGGGGTCAAGCGCTTCTTCGACTACCTGGAGAGCAAGGCTTACAAGATGCACATCCGCGTGCTCTTGTCCAAGTACCGCAGCTACACGGAATGCCCGTCGTGCCGCGGCGCGCGTCTGAAGACCGAGGCGCTGCTGTGGCGCGTGGGTGCCAAGGCGCTGGCCGACGCAGCGTTGCCGGCCGGCCAGCGTTTCCTGCCCGTCGGTGTGGACTGGACGCGTGATCAACTGGAAGCGCTGCCGGGCCTGAGTCTGCACGACCTGATGCAGCTGCCCATCCAGCGCCTGCGCAATTTTGTCGACGGCCTGCAACTGCCCAGCACCATGCTGGACGAGGCACTGAAGCTGCTGCTGGACGAGATCCGCCACCGCAGCCGCTACCTGTGCGATGTGGGCCTGGGCTACCTGACGCTGGACCGCCAGAGCCGCACGCTGTCGGGCGGCGAGGTGCAACGCATCAACCTCACCACTGCTTTGGGCACCAGCCTGGTCAACACGCTGTTCGTGCTGGACGAGCCCAGCATCGGCCTGCACCCGCGCGACATGAATCGCATCGTGCAGGCGATGCAGCGGCTGCGCGATGCCGGCAACACGCTGGTGGTCGTGGAGCACGACCCCGCCGTCATGCTGGCGGCCGACCGGCTCATCGACATGGGCCCCGGCCCTGGCGAGCGCGGCGGGCAGATCGTGTTCGATGGCACGCCCGAATCCATCCGCGCAGCGGACACGCTGACCGGCGCCTACCTGGGCGCCCGCAAGCATGTGGGCATGGGCTTGAAGCGCCTGGTGGAAGACAGCACGCCCAAGCTCATCCTGCAGGGCGTGCGCGAGCACAACCTGAAGGACGTGTCGGTCGAGTTCCCGCTGCAGCGCCTGGTCGTCGTGACCGGCGTGTCGGGATCCGGCAAGAGCACGCTGATGCAGGACGTGCTCTACCCCGCGCTGGCCCGCCAGTTCGGCAAGGCCACCGAGACGCCCGGCACGCACGAATCGCTGCTGGGGGCGGACTTCCTGGCCGACGCGGTGTTCGTCGACCAGTCGCCCATCGGCAAGACGGCGCGCTCCAACCCGGCCAGCTACGTGGGCGCGTTCGACGAGATCCGCAAGCTGTTCGCCGTGGCCCCGCTGGCGGTCGAGCGCAGCTACAGCGCCGGCATGTTCAGCTTCAACGCCGGTGATGGCCGCTGCCCCACCTGCGGGGGCTCGGGCTTCGAACACGTGGAGATGCAGTTCCTCAGCGACGTCTACCTGCGCTGCCCGGATTGCGATGGCAAGCGTTTCCGCGCCGAGATGCTGGACGTGAAACTGTCGCTGAAGGATCGGGAATTGAGCGTCTCCGACGTGCTGGAGCTGACGGTGGCCGAGGCGGTGCACCTGTTCAGCGAGCACCGCGCCGTCCTGACCAAGCTCCAGCCCATCGTTGACGTGGGCCTGGAGTATGTGCGCCTGGGCCAGCCGGTGCCCACGCTGTCGGGTGGCGAGGCGCAGCGCCTGAAGCTCGCCGGCTTCTTGGCCGAGGCGGCATCCAACCCGCGCTTCGGCGTGGCCAAGAAGGGCACGCTGTTCCTGTTCGACGAGCCGACCACCGGCCTGCACTTCGACGACATCGCCAAGCTGATGCGCGCGATGCGCAAGCTGCTGACAGCGGGCCATTCGCTCATCCTCATCGAGCACAACCTGGATGTGATCCGCGCGGCCGACTGGCTCATCGACTTGGGCCCCGAGGGCGGCGATGCGGGGGGCGAAGTCGTCTGCGTCGGCACGCCGGAGGCCGTGGCCCAGCATCCCACCTCTCACACTGCGGCGGCGCTGCGTGACTACGCACTGCACATGGACCGCCCCGCCATGGCCGTGGAGGAAGGGCGCCCGCTGCAGCAGCTGATCCAGGCGCGCCGCCAGGCCGACGAGGCCATCAAGATCGTCAACGCCCGCGAGCACAACCTCAAGGGCGTGACGGTGGAGGTCCCGCGCGGCAAGTTCAACGTGGTGACCGGTGTGTCCGGCTCGGGCAAGAGCACGCTGGCCTTCGACATCCTGTTCAACGAAGGCCAGCGCCGTTACCTCGAATCGCTGAACGCCTACGCGCGCAGCATCGTGCAGCCGGCCGGCCGGCCCGAGGTGGACGCGGTGTGGGGCATTCCGCCCACCGTTGCCATCGAGCAGCGCCTCTCGCGCGGGGGGCGCAAGAGTACGGTCGCCACCACCACCGAGGTCTGGCACTTCCTGCGCCTGCTGTACGTGAAGCTGGGCGTGCAACACTGTGTGCACGACGGCGCGCCGGTGCGCCCGCAGAGCGTGGAAAGCATCGCCGCACAGCTGATGCGCGACTACCGGGGGCAGCACGTGGGCCTGCTGGCGCCGCTGGTGGTCAACCGCAAGGGGGTCTACACCGACCTCGCCAAATGGGCCAAGGGCCGGGGCCACACGCACCTGCGCGTGGACGGCGAATTCCTGCCCACGTCGCCGTGGCCGCGCATCGATCGATTCAAGGAACACACACTGGAGCTGCCGGTGGGCGATCTGGTGATCAGCCCGGACAAGGAGCCCGAGCTGCGCGAGCTGCTGGCCAGGGCGCTGGACGCCGGCAAGGGGGTGCTGCACCTGCTGGCGCCGCTGGATGGCCTCAACCTGGAAGACGGCGGCACGGGGGCCGGCGTCGGCAGCGTCAAAGTGTTCTCCACCAAGCGCGCCTGCCCGGCCTGCGGCACCAGCTACCCCGAGCTGGACCCGCGCCTGTTCTCGTACAACTCCAAGCACGGCTGGTGCCCCAGCTGCGTGGGCACGGGCCTGAGCCTGACGCGCGAGCAGCGCAAGGCGCTGGACGACAGCGCGCCCGCCGACGACAACCGTGGTCGCGAGCAGAGTTTCCCGTCGGAAGAGGCCGAGCTGGAAGGCCTGACTGACGCGCCGTGCCCGGATTGCCATGGCACGCGCCTGAACGCGACGGCGCGCTCGGTGGAGTTCGAGGACAAGGCCATTGGCGAGGTGGCCTCGTGGAGCGTGGGCCAGGCGCGCGCCTGGGTGCAGAGCCTGCACCTGGAAGGCCGCGACGCTGACATCGCGCGTGACGTGGTCAGCGAGATCCTGGGCCGGCTGGAGTTCCTGGAGGAGGTGGGCCTGGGCTACCTGACGCTGGATCGTGCCGCGCCGACGCTGTCGGGCGGCGAGGCACAGCGCATCCGCCTGGCCGCGCAACTGGGCAGCAACCTGCAGGGTGTCTGCTACGTGCTGGACGAGCCGACCATCGGTCTGCACCCGCGTGACAACCAGATCCTGCTGAAGGCCTTGTCCACGCTGGGTGACAAGGGCAACACGCTGGTGGTGGTGGAGCACGACGAGGACACCATCCGCCGCGCAGATCACATCATCGACATTGGCCCCGGTGCCGGCAAACGCGGCGGCCGCGTCGTGGCGCAAGGTACCGCCGCGGAACTGGCGGCGGTGGAGGACTCCACCACCGGCCGCATGCTGGCCCACCCGCTCATCCACCCGCTGCAGGAACGCCGCGCCATAGCCCCGACGGCGCCCAAGCTGACCGTTCTGAACGCCGCGCTGCACAACCTGCAGGGTGTGACGGTGGACGTGCCGCTGCACCGGCTGGTGGCGGTGACGGGGGTGTCGGGCTCCGGCAAGTCCACGCTGGCACGCGACGTGTTGCTGGCCAACATGGCGGTGGCGGTTCCGCTGCGCAAAGCGCCGGCCAAGTGGCAGGGCTGTGATGGCATCACGGGCCATGAGCAGGTCGACCGCGTGCTGGAGGTCGACCAGACCCCCATCGGCAAGACGCCGCGCTCCTGCCCGGCGACCTACATCGGCTTCTGGGATGCCATCCGCAAGCTATTCGCCGAGACCTTGGAGAGCAAGGCGCGCGGATATGCGCCGGGGCGCTTCAGCTTCAACACCGGCGAGGGCCGCTGCCCGGGTTGCGAAGGTCAGGGCATGAAGACCATCGAGATGAGCTTCCTGCCGGATGTGAAAGTGCCATGCGACCAGTGCCACGGCCAGCGCTTCAACCCCGAGACGCTGGGCGTGAGCTGGCGGGGAAAGAGCATCGGCGACGTGCTGCAGATGGAAGTGGACGAGGCGGTGGCGTTCTTTGCGTCCATGCCGTCCATCGCCCACCCGCTGCAGTTGCTGAAGGATGTGGGCCTGGGCTACCTGACGCTGGGCCAGCCGTCGCCCACCTTGTCCGGTGGCGAGGCGCAGCGCATCAAGCTCGTCAGCGAGCTGGTCAAGGTGCGCGACGACGTCACGCGTCGCGGCCAGAAGGCACCGCACACGCTGTACGTGCTGGACGAGCCGACGGTGGGCCTGCACATGGCCGACGTCGAGAAGCTGATCCGCGTGCTGCACCGGTTGGTGGCGGGCGGGCATTCGGTCGTGGTCATCGAACACGACCTGGACGTCATCGCCGAGGCCGACTGGGTGCTGGACCTGGGGCCGGAAGGCGGCACCGCCGGCGGCCGCATCGTCGTTGAAGGCACGCCGGAGCAGGTCGTGGCGAGCGGCAGCCACACTGGCGTTGCGCTGGCGCCGGTGCTGTCGCGCGAGGCGGGCTGAGGACGCTTCGGCTTTTCCGAAGCGGCGCTGCGAGGCCTGCTGCTGTCTAGGCCGGCCCGGCCCGCGCACACTGTGGGCTCTGTCATACGAAAGGGATGGCCATGATCTTGCTGGGATGGATGCTGGTGTTGCTGTTGCTGGCGCTGTGGAGCGGGCTGGTGTGGTCGGGCGAGGCGCTGCTGGCGGCGGTGCTGTCTCACGCCGGCAACCTGGGCTCGGGGGACTGGAGCCTGCCTGCCGCGTTGACGGCCTGGCTGCCCGTGCCGGTGACCGAGTGGCTGGCCGGCACGCTCGAAACGCTGACGCCCCAGTTGCAGGCACTGGTTGGCACGCTGCCGTGGCTGTCGGGCGGCGTCACCGTGCTGGCGTGGGTGGTGTGGAGCGTGGGCGCGCTGTGCCTGTTCGGCATCGGCGTGGCCATCCATGTCGGCGTGGCGCTGTGGCGCAAGTCGAGAAACTCCACGCTGCAGCCCTCTGTCATCGCGCTGCGCTGATGGCCGGCGTGACGAACGGGTTGGGCGACGCTCTTTCCTAGAATGCGTCGCCCCTAACCCTAGGGGGCAATTCAGGAGACCCCTTGAAGCCCGTGACTTTCGCTGCCGTTGGCAGCCTCGCCCTTGCATTGGCCATTGCGGCCGCCATGCCGCTGCAGGCGCAGACAGCGCCCGCCCAGGTTGTTCCCACCCTCGAACAGATCTTCCGCGCCCAGCCCTACCGCAACGATCCCGCCAAGGACGTCGCCTTCAGCCGCAGCGGCCGCTACCTGGCCTGGCTGTGGAGCCCCTTCGGCGAGCCCGGCAGCGACCTCTGGGTGCACGACACCCGCACGGGCAAGACCACGCGCATCACGTCGCCCGCCGTCATGGCGGCCTTCGACGCGCCGGAAGACCTGGCCCGCTTCGACAAGAAGCTGCAGCAGCGCAACACCGAATACGCCGAGCGCCAGGAGCGCGAAGTGGCGCAGCAGGCCTACCTGCGTGGCGAGCCGGTGGACCTGTCGCAGTGGGAAACCGCGGCGCTGGCCGTCGTGAAGCAGGAGCTGGCCGACAAGAAGGCCAAGGACGACGCGCAGAAGGCCGCCGAGAAGGCCGAGGCCGACGCCGAGAAGCATGCCGCCGCCGTTCTGGCCGCGCAGCGTGCGGGCAAGCCCATCCCAGCGGCGCCTGCCGCGTCTGCCGCCGACAAGAAGGCCGAGGACAAGCCCCGCGAGCTGTGGGAGCTGCGTGATGAGCTGAAGAAGAAGCAGGCCCGCGACAAGCTCAAGCCCACTGACCTCTACCCCGGCGCGGCGCAGTTCGCGTGGGCGCGCAAGGCCGACGAGTTGGTGTTCCAGTACCGCGGCGGGCTGTACCGTTGGAAGGCCGGCGACGCCGCGCCGGCGCAGGTGGTGGCCACGCAGCGCGACCTGCGCCTGGTGGGCTACACCGCCGATGACACGGCGGTGCTGTTTGCCGACGAGACCCGCGTGTTGCGGGCCGGGCTGCGGCAGCCGGGCGTGCAGGTGGTCAACCGCGAGCTCATCCATCCGGATGACGAGCAGAAGAAATACAAGATTGCCGAGACCGTGGTCAGCGAGGACGGTCGCTGGATGTCGCTGGTGGCGCGTGCGCTGGCGCGGGGCGCTGATGACAAGGCCCCGGCGCCGACCGGTCGGCAGGTGGAGATCATGAGCTACGGCGAGCGCTGGGCCACGGCTAAGAAGGTGCCGCGCGAAGTGTCGGATGACAAGCGCAGCGTGCCGCCCATGGCGCTGTACATCCGCCAGGTGCCGGCTGCCGGCGAGGCGCCGCGCCAGCAGCCGGCACCGGTGTTCACGAACAACGGCGGCGATGTGTGGTTCGAGATGAGCGACGTGGCCTGGGCGCGCGACGGTAGCCGCTACGCGTTCACGACCTGGGAGCGCGAAAAGGAGCTGCTGCGCGTCTACGTTGGCAGCGCGAGCGAGAACGCCAAGCCCGAGCTGGTGCTGGAGCGGCGCGGCGATGTCGGCCATGAGGTGGTCAACGTCATCAAGCCGCGCTTCACGCCGGACGGCAAGACGCTGGTGCTGGTGCTGGACGAATCCGGTTGGCGCCTGCCCTACGCCATCGACGTGGCCACGCGTGCGCTGCGGCCGCTGGTGAAGGGTGCGTTCGAGGCGCACCAGATTGCCGGCTTCACGGCCGACAGCAAGGCGCTGTTCGTGCTGGCCAACCAGGGCGACACGGCGGCAATGAACCTGCTGCGCGTGGACCTGGCCAGCGGCACCACGCAGGCGTTGGGCGCGGCCGGTGAGTTCCACCGCGCGGCCGCCGCGTCCGAGGACGGCCGCTGGGTGGCTGCCAACGCCGGCAACTGGGCGCAGCGCCCCGAGCTCAAGCTGCTGCCCACTGACGGCAAGGCCGCCGCGCGCACGCTGACCGACAGCAGCGACAAGGCCTGGA
The DNA here is from genome assembly GCF_043555875.1 of Pelomonas margarita. Classification (NCBI taxonomy): domain Bacteria; kingdom Pseudomonadati; phylum Pseudomonadota; class Betaproteobacteria; order Burkholderiales; family Sphaerotilaceae; genus Roseateles; species Pelomonas margarita. Next base: position 46,253 of record NZ_JBIGHW010000007.1, on the reverse strand, counting down.
ACGACCTGAAGCTGCTGCAGCCCGAGCGCTTCGCCTACACCAACCGTCACGGTGACCGCATCGAGGCCTATCTGTTCAAGCCCGCCGGCTGGCAGGCCACGGACAAGCGGCCTGGCGTCGTCTACGTCTACGGTGGCCCGCTGAACGACCGCCACATCGTGGAGGTGGACAGCTTCCAGAACACGGCCTACCTGTTCGGCCAGTACATGGCGGCGAAGCATGGGTTCGTGACCATTGCGGTTGACCCGCGCGGCCACAGCAACTACGGCCGCAAGTTCTCCGGCGCCAACTGGGAGCGCCCCGGCGAGCCACAGAGCGAGGACCTGGAAGACCTCGTCAAGCTGCTGCCCGGCTACGGCGTGGACACGGCGCGCGTGGGCCTGAACGGCTGGAGCTTCGGCGGCTTCCAGACCCAGTACACGATGTTCACCCGACCCGACCTGTTCGCTGCCGGCATTGCCGGTGCCGGCCCGACGGAATGGGAGAACTACAACAGCTGGTACAGCGGCCGCACCATTGGCAAGGTCGACCGGACCAAGCCCGTGCTGCGCAAGCATTCGCTGCTGCCGCTGGCCAAGGGCCTGCGCAAGCCGTTGCTGCTGGTGCACGGCATGCAGGACCCCAACGTGCTCTACCAGGACACCGTCAACGTCTACCGCGAGCTGCTGGATGCCGGCAAGGATGCTTTGGTTGAGCTCTACCTCGACCCCGACGGCGCGCACGCCATGGGCGGCGTCGTGAAGCCGGCCGGCTGGCACCGCAAGTACGAGTCGTTCTGGTTGAGGACTTTGGCCCCTCGTCCGGTCGAGCCGCGCTGAACGCGGGCTGGCCCGGTCGGCCCCCCGAGGGGGCGGCGATGCAAGCCGCATCGACCGGCTTGCACATCGCTCAACGGGCCGGCTTGGGGCGGCCCGGCGCTCGGCCCGCCTGAATCACCTGCGGCGGCGGCGCGCCGTGGCGCCGATGACGCCCAGGCCGCCCAGCAGCAGCGCATAGGTGCTGGGCTCGGGCACCGGTGCCAGTGCGAACAGCGCGGTGCCGGCGTTCACGCCGTCAGCACCCTCGGCCGACACGGCCAGGTAGTGCATGCCGTCCATGGTGAAGCCGGTGAGACCCTCGGGGGCGATGGCGCCGGTCATGGTCAGCATGCGCACGAAGCTGGTCTTGCTGGGGTCGTTGACGTCGATGTCGAACACCGCGACGGCGCCGGTCGTCGTGCGCTCCAGGCCGATGAAGGCGAAGGTCTTGCCGCCGATCTCCATCAGCACCACGCCCTCGGGCTCCACACCCTTGTCGCGGCTGCGGCCGTCGTTGTAGAGGCCCAGCGCATGGGCCTGGACGTCCAGGATGTTGCCGCTGTCGTAGACGAGGTTGCCGTCGGCATCGCGGATGGAGAAGGAGCGGGCTCCGGCGGCGTAGAGGTCGCCTGCCGACGAGTCCGTGGCGGAGACGCGCAGCGGATCAAGCACGCCCGTGGCGCCCAGTGACTTGCCGGTGATGCGGTCCTTGTCGTCCTCGCGGAAGTCGCCCTCGTTGGCCATTACGACATAGGTCTTGCTGCCGGACTGGAAGCTCGCCATGCCGTCGGGCATGTACAGGCCCTTGGCGGCAACGGTCTGGAAGCTGACCGTGCCGTTGTTGCTGGTGTCGATGGCATTGGCGGCCTGCGAGAAGTCCTTGGCGCCCAGGCCCACGACCTTGGTGAACTGGCCGCGTTGCAGGTCCAGCACGCCCATGGCGTTGGCTTCCTGCAGGCTGACGTAGGCCTGCGTGCCAGCCTTGTTGACGGTGATGTACTCGGGCTCGAAGTCCATGCCCGTGCCGGTGCGGATATGGCTGCCGGTCTGGGCCACGCCGGCCAGCGTCGCGGTGGCCGTGACCGTGCGGCTGGCGACGTCGATGATGCTGACACTGCCGACCGGGTCATTGGCGCTGCTGCCGAACACCTGCGGCACGCTGGTGCCGATGCGTGTGCCGTAGGTGGTGGGCGTGCCTTCGTTGGCCACCAGCAGGCGGCTGCCGTCCGGCGTGAAGGTCAACATGTCGGGCAGGGCGCCGACGGTGATGTTGTTGGCGCCGGCGAGCAGGCTGCGGCTGGCCGTGTCGTACAGCTGCACGAGGCCGGGCAGCGTGCGATCGCTGGCTTCGAGGGCGAAGGCAGCCACGCCGTTCTTGATGGCCACGCTGTTGATCGAGCCCCAGGCGCGGGTGTCGATGAAGCTCAGGGAGGTGCCGGTGCGGGCGTCCAACACATTGACGCCGCTGACGCCTGAGACCCACAGCGTCTTGGTCGCGGCGTCGAAGGCGACGATCTCGGACAGGAAGCCAGCCGGCGCGCTGGTGTGCGTGACGCCCCACAGCTGGCGGGCATCGTCGAGCAGGCCGGTCGCCCCGGCGGCGCTGGCGCCCAGCGTGAGGGCGAGGGAGGCGGCCAGGGCGGGGAGCGTGCGGGTGGGTTTCATGGCGAGGGCAGGGCTGGGGGCAGAACCGCGCATGCTGTGGCGTCGCCGTGACGCGCGCATGACACTGGCGAGCCGTCCCACCCGAAACCGGCGGGCCGGCGCGGCGCGCGGGGGCGGGCGGGCGTTCCTGTCGGGGTTTGTCCGCACAAATCACGGCGTTGCCATGTCGGTGTGCCGCTCAGAATGCCCGGGAGCTATCGTTTCTGCTGAAATTTCAAGTCGTTTGCGTCCGCCGGTTCTGCGCTGTCCGATCGGACGGCCGCTGGGCCCCGCGCGCCTTCATCAGAGGCTGTTCACCATGAAATTCTTGTGTCCCATCCCCCGCAGCAGGAGACAGCGATGAAGACGCTCGCCAAACGGTGGATTGCCGGCCCGTGCCTGCTGCGCGAGGCGGCTGGCGATGAGCTGGGTCAGGCCTCGCTGGCCGGCATCATGGGTGGCGCGTTGCTGAAGGCCCGGCTGGGCGACAGGCCGGTGGGCAGCGCGCTGGAGCCCCAGTTGCCGGGCAGGGGCTGAACTGCCCGTGCGACAAGCTGCAGCGCCGCGCGTCGGCGAGGTACGCTGTTCACCCCATTCACCTGCTTGTGCGTCAGCCTGAGCCATCTTGACCCGCAAGCCCTATTCCTCGTTGTTTGCCGCGCTGGCGCTGGGCGCCAGCATCGGCCTTCTGCTGCCGGCGCTCATCGTGGGCGGCCTGTTCATTGGCCTGCGCGAGTCGCAGGTCACGGAGCAGGCGCTGCAGCGCGAGGTCGACGCCAAGCTGGACGTGCTGGCCTCCAGCCTGCCCGAGCTGCTATGGAACCTGGATGCCGTGGCCGCGCGCGAGGTCGTGTCGGCCATCGTCAAGTCGCCCGAGGTGGTGCGCGTCAGCATCAGTGATGCCTCTCAGGGCGTGCCCTTCATCGAGAGTGAACTGCCCGAGCGGCGCCGTGGCCGCACGCTGACCGGCGAGCGCGACGTGATGCGTGGCGCCACGCGCATCGGCAGCATCCAGATCGAGATCGACGACCACCTCAGCCGCGCCGCGCTGCAGCGCCAGCGCCTGTTGTACGGCGCCACGGTGGGCGGGCAGCTGCTGGTGTCGCTGGCGCTGGTGCTGTGGCTGCTGAACTCGCGACTGTTCCGGCCGCTGCGCGAGCTGGGCGGCTTTGCCAACGACCTGGCACAGGGTCGCTTCAATGCCAAGCTGCAGCTGGCGCGGCATGACGAGATTGGCCAGTTGGGCGGTCATCTGGAGCACATGCGGTCGGCGCTGCAGCGCCAGTTCGAGGAGCAGCTCGCGCTGATCGAGCGCCTGCGCGGCATGGCTGAGACGGTGCCCGGCGTGGTGTTCCAGCTGCGGCTGGCGGCCGGCGGCGAGTTCTCGTTCGCCTACGTCAGCGAGGCGGTGCGCGAGTATTTCCCGGTGGGGGGCGCCGAGCTGGGGCGCAGTGCCACGCCGTGGTTCGATTGCATCAATGCCGATGACCGCGCCCAGGTGCGCGAGGGTCTGCTCGCGTCGGGGCGCTCGCTGAGCCCCTGGCAGCAGGAGTTCCGCACGCCTCAGCCCGACGGGGCTGAGCGCTGGATTTACGGCAACGCCATCCCGCGCCGCGAGGCCGATGGCGGCGTGCTGTGGCACGGCTTCCTGACCGACATCTCACGCGAGCGCCGTGACGCGCTGGAACTGGAGCGCTACCGCCACCACCTGGAGGAGCTGGTGGAGGCGCGCACGGCCGAGCTGGCCGAGGTCACGCAGGCCGCCCAGTCCGCGAGCCGCGCCAAGAGTGCGTTCCTGGCCAACATGAGCCATGAGATCCGCACGCCCATGAACGCGATCATCGGCCTGACCTACCTCGCGCAGAGCGACGCGGTCGAGCCGGAGCAGCAGACGCGGCTGCAGAAGGTGGCCAATGCGGCCGAGCACCTGCTGAGCGTCATCAACAACGTGCTCGACTTCTCCAAGATCGAGGCCGGCAAGCTGCTGCTGGAGCGGCGCCCTTTCACGGTCGACCAGGTGCTGGACAACATCGTCAACATGACGGCTCAGTCTGCCGCCGCCAAGCGCTTGCGCGTGGAGATCGACATCGCGCCCGAGCTCAGCGGCCGCACGCTGCTGGGCGACCCGCAACGCATCGCCGAGGTGCTGCTCAACTTCGCCGGCAATGCCGTCAAGTTCACCGAGCGCGGTTTCGTGCGCCTGGCCGTGCGCCTGGAGGGGCCGGCCGATGGGGCGTCGCTGCCGCTGCGCTTCGAGGTGCAGGACAGCGGCATCGGCATCTCGGCCGAGGCCCAGACGCGCCTGTTCCGGGACTTCGAGCAGGCCGACAGCTCCACCACGCGCCGCTACGGTGGCACCGGCCTGGGCCTGGCCATCTGCCGCCGGCTGGCGGAGTTGATGCACGGCCGCGTGGGTGTGGACAGCGAGTTGGGGCAGGGCAGCCGATTCTGGTTTGCCTTGGCGGTGCCGGCTGTGGCGCAGGCGCTGCCCGCACCGGTTGTGTCGCCGCGGCTGCACTCGGCGCGTGAGCGCCTGGCGAACCTGGCGCGCAGCCAGCCGCTGCGCATCCTGCTGGCCGAGGACAACGCGGTGAACCAGGAGGTGGCCGTGGCACTGATCGGCAGCGCCGGCCTGCCGGTGGATGTGGCGGCCGATGGCCGCCAGGCCGTCGACATGGTGAGCAGCGGCCACTACGCGCTGGTCCTGATGGATGTGCAGATGCCGGTCATGGACGGGCTGGACGCAACACGCGCCATCCGCCGGCTGCCGCAGGGCGCCGAGCTGCCCATCCTGGCCATGACGGCCAACGCCTTCGACGAGGAGCGCCAGCGCTGCCTGGAGGCCGGCATGGATGACCACGTGGCCAAGCCCGTCGTCGCCGAGCAGCTGTTCGCGACGCTGCATGACTGGCTGTCCGGCGCGCGCCGCACGGGCCGCGGGCCGGCTTAACCCACGGCGCCGAGCCGGCGCCTCACTGCGATTGTTTGATCAGGCGGCCCGAGCCGGCCTGCAGCGGCCGCGCGTTCATCGGGTACAGGCGCGCAAAGACGCTGATCTGCTGCTGCGTCACGGCCACCGGCTGGCGCATCACCATCCACAGCACGCCCTCGCTGCAGGGCGGCGTGGTCAGCGAGCCCATGTAGGTGTAGTAGCTGCGCTGCTCGGGCAGCAGCTGGTTCAGGTCGATCTGCCCCTGCGCCGGCAGGACCTCGTGCTTCTCCAGAGGCAGGTTGGCCCACACCGACTGCAGCACCGGCTGCGGCTTGTCGTCGGCGCCGCGCTCCAGCAGCACGGCCACCACGGCAAGGCGACCCTGGGCGTCGCGGTGAACCAGGTGGGCCACCATGTCGAACTGCTTGCCGCTGACGCGCTCCTCGGCCGGGCGGTGGAAGTGGAACTGCACCAGCTCGTAGCGGCGGCCCATCACCGTGAGGCCGTTGCCGGCGGGGACGTTGACCTGCACCGTGTGGCCGTTGTCCAGCACCGAGAAGCTGCTGGGCCGGTAGTCGAAGGCGATGGTTTCCAGCTCCACGGCGATGCCGTCGCGGATGTCGATGGGGCTTTGCCGCGTGCCGACGGCGCAGAGCTTGTTGTCGGGCGAAAGCTCGGCCCAGCGGTCCGGGCCGACCTCGCCCGTGTAGCCCCAGTGCGCATGCGCGGCCGCCGCGTGCGGCGTGGCCTTGGCCGGCGGGCGCGCAGCAGCACGTGCGGGTTTGGCGGCAGCCGGCGTCTCGGCCTTGGTGGCCAGTCGCTCGGCCAGCCGCTGGCGCAGCACGTCCACGGGCTCCTTGGCGTCGTGCTGCGCCTGGGCGGCCAGGGCGAGCATGCACGCCGCAACGGTCAGCGGCTTCTTCATGTTCATCCTGCAGATTTCGGCCATTGCGGCGTCAGCTTGAGCGCCCCGGCCTGACGGCGTCTCGGCGTGCAGGATGGGGGCACAGGCGTTCAGGCCGCGACGGAGCGCCGCACACCGTACCAGGCCAGCAGGCCCACGGCCATCATGGCGGCCGAGGCCAGCGCCAGCGCGACGGTGGAGTGCATGACCAGCGGCACCAGCAGGCCTGCCACCAGCCCGTTGGCCGCCGACCCGATGCTGGCCTGCAGCGACGACGCCATGCCGCGACGCTCGGGCACCTGGTCCAGCACGAGCAGCGTGACCACCGGCACCATCATTGCCCAGCCGAACGAGAACAGTCCGATCAGCGGCAGCGCCCACCAGGCGTTCAACGGCACGAACAGGTTCAGCGCCACATTCACCAGCGACACGGCCACCATGATGCGGAAGCCCCGCATGATCTGGCGCTTGGGTGCCATCTTGCCCGCCAGCCGCCCGCTGACCGCCGCGCCAGCCATGATGCCGCCGATGGTGGACAGGAAGAACCAGAAGAACTGCGTTGCCTCGAAGTGCAGGTGCTCGCCCAGGAACACCGGCGTGGCCAGCACGTACAGGAACATGCCGTTGAACGGGATGCCGCTGGCCAGCACCAGCATCATGAACTTGGGGCTGCTGCACAGCCGCCAGTAGTCGCGCATCAGCGCGCCGACCTGGAAGGGCTGGCGCATGTCGGCGTGCAGCGTCTCGGGCAGCAGCCGCCAGTTGGAGACGAACAGCGCCGCGCCGACGGCCGTGAGGAACCAGAAGATCGAGTGCCAGTCGGCATGCACGAACAGGAAGCCGCCCACCATCGGGGCGATGGCCGGCGCCACGCCGAAGAACAGCGTTACCTGCGACATCACCCGCTGTGCATCGGCGGGCGGGAACATGTCGCGGATGATGGCCCGCGACACCACGATGCCGGCGCCTGCCGACATGCCCTGCACCGTGCGCCAGAACACCAACTGGCCGATGCTGCCGGCCAGCGCGCAGCCCAGGCTGGCGCCGGTGAACACGGCCAACCCGATGAGCACGACGGGCCGGCGGCCGAAGCAGTCCGACAGCGCCCCGTGGAACAGGTTCATCAGCGCGAAGCCGAACAGGTAGCTGGAGAGCGTCTGCTGCATCTCCACCGGGGTCGCGTCCAGCGCTTTCGCAATGCCGGAGAAGGCCGGCAGGTAGGTGTCGATGGAGAAGGGCCCGACCATGGCCAGGCAGGCCAGCAGTACGGCCAAGGCCCAGCGGGGCGCGCGCCAGAGGCGGCTGGCGTCAGGATTCATCGGGGAGGCAGTCGGTGGACGAGCAAGGCGGTCGCGGGTTGCGGCCGGCGGGCAGTGTATCGACGGCGCCGCCGGCCCGCAGCCTCAGTGCCCCAAGCCCTTGCGCCCAGTCTTGAACTGCGCAATGACGTCCAGCAGTCCGGCCGCCTGCAACTTCAGGCTTTCCGCCGCCGCCGCGCTCTGCTCCACCAGGGCGGCGTTCTGCTGCGTGCCGCTGTCAATGGACGCGACGGCCTGGTTGACTTGTCCGATGCCGCTGCTCTGCTCTGACGCTGATGCATTGATCTCGGCCATCAGGTCGGTCATGCGCTGTACCTGCTGGACGACATCGTTCATGGTCGTGCCCGCTTCGCCGACGAGGCGGCTGCCCGTTTCCACCTTCTCGACGCTGGCTCCGATCAGGGCCTTGATCTCGCGCGCCGCCTGCGCGCTGCGCTGGGCCAGCCCACGCACCTCGCCGGCGACCACGGCGAAGCCGCGGCCCTGTTCGCCGGCCCGGGCAGCCTCCACGGCCGCGTTCAGCGCCAGGATGTTGGTCTGGAAGGCGATGCCGTCGATGGTGCCGATGATGTCGGCGATGCGGCGGCTGGAGTCGCTGATCTCGCCCATGGTCGCGACGACGCGTTGCACGACGTCGCCGCCGCGGCCGGCCACCTCGGTGGCGGCGCTGGCGAGCTGGCTGGCCTGGCGAGAACTTTCGGCCGTCTGCTGCACGGTGGACGTCATCTGCTGCATGGACGCCGCCGTCTGCTGCAGCGCACTGGCCTGCTGTTCGGTGCGGCTGGACAGGTCCAGGTTGCCGGTGGCGATCTGTTGCGAGGCCGTGGCGATGCTGTCGGCCGACTGGCGCACGCGGCCCACGATCTCCAGCAGGCCATCGTTCATGCGCTTGAGAGCGGCCAACAACTGGCCGGTCTCGTCGTCGCTGTCCACGACGATCTGGGAGCTCAGGTCGCCCGAGGCCACCGCCTCGGCCAGATGCACGGCGCGCCGCAGCGGACGCGTGATGGCATTGCTCAGCACCCAGCCCAGCCCCACGGCGGCGGCCACTGCGGCCGCACACACCAGCAGCATGACGATGCGGTCGCGGCCATAGCTGTGCTCGGCCTGCTGCACGCGCAGCGCGGCCTGTTGGCTTTCGTAGGCCAGGTAGTCCTCGGTCGCCTTCAGCAGCGCCGCCAGCAGCGGGCGGCATTCGGTGTTCATCTTGGTGATGGCCTCGTCGCGCTTGCCGTCCAGCGCCAGGCCGACGATGGCCAGCGCCACCGGGCCGTAGCTGGCCTCAATGCGCTCTATGTCGGCCACCAGCGCCGTGTCGCGCTCGCCCAGGTCGTCGGCCTTGGCCAGCATCTGCTTGAGCTTGGCCAGCGTTTGCTGCGTGTCCTCGTGTGCACGGCTGACCAGCGCCTTCTCGGCATCGCGGTCCGCTGCCGCCGTCACCAGCACAAGGTTGCGTGCTGCCACGGCACGCCGCTCGGCGGCGCCGCGCACCGCGTTGACCAAGCGTTCGCGTTCGCCTACGCCCTGCAGGTAGTCGGTGAAGCGCCCATTGGCGCGGCCGAGTGAATTCAGGGCCAGCCCCGATACCAGCAGCACGACGGCTGCCAGCAGGACGAACCCAAGCATCAGCTTGGCGCGCAAATGCAGATGGCTCAGCTTCATCGCGGACTCCCTTGGCTTGGCCCGACGCTTGGTGGTGGTGCTCGACTCGGGCCTGCCGGGCATCACGGGATCAGCTTCCAGGACGGACGACCGCAAGCTGAGCCCGCGACCATCCCATCAACCGTGAATCTAGCCCCTGCGCCCGGGGCTGGCGAGGAAAACAATGCGCCGGAAAGGGCCGTGCAAGAAAGAGTGAAGCAAGCCGATAGGCCGGATTCTGTGCACCGGGGTCGCCCCCGGCGTGACCGCCATTCCTCTGGGCCGGACATCGCTGCCCGGCTCGGTGCCACCTACCCGCCAGCTCTGCGAGCCGCATCGACGCTGGCCTACTTGGTGTTGCTGCGCGTAGAGATTGCCCGTTTCACCTCTGTCGGGCAGAGCCCGACAGAGGTGCTACTCGGTTCGGGCTTTCGCCCGACGGTGCGGAGCTTTCGCTCCACCCCACGCCAGCTTGCGCTGGCGCCTCATAGACCACCCGTCAGGGTGTCCCAACAGAACTCGTCTCTGTTGCTCTGATCCTCGGCTTTCGCCGGGCAGCCGTTAGCTGCTACGCCGCTCTATGCAGTCCGGACCTTCCTCCAGGGCCTCGTTTCCGAGATTGCCCCAGCGGCGGTCTGGCTTGCTTCACACTCGCGATTATCCCCGCACATTCGACAGGAGTTCCGCATGAAGGCTCACAGCGTCCTCGACACCATCGGCAACACGCCCCACATCCGCCTGCAACGCCTGTTTGGCGGCGCCCAGGTGTGGGTGAAGTCCGAGCGCAGCAACCCGGGCGGCTCCATCAAGGACCGCATCGCGCTGGCCATGGTGGAAGACGCCGAGGCGCAGGGCCTGCTCCAGCCCGGTGGCACCATCATCGAGCCCACCTCGGGCAATACTGGCGTGGGCCTGGCCATGGTGGCGGCCGTCAAGGGCTACAAGCTCATCCTCGTGATGCCCGACAGCATGAGCATTGAGCGCCGCCGGCTGATGCTGGCCTACGGCGCGAGCTTCGACCTGACCCCGCGCGAGAAGGGCATGAAGGGCGCCATCGCGCGCGCCAAGGAACTGCTGGAGCAGCACCCCGGCTCGTGGATGCCGCAGCAGTTCGAGAACGGCGCCAACCCGGCCGTGCATGTGAAAACGACGGCGCAGGAGATCCTGCGCGACTTCCCCGAGGGGCTGGACGCCCTCATCACCGGCGTGGGTACAGGGGGCCACATCACCGGCTGCGCGCAGGTGCTCAAACGCGCCTGGCCGCAGCTGAAGGTCTATGCGGTGGAGCCCACGGCGTCGCCCGTGCTCAGCGGCGGCCAGCCCAGCCCACACCCCATCCAGGGCATCGGAGCGGGCTTCGTGCCGGCCGTGCTGGACACCGGCCTGCTGGACGGCGTCATCCAGGTCGAAGCCGAGGCCGCGCGCGAGTACGCCCGCCGCAGTGCCCGCGAGGAAGGCCTGCTGGTGGGCATCTCCAGCGGCGCCACGCTGGCCGCCATTGCCCAGAAGCTGCCAGAGTTGCCCGCGAACGCGCGGGTGCTGGGCTTCAACTACGACACGGGCGAGCGCTACCTTTCGGTGGACGGCTTCCTGCCGCAGGCGAGCTGAGACTCAGTCGTCGCCGTCTTCTGCGTCGGCGCCTTCGTTGTCCTTGCGCGCCTGGCGCTGCAGCTCGGCCTGCAGCGGCTGCAGCGACTCGATCAGCTCGCTGGCCGGCCGGGGCGTGACCACGCGTAGCGCCGGTGGTGGCAGGCTGGCCAAGTAGGGCGGGCCGAAGAGGTGTTGGTGCTCCAGCCGCCCGCCGATCTGCAGGCCCAGGCCCAGCACCAGCAGCGCCGCGATGCCCAGGTTCAGCGTGCGGCGCGCCCCCGGCCACACCAGCTGCGCATGCCAGGCGACCAGCACTGAGCCCGCGACCGGCAGCGCCAGCCCGTCCAGCGCCATCAGGCGCGGCAGCGAGAGCGCGTAGGCAACGGCGGGCAGCAGCCATTCCAGTGCCTGCAGCGCGACGATGACCAGCAGCGCGCGGCGCAGGTGAGTCTTGAACGGGAAGCGGTGCTGGAAGATCTGGCTGGCTAGCGACCACAGTCCCGCCCACCCCAGCACGAAGGCCAGCGGGCCCAGCAGCGACCCGGCGTACTGGATCCAGCGGGCATCGGCGTCCAGCGCACTCCAGCGATCTACCCACTGGAAGAACAGCAGGGCGGCCAGCAGCAGCGGCAACAGAGCCCAGTGGCGCACGGGCTGCACGACCAGCGGCTGCTCTGGCGCGAGCGCATCGGCGCTGGTGCGCAGTCGCAGTGTGCTGCCGGCCAGCTGGAAGACGCCGCCGGGCGGCAGGGCAGCCTCGTCGCCCGCGGCCAGGCGGCGGCCTCCGAGGCTGCCGCCGTTGCGGGTCGGCAGCAGCCGCAGGCGGGTGCGCCCCTCGGCGTCGGCAAGCAGTTCGGCGTGGTGGGCGGCGAGGTGCGGGTCGTCCAACACCACGTCGCAGTCGGGCGAGCGCCCGATGCGCACGGGCCATTGCGTCACGCGCTGCACCAGTGCCACGCGGCCGTCACGGCCCAGCAGCTCGACGACAGCAGCGGGCATCACTTGGCCTTGGCGGTCGTCCACGCGAAGCCCTCCAGGTAGTGCGCTGCGAGCTTGAGCGCGTTGTCGAAGCTGACGCCACGGGCGTCGAAGCGGCCTAACGCGCCCTGCGTGGGCGCGTCCACCGTGGTCACGAGGATGCTGAGGTCGTGCAGCCCCTCCAGCTTGCGGTAGGCACGCAGGCACACGACGGCGCGCAGCGGGAGACCCTCGCGGTCCACGAAGCGCTCCTTGCAGAAGGCGCCGGTACGCATCTTGTCGGGGCTGCCGAGGCGCTCGTTGCGAAAGCTCGCCGAGTACTGCCGCGCGAAGCGCAGCGCGCCCAGTTTTTCGCCGTCGTAGGCCTCGTGCGACATGTCCAGCCAGCCGGTCTGCAGGTTCCCGCTGACGAAGACGGCATGGTCCATGCGGCACTGCGAGCGCTCGAAGTCCAGCCCCTTGGTGTCGGCCGGCGTGCTGCGGCCCCAGCAGCGCATGAACTGCTGCTGCGGCACCGGCAGGCGGTAGCGGTCGTGGTTGGCGCTCTGCCAGGGCAGGGACAGGAAGCGCGTGACCAGTTCGTCCTGGTAACGCGTCAACTGATCGCGCAGGCGGCTCCAGGCGGCTGTGCGGATGGGCTTGGCGCCCAGGCTGCGCTTGACCAGGCTTTCGGCGAACTCGCCGGGCACCAGGAAGCTGACCTGCTGCGAGAACATCATGCCGGACACGTTGACGCCGACGACCAGGCCGTCCTCGTCCAGCACCGGGCCGCCGCTCATGCCCGGGTTGATGCCGCCGGCGTAGTAGATCAGCGGGTCGAAGCTGCGGTCCACCAGGCCGTTGTAGTTGCCCTCGACGACGGCAAAGGCCACGTCGTGCGGGTTGCCCATGGAGTAGATGCGCTCGCCCTTGGCCAGCGGCTGCTGAACGGGGCGAAAGGCCAGCGCTCCGCGGCCCTGGAGGCCAGGGGCCTTGCCGTCGTTCACCGCGCGCAGCAGCGCCAGGTCGCGGCGGGCATCGAAGTCCAGCAGTTCCAGCGCGCCGCTCTGGCCGTCGGTGGTCGCGTAGCGCAGCCGGTAGCTGTCGGGCTCCAGCGCGAACTGACTGATGACGTGGTAGTTCGTGACGATGTGACCATCGTCGCTGACCAGGAAGCCCGAGCCCACCGAGGCCTGGCTGTCCTGGGTCTTGAGCAGCGTGCGGATCTGCAGCAGCTGGCTCTTGCTGCGCTCATACAGTCGGCGCGCGCTGGCCGACACGGCCGGCGGCTGCTGGGCCGAGGGCGCAGATGCTGGCGCCGCGGCGGCGGGCGGGGCCGGGCGGGTCTGCGCACCCGCCAGGGCGGCCAGGCCCGCCATGGCCAAGGCCAGCAAGGGCTTCAAACAGGACTTCATCAGCAAACGACACCTCCCGGGGCGGGCGCCGATGCTAGCCTGGGTTGGCGAAACACCTGCTCGTCCGTATAGAACCCGCGTGATGCATTGGGCGCCCACCAGCCCGGGATGCCCAGCACCGGCAGCGGCGGCAGGGTGGTAGGGGTCAGGTCTTGCGGCAGTGCCGGGGCCTGCAGGTCGTTGACGAGCAGCACGCGCGCGCACAGCGGCTTGCGCGGGCGCAGCAGCTTCTCCAGCAGCGCATGGCCCACGACCAGCGCCTGGGTGTGCTGCCACAGCGCGCGCCGGGTGATAAACAGCGTGGCCCAGTCGCGCGCGAGCAAGGCCTCGCGCAGCGGCGCTGGGGCGGCCAGCAGCAGGCCGCTCTCGTCCAGCAGCGTGAGCGCGTCGCGCAGCGGGCCGCGCCGGCCGGGCGGGGCCGGCGGCGCTAGCTGGTGCGCCCGGTTGAGCGCCGCTTTGAAGGCCGGGCAGCGCAGCCACACCAGGCCGTTGAACAGGTCGTGCACGTTGTGCCGCGTGGGCACGCGGCCGGTGGCGGCCACGTGCTGCTCGTAGCCGGTGGTGCGCGGCCCCTCTGGCTCGAAGCGCGGGTGGCCCAGGGCGGCGTGCACCGGCATGCCTTCGTCGAGCCTCTGGAACACCGGCGCGGCCACCTCGCGGTAGGGCGCGAACCAGGGCGCGGCCCAGTCCGGCGCGAGCTTCAAGTGGCGAAGCGCACGCGGTTGGGCTGCTTCTCGGGCTGCAGTTCGAAGGCGTGCGCGTGCTTGCGGAACAGCTTGGTGGCCGGCGCCGACTTGGCCAGCAGGCCGGCGTCCTTCAGCACTTTGGCTGCGGCGCCCAGATCGTGCCACTGGCCGTCGATGAGCTTGGGCAGCAGCGCCAGCACGGCGTTGATTTCCTTGGCGGCGGCGACCTGTGGGTCCTCCGCCGTGGCGGCCGCCTTGGCCGCCGGGCGTGCAGCAGACTTGTGCTCGGCCGGGAGCGCGTCTTTGGGCTTGGTGGCAGGCGCGGTGTCCGGTGGCACCTGCGCTGGGGCACTCGCGGCGGGCGCGGGTGCCTCGGCCGGCAAGGCCTTGGTGCTGCGGCCGGCCCGCTTGCCGGCGGGCTTGTTGGCTGTCTTTGCGGCGGGTTTGGCGGCGGGCTGCGCCACAGCCTGGGTCGGCGCATCGGCGACCGCGGCGGCCGCTGGTGCGATGTCGACCGGCAGCGCCGGAGGCACCGCAGACGCTGACTCCAGGGCCGCCGGCGCGGCCGTCACGGCAGCTGGCGTCAGCACCGGCTCGGCCATGGTGGGTGCGGGCAGGGGCGCACTGGCGTCCGTGCGCGGCGGGCGCGGTGCGGGCGTACCGCGCGGCGCGTCTGCCACTGGGCGTGTGCCGCCGGCCCGTCCGCCGTTGCGGCCGCGGCCGCGGCCCCCGCCCGCAGGCTTGGCCGGTGCGGCGTCACGGCTGCTGCGGCCAGTGCCGTGGGCCAGTTCGTTGAACTGGTCGTAGATCTGGATGACGCCGTCGCCCGTCTTGCCGTACTGGCCGAAGCCGCGCAGCCAGGCGCCTTTTTCTCGCAGGCGCAGCACCAGCGGCGCGAAGTCACTGTCCGAGGACACGAGAACGATGACGTCGGGGCGCTCGGTGATGGCGATGTCCATCGCGTCGGCGGCCAGCGCGATATCCGTCGAGTTTTTGCCGATGGCCAGGTTGACGATGGCGCGCAGGCCCAGGCGCTTCATGAAGGCCTGCTGGTGGTGTGCCTGCTCGGCATTGCAGTAGGCACGGCGGATGTGGGCCGTGCCGTAGTCCTTGAACACCATGTTCAGCGCCTGCTCGATGACGTCGGTGGCGACGTTGTCGAAGTCCACCAGGAAGGCGACTTTCTTGTCGGACATGCTCATGCGACCAGCTTCCAGTTCAGGGTGTCACCGCCGCGCAGCGGCTTGAGTTGGGCCTCGCCAAAGGGCACGGCGTCCGGCAGCGTCCAGGCCTCGCGCTTGATGGTAACGGTGCCGGTGTTGCGCGGCAGGCCGTAGAAATCGGGGCCGTGGTGGCCAGCGAAGGCGTCCAGCTTGTCCAGCGCGCCGATGGCCTCGAAGGCCTCGGCGTAGAGCTCCAGCGCCGACACGGCGGTGAAGCAGCCGGCGCCGCAGACTGAGTTCTCCTTCAGCTGCGCGGCGTGGGGCGCGCTGTCGGTGCCGAGGAAGAACTTCGGCAACCCGGAGGCCGCTGCCTTCAGCAGGGCTTGGCGGTGCTCTTCGCGCTTGAGCACGGGCAGGCAGTAGTAGTGCGGACGCAGGCCGCCGGTGAAGATGGCGTTGCGGTTGTAGAGCAGGTGCTGCGGCGTGATGGTGGCGGCCGTGAATCGGTCGCTGTCGGTCACGTACTGCGCGGCCTCCTTGGTGGTGATGTGCTCGAACACCACCTTCAGCTCGGGCATGGCCGCGCGCAGCGGGGTCATCACGCGGTCGACGAACACGGCCTCGCGGTCGAACACGTCGATGTCGGCATCCGTCACCTCGCCGTGGACGAGGAAGAGCAGGCCTTCGCGCTGCATGGCCTCCAGCGTCGCGTAAGTCTTGCGGATGTCGGTGACGCCAGCGTCGCTGTTGGTCGTCGCGCCCGCGGGGTAGAGCTTGAGTGCCACGACGCCGGCATCCTTGGCGCGCTTGATCTCGTCCGGCGGCGTGTTGTCCGTCAGGTACATGGTCATCAGCGGCTGGAAGTCGGACCCTTCCGGTAGCGCGGCCAGGATGCGCTCGCGGTAGGCCACGGCCTGCGCGGCGGTGGTGACCGGCGGGCGCAGGTTGGGCATGACGATGGCGCGGGCGAACTGGCGCGCGGTGTAGGGCAGCACGCTGGCCAGCGCCGCCTCGTCGCGCAGGTGCAGATGCCAGTCGTCGGGGCGGGTGAGGGTGAGGGTGTCGGTCATGATGGGTCGGGATTGTCGTCGGCCAGATGAGTCAGCAGCAGCGCTGTCAACCAGTCCATGAAGAGGCGCACGCGGCGCGGGGTGTGGCGGCGCTGGCTCATGACCAGCCGCACAGGCAGCGGCGCGGGCTCGAAGCCGGGCAGCACACGCACCAGCCGGCCCTGGGCCAGGGCCGCGCGCATGCCCACGCAGGGGGCCTGGATGAGGCCCATGCCCGCCAGTGCGGCGGTCTCGTAGGCATCCGTGTGATTGACGCTGATGCGCGCCGGCAGGGCCAGGCTGTGGGAGCGGCCGTCGGCGTCCACCCAGTCGAAGCGCGGGCGGCGGTCGGCCCAGGTCTGGCTGTAGTGGACCAGCATGTGGCCCTGGGTCAGTAGCTCGTCGGGGTGGCGCGGCGTGCCGTGCGCGGCCAGGTAGGCGGGGCTGGCGAGGTTGAGCATGCGCAGCTCGCCCACGGGCCGCGCCACCAGCATGGCGTCGTGCACGGCACCCACGCGCAGCACGCAGTCGAAGCCTTCCTCGACGAGGTCCACCCGCCGGTCGGTGCAGCTGAGTTCCACCTGCAGCGCCGGGTGCGCCGCCAGGAAGCCGGGCAGCGCGGGCAGCACCACATCCAGCGCCAGCCGCACGGGCAGGTCCACGCGCAGCCGGCCGCCGAGCTGCTGGTCCTGCTGGAACAGCGCTTCGATCTCGCCGGCGTCCGCCAGCAGCGCCCGCGCGCGCTCGGCCAGCAGCTCGCCGTCGGGCGTGAGGCTGACGCGCCGCGTCGTGCGCTGGAACAGCCGACTGCCCAGGCGGGCCTCCAGCTCGCGCACGATCTGGCTGACGCGGCCCTTGGGCAGGCCCAGCTCGTCCGCGGCGCGGCTGAAGTGCGCCAGTTCGGCCACCTGCAGGAAGACGCGCAGTGCGGTCAGATCCAAATTGGTTTCCATTCAGAGCACAGTCAATTCAATTTGGCGGACTTTATGTGCTGAACGGTGGCCAATAGATTGGCTGCTCTTCTCAACACCGCAAGACGGAGCCTGTCATGACCTCTCCCATCACCTTGATCACCGGCGGCAGTCGCGGCCTGGGCGCGCAGATGGCGCTGGCCCTGGCCCGCGAGGGCCACGATATCGTGTTCACCTACCGCGAGGCGGCCGCTGCGGCCGATGCGGTCGCAGCGCAGATCCAGGCGCTCGGGCGGCGGGCGCTGGCGCTGCGGCTGGAGGTGGCCGACGTCGCGGGCTACCCGGCCTTTGTTGACGCGCTGACGCAGGGACTGGCCGCCTGGGGCGCAACGCGGCTGGAAGGCTTGGTCAACAACGCCGGCATGGGTGTGCATGCGATGTTTGCCGACACCACGCCGGCCCAGTTCGATGCGCTGGTGGCCGTGCACCTGAAGGCGCCGTTCTTCCTGACGCAGGCGCTGCTGCCGCTGCTGGCCGATGGGGCGAGCGTGCTCAACATCTCCAGCGGGTTGGCGCGCTTCTCGTTGCCGGGCTATGCCGCCTATGCGGCCATGAAGGGCGGTGTGGAGGTGCTGACGCGCTACCAGGCCCGCGAGCTGGCGGCGCGCGGCATCCGCGTCAACACGCTGGCACCTGGTGCCGTGGCGACCGACTTCGGCGGCGGCGCGGTGCGCGACAACGCGGAGCTCAACCGCATGGTCGCGTCGCTGACGGCCCTGGGCCGCGTGGGCGAGGCCGAAGACATCGGTGGCGCGGTGGCGGCGCTGATGCGGCCAGGCGCGGGCTGGATCACGGGCCAGCGCGTCGAGGCGTCTGGCGGTATGTTCCTGTGAAGCCGTGAGGAATGCGCTGCGGCAGCCCGTGCTCTTGTGGGGGCATGGTGCCGTGGCCGGCGGTGGCCGCGTATAAACCGGCCGACTCAACCCTGGAGACGCCATGAGCCGCCACGCCCTGACCCTCATTGCCGCGAGTGCGCTGCTCGCCGCCTGCGCCACCACCGAGCCGCTGGGCCCGCTGGCCAAGGAGACCATCTATGCGGTGACCACGGGCAATCAGCTCGTGCAGTTCAATGCCGGCCAGCCGCAGAAGACGCTGGCGAGCAAGCCGCTGACCGGGCTGGCGGCGGGCGACACGCTGCTGGGCATCGACTACCGCGTGGCCAAGGGCCAGCTGTTCGGTCTGGGCGCCAGCGGCCAGCTCTACCGCATCGACACCAAGACCGGCGCCGCCACCGCCGTGGGCGCGCCGGTGGGGCTGCCGGTCGGCGCCAGCGAGTGGGGGTTCGACTTCAACCCGACGGTGGACCGCATCCGCGTCGTCAGCGACACGGGCTTCAACCTGCGACTGCATCCGGACACCGGGGCCATCGTCGACAGCGACCCCAACCAGCCCGGCCTGCAGCTGGATGGGCGCCTGGCCTTTGATGCTGCCGACGTCAACGCCAGCCAGCCGGCGACACTGGTGGCGGCCGGCTACACCTACAACAAGGACAACGAGAAGATCACCACCAACTATGCGTTGGACGGCAAGCTGGGTGTGCTGGTGCACCAGGGCACCAAGGAGGGTGTGCAGCCCATGGTGTCGCCCAACACCGGCCGGCTCTACACCGTGGGCACGCTGGGCGTGGGGAGCTTCGGCAAGGCGACGCTGGACATCTCGGATGTGTCCAACGCCGCGTACTCGGCCATCACGACGGGCGGGCAGTCGGTCTGGTACCGCATCGATCTCGCCAGCGGCAAGGCCACGCGCATCGGCAGCATCGCGGCCGGGGCGGTCGTCGGCGCGGCCATCGAGCCCTGAATGACTCAGGCCCGCGTTCGCGGGCCTGAGCAGGAACAAGGGGCGCCGCGGCGCCCTTTTTCAATGCTGAAGAATCTTGGCGAGGAAGTCCTTGGCTCGCGGCGAGCGCTCCTCGGGCTTGCCGAAGAAGTCGGCGCTGCTGCAGTCCTCGACGATCTTGCCGGCGTCCATGAAGATGACGCGGTTGCTGACGCGCTTGGCGAAGCCCATCTCGTGCGTCACGCACATCATGGTCATGCCTTCCTGGGCCAGCTGCACCATCACGTCCAGCACCTCGCCGACCATCTCGGGGTCCAGCGCCGAGGTCGGCTCGTCGAACAGCATGACGATGGGGTCCATGGACAGCGCACGGGCAATCGCCACGCGCTGCTGCTGGCCGCCGGAGAGCTGGCCTGGAAACTTGTCCTTGTGTGCCGACAGGCCCACGCGGTCCAGCATCTTCAGGCCGCGCACCTTGGCGTCGTCCAGTGAGCGGCCCAGCACCTTGACCTGGGCGATGGTCAGGTTCTCGGTCACCGACAGGTGCGGGAACAGCTCGAAATGCTGGAACACCATGCCCACGCGTGAGCGTAGCTTGGGCAGGTTGGTCTTGGGGTCGGCAATGGAGATGCCGTCCACGACGATGTCGCCCTTCTGGAAGGGTTCCAGCGCATTGACCGTCTTGATCAGCGTGGACTTGCCCGAGCCCGACGGGCCACACACCACCACGACCTCACCCTTCTGGATGGACGTCGTGCAGTCGGTCAGCACCTGGAAGCTGCCGTACCACTTGGAAACGTTCTTGATGTCGATCATGGGAGCCTCCGACGAGCCGCCTCTAGGAGGCGCAGCGCCCCCTTGGGGGGCAGCGAACGAATGTGAGCGTGGGGGTACATGGATCTCTCTCAGCGAATGATTTGGATGCGGGCCTGCAGGCGGCGCACCGTCATGGACAGGCCGAAGCAGATGACGAAGTAGACGGCGGTGGCGACGAGGTAGGTCTCGACCGGCCGATTGAAGTTCTTGCCGGCCACCTCGAAGCCCTTGAGCAGGTCGTAGGCGCCGATGGCGTAGACCAGAGAGGTGTCCTGGAACAGGATGATGGTCTGCGTCAGCAGCACCGGCAGCATGTTGCGGAAGGCCTGCGGCAGCACCACCAGCTGCATGGTCTGGCGGTAGGTCATGCCCACGGCGTAGCCGGCGTAGACCTGGCCCTTGGGCACGCTCTGGATGCCGGCGCGCATGATCTCGGAGTAGTAGGCCGCCTCGAACAGCGTGAAGGTGATGATGGCCGACAGCTCCGCGCCCATGGGCTTGCCCGTCATCAGCGGGATCAGCAGGAAGAACCACAGGATGACCATCACCAGTGGGATGGAGCGCAGCGTGTTGACGTAGGCCGCCGCGGGCATCTCAAGCCAGGGCTTGCCGGACAGGCGCATCAGCGCCAGCAGCGTGCCCAGCAGGATGCCGCCGATCATGGCGATCAGCGTCAGTTGTAGCGAGAAGAAGAAGCCTTTGGCGACGAAGCCGGTGACGACGTCCCAGCTGAGGAAGGCGAAATCGAGTTGCAGCATCATTTGCCCCCCACCATGCCGGGCACGCGCGCCCGGTTCTCGATGACGAGGGCCACGCGGTTGATCGCAAACGCGGAGATGAAGTACAGCGCCGTCGCGCCAAGGTAGATCTCGATGCTGCGCGAGGTTTCCTCGCTGGCCTGGATGGAGAACATCGTCAGCTCGGCGATGCTGACCGCGAAGGCCACCGACGAGTTCTTGATGATGTTCATGCTCTCGCTGGTCAGTGGCGGGATGACGATGCGAAAGGCCATGGGCAGCAACACGTAGCGGTAGGTCTGCGGCAGCGTGAAGCCCATCGCCAAGCCGGCGTAGCGCTGGCCCTTGGGCAGGCTCTGGATGCCGGCCTTGACCTGTTCGGCGATGCGCGCCGACGTGAAGAAACCCAGCGCGAACACCACCAGGATGAAGCTGGGCACCTCCCGCAACAACGGGAAGACGGACGGCAGCACGTGGTACCAGAGGAAGAGCTGCACCAGCAGCGGGATGTTGCGGAACAGCTCAGTCCAGGCGTTCCCCAGGAACACCAGGCCGCGGCTGGGCGCCGTGCGCAGGATGCCCATCAGCGAGCCCATCGCCAGTGCCAGCACCAACGCCAGCAGCGCAACGCTCAGCGTCCAGCCCCAGGCCGAAATCATCCATTGCAGATAGGTGATGTCGCCGTTGCTGCCAAAGCAGCTGGCGACCACCTCCCCATCAAGCGTGTTCTTGCAGAACACCTGCCAGTCCCAACTCATCGCCTCTCCTTGCACCCTCTAGAACAAAGCGGGTGCCAGGCACCCGCTTTGCATCAGCTCAAAACGTGCCAGCGTTTACTTCTTGGCGGCGTAGTCTTCCGCCGGCTTGTCGTTCGGATTGGCCCAGGCGTCCTTGGTGGCGGCCGACAGAGGCAGGCCGATCTTGGCATTGGTGGGCGGGATGGGCTGCAGGAACCACTTGTCGTAGGTCTTCGCCAGCTCGCCCGACTTGATCTGGGCCTTGATGCTGTCGTCCACGGCCTTCTTGAAGGCCGGGTCGTCCTTGCGCATCATGATGGCGATGGGCTCGACGGCCAGCACCTCGCCGACGATCTTGAAGTCGGCCGGGGCCTTGGACGTGGCGATGTTCTTGGCCAGGATGGAGCCGTCCATCACGAAGGCGTCGGCGCGGCCGGAGTCCAGCAGCAGGAAGCTGTCGGCGTGGTCTTTGCCGAACACTTCCTTGAAATCCACGCCCGCGGCGCGCTCGTGCTTGCGCAGCGTCTGCACCGAGGTGGTGCCGGTGGTCGTGGCCAGGGTCTTGCCGGCCAACTGGTTGATGGAGGTGATGCCCGAGGCCGCCTTCACGGCGATGCGCACTTCCTCGACGTAGGTGGTCACGGCGAAGGCGACATCCTTCTGGCGGGCGACGTTGTTGGTCGTCGAGCCGCACTCCAGATCGATGGTGCCGTTGACCGTCAGCGGGATGCGGTTTGCGGACGTGACCGGTTGCAGCTTCACCTCCAGCTTGCCACCCAGCTGCTTGCGCAGGTCGGCGACGACACGGTCGCAAACGTCGATGTGATAGCCGACGAACTTGCCGTCGCCGATGGTGTAGGACAGGCCGGAGGACTCTCGCACACCCAGCGTGATGACGCCGCTGTCCTTGATCTTCTTCAGCGTGTCGGCATGGGCAGCGACCGAAGCGGCAGCCAGAGCGGCGACGAGCAGAACTTTCTTCATGGGGACTCCAACAACAGGAATGGGGGTGTCAATGATGGCGGCGAGCAGACCACGCCGTGTGAATTGCCCGAATACGGGTTTTCACCGTGAAGGGCATGTGGAAAGTCCTTACGGTGTGGCCGCCAAGTAGTCCCACAACGCCTGGGCGGCGGGCTTGTGCCGGCGCGAGGCCTCGGGGCGCTCGCGGTACATGCGCAGCTCCATGCTGACGCTGAACGTGCCCGGCGGTGCGGCTGCCACGAGGCGGCCCCCGGCCAGTTCCTTCTGAACCGAGCTGGCGGGCAGGAAGGCGCAGCCGTGGCCTTCCAGGGCCATGGCCTTCAGGCCCTCGGCCATGTCGGTCTCATAGATGGCGTCCAGGTTCAGCGCGCAGTCGGCTTCCTTGACGATGAGCTCGACGATGCGCCCCAGGTAGGCGCCCGCCGCGTAACTCAGGAAGGGAATCTTCTGGCCGGGCCGCCCGGGCAGGCGGAACAGCGGCTCGCCCTGCGTGTCGGGTTTGGCGTAGGGCGACAGCGTTTCGTGGCCCAGCGACACCATCTGGTAGCGCTCCGGGTCCAGTTGCAGTGGCTGGCTGGCGTGGTGGTAGACCAGCAGCAGGTCGCAGTTGCCCTCGCTGAGCTGCAGCATCGCGTCGTGCACATTGGCCGCATTGAGCCGGCACTTGATGGCACCGAAGCCGCGCCGCAGCCCCATCAGCCAGTGCGGGAAGAAGCTGAACGCCAGCGAGTGCGGCACGGCGAACTCGATCATGTCCTGGTCGGCCGCCTGGTGGCTGCGCAGCATGTTGCGCGTGGCCTGCAGGTTGCCCAGCAGTTCCACCGCCTGGGCCAGCAGCGTTGCGCCGGCAGCGGTCAGCCGGGTCGGGTAGGACGAGCGATCCACCAAGTCAACACCCGCCCAGGCCTCCAGCGCCTGGATGCGGCGCGAGAACGCAGGCTGGGTCACATGCCGGAGCTGGGCGGAGCGGGAGAAGCTGCGCGTCTCGGCGAGGCTGACGAAGTCTTCAAGCCATTTGGTTTCCACCGCAGGCAGTGTAGCCAAGCCCTCCGCTACCCCCTTGATGACGGGTGCGGCCTCGGCCTCACCCCTCAACTGAAGGGGCAGGGCGCGGCCCAGGACAGAAAGGCTTGTTTACATTTCGGGCCACAGATCAACTCGAACGACCCGACGGAGAGCGCCATGCGTGCAACGAGCAAACTTCTGGCCATTGCCTTGGCGGCCCTGGTGCAACCGGCGTTCGCGGCGCTGGAACCTGTCACCATCGATTTCGAGAAGATCACGCTGGATCTTGACCAGTGGGGCATGG
This sequence comes from Pelomonas margarita, assembly GCF_043555875.1. Classification (NCBI taxonomy): domain Bacteria; kingdom Pseudomonadati; phylum Pseudomonadota; class Betaproteobacteria; order Burkholderiales; family Sphaerotilaceae; genus Roseateles; species Pelomonas margarita. Next base: position 22,823 of record NZ_JBIGHW010000007.1, on the reverse strand, counting down.
TCGCGCTGGCGTCCAACAACCCGTATGCCGAGTTGGGCGTGGCGTTCACGGGCGATGCCTGGGGTGTTCGCAGCAACGCGCGCGGTTGCGGCGGTTTCTCCAGCTTCGCACCGGTCGGGGGGGCGGGTTGTGGCGCGCTGCTGCTGGCCAGCAACCCCAGTATCGAGGATCCCGCCACGATCGGTGTTGCGGCCGCCACCCAGAGCCCCAGCTTTACGATCAACTTCGCCGAGGGATTTGTTGCCGGGTCGTCGCTGTCTTACAAGGCGCTCGTGAGCTCCAATGTCCGCATCGAGCTGTTCTCGGGCCTGGACGGCGTCGGCTCGCTCGGCACGGTGGATGGCCTGGCTGCGGGCAAGTGCGGCATCGCCGCTGTTGAGTTCTGTGACTGGGGTGATCCCCTGACGCTGAATTTCGGTGGTGTCGCCAAGTCCATGGTCGTGACGGGCGGCGATGAGTTGTTCATGCTGGACAACCTCTCTTTCGCGCGCCAGGATGCTTCCGTGCCCGGCCAACTGCCCGAGCCTGCCAGCCTGGCGCTGGCCCTGAGCGCGCTGGGCGTGCTGGGCTGGAGCCGCAAGCGCGCCGGCGCCCGCTGACCCGCGTTCCGGCTGCTGCCGGTGACATGACAGACGACCGCTCAGGCGGTCGTTGTCGTTTTTGGACCGTGCTCGCGCACCTGCCCTAAGCTCGCGGTCATGCGCAATCCCGCCCCGCCGCCTGACGAGGATCGCCGCCTGGCCCGACTGGCCGCGCTGGCGGTCATGGACTCCGAGCCCGAACCGCTGTTCGATCACCTGACCGCGCTGGCCGCGCAGATTTGCGGCACGCCGGTCGCGTTGCTCGGGCTGCTGGACGAGCACCGGCAATGGTTCAAGGCGGCGGTCGGCTTTGGCCGCAGCGAGACGCCGAGGGCGCTGACCTTCTGTGCGCATACCTTGCTGGCCGACGGGCTGTTCGAGGTCAACGACGCGCGGCTGGATCCGCGGTTCGAGGACCACCCGGATGTGTTGGCCAGCCCGCCGCTGCGCTTCTATGCCGGCGTGCCCGTGAGGCTGGACGATGGCAGTCACCCGGGCACGCTGTGCGTCGTGGACTACCGGCCCCGCGAGCTCAGCGAGGCGCAGCGCGAGGCGCTGACGCGGCTGGCCGGCGCGGCGGCCGAGGCTTTGATGATGCGCGAGCGTGCGCAGAGCCGGGCCGACCGGGACGAGCAGCCGTTCCGACTGCTGGCCGAGACGGCGCCGCTGGGCGTTTTTCGTGCCGACACGGCCGGGCGTTGCATCTACACCAACCTGGTCTGGCAGCGCGTGCACGGGCTGGCGGCCGGCCAGGCGTTGGGGGAGGGATGGATGGCGACCCTGTCGACGCAGGATCTCGCGTCGGTGCGCAGCCACTGGCAGCGCTGCGTGCAGCGTCGCCAGCCCTTCGAAATGCGTTATCGCGCCGGCCCGGCGGGTGCCCAGGCGCGCCAGATCTGGGCACGCGCCCAGCCGCTGCTGACGCCGCAGGGCGAGCTGGCTGGCTACGTCGGCATCGCCGAGGACGTGACCGACCGCCTCAGCGCCGAGCGCGAGTTGCGGGAGAGCAAGGCGTTGCTGGACCGCACGGGCCGGGTTGCCGGGGTTGGCGGCTGGAGCCTGGACCTGCAGACCCATGAGCTGCTCTGGAGTGACCAGACCTGTCGCATCCATGACCTGCCGCCCGGCCATCGACCCACGTTGGACGAAGCAGTCGGCTACTACCAGCCCGAGGCGCGCGCCATCATCGAGGCCGCCGTGCAGCGCGGCATCCTGCAGGGCGAGCCCTGGAGCCTGGAACTGCCCCTACTCACCGCCACCGGGCGCGAGATCTGGGTGCTGGCCCAAGGGCAGGTGGATTGGCAGGATGGCGTGCCGGTGCGGCTGGTGGGCGCGTTCCAGGATGTCACGGCCCACCACCGTGCCTCGCTGGAACTGGAGCACAACCGCCAGCGGCTGCGCGTGCTGTACGAGTCGACTCCGGCGCTGATGCATTCGGTGGACGTGGCCGGGCGGTTGCTCAGCGTCTCGGACCGCTGGCTGGAGCGGCTGGGCTACCGGCGTGAGCAGGTCATCGGCCGGCTGCTGGATGACTTCATGACGCCGCATTCCAGTCGCCAGATGCGCGAGGCCCACAACCCGGCTGTCTGGCGCGACGGCCATGTGGACGATTGCGCGGTGCAGTTGATCTGCGCCAACGGCAGCCTGCGGGATGTGCGGGTGTCGGCGGTGGCCGAGTTCGACGCCCTGGGGCGGCCACAGCGAGCGCTCGCGCTGGTGGACGACATCACCGAGGAACTGCAGCGCCGCGCCGAGCTGGCGCAGGAGCAGCAGATGCGCCGCCAGACCGAGCGCCATGTGCGGGAGCTGGATCAGCTGCTGCGCGAGCGCTCGGAGATGCTGGACGTGCTGGCCCATGAGGTGCGCCAGCCACTGAACAATGCCAGCGCGGCGCTGCAGAGTGCAGCCGCCAGCCTGGCCGGGCGCGGCGAGCGTCAGGCGCAGGAGCGGCTGACGCGCGCGCAGGCCGTGCTGGGCCAGGTGCTGGCCGGCGTGGACAACACGCTGGCGGCAGCCAGCCTGCTGGCGGGCGCCGGCAGCATCGCGCGGCTGGACACCGACATCGACACGCTGGTCGCCGTCACCATCGCCGACCTGCCGCGCGACCAGCGCGAGCGCGTGGCCGTGCGCCGCCACACGGCCACGCGCACGGCGCTGATGGACATGAGCCTGATGCGGCTGGCGCTGCGCAACCTGCTGTCCAACGCGCTGAAGTACGCGCCCGGTGCGAGCCCGGTGACGCTGCACGTGATGGACTTCGATGAGCCGGCCGCGCTGCAGTTCGAGGTGGCCGATGGCGGGCCGGGCATCCCACGCGAGCTGCTGCCACGCCTGTTCTCGCGGGGCGCGCGCGGCGGCGGGCAGGAGTCGGCCCATGGCCTGGGCCTGTACATCGTGCGCCGCGTGATGGACCTGCATGGGGGAAGCGCGGAGCTGTTGCGCACGGGGCCGCTGGGCACGGTCATGCGGCTGACGCTGCCGCAGGCTGGCTGACGCGGCTTAGACTGCGCCGGCCGGTCGAGCCGGCCTATGCCGACGCCGATGCCCGACGCTCCAACCCTTCCCGCAGCCCGCCCGCCCCATTCCCGCCTGCCCAGCCTGCGCGGCCAGCTCAGCCTGGTGTTGGGCGGCCTGGTTCTGGCCGTCCTGACCTCGGTCGGCGGCTACCTGGGCAGCCTGGCCACACATGAGCTCTACACGGCCCAGGCGGCTGCCGTGCGGGCCACGGCCCAGGCGGCCGCCGAGCTGCTGGCCAGCCAGCTGCGCGATCGCGAGCGCGAGATTGAGTTGCTCAGCCTGTCGCCACACCTGATGGAGGGGCCGCTGGACTCCCGGCAGGCGCGCGATGCACTGGACCGCCGCAAGGCGCTGCATGACGAGTTCGCCTGGCTGGGTGTGGTGGCCGCGGACGGCACCGTGCTGCAAGCCAGCGGCGGCCTGCTGGTGGGCCGCTCGGTGGCGCAGCGCGAGTGGTTCATCGCCGGTCGTGAACGCGTCTACGTGGGCGACATGCACGAGGCCAAGCTGCTGGCCAAGCTGTTGCCGGTGTTGCCCGACGGTGAGCCCACGCGGTTCATCGATTTCTCCGCGCCCATCCGTGACGCCGAGGGGCGTCTGCGTGGTGTCGTCGGCACGCATGCGCACTGGCGCTGGGTCACCACGCTGCTGGACAGCGTCACCCGCCGCCAGCAGCCGGGCAGCGGCATCGATGCCCTCATCGTCGACCGCCGTGGCCGCGTGCTCTACCCCGAGGCGATGAAGCTGGCACAGGCCCGGGGCGACGCCGTGTTGCCCAGGCTGTCCAACGGGCGCTTCGAGGGCGAGCTGGACTTCGACGGCAAGACCTACCTGACCAGCGAAGCGCCGCTGCAAGCGCGCACCAGCGCGGAGCTAGGCTGGCGCATCGTGGCCCGCCAGCCGCTGGAGCTGGCCATGCGGCCGGTGCGTGACCTGCGGCGCGAGCTGGTGCTGCTGGGCGCGCTGGCTGCGGGCGTGCTGACGCTGGCCGCCTTGCTGCTGGCGCGGCGCATCAGCCGGCCCGTCGAGCAACTGGCCGACATCGCCGAGCGCGTCAGGGCTGAGCGCCGCATGCCGGAGTTCCCGCAGGACCCCGGTGCGCACGAGCTGGCCCGGCTGAGCCAGGCCATGCAGTCCATGGCCCGCTCGCTGCTGGCCACCGAGCAGGAGCTGCAACAGGCCAACGCCGGCCTGGAGGCCCAGGTGCAGCAGCGCACCCTGGAGTTGCAGGCCGCCAACGCGGCGCTGGAGCATCTGGCCACGCGCGACCCGCTGACCGGCCTGCACAACCGCCGCAGCCTGGATGCGCGGCTGGCCGATGCGCTGGCGCTGGACCGCCGGTACGGGCATGGTGGCCGCGTGCACGGGCTGCTGCTCATCGACGCGGACCACTTCAAGAACGTCAACGACCAGCACGGCCACGCGGCCGGCGACGCGGTGCTGCGCCAGCTCGCGGCGCTGCTGCAGGCCTCGGTGCGCACCACCGACGTGGCCGCGCGTTTCGGCGGCGAGGAGTTCGCCGTGCTGCTGCCGGAGCTCTCCGGCCCGCAGGAGGCGGTCATGGTGGCCGAGAAGATCCGCAGTGCGGTGCAGGACGCGGTATTCCCCGCCGCGGGCCGGCTCACGGTCAGCATCGGCGTGAGTCTGGCCTCGCCGCAGGATGCCGATGTGCGGCCGCTGCTGGAGCGCGCTGACGAGGCACTCTACGAGGCCAAGCGCGGCGGCCGTAACGCGGTGAGGCTCAAGAGCTTAGGTGGCTGAGCGGGCGAGCGTTCAGAGGATCTGCAGCGGCGCGCGGAACACGTAGCCCACGCGCGACTTGCTCTGCAGCGGCACCAGCGTGGGTGTGGCGCGCTCGATGCGGCGGCGCAGCCGGTAGATGGTGGCCGACAGGCCGTCATCGGCCTCGCCTTCGGGCACCTCGCGGCCCAGCTTGTTCAGCAGCGCCTCGCGCGTGACGGGCTCGCCACCGGCCTGCGCAAAGCACTCCAGCAGCTGGCGATCGGCCTCGCTGAGCTGGATGCGCGTGCCGTCCGGCACGACGAGTTCGCCGCTGGCGCGGTCCAGCTTCCAGGCCGACTCGGTGGTGGCCGGCTTGGCGACGCGGCGCTGCACGGCGGCGATGGCCAGCGCTACCTGCTCGAACTGCACGGGCTTGACGAGGTACATGTCGGCCCCGGCCGTGATGACCTCGCGGAACACCTCCGGCCCCAGCCGGCCCGAGACCACCACGACGCCGGCATCGGTGCGGCGGCGCAGGATCTTGATCAGCTCCACGCCGTTGACGCCGGGCAGCATCAGGTCCACGAGGTAGAAGTCGAACGAGAACGCCTCGGGCGCGGCCAGCAAGGCATTGCTGTCGTCGAAGTGGCTGACCGCGATGCCCTGCTGCTCCTGCAGGAACTGCGTCAGGAACTCGGAGTACTCGGCGTCGTCGTCGATCAGGGCAAGGGTCTTGGGTTGCATGGGGCTGAGCAGGGATGCAGCCGGCGAGTTTGCCGCATGACGGCCAGGGCTTGATCGTCTGGCACGCTATCGCGTGTCGATTTGCGCGCTCTGTCGCTTGAGTTGCGCGCCAACTGACCGCAGTGTCGTGACAATCCGGGGCCGACAAGAGGACAGGAGACCGACGCGATGGATGATGCTGCGCAAGACGAGCACGCCGACGGGCTGTGCTGGCTGATGCCGGGCCACCGTGCCGCGCCGGCCGAGGCGCTGAGGCGTATCCAGGCGCTGTGCGCCGCCTGGCCCGATCTGCATGCGGCCCTGTTCGTGGTGCTGGCCACGCACCAGGAGCTGCCGCGCGACATGCTGGCGGCCGCCGTCAAGCAGTTCCGCACCGACCTGGACCCCCACTCGCGCGAGGACGTCCTCAGCCTGCTGACGGCGATCTGGAACGGTGGCAAGAGCGGCTTCGACGCGGTGCTGCGCACGCGCGCCAACTCGCCCAAGAAGGGCAACAACCTGTCCTGGCTGAAGGAGTAGCTAGGTCTTCAGCCCCAGCGCGGCCCAGCCTGCGTGTCCCAGCTTGTCCAGCGTGTCGAGGTTGCCCTCGAAGATGGCCGCCGTGTCGGGCATGGCCTCCACCGCCCGCGTGATGCTCTCCTCGCGCAGCAGGTGCAGCGTGGGGTAGGGCGAGCGGTTGCTGTAGTTGGCGATGTCGTCCGGCGCGCTGCCGTCGAACTGGTAGCTAGGGTGGAAGTCGGCGATCTGCAGGATGCCGTCCAGCTGCAGCTCATCTACCAGCGCGTCGGCGGCGTCCAGGAAGTCGTTGAAGTCCAGGAAGTCGTCGAGCACCTGCGGGTGGATGAGCAGGGTCGTGTCGATCTCATCCGGGTCGGCGCGGTTCAGCGCCAGCAGCTCGCGGGCCAGGTCTTTCAGCAGTGCCTCGGGCTCGGTGGCGTCGCTGACCACATAGCGGATGCGCTCGTTGACGTGCACCGCTTTCGCAAACGGGCACAGGTTCAGGCCGATGACGGCCTTGACGACCCAGTCGCGGGTGTCGGTGATGACTTGATCGTGGTTCATGGCTTGGGGCTGTTGAGCCACTGTTCGGCGAGCCTCACCCACATGGAGCCTCCCAGCGGAATCAGGTCGTCGTTGAAGTCGTAGCTCGGGTTGTGCAGCGTGCACGGCCCCAGGCCGTGGCCGCCGGTGCGGTGTTCGCCGTCGCCGTTGCCGATGAGGAAATAGCAGCCGGGCTTGTCCAGCAGGTAGTAGCTGAAATCCTCGGCGCCCATCGTGGGCTCGAATTCCTGCACGTTGTCGGCGTCCACCATGTCGGTCAGCACGCGGCGCACGAACTCGGTCTCGGCGGGGTGGTTGATCGTCGGCGGGTAGTTGCGGCGGAACTCGAACTCGGCCTTCAGCTCGAAGGCACCCGCCAGTTGTTCCGTCATGTCCTTCATGCGGCGCTCCAGCAGGTCCAGCAGCTCCAGTGTGAAGGTGCGTACCGTGCCTTCCATGACGACCGAGTCCGGCACGACGTTGGTGGCCTCGCCGGCGTGGATCATCGTCACGGAGATGACGCCGGGGTCGATGGGCCGCTTGTTGCGGCTGATGATGGTCTGGAAGGCCGACACCAGCTGGCAGGCCGCTGGCACCGGGTCCACGCCCAGGTGTGGCATGGCGGCGTGCGAGCCCTTGCCGCGCAGCGTGATCTTGAACTCGTTGCTGCTGGCGAATACCGGGCCGGACTTCAGTGCGAACTGGCCGGCCTTCATGCCGGGCCAGTTGTGGGCGCCGAACATGGCTTCCATCGGGAACTTCTCGAACAGGCCGTCCTTGATCATCTCGCGGGCGCCGCCGCCACCTTCCTCGGCGGGCTGGAAGACAAGGTAGACCGTGCCGTCGAAGTTGCGGTTCGTCGCCAGGTGCTTGGCTGCGGCCAGCAGCATGGCGGTGTGGCCGTCGTGACCGCAGGCATGCATGCGGCCCAAGTACGAGCTGGCGTGCGGGAACTGATTGCGCTCGGTCATGGGCAGCGCGTCGATGTCGGCTCGCAGGCCAACGGCTCGGTCCGACGTGCCGTTCTTGACGATGCCGACGATGCCGGTCTTGCCCAGGCCGCGATGAACCGGGATGCCCCAGTCGGTCAGGGCTTTTGCAATGACGTCGGCAGTGCGTTCTTCGTGGAAGCAGAGTTCCGGGTGCTTGTGCAGGTCGCGGCGGATGGCCGTGATCTCGGGCGCGTCGGCCAGGATGGTGTCGATGAGCTTCATGAGCGGGTGACTTCAGGCTCTGTGAGGGGCCCGAGTTTAGGATTGCGGCCGTGAACCTCCGTCGCAACATCCGCGGCTGGCTGCTCTGGCTGGCTCTGATTCTGCCCATCGCCCAGGCGATGGCGGATGTGCACGCGCTGTCGCATGTGGGCGACCGGCAGGACGATGGCCTCGTCCACGTGGTCGATTGCGACCTCTGCCTGACTGCCGCCCACCTGGCCGGTGGCGTGCCGACGGCCACGCCCGGGCCGCTGCCTGCCCGCGTGGCGGGCGATGTGCTGGCGACGGCTTGCTCGGCCCCGGCCATCGCGAGCGACACGACCTGGCGGCCGCCCGCGCGCGCGCCGCCCGATTCCGTCTGAACCCCAAGCTCTCTGCGCATACCGCCTGTGCTGGCGGTGTGCGCGCCTTGCGTTTTCAGTTTCGGAATTCCTCCCCATGCGTTCCCACGTCCTGGCGCCCATCGCGGCTGCCTGCTTCACCCTGGCCGCCCAGGCCAATCCCGCGCCCACCGAGTCCCTGGACAAGGTCGTCGTCACCGGCAACCCGCTGAAGAGCCAGGTGCTGGCCCAGCCCAGCGATTCGCTGTCTGGAGACCAGCTCGTGCTGACCCGCGCCGCCACCCTCGGCGACACGCTGCAGGGCTTGCCCGGCGTGTCGGCCACCAACTTCGGCCCCAACGCGAGCCGCCCCGTCATCCGCGGGCTGGACGGCGATCGCGTGCGCATCCTGAGCAACTCCGGCGCGTCGGTCGATGCGTCCAGCCTCAGCTTCGACCATGGCGTGGCCATCGACCCGCTGGTCATCGACAAGGTTGAGGTGTTGCGCGGCGCCGCGGCGCTGTTGTATGGCGGCAACGCGGTGGGCGGCGTCGTCAACACGCTGGACAACCGCATCCCGCGCAGCTTCACGCCAGGCCTGAGCGGTGCGGCCGAGGTGCGGCTGGGCGGCGCCAGCAACGACAAGAGCGGCGCCGTCGTGCTGGACGGCGGCAGCGGCTCGGCCCATATGGGCTTTGGCTGGCACGTGGACCTGGCCGGCCGTGACGCCGGCGATCAGCGCACGCCGCGCTTCAGCAGCCCCACCGACGACGGCGCCGAGAGCCGCACCAGCGTGCGCAACGCCGCCGCGCGCAGCCATGGCGGCGCGGTGGGCGGCTCGGTGTTCTTCCAGGGCGGCTATGCCGGCGTGTCGGTGGACGACTTCCATACCGACTACGGCACGACGGCCGAGGCAGACGTGACCATCCGCATGCAGCGCCAGCGGGTCGCGACGGCGGGCGAGTGGGCCACCGCCAGCGGCCCGGTGCGCCGCATCGGCTGGCAGCTCAGCCGCAATCGCTACGAGCACACCGAGATGGAGGGCGAGGAGGTCGGCACCACCTTCAGGAGCCGGGGCACGGACGGTCGGCTGGAGGTGGAACATGCGCCCCTGGGTCCGCTGAAGGGCCTGGTCGGCGTGCAGACCGAGTCGCTGGATTTCTCGGCATTGGGCGAGGAGGCCTTCGTGCCCAGCACGCGCACGCGCAGCACCGGTGTCTTCTTGCTGGAGCAGGCGCGCCTGGCGGGCGTGGACTGGTCGGCCGGCGTGCGCACCGAGCGTGTGACAGTTGATTCCGATGGGAGCGAGCGCTTCGGCCCCGCGCAGCAGCGCAAGTTCAGTCCGCTGAGCCTGGCGTTGAGCGGCGTGCTGTCGCTGGATGGAACCTGGAGCCTGAGCGCCAACCTGAACCGCACGCAGCGTGCACCGGCCTATTACGAGCTTTTTGCCAACGGTCTGCACGTGGCGACGGCGGCCTTCGAGGTGGGCGACGCCAGTCTGGGCCTGGAGCGCTCTCGCGGCGCAGACGTGGGCCTGAAGTGGGAAGGCGGCCAGAGTCACGCCCACATCAACGTCTACGAGACGCGCTTCAGCAACTACATCGCGCTGCAGGCCAATGGCCAGACGGTGGAGGACGAGGGCGAGGCGCTGCCGGTCTACGCCTTCCAGGCCGTGCCCGCGCGCTTGCGCGGCGTGGAGATCGAGGGGCGCTGGCAGGCGCACCCGGCCGTCGCGCTGCTGGGCCAGCTGGACGCCGTGCGGGGCGAGAACACGCAGACCAGCGAGCCGCTGCCGCGCCTGGCGCCGCTGCGCGCCATGCTGGGCCTGGAGGCCAGGCAGGGTGAGTGGTCGGGGCGGCTGGAATGGCGCGGTGCAGCCCGGCAGACCCGCGCGGCGCCGTTCGACATCGCAACGGCCGGCTACGGCACGCTGCGGCTCAGCCTGGCACGCCAGTTCAACTGGGGCCAGGGCGACGCACTGTGGTATCTGAAGCTGGACAACCTCGGCAACAAGCTGGCCTACAACGCGACGGCGGTGCCCGCGCTGCGTGCGCTGGCGCCGCAGCCGGGGCGCTCGGTGAGCACAGGTTTGCAGCTGCGTTTCTAACGGCCGAAGGGCAGCATTGCGGGGCACCGGTATAACTCTGGTGCCCCGATGCGCCGGTGTCGGGCCCGCCTGCACTGCGGCGGTGCCTGAACGCACCAGATTTGGCGCTCGTTGTGGGCGCGGTTTTTGCGTCGGTGGCTGTGAGAGGAGCAACGATGCAGACCGCCTTCGATGAAATGCACGCCGCCCGCGGGGCCCAGGCCCGCGCGCACTACGAGGCCTACGCCCGCTGGCTGGCCGAGCAGCCCGAGAGCCTGATGCGCGAACGGCGCGAACAGGCCGAGCTGATCTTCCGCCGCGTGGGCATCACCTTCGCCGTCTATGGCGACAAGGACTCGGGCGAGGGCACCGAGCGCCTGATCCCGTTCGACCTGATTCCGCGCGTCATCCCGGCGTCCGAGTGGACGTCTATGCAGGCGGGCCTGGCGCAGCGTGTGACGGCGCTGAACCGCTTCATCCATGACGTCTATCACGACCAGGAGATCCTGAAGGCCGGCATCGTGCCCGCCGACGAAATCCTGAACAACGCCCAGTTCCGCAAGGAGATGATGGGCGTGGACGTGCCGGGCAACGTCTACAGCCACATCGCCGGTGTCGACATCGTGCGTGCCGGCAATGCCGACGGCTCGGGCGACTACTACGTGCTAGAGGACAACCTGCGCGTGCCCAGCGGCGTGAGCTACATGCTGGAGAACCGCAAGATGATGATGCGGCTCTTCCCGGAGCTGTTCGTCAACCACCGCATCGCGCCGGTGGCGCATTACCCTGACCTGCTGCTGGACACGCTGCGCAGCGTGGCGCCGTCCGGCGTGTCGGACCCCACCGTCGTCGTGCTGACGCCGGGCATGTACAACTCGGCCTACTTCGAGCACGCCTTCCTGGCGCAGCAGATGGGCGTGGAGCTGGTCGAGGGGCAGGACTTGTTCGTCGACGGCGGTTTCGTCTACATGCGCACGACGCGCGGGCCGAAGCGCGTGGACGTCATCTACCGCCGGCTGGACGACGACTTCCTCGACCCGCAGGTCTTTCGCGCCGATTCGCAGCTGGGCTGTGCCGGCCTGGTGGATGCGTACAAGGCTGGCAAGGTGACGCTGTCCAACGCCATCGGCACGGGAATCGCGGACGACAAGTCCATCTACCCCTACGTGCCCAAGATGATCGAGTTCTATCTTGGCGAGAAGCCCATTCTGCAGAACGTGCCCACCTACGTTTGTCGCGAGAAAGATGATCTGGCCTACACGCTGGCGCATCTGTCCGAGCTGGTTGTGAAGGAGGTGCATGGCGCCGGTGGCTACGGCATGCTGGTTGGGCCTGCGGCCACCCAGGCCGAGATCGAGGCCTTCCGTGCGCAGCTCGTGGCCAACCCGAGCAACTACATCGCGCAGCCGACGCTGTCGCTGTCGACCTGCCCGACCTTCGTTGAATCGGGCATCGCGCCCCGTCACATTGATCTGCGACCCTTTGTGCTGTCAGGCTCGTCGGTGCGCATGGTGCCCGGCGGGCTCACCCGCGTGGCGTTGAAGGAAGGCTCACTCGTGGTCAACAGCAGCCAGGGCGGCGGGACCAAGGACACCTGGGTGCTGGAAGACTGAGGGAGACGACAAGATGCTTTCAAGAACCGCTGACCACCTCTTCTGGCTGAGCCGCTACATCGAGCGGGCCGAGAACACGGCCCGCATGCTGGACATCGCCTACCAGACCTCGCTGCAGCCCCAGTCCACCGAGGAGTCCGAGCAGACATGGCGCAGCCTGGTGTCCATCTCCGAACTGAACGGCCTGTACGGTGCGAAGTACGCGGACATCAACGCGCGTAACGTCATGGAATTCATGGTGGCCGACGAGAGCAACCTCTCGTCCATCTTCAACTGCCTGCGCGCGGCGCGTGAGAACGCGCGGGCCGTGCGCGGCGCGTTGACGACCGAGGTCTGGGAGACGATGAACCAGACCTGGCTGGAGTTCCGCCGGCTGCTGCGCGAAGGCGCGCTGGCGCGCGACCCGTCGCAGCTGTTCGAGTGGGTCAAGTACCGCTCGCACCTGTCGCGCGGCGTGACGGTGGGCACCATGCTGCAGGACGAGGCCTTTCACTTCATCCGCATCGGCTCCTTCCTGGAGCGGGCTGACAACACGGCGCGGCTGCTGGACGTGAAGTTCTATCGCCACGATGGCGTCGGCAGCGAACGCGATGCGGCGCGCGACTTCTACTACTGGTCGGCCGTGCTGCGCTCGGTGTCGGGCTTCGAGATCTACCGCAAGGTCTACAGCAACGTCATCCAGCCCGACAAGGTGGCGGAACTGCTGATCCTGCGGCCCGACATGCCGCGCTCGCTGTCGCACTGCGTGACGCGCATGTTGGCCAACCTGAAGCGGGTGGCGAACCCGCAGTCGGCCGAGACGCTGCGGCGAGTGGGGCGGCTGGAGGCGGAGCTGAGCTTCGGTCGCATCGACGAGATCCTGGCGGAGGGCATGCATCCCTTCCTCGATGGGTTCTTGGCCGAGGTGGCGGACCTGGGGGCGCGGATCAGCCGGGACTTTCTGGTGCCGTCGGCCTGAGGTGAGCTTCGTGACCGATCTTTCGATGTGTCGCTCGGAGGGTTGGTTGCCGCACAGGCCCAGCCGGGACGTCGCCCCGGCGGGCGACCTTCTTTTTGAGCGACCAAAAAGAAGGCAAAAAGTCGCCCCTGACCGCGACGCCCTCCGCTGCGCTGCGGGTCCCTTGCGGTGCTCGCGGCTTGCAACCCCGCCCGGAACTCGCTTCGCTACGCTGCGCTCAAACAGCCGTGCGGAGTCAGAGCACAAAGCGCGCTGCGCGCGCGGTTGCAAGCCGCTGCGCTCCTCGGCGTCGCTAAAAGGGGGGTGAATGAACAGCCGAACCCCAACAGCCCAACAGCCAACAGCCAGGCCCGCAAGCCGGCTGGCGCCGGCTGTTCGGTATGCCCCCTTGAGCACCGCCGAGGAACGCAAGACCCGAAGCCCGCGAGCGCAGCTCGCCTCGACAACTGACTCACGACGACTGTTTGAGCAGAGCGTAGCGGCGCGAGTTCGGCGTGGGGCTTCGGGGCTTGCGTTGCTCGGGCATCCGAGCGCAGCGAGGGCGGTGCGGTCGGGGGGAGCTCTTTGCCTACTTTCTGGCGGTCCAGAAAGTAGGTCGCCCGCCGGGGCGAAATCCCGGCACGGGCCTGGCCATCAATCCAATCTCAGAGAAAGCATCGCCTTGCAGCGATGACCCACCCATGAGCATCCACGTCGCCCTCAAACACGTCACCCGCTACAAGTACGACCGCCCCGTGCAGCTCGGCCCGCAGGTCATCCGCCTGCGCCCCGCGCCGCACTGCCGTACGCCCATCCTCAGCTACTCGCTGCGGGTCGAGCCCGTCAAACACTTCATCAACTGGCAGCAGGACCCGTTCGCTAACTACCTGGCCCGCCTCGTCTTCCCCGAAAAGACGACCGAGTTCACCGTCACGGTGGACCTTGTCGCCGAGATGGCCGTCTACAACCCGTTCGACTTCTTCCTGGAACCCCACGCACAGACCGTCCCGTTCACCTACGACGAGTCCCAGCAGGTCGAGCTGGCGCCCTATCTGCAGGCACAGCCGGCCACGCCGCTGCTGGCGGCCTACCTGAAGGACATCCCCCGCACCGAGCGCGCCACCATCGACTTCCTCGTCGATTTGAACCAGCGCGTGCAGAACAGCGTGTCCTATCTGATCCGCCTGGAACCCGGCGTCCAGACGCCCGAGGAGACACTGCAGAAGGGCTCCGGCTCCTGCCGCGACTCCGGCTGGCTGCTCGTCGAGCTGCTGCGCCACCTGGGCTTGGCGGCGCGCTTCGTGTCCGGCTACCTGATTCAGCTCACGCCCGACGAGAAGGCGCTGGACGGCCCCAGCGGTACAGAAGTCGACTTTACGGATCTGCACGCCTGGTGCGAGGTCTACCTGCCCGGCGCCGGATGGATAGGCCTGGACCCGACGTCGGGTTTGCTGGCCGGCGAGGGCCACATCCCGCTCGCGGCCACGCCCACGCCCGGCAGCGCGGCGCCCATCAGCGGCGCGGTGGACGAGAGCGAGGTCGAGTTCGGCCATGAGATGAACGTCACGCGCATCTACGAGTCGCCGCGCGTGACCAAGCCTTACACCGACGCCCAATGGGCCGACGTTCTCAAGCTCGGCGAGCAGGTCGACGCCGAGCTGCGAGCTGGCGACGTGCGCCTGACGATGGGCGGTGAGCCCACCTTCGTGGCCGTGGAAGACCGCGACGCGCCCGAATGGAACACCGAGGCGCTGGGCCCCACCAAGCGGCTGTACGCCCAGCAGCTCACGCACCGCCTGCGTGACGAATACGGCCAGGGCGGCTTCCTGCATTTCGGCCAGGGCAAGTGGTACCCCGGCGAGCAGTTGCCGCGCTGGGCGCTGTCCATCTACTGGCGCGCCGATGGCCAGCCCTGCTGGCGCAACCCCGACTGGTTCGCCGACGAGCGCGAAGGCCACGCCTACACCAGCGAGCACGCCGAGACTTTCATGGGCGCGCTGACCGCGCGGCTGGGTGTGCCCGACACCCACGTGCGGCCTGGCTACGAGGACACCTTCTACTACCTGTGGCGGGAGCGCCGGCTGCCCGTCAACGTCGACCCGTTCGACTCGCGCGTCGACGACGAGATGGAGCGCACGCGCCTGCGCCGCGTGTTCGACCAGGGCTTGACCCACGTCGTCGGCTACGTGCTGCCGCTGCGCCACAGCGGCGATGCGCCAGCGCTGGCTGGCCCACGCTGGCAGACCGGCCCTTGGTTCCTGCGTGACGACCGCCTGTATTTGCACCCTGGCGACTCGCCGATGGGCTGGCGGCTGCCGTTGGATTCGCTGCCGTGGGTGGGCAAGAGCGACTTCCCCTACCTGATAGCGCAGGACCCGTTCGCGCCGCGCGGCATGCTGCCGGCCTCGGCCGCGCTGAAGGCGCAGGTGCAGGGCGTCACATCCACCGGCCCTGCACAGGGGCTGCGGCTCGGTGTGGGAGCGGCGGCTGCGGGCAGCGCCAGCGCCGGCTTCGCGCCGGGCGATTCGCCCTGGCCGCCGTCGGCCGATGCCAGCGCGCCGGTGCGCTTCGAGAGCGCGCACTGGATCACGCGCACGGCGCTGTGCGTCGAGGCGCGCGATCCGCGTCGTGCCAACGGCCCCGCGGCCGAGGCCACCGGCCAGGCCAGCGGCGTGCTGTACGTCTTCATGCCGCCGCTGGAAAAGCTGGAGCACTACTTGGAGCTGCTGGCTGCCGTGGAGGCCGCCTGCGAGGACACCGGCTTCAAGATCGTGCTGGAGGGCTACCCGCCGCCGCGTGACCCGCGCCTGAAGCTGCTGGCCGTCACGCCGGACCCCGGCGTCATCGAGGTCAACATCCACCCGGCGCACAACTGGTGCGAGCTGGTGCAGCACACCGAGTTCCTGTATGAGGCCGCGCGGCAGACCCGCCTGTCCAGCGAGAAGTTCATGATGGACGGCCGCCACAGCGGCACCGGCGGCGGCAACCACTTCGTGCTGGGCGGCGCCACGCCGGCGGACTCGCCCTTTCTGCGGCGCCCGTCGCTGCTGGCCTCGCTGCTGGCCTACTGGCACAACCACCCGTCGCTGAGCTACCTCTTCAGCGGCCTCTTCATCGGCCCGACCAGCCAGGCGCCGCGCGTGGACGAGGCGCGCAACGACCAGCTGCGCGAGCTGGAGATCGCGCTGGCCGAGATCCACAAGCTGGCCGATCGCCACGGCGAGGATGTGCCGCCCTGGCTCATCGACCGTACGCTGCGCAACGTGCTGGTTGACGTGACCGGCAACACGCACCGCAGCGAGTTCTGCATCGACAAGCTCTACTCGCCGGACTCGTCGACCGGCCGCCTGGGCCTGCTGGAGTTGCGTGCCTTCGAGATGCCGCCGCATGCGCGCATGAGCATCGTGCAGCAGCTGCTACTGCGCGCGCTGATCGCCCGCTTCTGGAAGGCGCCCTACCGCGCGCCGCTGGTGCGCTGGGGCACTGAGCTGCACGACCGCTGGCTGCTGCCGCACTTCGTGCGCGACGACTTTGCCGACGTCATGCAGGACATGCAGGACGCCGGCTACGCGCTGGATGCCGCCTGGTTCGCGCCGCATGTCGAGTTCCGCTTCCCCAAGCTGGGCGAGTTCGCTGCGCGCGGCGTGCACGTGACGCTGCGCGGCGCGCTCGAGCCCTGGCATGTGATGGGCGAGGAGGGCTCGGCTGGCGGCACGGTGCGCTATGTGGACGCATCGCTGGAGCGGCTGGAGGTGCACGTCAGCGGCCTCGTCGATCCGCGCCACCGCATCACCGTCAACGGCCAGCCGCTGCCGCTGCAGCCCACCGGCCGCGTCGGTGAGTTCGTGGCCGGCGTGCGCTACCGCGCGTGGCTGCCGCCGTCGGCGCTGCACCCCACCATCGGCATCCACGCGCCGCTGACGCTGGACCTCGTCGACACCTGGCAGCAGAAGTCGCTGGGGGGCTGCCGCTACTACGTCGCCCACCCGGGCGGCCGCAACTACGCGACGCTGCCCGTCAACGCCTACGAGGCCGAGAGCCGCCGCTTGGCGCGCTTCACGTCGCACGGCCACACGCCTGGTCGCGTCGAGGTGGGCGAGCCGCAACGCAGCCTGGAGTTCCCGTTCACGCTGGATCTGCGCAAAGTATCCTGACGCGCTGCCAACCTGCCACGACCACTCTTTCGCCGCCGGGCCGCTTGGCCGCGCGCGGTGTCCGAGCGCTTCCGCCATGCACATCGAGATCCAACCCGGCGTCCGCCTGTTCTTCGACATCGAAGGCCTGGGTCACGTGCCCGAGGGGCGTGCGCTGAAGGAGCGGCCGACGCTGCTGCTCATCCATGGCGGCCCCGGCTTCGACCACACGGGCTTCCGGCCCTTCTTCAGCCGCTTCACGGACCTCTGCCAGGTCGTCTACTTCGACCAGCGCGGCCATGGCCGCAGCAGCCCGCGGCCGCTGGACGAGATGCGGCTGGACGTCTTCGCCGATGATGTCGTGCGACTGTGCGAGGCGCTGGGCATCGAGAAGCCCATCGTGCTGGGCCAGAGCTTCGGCGGCTTCGTCGCGCAGCACTATCTTGCGCGTCACCCGGCGCACCCGAGCAAGGTCGTGCTGTCCAGCACCTCGCACCACTTCGGCCTGGCGCGCAAGATCGAGCGCTTCGGTGCCCTGGGCGGGCCGGCCGCGGCCCAGGCCACGCGCGACTTCTGGGAGCGCCCGGGCCCCGACACCTGGGCGGCGTACGAGCAGCACTGCCGCCATCTCTACAACACGCAGCCCAAGCCGCCTGACGCCGGTGGCTGGATGCAGTTCAAGCCCGACATCCTGTTCGAGCACACCCGCACCGAGCTGCCCGGCATGGACCTGCGGCCCGGTCTGGCGAATGTGCAATGTCCCGTGTTGGTGATGGCGGGTGAACAGGACCCCGTCACGCCGCCGGAGGACGCGGCCGAGATCGCGGCCGCCATACCGCCGCAGTGGCTGGCCGGCTTGGTGCGCTTTCCCGGCGTGGGCCATGGCGCCTGGCGCGACGACCCGGCTGCGGCCGAGTGCGTGCTGCGCGGCTTCCTCGCCTAGCCGTGGTCAGGGATTGCTTGACAATCCCGTCCCTCCCCAGATCCGCGCCATGTCCGAGCCCACCCCCAGCCAGTGGAGCCTGCTCCCCGATGAGCCGGACGACCCCGGTGCGCCCGATCCGCTGGTGCAGGCGGGCGCTAGCGCGCTGCGCAGCCGCGACGGGCACTTCTATGAGCTGACCGGCCAGGTCAACCAACCGGGCGAGCCGCAGGCCGGCCTGGCGCCGCGCTGGCAGCGCTTTTTCCAGGCCGGCGCGGCCGCCGGCTGGCAGGAGCTGTCGGCCAAGACGCTGCGCGTGCAGCGCCGCGTGCTGGAAGATGGCGCCAGCTACAACGTGCACAGCGACGCCCCCCCGCTGCCCGGCCAGGAGGGCACCGAAGGTGCGCTGGCCCGCCACTGGCCGCTGGAGCTGCTGCCCATGCTTATCGAGCCGGGCGAGTGGCGCGACATCGAGGCCGGCATCCTGCAGCGCGCGCGGCTGCTGGAGGCCGTCATGGCCGACACCTACGGCGAGCGCCACCTGCTCAAGGAAGGGCTGCTGCCGGCGTCGCTGGTGCTGGCCCATCCGCAATACCTGCGTGCTATGCACGGCAGCCGCCCGCCCGGGGACGTGCACCTGCACGTGCTTGCCTTTGACCTGACCCGCGCCAGCGACGGCCACTGGTGGGTGGTGGGCCAGCGCACGCAGGCAGCGTCGGGCCTGGGCTATGTGCTGGAGAACCGGCTCATCATTGCGCAGCAGTTCCCCGAGGCCTTTCGGCAGATGCAGGTGCAGCGGCTGGCCGCCAGCTACCGCGACTTCATCCAGGCGCTGGTGAAGCTGTCGCCCGCCGGGGAGCGCAGCCCCCAGGCCCGCGTGGCGCTGCTGACGCCGGGGCCGCGCAACGAAACCTACTTCGAGCAGGCCTTCCTCGCGCGCTACCTCGGTATCACGCTGGTGGAAGGCGCCGACCTGACCGTGCGCGCCGACAAGGTCTACCTGAAGACGCTGGCCGGCCTCGAGCGCGTGCACGTGCTGCTGCGCCGCGTGGACGACACCTGGCTGGACCCACTGGAGCTGCGCCCCGAGTCCATCCTCGGCGTGCCGGGCCTGCTGCAGGCGGCACGCGCGGGCGAGGTCGTCATCGCCAACGTGCCGGGCGCCGGCTGGCTGGAGAGCCCCGGCCTCACCGCCTTCTGGCCCGCCGTGGCCGAGCGGCTGCTGGGCGAGCCGCTGAAGCTGCCGGCCATCCAGAGCTGGTGGTGCGGCGAGGAAAGTGCATGGCGCGCGCTGCGGCCGCGCCTGGCGGAGTTTGTTGTCGTGCCCACCTTCTCGGCCAGCGCCACCACGCGGCATTTCGCGCCGGTGGTGGCGGCCGAGCTGGGCGAGCGCGAACTGCAGGCGCTTGCCGAGCGCATCGACGCCGACCCCACGGCCTACACGCTGCAGGCGCGCGTCAAGCCGACCAAGCAGCCCGTGTGGGTGCGCGGCGCGCTGGAGCCGCGCGTGGCCGTGCTGCGCGTGTTCGCGCTGACCGACGGGCAGGGCGGCTGGAAGGTGCTGCCTGGCGGCCTCACGCGCGTAGCGCCGCGGCGCGACCCGCTGGCCGACGCGTGGCTGTCCATCCAGCGTGGGTCCTTGAGCGCCGACACCTGGGTCATGACCGACGGCGAGGTGGACCGCACCACCTTGCTGTCGCAACCGTTGCAGGCTACCGACCTGCGTGACGCGCACTGGACCGTCACCAGCCGCGCCGCCGAGAACCTGTTCTGGCTGGGCCGCTACGCCGAGCGGGCCGAGAACAGCGCGCGGCTGGCGCGCCATGTCATCGAGGCCAGCGTCATGGTGCAGCGCGGCGCCATGCCGGCACCCATGCTGCCGCTGCTGGATGCGCTGGCGCGCCGCCACAGCCTCGTCGGCGCGGACGCACCGCATGCGCAGGACGACCCGCGCGGCTTCGAGCGCGCGCTGCTGGGCGCGCTGCTGCCGGGCTCGGGCATCCACAGCGTGGGCTGGAACCTGCGCGCGCTGCAGGGCTGCGCCCAGGCGCTGCGCGAGCGGCTGTCGCCCGAGGCCTGGCGGCTCATCCACGAGGCGGCGGCCCAGTTCGAGCAGCACCTGCGCGCTGTGCTGGACCGCCCGGCCCACGCCCTGCCGATGACCGACGTGCTCAACGTGCTGGCGCGCGCCGACACCCACCTGGCCGCCATCACCGGTGTGCAGACCGACCGCATGACCCGCGACGACGGCTGGCGGCTGCTGTCCATCGGCCGGCAGATCGAGCGGCTGTCCTTCCACGCCGAGGTGCTGGCCGAGGCCTTCGAGCAGACCGGCCCGGGCGCACAGCCCCTGGCCCTCACCGAGGACGGCTTCGCGCTGCTGCTGGGTGTGTTCGACTCCACCATCACCTTCCGCGCCCAGTTCCAGGCCCGCCGGGAGGCCGCGCCGCTGCTGCACCTGCTGGTGCACAACACCGACAACCCACGCTCGCTGGCCTGGGTGGCACGCACGCTGCGCGAGCGATTCAACAAGCTGGCCCGTCACGACCCCGCCTGGGCCGCCGGCGTCGTGAGTGAGCTGCCCGTCCCCGAGGCCTGGCCGCTGGCCGGGCTGACCGCATCCGCGCCGCTGCTCGTGCAGCAACTGCGTCGCGCGGCCGCGCAGGCGGGCGAGTTGTCGTCGGTGCTGAGCCACCGCTATTTCGCGCATGTCACAGGCGCCGAGCAGCGGGTGTGGCAATGACGGTGACGCTGTCTGTCCACCACGTCACCGACTACACCTACGGGGCTGCGGTGGAGTGGGCGCACCACACCGCCTGCCTGGCCCCGCGCGAGACGCCCTGGCAGCGTGTGGCCGGCTGGCAGCTATCCATCGACCCGCTGCCCGACGCCTGGGGCATCGAGAGTGTCGCGCTGGACGCCGCCGCGCTGGCGCCCCATCTGCGCCGCGACCCCTGGGGCAACCGCCACCTGAGCTTCGGCCATGCGCGCGTGCATGAGGAGCTCATCGTCGACAGCCGCTTCGTCGTCGAGCTGCAGGACCGTCCCGCCCCGGATCCAAACCGCGGCCCGGCGTGGGAGGCTGTCGCGCGTGGCTTGCGCTATCGCGCCGGCCGGGGGCTGCAGGAGGCCGATGAGTTCGCGCTGGCCTCGGCCTATGCGTCGCCCGACGAGGCGCTGGCCGCCTATGCTCGCCGCGCCTTCCTGCCCGGCCGCACGCTGGCCGCAGCGGGTCTGGCGCTGATGCACCAGATCCACGCCGACCTGCGCTACCTGCCGCACAGCACGACGGTGGTCACGCGCGCTGCCGACGCGCTGGCGCAGCGCAGCGGCGTTTGCCAGGACTTCGCCCATGTCTTCATTGCCGCCTGCCGCGCGCTGGGGCTGGCGGCGCGCTATGTGTCGGGCTATCTGCTGACGCGGCCGCTGCCGGGCGTTCCCAAGCTGGTGGGTGCCGACGCGTCGCACGCCTGGGTGGAGCTGTGGTGCCCCGAGCAGGGCTGGCTGGCGCTGGACCCGACCAACGCCGTGCCTGCCAATCTGGACCATGTGACGCTGGCCTGGGGGCGGGACTACGCGGACGTGGCGCCGCTGCGTGGGGTGCTGCGGGGGGGCGGCGTGGCGACGTTGAAGGTCGGGGTGACGGTGGAGCCGGTGGCGGCCTGAGCGAGCGTGCCGTTGCGACTCTCCAGCGCATCGGCGCCCCAGCTGGAGGCCCGCTGCTGCCACACCGGGCCGGCATGATCACTCGCTACATCGGCACGGAAGAGCCTGCAGGCCCTCGTGGCTCAAGCGCACGCCCGCTGCCGGCGGCGCCACCACAGCCAGGCGCCCGTGCCCAGCAGCGTGGCGGGCAGCAGGCCGAATCCCGTCCAGATCAGCCGTGCCGTCAGGCCGAGCGCTTCGCCGCTGTGCAGGGGGAACAGGCTGTCGACCACCTGGTTGCCGGCCGGTGCGGCCAGCGGGTCGTAGCGCTCCAGCACGCGGCCTTGGCGGTCCAGGCGCACACGCGTGTAGCCGGTGGCTGCGCGCAGCTCGCCCGGTTGAAGCAGCCGCACCTCGACCGCGCCCTTGGCCGACAGCGTGAGGCGGGACCAGCGGGCTGCCGGAAACTCGCGCTGCGCGGCCGCTATCCAGGCGTCCGGACCTGGCGTGTCTGATGCTCTCGGCGTCGCCTCGGGCGCGCGCAGGGTCGACAGCTTGACAAGGCGCTGCAACGGCAGCACGGCGGCTACGCCGTCGCGGGTCGGGTTGGGGAAGACGAGGGCGGCGCCCGTCACCGAGAGCACGAGCGCCACCGGCAGCAGCCACAACCCTGCGGCCCGGTGCAGCTCATACCAACGGCGCGCCGGCGGGCCTTGCCAGCGCACCCTCAGCGCCTGGGCCCAGGCCTTCAGCCGCGGCCCGGTCGCGCGTGGCCACGACAGCCACAGCCCGGTGAGCGTGAGCCCGGCGAAAAGCAGGGCCGCGATGCCGGCGATGACATGCCCGGTCTCGCCGCCGAGCAGCCGGCTGTGCAGCTCATACAGCAGCGGGACGGCATGGGCTGCATCCAGGCGCAGGGCGCCGCGCTCGCGCGCGCCCAGGTAGCGGCCGCAGTCGGGGTCGATGAAATGCTCGGTGCGCCAGCCGCTGGCCGCGTCACGGTCCTCCCACACCTGGAAGGTGGCGCCGGGTTCGCGTGGGGCGACCACGGTCTGCGCCCGCGCGCGCGGGGCGTGCTCGGCCAGCAGGCTCAGCGTGCTGGCCACCGGTGTGGCCGAAGCAGCGCAGGCCGAGGCGGGCGCGCGAAACCAGGCCGGGTTGAGCGCCGCGTCCAGCGAGGCCTGCCAGACCATCAGGCTGCCTGTCAGCCCCAGCAGCACCTGCGTATTTCAGCGATCGTGGACGCCCATTTCAGGCTGATCGTGGACGGCAAAACTGAGCTTGCCGTGGCGGCGCCGGGGAGGCGCGCAGGAACTGGTTTGAATGTAGCTGAATCGTCCACGATGAG
>NZ_JBIGHW010000078.1:0-288 GCF_043555875.1 Pelomonas margarita | reverse complement strand
GCTTAATTATATTTTTTTTATTAAAAAATTTGAAGTTTTATTGGGACAATAAGAAGCTAAATGGAATGCTTTTTTTTAGTATAAGGATCCTTCATGGGAGAATAAAGCAAAAGTTACCATAGGGATAACAGCGTTATCTTTCTTTAGAGTTCTTATTGAGGGAAAGGTTTGCGACCTCGATGTTGGATTAAGATATCTTTTTGGTGTAGCAGCTAAAAAAGTAAGACTGTTCGTCTTTTAAAATTTTACATGAACTGAGTTAAGACCGGTGTGAACTAGGTCGGTTTC
>NZ_JBIGHW010000077.1:0-290 GCF_043555875.1 Pelomonas margarita | reverse complement strand
CGTTCATCTCGTGCACCGTGGCCGTGAAGCCGAAAGGCGGCAGCCACTTGGCCATGGCGGCGGGTGTCGTGAAGGCGCGGTAGACGCGCTCGGGCGGGCAGCGCAGCACGTGGTGAAAGCTGACGGTTTGGGGCATGGGGCGTCCTGGTGGGAGAAGGCTCGCTCTGGCGGCGAGCGGGCGACTCAGAGCGGCAGCTCGGTGAAGTAGCGGCCGCCGTGGAAGATCAGCGGCTGCGCACCGGGCTGCGCGGTGCAGCGCTCCACCTCGCCGACGAAGATGACGTGGTCGC
>NZ_JBIGHW010000076.1:0-306 GCF_043555875.1 Pelomonas margarita | reverse complement strand
ACAGCTGCGCCAGCAGCGCCGGCGTGGGCTGCTCGCAGTCGATCAGCAGCAGCTCCGGCGCCTGGCGGGCCAGCGTGAGCGCCAGCGCATCGGACTCGGCCACGAGGTCCAGCACATCGACGAGCTGGCAGCGCAGCCGGATCAGTTCCAGGCGGATGACCGGGCTGCGGCGCTGGCCGGCGTCCACCAGCAGCACGCGCAGGCCCGGCAGGGGGAATGGGGGCGTGTCCATGCACGAACGTAGTGCAAAAAGCGTGCCTTGGTGCGGGGCGTTGCACCGCTGCCCCAGGAACGCGAGGGCGCTGG
>NZ_JBIGHW010000075.1:0-314 GCF_043555875.1 Pelomonas margarita | reverse complement strand
CAACGCCGACTGCCGCCAACCCATGCAGCGCATCGGCGAGGACGTGAGCGAGAAGCTGGACATCGTGCCGGCCAAGTTCTTCGTGCACCGTCACATCTACGGCAAGTGGGCCTGCCGGTGCTGCCAGGTGCTGCGCCAGGAGCCCGCTGAGCCCGACGTCGTCGACGGCGGCATCCCGGCGGCCGGCCTGGTGGCCCACACGCTGATCAGCCGCTTCGTCGACCACCTGCCTTACTACCGCCAAGAGCCGATCAACGCGCGCTCGGGCGTGCACACGCCGCGCTCCACGCTGGCCAGCTGGGGTGGCGCGGGCG
>NZ_JBIGHW010000074.1:0-318 GCF_043555875.1 Pelomonas margarita | reverse complement strand
TGCGGCGCGAAGGGGCCGGCAGGCTGGGCGTGGGTCAGCTGCCGCTGCACCACTGCGGCATCCACCGAGCCGGCCACCCCCTTCACGGCCGGCCTGAGGTTGTTGTCGGGCTGCTGCCACGTCGTGTAGCCGTTGTGGACCAGCAGCCTCATGCCGGCCCACTTGCCGCCGGCCAGCGCGTGGTACTGGTCGCTGATCGCCTGGTCGCGCCGGAAGGCGGCCTCGGCCTGGTCGGCAAACACGTTGGCGCGCGGGACGTTCTTGGCGGCCAGCGCGCGGTTCCAGGCCACGGCGTAGTAGAGGCGGTAGAGGTTGGCC
>NZ_JBIGHW010000073.1:0-319 GCF_043555875.1 Pelomonas margarita | reverse complement strand
ACACCTGGGCGCTGAGCAAGCTGGGCGCCGGGGTGGGGGACGCGTTCAAGCTGGGGCTGATCGAGGCGGGGCGCATCCCTGTGGTGTCGCACGTGGTGGTGCGCATGCAGTCGGACGCCATCCGCAACACGGCGATGGTGAGCAGCCCGGGGCCGGGCAACGACGGCACGCCCACCGACCCCGGGCCCGGGACCACGCCGCCGGACCTGCCCACCTGCCCCTGGTGGGACCCCAGCTGCTCCATCTGCACCGACGGCGTGGGCGCCGGTAAGTGCGAACTCCCGCCGCCCAGCTGCGGCGGCTGAGCGCGCGCTATGCG
>NZ_JBIGHW010000072.1:0-331 GCF_043555875.1 Pelomonas margarita | reverse complement strand
GGGTTGTTGTGGTGCGAAGGCGGGGCGAGAGTCCTGAAGCTGGTTCGGCTGATTAAGTGCTTAAGAAATTTTTCGAAAGTGCTTGACGAAGTTGAAAAAGCAGATCAAAATCTCGCCTCTTTGCTGCCGACGAAGCCAAGTGTTTTGAAGGCGGCAAGCGAGCTGAAAGATGTTGAGAAAAGAAATTTTCAAAAACATTTGACAGCGAAGCAAAAAGCAGATTAGAATCTCGCTTCTTTGCTGCTGACAAGTCAGCGGCGCAAAACGAAGAGTAAATCAGAGTTTTGCGATGTTCTTTAATAATTAACAGCCGATAAGCGTGGGCGTTTGA
>NZ_JBIGHW010000071.1:0-336 GCF_043555875.1 Pelomonas margarita | reverse complement strand
AGAGGTGGTTGAGCTCGATGCTGGGCGTGGCGGTGCTGCCGTTGATGACGGTGCCGTCGCCGTAGTCGACGGTGTAGGTCCAGCCGGCAGCGCCGTTGTCCTGGCCGTCGCTGAAGCTGATGGTGCGTGCGAAGGTTGCACCTTCGCTGAGCACGGCATTGCCGCCGGCCTCGAAGCTGACCGTGGGCGTGGGCGCAGCAATCACCACGGCCTGCGAGCCGGCGGCAAAGCTGCCGTCCTCGTCCACCACCGTGACCGAGATGGTCGCGTTGCCGGCGCTGGCGAAGGTGTGGGTGACGCTGCCGGTGGCGGCCGCGACAGTCTGCGCCGGACTGC
>NZ_JBIGHW010000070.1:0-339 GCF_043555875.1 Pelomonas margarita | reverse complement strand
TCACGGTGATGCCGACGTTGTCGCCAGGCATGACCATTTCCTTGTCCTTCGGCAGCTCCACGGCACCGGTCACGTCCGTCGTGCGGAAGTAGAACTGGGGACGGTAGTTGTTGAAGAACGGGGTGTGACGGCCGCCCTCTTCCTTGGACAGAACGTAGATTTCTGCCGTGAAGTGGGTGTGCGGCTTGATCGAACCGGGCTTGGCCAGCACTTGGCCGCGCTCGACGTCTTCACGCTTGGTGCCGCGCAGCAGGATGCCGACGTTGTCGCCCGCTTGACCTTGGTCCAGCAGCTTGCGGAACATTTCGACGCCCGTGACCGTGGTCTTCTGAACTTCGC
>NZ_JBIGHW010000006.1:0-325711 GCF_043555875.1 Pelomonas margarita | reverse complement strand
GCGGCCTGATGGGTGCCAATGCCGACCCATCGCGTCAGCCGCTGCTCCGCACCTCATAACCGCGCCCTGCTCGCCGGGCTCACCCCGCCAGTGAGTTGCGTGGAAATGTATTTTGCAGGTCTGACTACGAAGCCTTGACGGATGCCGACCGCCTGCTGGCGGCGTTCGTTGTTGCTCCCATTGCCGACGACAGCGTTTTGGGCGTAGGCGTCCGCCCAAGTCACCTTGAAGTCCGGTGGCCGGACTTGGATGCTTGTGTCCACGACAAACGATGCGTGGACACATGGACACAACAGATTTGAGCGCGGGAGATCTGACGACACCTGCGGGGCGCAGCTGGCGCCGACACTCGGCCGAGTTCAAGGCACGAGTCATCGAGCTGGCTCGCCAGCCCGGCGTTTCGACGGCAGCAGTGGCCCTGGCCAATGGCCTCAACACCAACATGCTGCGCCGCTGGGTTCGGGAGGCTGACGAGTGCGTGCCGAGCAGTGCACACAAGGATGCGGCGGCGGTGCCGGCGTTCGTTCAACTGCCAATGCCGCAAGGGGTGCCGCCTGCCTTGCCCCCCGCAACGGTGCAAGCGCCGAGCCGCATCTCCGTGGAGATCCGCCGTGGCAGCACCACGGTGCAGGCTGAGCTGCCACTGGACGCGCACAGCGCCGCCTGGCTGCGCGAGGTCCTGGGTTGATTCGCGTCGACGCGGTCTGGCTGGCCGTGCAGCCCCTGGATATGCGACTCGGTACTGAAGCAGCATTGGCCCGCGTGGTCGGCATCTTCGGTGCCGCGCATCCCCATCACGCCTACCTGTTTGCCAACCGGCGCGCCAACCGCATGAAGGTCCTCGTGCACGACGGTATCGGCGTGTGGCTCGCGGCCCGGCGGCTCAACGCCGGCAGGTTCGTGTGGCCACTGGACAGTGCGAGCACGCTGAGCCTGACGCGCGTGCAGCTCGATGCGTTGGTGCTGGGCCTGCCGTGGCAGCGCCTGGGCGAGGCCGGCATCATCTGTACGATCTGAGCGTAGCTGCCCGAGGTCGGGCAATTGCCGGATATGCCGATGCGCTGAGTCGCTGCCTTGGGCACCATGGCTGTCCATGATCAGCGCGCAGCAACTGGACGCCTTGGACCCGCAGACGCGGCAGGCCGTGCAGTCGCTGCTCGCCCAGGTCCAGCAGCGTGACCACGAGATCGCCTTCAAGCAGGCGCTCATCGACAAGCTCACGCACGAGATGGCGATCCTGAAACGGATGAAGTTCGCTGCCACCAGCGAGCGCTTCGCCAGCACCCTCTCGCCCGAGCAGAGAAGCCTGCTGGAGGAGACGCTGGACACCGACATCCATGAGCTCGACGGCGAGCTGCAGCGCCACCGCAAGAAGAGCGACAAGACGGACGAGAAGCAGCAACCGAAGCGCGCCCAGCTTCCCGCCCACCTGCCGCGTCGCGACGTGCCGCACGAGCCGGCGGATACGACCTGCGGCTGCGGCCAGGCCATGCAGCGCATCGGCGAGGACGTGGCCGAGAAGCTGGACTACCAGCCCGGCGTGTTCACCGTCGAGCGCCATGTGCGCGGCAAGTGGGTCTGCAAGTGCTGCGAGCGCATCGTGCAGGCACCGGTGCCGGCCCACGTGATCGACAAGGGCATCCCTACCACCGGCCTGCTGGCCCACGTGCTGGTGGCCAAGTTCATGGACCACTTGCCCCTGTACCGGCAGGAGGCCGTGTTCGCACGGGCCGGCCACGTGATCGCCCGCTCGACGCTGGCGGAGTGGGTGGGCGCCTGTGGCGCGCAGTTGCAGCCGCTGGTGCAGGCCCTGGCCGACGAGCTCAGGCGCCACATGGTGCTGCATGCTGACGAGACGCCGGTGGCGATGCTCAAACCCGCTGGACAACGAGATGGCAAGACCCACAAGGCCTACATCTGGTCGTACTGCACGCCCAGCACCAACCCCGTCAAGGCGGTGGTGTTCGAGTTCAGCGAGACCCGCAGCGGCAAGAACGTCCGAGACTTCCTGCGGCTGGAGACGCCCAACGCCTGGAAGGGCACGCTGGTCACCGACGGGTTCAGCGGCTACTCGGCCTGCGTGGACAAGGGCGTGACGTCGGCACAGTGCATGGCGCACAGCCGCCGCAAGTTCCATGAGCTGTGGGCCAACCACGGCAGCAAGGTCGGCGAGCAAGCGCTGCGCTTCTACCAGGCCTTGTTCCGGATCGAGCGTCAGGCCGAGCCGCTCACCGGTGAGGAGCGACAGCGGCTGCGGCAACGCAAGTCACGCCGGGTCCTCGCTGTGTTCCACCGATGTTTGCTCAGGCAGCGACAACTGGTGCCGCCCGGCTCGGCCACCATCAAGGCCATCGACTACAGCCTGAAGCGCTGGCAGGAGCTCACGCACTTCGTGAGCGACGGCGACGTGCCGATCTCGAACAATTGGGTCGAGAACTAGATCCGCCCGATTGCTCTCGGAAGAGCGAACTGGCTCTTCGCCGGCAGCCTGCGCGCCGGCAAGCGGGCTGCGGCCATCATGAGCTTGCTGCACTCGGCTCGCATCAACGGGCACGACCCGTACGCCTACTTCAAGGACGTGCTGGATCGCTTGCCGACTCACCCCGCCAGCCGCATCGACGAGCTGCTGCCGCATCGCTGGTCACCGAGCTGAGCCTCCTCGTCGTCGGACGATTCCTATCCCCGGTGTCCGGGGATGGGAATCTGCATGGGTCCCCGGACTGCAACGGTCAAGGTGTGTTCGCCGCGCGCTTACTTTTGGGCGCGCGGGGTAGGCGCTGGAAGTAGGCACGCTGGGCCTCCTGCGCCCCGGCTGCTTCGGACTGCTGCTGCCCTCGTTCCGTGGCGGTGCCGACGCGCTGCGGGTGAGGGAATACGGCGTCGAGGCGATGAAGTCCTGACACCTGCCGGGAAAGCTGGTTGGCCGCCCGGCGTTTCGTCGTGCCGGTGGCGCGGCTGACGACGTGGTGCCACGACACGGGCCAGCCCCATGCCTTGGGGCATCCAGCGGGCTGACGGTGATCCGCTGGGCTTGGCCGGCCTGTGTAGCGAGACGATCGATGCCAGTGGCACACCAGTCGCAGCGTTCTGCGTGCTGACCCTGGGGGCGGCGGGGTGCCCAGTTTTTGGCCGACTGGTGCCACCGATGTGGCAGGAGCCGCGCACGCCGGTAGTCCTGGGCGGATGCCGAGCGGGTGCTGCCGCGCCTGCTGGCCGAACTGATGAGCGCCGGCCCGCTGGAGGCGAGCGATCCAGCCTCACAACGCAGGTCTGCTGGTGTGTGCGTGGCGGAGCTGTTCTAAGGGGCGGGCTGGCTGCCAGTGCAGGCCCGCCAGCGCCGTAAGGCGCGCCGCCGCGTGACGCGGCCGCGGGTGGTGATCCGTGCGCCCGGTGGCCGGCGCCTGTTCGCCCGAGGCTGCTCAAGCTTCCCGGCGCAGCGCCGGGAACAGGATGACGTCGCGGATCGACGGGCTGTCGGTGATCAGCATCATCAGCCGGTCGATGCCGATGCCGCAGCCGCCGGTCGGGGGCATGCCGTACTCCAGTGCGCGGATGAAGTCGGCATCAAAGTACATCGCCTCCTCGTCGCCATCGTCCTTGTTGGCCACCTGGGCCTGGAAGCGCGCGGCCTGGTCTTCGGCGTCGTTCAGCTCGGAGAAGCCGTTGGCGTATTCGCGGCCGGTGATGAAGAGCTCGAAGCGCTCAGTGATCTTGGGGTCGGCATCCGACGCTCGGGCCAGCGGCGACACCTCGACGGGGTAGTCGATGATGAAGGTGGGCTCCCAGAGCTTTTCTTCGACGACGGCCTCGAACAGGCCGAACTGCAGCTCTGCCAGGCTCCAGCGGGCCGGCGCCTGTTCGCCGGCGGCGATGATCTTCGCGCGCAGCACGTCGGCGTTGTCGGCCTCTTCACCGCTCAGACCGGCGAACTGGATCAGCGAGTCGCGCACCGACAGGCGCGTGAACGGCTTGTCCAGTGCGACCGGCTTGCCGGCGTAGGTGAGTGCAGCGCTGCCCGTCGCGGCAATCGCGGCGTGGCGCAGCACGGCTTCGGTGAAGTCCATGATGTCGTGATGCGTCCAGTAGGCCGCATAGAACTCCATCATCGTGAACTCGGGGTTGTGCCGAACCGAGATGCCTTCGTTGCGGAAGTTGCGGTTGATCTCGAACACGCGCTCGAAGCCGCCCACGACCAGGCGCTTCAGGTACAGCTCCGGCGCGATGCGCAGGAACATCTCCTGGTCCAGCGCGTTGTGGTGAGTGATGAAGGGCTTGGCGTTCGCGCCACCCGGGATGGGGTGGAGCATGGGCGTTTCGACCTCCAGGAAGCCGTGGTCCACCATGAAGCTGCGGATGGCCGACACGCCCTGGCTGCGGGCGACGAAGCGCTTGCGGGCGTCCTCGTCGGTGATCAGGTCGACATAGCGCTGGCGGTACTTCTGCTCCTGGTCGGTCATGCCGTGGAACTTGTCCGGCAGCGGGCGCAGGCTCTTGGTCAGCAGGCGCAGCGTCGTGACGGCCACGGACAGCTCGCCGGTCTTGGTACGCATCAGCGTGCCTTCGGCGCCCAGGATGTCGCCCAGGTCCCAGTGCTTGAACGCGTCGTAGACCTCGGCGCCGACGTTGTCGATGGTCACGCGCAGCTGGATGCGGCCGGTGGCGTCCTGCAGCGTGCAGAAGCTGGCCTTGCCCATCATGCGCTTGAGCATCATGCGGCCGGCCACGCTGACCTTCACGCCTTGCGGCTCCAGCTCCTCGTTGGGCACCTGGCCGTACTGAGCCTGCAGCGGCTCAGCGCGGTGCTGGGGCTTGAAGTCGTTGGGGAAGGGCACCGCCGTCGCAGCCCGCAGCGCGGCCAGTTTGGCGCGGCGCTCGGCGATCAGTTGGTTGTCGTCGGCGGCGGGGGGGGTAGGGGTCGTGGTCATTGCGGGCCTTCAGTCGAACCATCGATTCTAGAATCTCGCGCCCCCTATGAGCCTGACGCGCGCCACTCTCACTCTTCTTGCCGGCAGCGCGCTGGCCCAGGCCCTGCCGCTGCTGCTGGGGCCGTGGATCGCGCGGCTGTACACGCCGGCCGAGTACGGGCAGTTCTCGCTGCTGTGGACAGTGGCCAGCAACCTGGCTGTCGTCGGCTGCGCGCGCTACGAGTTCGCGCTGGCGCTGGAGACGGGCGACAAGGGCGCTGCCGCGCTGCTGGCGCTGTGCCTGCGCGTGCTGCTGGTGATGACAGCAATGGCCATCCTCGTCGGTGCGGCATGGATGCTCTGGGCCGACCTGTCGGTCGCCGCCGCGTTGCCGCTGGCCGTGCTCGCGCTGGCGGCCAGCCAGGCGCTGGCGCAGTGGGCGGCGCGGGCGGGTGAGTTCGCCACGCTGGCCCGGGCGCGCGTCGTCCAATGGGGCGGAGGTGCCGTGGGGCAGGTGGGCTTTGGTCTGCTGCAGGCCGGCCCGTGGGGGCTGGTGGGCGGCGCCACACTGGCCACTGCGGCGGCGGCGATGCTGCAGGCCCGGCCCGCGCCGACCGGCGGCTGGCGCGGGCTGCTGAGGCCTCAACCGTTGCGTCAGATGGCGCACAAGCACCGCGACTTCCCGCTGCTGAACACGCCGCATGCGTTTGCCGGCGCACTGCAGGACACGCTGGCCATCGCGCTGCTGACGGCCTGGCTGGGCGCGCCCGAGGCGGGCGCGTGGGCGCTGGCGCTGCGCTACCTGAAGGCGCCGGCGTCGCTGGTGGGCGGCTCGCTGTCGCAGGCGCTGTACCCGAGGCTCACGCAGTCCACGAATCTGGCCGAAGCCCGCACGCTCGTGCGCCACAACCTGCTGCTGCTGGCCGCCATCGCGTTGCCGCTGATGGGGGGGCTGCTGGCCTTCGGGCCGTGGTTGTTCGCCACCGTCTTCGGCCCGCAGTGGCGCGGCGCCGGTGAGCTGGCGTGTTCGCTCGCGCCCTACATTGCGCTGCACTTCATCGCGTCGCCGCTGTCCGTCGTGCCCATGGCCTGGGGCGCGCAGGCCTGGGCGCTGAAGCTGGCGCTGGTGGGGCAGGTGATGTTCGTTGCTGGCCTGGCCGCCGGGCTGCACTTGGGTGGCCTGGCCGGGGCGGGCTGGGGCGTGTCGGCCGCGATGCTGTTTTACTTTTGCTATTTCTTCTGGGGCCTGCTTCAGCGGGCGCCAGCCAACAAGGAGATGCCGTGAAGGCAAGCCTGGCAAGGCGTGCGTGGCAGCCGATCAAGCGCCTGGTCTCGCGCCTGTGGGGGCCGCGCATGGTGGGTGGTTTCGTGCGCGGTGACGGTGAGTTCCTGCCGCACACGCGGCTGAGCAACAGCGCGGTGGTGTTCGCCCGCGAGCAGTTGGACGTGGGAGACCATGTCTTCATCGGCCACTTCAGCGTGCTGGACGCGACCTATGGCCTGCGCATCGGCGAGGGCTGCCAGATCGGCTTCTTCACGGGCGTGTTCACCCATTCCAGCCATGCCGCCATTCGCTTGTACGGCCGCGAGTACGTCAAGGTCGCGGACAAGCAGGCCTACTTCACTGCACCGGTGGAGATCGGGCCTTACTGTTTTGTCGGTGCGCATGCCACGCTGCTGCCCGGCACGCGTCTGGGCAAGGGCTGCCTCGTGTCGGCCTACAGCCTGGTGCAGGGCGAGTTCCCGGATTACGCCATCCTTGCCGGGCAGCCGGCCAAGGTGGTGGGAGACACCCGCAAGCGCGACGCACAGTTGCTGCGCCAACACCCGGAGCTGGCGGTGCACTACCAGGCCTGGGCTGGGGAGTTGCCATGAGCGGGCCGTTGTTGGGCGGCGGCCTGAAGCTGGTGCTGATCGGCGACGGCGAGAGCCCGCATCTGCTGAAGTGGGCCCGCGCGCTGAAGCCACGGGTGCAGCTTTATGCGATCTCGTCGCGCGGCTTCCTGCCCGAGTTTCTGCAGCTGCTGCCCGACGCGCAGCGGCTGGCGCTGAACACCGAGCCCGACCATGGTGGCGGCAATGTCGCGCTGATCAAGCAGCTGCCGCGCATGGGCCAGTGGCTGGCCGCCGTGGATGCTGACTGGCTGCATGCGCATTACCTGACCTCGCACGGCTCGCTGGCCTGGGCGGCCAAGCTCGGGTGGCGGCTGCGCGCGCAGATCGCCGGCTCGGCCTGGGGCAGCGACATCCTCGTCACGCCGCAGCGCGGTGGCGCCTGGCGCTGGATGACGAAGAAGGTGCTGCGCCATTGCGCGCTTGCCACGTCCGACTCGCTCTACATGACCGAGCGCATGCGCGAGCTGGGCGCGGGTGAGGTGATGACCTTCCCGTTCGGCCTGGAAGCCCTGCCCAAGCAGAACGCGAAGAAGCAGCCCTGGCTGTGCTTCGCGAACCGGGGCCTGGAGCCGATCTACCGGCCTCAACTCGTCATCGACGCGTTCGCGCGCATCGCCGCCGGGCAGCCCGAGGCCCGCCTCGTGGTGGCCAATGACGGCTCGCTGCGGCAGGCCCTCGAGGCCGACGTGTCGGCACGCGGCCTGGCGGACAAGGTGACGTTCGTGGGCCGGCTGGACGCGGCGGCGCAAGCGGCCCATTACGCCCGGTCGACGTGGTTCCTGAGCCTGCCCGAGAGCGACTCGGTGTCGGTGTCGGTGCTGGAGGCCATGGCGCATGGCTGTGTGCCGCTGCTGTCCGAGCTGCCGGCCAACCGCGAGGTGATCGGCGACTCCGCGCGCGGCCTCATCGTCGGCGCGCTGGAAGACCTGCCGGCGCGCCTGGCCGCCCTGGACGCAGCCAGGCTCGGCCCCATCAACCGCGACTGGGTCGCCGCAAACGGCCTTTTCGAGCCGCATGTGCAGCGCTTCCTGACCCGCCTGAAGGAACTTACCCCGGCATGAGGCTGCTGCTTGTCAACCACTATGCCGGCTCGCCCCGCCATGGCATGGAGTTCCGGCCCTACTACCTTGCCCGCGAGTGGGTGCGGGCCGGGCACGAGGTCACCATCGTGGCCGCGTCCTACTCGCATGTGCGCGCCGTGCAGCCCGAGGTGCCGGGTCAGCCGGTCGAGGAGCTCATCGACGGCATACGTTACCGCTGGCTGCCCACGCCGCAGTACGCCGGCAACGGCGTGGGCCGGCTGCGCAACATCCTGTCCTTCCTGCGCCAGCTGCGCGCCGATGCGTGGCGGCTGACGCGCGAGATCCGGCCCGATGCGGTCATCGCGTCCAGCACCTACCCGATGGACATCTGGGTGGCCAAGAAGCTGGCCAAACTCGCCAAGGCCAAGCTGGTCTACGAGGTGCACGACCTCTGGCCGCTGTCGCTGATCGAGCTGTCCGGCATGTCGCCGCGCCACCCGTTCGCCATGATGTGCGGCAAGGCCGAGGCCGATGCCTACCGCGATGCCGACGTCGTCGTCTCCATGCTGCCCTGCGTGCATGAGCACATGGCTTCGCGGGGCCTGGACCTGCGGAAACTTCATGTCGTGCCCAACGGCTTCGCGCCTGAGGAATGGCAGGGTGAGACCGCGCCTCTGGGGGCGGCGCTGCAGGCTCATCTGGACGCCGAGCGCGCTGCGGGCCGCGTGGTTGTCGGCTATGCCGGCTCCATGGGGCTGCCCAATGCGCTGGACGTGCTGCTGGACGCGGCGGCCCGCGTGAAGGACGCGCCGCTGAGCTTCGTGCTCGTCGGCAGCGGCCACGAGGCTGCCCGGCTGGCCGAGCGCGCGACGGCCGAAGGGCTGGCGAACGTGCGCTTCTTCGCGCCCATCCCGAAGGCGCAGATCCCGACGTTGCTGGGCCACTTCGACATCGCCTACATCGGCTGGCAGCGCACGCCCATCTACCGTTTCGGCATCGCGCCCAACAAGCTCATCGACTACCTGATGGCCGGGCGCGCCGTACTGCATTCGGTCGAGGCGGGCAATGATCCTGTGGCTGAAGCGGGCGCGGGCCTCACGGTGCCGCCCGAAGACGCCACGGCTGTTGCGCAGGGCCTGTTGAAGCTCGCGGCGCTGACCCCCGCCGAGCGCGCCGCGATGGGCGAGCGCGGCCGCGCCTTCGCGATGGCACATCACGCCTTCCCCGTGCTGGCGGCACGCTTCATCGAGGCCTTGCGATGAGCGAGCTCGACGCCATTGCCCAACGGTACGCCCGACGTGATGCGGGCGACCGCTACAGCCTGCTGCGCCCGGAGGTCTGGCAGATGTGGCAGGAGCGCCAACGCGCGCTGCTGAAGCTGCTGGTGCAGCGGCCGGGTGTGCCGGCCGACTGGCGCGCCACGGAGGTTGGCTGCGGCGCTGGTGGCAACCTGCTGGACCTGCTGCGCCTGGGCCTGCGGCCCGCGCACCTGACCGGCATTGAATTGCTGCCGGAGCGTCTCGCGGCGGCCCGTGCCGCCTTGCCCGAGGGCGTGCGCCTGCTGGCCGGCGATGCCGCGAGCGCTGACGTCGCCCCCGAGAGCCAGGACTTGGTGCTGCAATCCACGGTCTTCTCGTCCATCCTCGACGACACGCTGCAGCAGCAGGTGGCTGACGCCATGTGGCGCTGGCTCAAGCCGGGCGGTGCCGTCGTCTGGTATGACTTCACCGTCAACAACCCGCGCAACACCGACGTGCGCGGCGTGCCGCTGGCGCGCGTGCGCGAGCTGTTCCCGCACGGCCACTTCACGGCGCGCCGCGTGACGCTGGCGCCGCCGCTGGCGCGTGCGCTGCCGGCGGCCTATGCGCTGTTCAACCTCGTGCCATGGCTGCGTACCCACCGCCTGGTCCTGATCGAGAAGCGCTGATGCGCGAAAATCCCGCCCGATGAGCTCCCAGCCCTTTCTTCCCTTTGCCCTGCCCGACATCGGCGACGACGAGATCGCCGAAGTGGTCGACACGCTGAAATCCGGCTGGATCACGACCGGCCCCAAGGCCAAGCGCTTCGAGCAGGCCTTCGCCGAGTTCCTCGGCGACCCGCAGATCGAATGCATCGCCGTCAACTCCGCCACGGCCGGCCTGCACCTGGCGCTGGAGGCCATTGGCATCGGCCCCGGCGACGAGGTCATCACGACGACGCACACCTTCACCGCCACCGCTGAAGTCGTGCGTTATCTCGGTGCCGACGTGAAGCTGGTCGACATCGATCCCGCGACGCTGAACATCGACATCGCCGCCATCGAGGCGGTGATCACGCCGCGCACCAAGGCCATCATGCCGGTGCACTACGCCGGCCTGGCGGTGGACATGATCGCGGTGCTGGACATCGCGCGTCGGCACGGCCTGCGCGTCATCGACGACGCGGCGCATGCGCTGCCCACGACGCTGGAGAAGGAACTGATCGGCACGCTGGGCACCGATGCCACGGTGTTCAGCTTCTACGCCAACAAGACCATGACGACGGGCGAGGGCGGCATGCTGGTCACGCGCAACCCGGAGATCGCCAAGCGTGCGCGCATCATGCGGCTGCACGGGATGAGCCGCGACGCGTTCGACCGTTTCACGGCCAAGGTGCCAAGCTGGTACTACGAGATCGTGGCGCCGGGGTTCAAGTACAACCTGACCGACATTGCGGCGGCGCTGGGGCTGCACCAGCTCAAGCGTTTGCCGGCTTTTCAGGCCCGTCGCGAGCAGATCGCGGAGCGCTTCAACGACGCGTTCGCCGACCTGCCGCTGATCCTGCCGCCCGTTGCGCCCGAGGGCGACACGCACGCCTGGCACCTGTACGTAGTGCGCCTGGCTGAAGACGCGTCGATCACTCGCGATGCCTTCATCGAAGGCATGTTTGCGGCGGGCATCGGCTGCAGCGTGCACTACGTGCCGCTGCATCTGCATCCGTACTGGCGCGACCGCTACGGCCTGACGCCAGAGCAGTTCCCGCAGTCCCAGAAGGTCTTCGAGCGCACGGTCAGCCTACCGCTCTACACGGCGATGAGCGATGCCGATGTGGAGCGCGTCATCGCCGCCGTGCGCGCACTGCTGGGCTGAGCGCACCTTGGCCAAGCGCTTGTTTGACGTGATTTGCTCATTGTTGGGTCTGCTGCTGCTGTCGCCGCTGCTGCTGGCCGCAGCTGTGTGGGTCAAGCTCGATTCGCCCGGCCCGGTGCTGTTCCGCCAGATCCGCGTGGGCCGTTTCGGCGTGCCGTTCACCATCCACAAGTTCCGCACGATGCGAGCCTCGGCGGGGGCGCAGATCACGGTCGGCGAAGACCCGCGCATCACCCGCGCTGGCCGTCTGCTGCGTGCCACCAAGCTCGACGAACTGCCGCAGCTTTGGGATGTGCTGCGCGGCGCGATGAGCCTCGTCGGCCCGCGACCCGAGGTGCCGCGTTACGTGGCGTTGTACCCGGCCGAGCTGCGCGACGTGGTGCTGTCGGTGCGGCCGGGCATTACCGATCCGGCGTCGCTGCGATTTCGCAACGAGAGCGAGTTGCTGGCGCACGCGGCCGACCCCGAGCGCGAGTACGTGGAAGTGGTGCTGCCGACCAAGCTGCAACTGGCGGCCGACTACGTGCGCAGCGCCAGCCTGATGGGCGATGTGCGGCTGATCCTCGCCACGCTGGGCGCGTTGAAGAACTGAAAGCCGACGATGAACTGGTTGTCTCTGGATGCCTGGCTGACGCGCATCCGTCCTCACCGCGAGGCGCTGGCGCTCGCACTGGACATGGCGGCTGTGGCCGTTGCCTGGCAGGCCACCTACCTGTTCCGCCTCGGCTTCGAGCGCTGGTTCAGCGCCCGGCCCGACTACGACCACTGGGTGCTGCTGGGCGTTGTCGCCATCTACGCGTTGCTGTTGAAGCTGCTGAAGGTGCCCAAGGGCATGTGGCGCTTCAGCGGCTTCGGCGAGATCAAGCGGCTGGCCGCAGTCTGCGTGGCCTCCGGCCTTCTCGTGGCTGTCGTCGTGTTGATGGCCCAACTGACCAAGGTGCCGCGGGCTGTGCTGGCGCTACACCCGCTCTTCACGCTGATGGCGCTGGCCATGATGCGCATGGGCTACCGCATGCTGTACGAGCACATGCGCAGCCGCATCAGCGGCAGTGCCCAGGAGCAGCGGCGCGCCTTGGTCATGGGCGCAGGCGACGCCGGTCGGTTGCTGGTGGCTGGCATCCAGCACAGCCAGGGCTGGGTGGTGGTCGGCTTCCTCGACGACGCACCCGGGAAACGCGGTGCCCGCGTGGCCGGTGTGCCGGTGCTGGGCGCGCTGGAGGAGGCTCCGCGCCTCGCCGAACTGCACGGCATCACGCACATCGTCGTCGCGATGCCGGCGGCCACGATGGGCCTGCGCCGCCGTGCGCTGGAGCTCGCGGGCCAAGCTGGGCTACCGGTGTTGACTGTGCCGAGCAGTGAGGAACTGCTGGCCGGCAGCCATGTCGACCAAGTGCGAGACATCGAACCCGAGGACTTGCTGGGCCGCGAGCCGGTGGAGCTGGACGAAGGCGGCATCAGCGAATGTCTGAACGGCAAGGTGGTGCTGATCACTGGCGCGGGCGGTTCGATCGGCTCCGAGCTGTGCCGCCAAGTGGCTCGTTATG
Organism: Pelomonas margarita; assembly: GCF_043555875.1. NCBI lineage: Bacteria > Pseudomonadati > Pseudomonadota > Betaproteobacteria > Burkholderiales > Sphaerotilaceae > Roseateles > Pelomonas margarita. The sequence continues at coordinate 313,238 of NZ_JBIGHW010000006.1, read as the reverse complement.
GCCCGTCAAAGATCGTGCTGTACGAGCTGAGCGAGTTCAATCTCTACACGATTGAGCAGGAACTGGGCGAGACCTTCCCGCACATCCCGCTGGTGCGCCTGATCGGCGATGTGAAGGAGCTGGAACACCTGCGCCACGTCTTTGGCAAGTACAAGCCGCAGATCGTGTTCCATGCGGCGGCGTACAAGCATGTGCCCTTGATGGAAGAGGAGAACGCTTGGGCGGCGCTGCGGAACAACACGCTGGGCACCCACAACGCCTGCCAGGCCGCCGCAGAGTGCGGGGTTGATCGCTTCGTGCTGATTTCTACGGACAAGGCCGTCAATCCGACCAACGTGATGGGGGCGACCAAAAGGGCTGCCGAGCTCATGATCAGCCACATGGCGGGCCAAGGCCACACGACGAAATTCATGGCGGTGCGATTCGGGAATGTGCTGGGCTCAAGCGGAAGCGTGATCCCCAAGTTCAAGGAGCAGATCGCCAAGGGCGGGCCGGTGACGGTGACGCATCCCGACATCACGCGTTACTTCATGACGATTCCAGAGGCGGCAAGACTGGTGGTGCAGGCCTGCGCGATCGGCGAGACCGGGCAGGTCTATGTGCTGGATATGGGGAAGCCAGTAAGGATCTTGGATTTGGCCGAGACGATGATTCGGATGGCTGGACGCTCAGAAACAGAGATTGGCATTCGGTTTACGGGGCTGCGACCGGGAGAGAAGCTGTATGAAGAGTTGCTTTCTGACATGGATAAGACAGTGGCGACCCGTATCCCACGCTTGCGCGTCGCGATCATTGAACCTTGCATAGCCGAACGCGTTTTGGCCTATGTCGCATTCAGCGCGAAGCAAGTCGTCCAGTATGGCGAAACCGATGTCGTCAAGCTCCTGATCAACTGGTTGCCGGAATATCGACCTGCCGCGGCTCAACCGAGGGGACGGCCCCAAGTCTCTGACGCGCAAATTTCCCAGCAGCTACAGCGCTCTCAAAATACCTGATCAGGCACAAAGTTTCGCTGATGCATTTCGCAAGCCGGCTCGAGGGTTGGTAACCGTACGCCTCAGAGCCCGACAGTGAAACTTCGCCGCGCAGGCTGCTCTCGCAGCGGCCAGCGGGGCAGCATGCTTTGGCGTTTTGAGCAGAACCACTACGAAGTGCGGGCTCGGCCCGGCTCAGTCGATCAGTCCTGCACGCCGAGCGGCTGCAGCGTCGACGACCGCCCAACCTGCGACGGTAAGGCGATCGAGGCCCCGGAGGGTTAGCGCCTGGGCGGGCATCTTCCCGTCGCTTTGCGGCGCAACGCCCAAGCGGGGATAGTGCCAGCGGCGGCCGCCGGTGTACTTGAGGCAGAGCAGGAGGTTCATGACCAGGCTTTCCGCTAGCAGTCCGCGACCAGCCCTTGCAATACGCGGAGGCTGCGCCTTCGCGCTGGCGGCGATGCGATCGGCCCAGCTCGATGCGGCTGACCCGTTCAGCAGGAACTTGTGGAAACCGGCGGACAGTCCTGTCGTTCCCAGCGCGGCGCGCACAGCCGCTTCGGCCACGACATCGACGTCGACGGCATTGAGCGGGGCTGCGCCGCCGTGCGGCAACACTACGGCCAGTGATTCTGCAGCATGGTCGAAAAAGCGGTTCCAGGACCCGCCGGCTCCTGTCACGATGGTGGGCTGCAGCATGAGGATCTTGGCTTCCGGGTACTTCTCCGAAAGCGTGCGCAGACTGCTCTCAAGTCCTTGCTTGCCTACGATGTAGGGTAGCCGCAGCGACGAGTTTGGGCTGGCCTCGTCCACCCGATCGCGAAGCGAGTCGTAGGTGGAGTAGGTGCCAAAGAACACGAAGGATCGGATGCCCGCCCGCATCCCGGCGTCTACGAGCCGGCCGGCAAACTCGCCCTCCCGCATTGGCTGATTTGGATCATAGGCTGCGTGGATCACCACGTCGCAGTCAGCGACGGCTGCAGAAACAGAACGTTCGTCCGCATAATCGATTCGAACGCGCCCTGGCGCCTGTCTGGCCGGCGCGTCGGCACGCACGCCCGACAGCACCGATAGCCTGCCGGCGGCGCGTTTTGCAATCGTTCTTCCGATGAAGCCTGTAGCGCCTGTGAGCAGTGCCCTGGGCAGGCCTCCGGGCGTATCGACGATTGCCTGTACGTCCGTTCGGGTATCAGTGGCGCGCAGAAGTGGCTGCAGATGATCGAAAAGTCGATGCGCCAGCGCACAGATTGTCAGCGAAGGATTCGCGTTACCCACGCTCGGGAACACGGAACCGTCGCAGACCCACACATTGTTTGCGGCGTGCAGCCGTAGGTCTGAAGAAACGACGCCGTTCTCGCCTGTCGCCGACATTCGCATGGTGCCTAGATGATGCGCGGCCGATGTGAAGTGCTCGCGCCAATGCTCGATCGTCGGTGCGGCGGTGAGTGTCAGCCCCCCAGTTTGCAGACTAGGCGCGATCACCTCCTTGAACATGACGTCCAGTCTTCGAAGATCGCCGTCCGGGACATGCCAGTGATAGCCCCCCTCGCGCAGGCCGTCAGCCGCCGGGGCGGCGCGGAGCTGGACGCGACTAATCCGTTCGCTGCCCTGTTCAGTCACGAAGAATAGGTCTGCGTGTCTATACCGCACCGGCAGTGCGAACCGATTGGCAACGGCTCTGTAGGCCACGCGGGGGTGTGCGAGGATCGTCGCCAGGTCTTTTATGCGGACGCTGCTGGGGCGACGCAGCGCGACCATGCTTAGCAGTATTTTGTCCTCTACGTCGTTGCTGCGTTCGCCGAAAGAGGGCCTGAGATAGAGGTTGGAGTTGCCGAAGGTCGGGATGTCCTTGGGACGCAGACCGATTCTGACGCGATTGCCCATGCCGTCGGACATGTCGGAGTAGAGCGGTGCGCGCCTCGGCTGTTGGACCCGGACCTTACCGACGAAGGCCATCGGGTGGTCGCCTAGATACCGTCCGACATGGCCCATACGGTTGTAGCGGCCGCCGGGCTCGCCGCCCGGGCTGTTGAGCAGCACGACCGGCGATTCGAGCGCGCCGGCGGCGATGACAATCTGCGAAGCCACCAGCCGATGCAGTTCGCCGCCTCGGTTCACGATGACCGCCTCAGCGAGCGTGCCGTCTTGCGACCATTCCAGTCGCCGTGCTCGGCAACCCCGTAACAAGGTCAGTTGTCGTTTGCGCTCCAGTTCCAAAAGTATCGGCTTGAGGCGCGTGGGCTTGTGCAGTACTCGGAACAGCTTGGGTGTGACCCGGGTGAAATCAACCCCGAGGTCGGTCGCATGCGCGCTTAATTCAGCTGGCCAGTGCCCCAATTCAAGGCGTGTCGGCTCGCGGAAACCCAGGAACGTGGCAGCAGCGGCCCAGTAGGGAACCAAGGTGTCGCGTGTGATCGGCCAGCCCGGGTGGCGTTCGGGACGACTGTCTTGGAAGTCCTCCTCGTCCAGCGGTGCAGTAACGCCGTGCCAGAGATTCGTGCCTCCGCCGATCTCAATTGCACGGTTCTTCGCTATGCCGAATGGGCGGCCCGTTGCCGGCTCGTCGGCGATCGACCATTCCCGTTCGTCACCGGCCTCGATGACAACAGGGTGGTATCCGGCCCGGGCTAGTAATACGGCAAGCGTGCCGCCTCCCATGCCAGATCCGATGATGACGATCGAGCGGTCGCCATTGATGGTCTCGAACGACAGTTGCTTCATCCGGGCATAGCCTCGCTCATGCTGGATAGCGCGTGTGGCGGCTCGCGCGTAGGGCAGTCAACATCACAATGAACATGATGAACTCGCCCAACAGAATGGAAAAGATGCCGCCTTGGGGGCCCCAATAAGATGTCAAAGGATGAACTAGTGCCATCGTGCTGGCTGCGCCAGCAATGGCGGCGCCGACAACGACCACGTCGCGCTTTCGCGGCAGCAGGTAGTTCAGGCCAAGGGCAGCGTTGATCGCCAGTAGCGGTAAACCGATGGCGTATAGGCGGAGCAGTTGAGTTGTGTCGGCATGCCACCCACCCCAGAACAGCAGCACAAGCCAAGGCGCTGTCAGCGCCACGAGCACGGCAGCCAACGAACTGACCCCTAGCTGGTAGAACGTCGCCCGAAGCGCCGTGCGACGAGCTTCGCTGTGGTCCCCGTTCTGTTTGACGATAAGTGCGTAGCTGGCCTGTGACACCACCAGCAGTACCGATTGGGCAGCGGTGAAGATGCGTTCTGCACGTTGGAATCCGAGCAACTCCGGACGGGTCAGCATATAGGCAATCACAACTGGTACGCCGAGATGCACAGCATTGGCAGACGCCTTGTGAAGGAAGAGTGGGAAAGATTCTCGTAGAGTCGTCATCACCATCCGCAGCGGAATCCACTCGAACCCGTGAGTGGCATGGATGCCCAGAATCAACACCATCGTCGCAATGAATCGCGGTATGACCCAGGCGATGGCGAGCGCGCCAGGATGGGGGATATGCTGCGCAGCGACGGTCACTGATGCTAAAGCCACAACGCTCGCCGCGATCTCGATTTTGATCAGACGCCAGTACGTTTCGTTCGCCTGGAAGTACCACAACGGTCTGGCACCGTAGGAGAAGATCGCCATGCAGACGCCCAGTAGCATGTCCGGCGTCACAGTGATCTGCGTGCCGAAGGCGGCCACGCTAACAGCAATCGCCAGCGCGATGACTAGCAGCACCGCCTTGGCGGCATGAATGGATGAGTAGGTCCGGCGTTCGGTCCCGGTGGTAATCGCCTCACCTGCCATACGGACGGCAGACAAGTGGAATCCGTACTCCACGATGATCGCCAGTAACGCTGCCAGCGACTGCACGTAGAGAAACCCCGAGAGCGCAAGCGGCGGGGCCAGTCGCCCCGCCGCCGCAAGCGTCGCAAAGGGCACAACATAGCCGGCGATCTGTATCACCCCGAGGGACATCGCGGAGCGAATCATTGAGAGACTCCGCGCTTTGGGAACACTCGGCGAGTCAATGCAACGGCTATGCGTAGTAATTCGAAGCCCAAGTGCCGCAGCATCGACAGCGCGAACGTCGGGTTGGCCGTCAAGATCAGCTCGCGCAATAACAAAGCCTGCACGTTCGCTATGTTCCGGCGTGCGGCTTGCAGCGATGTGCTCTGACCGGCGTGGATGCGGTAGAGGAGCACAAGGTCGGGAATATTCGCGAAGCGTTTTCCCGCTCGGCGCATACGCAGCCACAAGTCCCAGTCCTCCGCGTACAGACCGTAGGCGTAACCGCCCACCTGGATTGCGTCAGCGCGCCGCATCATGACGGTCGGATGTGGGATGCAGGATTCGTACGGCATGCGTTCATGAATCTTGTCGGGGTCCAGTCTCAGCGAGGTGGGTTGACCTATCAAATGGCCGCGTTCGTCGATGTGCTCATAGTTGCCGCCGACCACGCTGACGCTAGGATTCGCGCGCAAAAAATGCAGCTGACGGGCCAGGCGGTCTGGTAACGCGAGGTCATCTGCGTCCATGCGCGCGATGAACTCGCCGCGAGCCTGGTGCAGGCCGACGTTGAGGTTGTAGGGTAGTTGCCCCAGCGGCGTGCGCAACGGCCGCAGGCGTGTGTCTCGCGTTGCCAGCATTTGCAGATGAGCCCAGAGTTCGTCGCTGCAGTTGTTTGCGACCACCAAAAGTTCCAGGCTTTGCATCGATTGCGTGAGGATGCTCTCGATGGCAGAGGTTAGGAAGCCGTCGTCGCGATTGACGGCCATGACCACGGAGACGACAGGCGTCGCGGCCTCAAATTCGAGGACGGGGTCATTTGAAGACATAAGCGAAAACTCGGAAGCTGCGGAGGAGGCGGAGCAGCCGGAAAAAGCGAGGTTCAGACACGAGGCGGTAAATGCCCTCCATCCCGATGGATTGAACCCAGCGTGGGGCGCGCTTTATCGTGCCGCCGAGGAAGTCGATGCTGCCGCCGCAGCCCATCACGCACTCGACGCCTGCGACACGCAGTGCATCGAGGTTGTCGGCAATCCAGCGTTCCTGTTTTGGCGCGCCGAGCGCGACGAAGAGGTAAGCTGGCCGCGCAGCGCTGATACGTTGTAGCGCCTCTTCGGTCCAGGTCGCGGGCAATGGCTCCTCGGCGATCGGCGGCGAGTAGCCAAGCACCAGACCACCATAGAGCTCCTTACTCGCCTTTACCGCGCGCTCGTTCGCCGCAGGTGAAGCGCCAAACAGGAAAGAGGTTTTGCCTGCTTCAGCCGCTTCCTTCAAGTACGTGTAGATTAGATCCGAACCGCTCAGTTTCTCGATCTGTGAGGCCCTGTCGCGATTGAGCATCCGCGCCAGGGCGAATGGCACCTGGCCGTCGAAGGTGGACAAGTGGCTTTCGATTAGTCGACGGAAGTCGACGTCCTCCTGGGCGCGCACGATGAAGTCCGCATTGACCGTCACGATGAACTTCGGCATGTCCGGTGCCCGCCGGATTGCCTCAAGGTTGTGGCCGCGAAAGGTCAGCCCGGCAAAGGGCACGGGCTGTGATGTTTCATGACCGGACGCTGACATTCAGGCACTCCTCCAACTTCGAGCGAGCGGCTTCGGTTGAGAAGTGCCGAGCCGCGTATTGTTTTGCTTGACTGCTGGCAGTTGCCCAGCCTGTCGTGTCATTGATGAGCTCGCGCACCGCCTGGCGGAAGCCGGCCGGATCGTCGCTGACGCGTACTGCACCCTCCCAACCTGGTGGGAATCCTTCGATGCCGCAGGAGGTCGTGACCACCGGCAGCCCGCGTGCAAGCGAATTCACGATCTTGATCTTGATGCCTGAGCCCGAGAAGACGGGCGCGATCATGACGCCTGCCTCGGCATAGAGCGGCTCGACGCTAGGGACGCGTCCGAGAAACTCCACTTTTGCTGCTGATGGCAATTGAAGCCAGGCGGGCACCGGGGGGCCGCCCACCACTTGTACGGTTTGGGCGATGTCTAGGTTCGGCAGAACCTCGCGCAGGAACCAGTCTAGGCCCTCGACATTTGGTATCCAGGTCAAGGTTCCGGCGAACAACACATGACCGCCCGGTCGGCCTGACGAGGCTGTGCCGGCATTGACGCAAGGCAGGATCGCCGTGATGTTCGATGCGGGAATGCCGGTGGCGATGAGTTCCTGACGATCGGCTTCGCTGATTGAGTGCACGGCGTCTGCCTGCACGCCGATTCGTCGCACATAGCGGCGCACGCGCTTCGCTTCGAGGCTAAGCAGGTACTTGAGTGCACCCTGGTGAGCTTCTGCTGCGCGCTGGAAGATCAGATGTTCGGCGTTATGCAGGTTCAGCAGGCGGCGGGCGGCTGGATTGAATCCCTTTGATGCCGGCCACATCAGCCAATGATCCACGTACACCACGTCGTAGGTCGTGCCTGCGTGGCGATCGACCAGGGCGCGCAACTCAGCGATGTTGTTGCGCCAGACGCTCAGCGGCATGCCGCGTAGCATTGACTCAGCCCAGTGGCGCATCGTCCGGGGCTTTAGCTGGCCTGCAGCGTGCACCGGCCGACCACCAAGGAGCTCAGACAGACGACGCAGTTGCTCGGGGGCATCCTCAAGGCAGAACACATCGACGTCGGCAAGTGTGGCTAGCCCGAGCAGCCGATCCAGGGTGAACTGCTTCCCGCCCGAGTCAGCATCAATCGGGTTGGACGGCGTCAGGAATGCGAGGCGTGGGCGAGTTATATCGGCGGAAGGATGGCTAGCCATAATGATTTAGCGATTGGGAGCCAAGGGCGAGCCCAATTGCTCGTGGTCCGCGCGACCGGCGAAGTAGCCTCGGAGCAGGGTCCATGGCATCTTGAAAGAGAGGGCGCCGGGGCGCAGTACGAACGCAGCCAGCGAACGCAGCCATTTATATCGGAAGTAGCTCGCGGCGTAGGGATAAGGTCCCTTGGCGCACCATCCCAAAAAGTAGGCCAAGGAATGGTGATTGCGACTGTTCGTGGCGATCTTGTGAGGATGGAACACCGGCGCGTCGTCTAGGCTCAGCACGCGTATCCCTGGCGCCGCGTCCAATGCGTGGAAAAGAAAAAGCGTTTCCTCGCCTTGCGCGATGTGGCAGCCGAGTCCGATCTTCTCGTTGAATCGCAGGCGAAGACCTAGCTTGGCGGGCATGTCGATGCCTATGGACGTCGCGCAGTAAAGCAACCGGTCCGGCGCGATGAGCGAGTGACGAGGCAGGCCGCGGACGTCGGTGACGGCGAACGCGCGGCCGTTGGCCGGGTCGTAGGCCGGGTGTACCAGGATCGCTTCGCGAGCGATCGCCTCGAGCCCTGCGTCAAAGAATGCCTGTGTATACCAGCAGTCGTCATCGGCCAGAATCAGGCGCGTGGTCGGCCCCAGTTCTGCAGGATCGAGGCGCTGAGTGAGGTTATCCAGCAGACGGTTCCGAGCCACCGACAAGGGAATGCGGTTAGGGCTAGATAGCCGGAGAAATCTCCGTCCCCCATCCGGTAGCTCTGCTGCACTGCCACACTGCTCCAGCAGGGCAATAAGGATTCGGCCGTCGGCGGGAACGGACGTAATGAGCCTGCGCAGTTCTGCAGGACGGCTGCCGTCGGTCGTGACGAGAAGAATGTGAGTCAGCATTGGTTGGCTGGTGCTGCGTGCGGATGTGAGGGTGCGAGTGCTGTTGCCAACCTTCCGCCAATTGCGTATATCGCATAGAGCGTGACCACCTGGAGGACGAGATAGCTCACCTCGCCGCGGTTTAGCTCCAGCGCGTGGGCGTACACGATAAATCCGACAAGGGGCCTTCGGCGGGCGATCCGGAGCAGCAGGCCGAGCATCAGGCCAGCAACAAGGGGAAAGGCGAATCCGGCAGCATTGCCGAATGTGCACCACGCTTCCGCCATGGGGACGATGGAGAAGCCTTCCTGGCCGTCGTAGAGATAGTTCGACAGCGATTGCGCGAGCGAGAACGGCTTGTCGTCCCACAAGATCCGAGGGACGAACTGCAGGCCTGTCATCAGGTAGCTGTTGACGCTCGACTCATAGAAGCTGCATTCCGACGCTATGGTGGTCGGGAAGGTCAGGAAGGTGAATACAAACTCGCCACCGAGTTGCAGTGCGATGGAGGCGAAGCCATCAGCCTCTCCTGAGAACTTGTCGTAGAAGATCGCCCGGACCGACATCGCCACCATCGCGACGGGTATCGCCATCGTGATCGTGCGCAGGCGCGGTACACCGAAACGCAGGGCGCCGTAGATCGTGCCGAGCAGCGCCGCCGCGATGATCTTTCGACCTCCCACCGCCGAGTCCATCGCACAATAAAGGGCCAGTAGCATGGCTGCAACAATCAGGCGAGTCCGGACGCCTCTGTGGTTTGGCGATCGAGCGGCCTGGAGAATGGCGGCAAAGTAGAACAGCAGGTGCATCCAGCCGAGAAACACCCATTGGTACAGGTTGAAACTCTGGGCGACGCCCAAGCGCCCCGCTTCGGCTGAGATATCCCCAGCGATGGTCGAGAAGTAACCAAGCGACGTAAGCATCAGCAGTGCGTTGCCGCCGATGATCCACCTTGACGGCGCTACGGCGAGACATCGGACTCCTTTCGCTGACGACGTTGCGTGATTGGTGCCGCGCCAAGCGTCCAGTGTTGCCAGCATGCACATGATCACCAGAGCTACTGTGGCTTGCGCCTGGGCGATCGCCGTGAACTCCTCGGAGGTCTCCAGTCCGGGATAGACGAGGTCGATGCCGCTTTGGAGGATGAACGGATAGGTGTTGTTGTACAAGAAGAAAGCAATCAGGAAAGGGGGCCACAGGCTTACTTCCTGATCCCGGGACGCCGACACGCGCACGCTCCACAGGCTGATCAAATATGCGACAAAGCAGAGGAGTGCTGCCAGTAGCGTGGCCGAGAGGTCGCTTGCCTGGAGTGTGGTGATCCCTGCTGCGAGGTAGCACGCGAGCAGTACGGCCACCTTCAGCGAGTTGTTCACCATGATGTTGGGCTCAAGCTTCTACCAAAAACGCGCGTCGTCAATGGACGCTGTTAGCGCAGCCTGAACACCGCGCGCGTGACTGCACCGACGATGCCGACCATCATCGCCAGCATAGCCAGAGAGCTGCGCTTGGGCTTGCTCCGCTTCTCCGGAGGCGTGGCCACATCCAGAACTTGAATCAATGTTCCCTCGCGCGCTTCATCCGTCTTTGCGAGCTCGAACTGGCGGCTGAAAATTTCGAACAAGGCTTCCCGATACTTGTAGTCACGGTAGGCGCTTACGTAATCCTGGTTTCCGGAAGACGTTCCAGGTAGTTCCATCTGCGTGAGTTGCCCGCGCAGTGCAGACAGCGCAGAGAGGGCCTGTTGAACTTCCGGCGCACTATTGGCGAGGCGTTGGCGTAGGGCCGCCAAGCGGATTTCGGTAGCAGAAACCTCGGCCTTGGTCCGCGCGTAGATCTCCGCTGCGGCCTTGGGTTCGTTCTTCAGAGCGCCGGCTGTGAAGCCGGTTTCTTGCAGGCGCACCTGGGCTGTGACCATTTGATCCCGGGTGCCCTCCATTTGCTGTTGGAAGAACATGCGGCGTTGTTGAGCCTCTGTGACAGCGAGTCCGTTCGTGAGTTTGCGCAACTCTGTCACGTAGGCATTTGCCATGGCTGCGGCCCGCTCCGGGTCGTGATCATCGACATCGATGGAAATGAGGTTGTCTTTCCTCCCTGCGGTGATGCGTACGTTATCGCCCAGTTCCTTACGGGCGTCCATCATGTACTTCGAGTCGTATACCTTGCTCAGCGCAAACTGCTCAATGATCCGATCCGAAAGGGTGACGCTCTTCATTAAGGCGACGTACTGGTCGGCCGGGCTCTTTATGCCTGTTGCCGCCCCTGTCAAACCGGACAATGCACCGAGAGAAGCCAAGGCGGCGGCGGCCGTGTTCTGCTGCTGTTGCGGGCTGATAAAAGTTGTGCGCGCCGTGTACGTAGGCGGAATCAGGTGGCTGAGCCCGTAACCGACCAGACCTGTCGCCAGACCCGTGCTCAGTATGAACTTCCAGTCAGATCGGATTGCGCGCCAAGCAGCGTGGGGGTCGAAACCCGGCGCCTGTGCGCCCTTACTTTGTTCAGACATTTGTTGGGGGGAGCTCCGTGCCCTGACGGGCGCGCTGAAGATTAATTGCGAATCGTCTTGAGGGCTGCGGCACCTAACCCGAACTGCGCCAGGATCTGCGTCCAGTCCTTGGCCTCTTGCATGAACGTGGTCTTGTTCATTTCCTCCGGCACGAAAACAGTGTCTCCGGGCAGTGCTGTTATGTTTGTCAAGGTATTGCCGCCAAACCAGCCGCTGCGCGATTGACGCGCGCTGATCACACTTCCGTTTGCGCGCAATACAAACATGCTTGCTATATCGGCGCCGCGCGTCGCCCCCCCGGCCAAGCGAATGGCGTCTTCGATCGAATTGCCGGTTTTGACCAGATAACTGCCCCCGTTGAATACGCTGCCGAACACGCCCACCGTGTTGGGCATGGATGGCACATAGAGCCGATCACCGTCTTCAACGGCAAGCGGAGGCAGGGTTCTAGTGGTTTCGCTCATATCCAGCACGATGCGGCCGGTCGGTCGCACGGCACGCAGCCGTTCAATCAACTTGGCTGTTCCGGTCTGCTGCTGGTTCAACGCGATAGCGCCGTCCGAGTTGCTGATCTTCTGCGTCGAGGTTGAGCGGGTGAAATCGGTTTCGAGGTCACGCAGTGCGCGGTCGTATTGCGCCTCTTGCGCGCGCTTGACACTTTCGCGAGTGAAGTCGGCGCCAAACAGATAGGCTTCCTTTGTGAGGCCTCCGGCGGCGGCCAGCGCATCGGGCAAGGTGCTGCCGGGCGGCAGGATGTATTCGCCAGGCTTGCCGACCTCGCCTTCAACCCGCACCCGCTTGTATTGCTTGGCTTGTGGCAATGCGACGGTGACAGTATTGAAGGCGCGCAGTACATCGCCGTTCACGAGTTTCATGGAGTTGGACTCCGGGAGAGCCAGTTCTACCACTCGGTGGTTGTTGCGGTCGCTCAGGCGTTCCAGCGACAGTCGGCTTGTGTCGGCAACCGTGGCGAGGCCGCCGGCGTAGCTTGCAGCATCGGCCACCGTTTCGTTGTCCTTCAGTTCGACGACAGCCCCACGGTTGAAGGTGCCGATCAGGCCCACCTGTGGCCCTACAGGCCCCACATGAACCACGTCGTCGGCTTGCAGTGGAACGTCAGCTCGTTTGTCGCCCTTGACCATCAGGTCGTACAGATCGAAGCGGCTGACCACTTGGCCATTGCGACGGAGTTCAATGTTTCGGAAGCTGCCGCTGCTGGATGGGCCGCCCGCCTGTGCTAGTCCAGACATGACGGTAGCCAAGCTGCTGACGCTGTAAGCGCCTGGGTGTGTCACGAAGCCGGTAACGTAATACCGGATGCTGCGCAACTTGCCGAGACTCGCGCTGAGCTGAAAGTTCTTGAACACTTGCCCGACACGGCGCGTCAGCAGTTCATTCAGGTCGCCGTGCCGCACTCCCGCCACCACCACGGGGCCAACGCGCGGGATCACGATCCGACCGACGCGGTCCACCGTGAGTCGCAGATCGGCATCCACGGCCCCCCAGGTCGTCAATTGAATCTCATCGCCAAATCCGACGATGTAGTCGGGCGGCACTTGGCGATTCGATTCAACAAGCGAGGCATTTCGGTTGGGGAGCATCAATTCAGCGCCCAGTCGACGAACGCTTGCGCCGGCGAGGTTGCTGACGTACGCCTCGAATTCACTGAGTGGCCCCGGCTTCAGGGGTTCCGAACGAGACTGTTCAAGAGGTTGGTCCGCGGGAGATGCTGATCTGGCGCTGGGCTCCTCGCTCGCTGCGGGTGCACGTGTCGTGCTATCGACAAGCCGAATCGGGCCGGATGTCGCCTGCTCGATATCTGCGGCCATAGAAGCCGTGCTGGCCATCGCGTTGCAAGCGACGAGTGCTGCCGTCAAGTGGCCGAAGATGCGAGACCGGCTGAGGAGTTTCATCGAGGGCGGGATCATTTGTGGCGGGATGTGGCGGGCGCGACACGCCGCATAGGTGAAGGTGAATTCTAGTGGTCGCTACAGGGCAGCCTTGGGCTTGCCTGCTTCGTACACTAGCGCCAATGCTTTACCTTCTGGTGTCGTTCTTCGTGGCCGCCGTGGTGACCCTGCTGGTCATCCACTCCTCTCGTAGCCATGCGCATTTTTCGGCTGATGCAGACCTGTCCGGGCCGCAAAAGTTTCATGCCGCACCAGTGCCTCGCATCGGTGGCGTGGGAATGTTTACGGGCTTGGTGTGTTGTGTCGGCGCCGCAGCGGTAACAAATCGTGCCGAGTGGGTGTTGGGGGCGTTGTTGTTGGTGTGCGGTTTGCCGGCGTTTGCCGCAGGGCTGATCGAAGACCTGACCAAGCGTGTGTCGCCAGCCAAGCGGCTGTGTGCCACGGCGGTTTCCGCTGCGCTTGGCATCTGGCTGTTGGATGCGACCATCTCGCGAACCGACGTCCCTGGGCTTGACTGGCTGCTGGCTGTGGCAGCGGTTGGATGGGGCGTCACTGTTTTGACAGTGGCGGGTGTCGCCAACTCAGTCAACATCATTGACGGCTTCAACGGGCTCTCGTCCATGTGCGTGAGCCTGATGCTGCTGGTGTTTGCGTACGTCGCCTACATGGTGGGTGATGTGCCGCTGGCGGTGTGGGCCTTGGCGGGGGTTGGAGCGGCTCTTGGGTTTTTCGTCTGGAATTTCCCTGCGGGCCTGATTTTTCTCGGTGACGGCGGTGCTTATTTCCTGGGCTTCTACCTGGCGGAGATCGGCATCTTGCTGGTGGCGCGGAATGCAGAGGTGTCGCCGCTGTTCCCGCTGATGGTGTGCATCTACCCGGTGTTCGAGACGCTGTTTTCGATGTACCGGCGCAAATTCATCCGCGCTGTGCCGACTTGGTTGCCGGATGGGATCCACCTGCACTCCCTGGTCTACCGCCGGCTGATGCGCTGGGCGATCGGGGCTGCTGACGCTCGCATCGTGACGCGACGCAACTCGATGACGGCACCTTACCTGTGGATGCTGTGCATCACGTCCCTGGTGCCGGCGGCGCTGTTCTGGGACTCCACGCCATGGATGGCTGTGTGCCTGCTGTTGTTCGTGACCATTTACGTGGGGCTCTACCGTCGAATCGTCCGGTTCAAGACGCCCAAATGGCTCGTCGTAACGGGCAAAAACATGCCCGCCAGCATGACCGGCGATAATCGTCGGCTATGAGCGACACCGCCTCCCCGTCCGTCCAGCCTGACCTTGCAGGCGCTGAGCCCGCTCCCCCGGCCCGTTTCGACACCCTTCCCCTCGACCCCAAGCTCCTCCGTGCGGTCGCTGATTCCGGCTACCTGACGATGACGCCCATCCAGGCCAAGGCGATCCCCATCGTCCTGGAGGGGCGCGATGTCATGGGCGCCGCGCAGACCGGCACCGGCAAGACCGCAGCGTTCTCGATCCCGTTGCTGCAGCGCATGCTCAAGCACGAGAACCCCAGCGTGTCGCCCGCCCGCCACCCGGTGCGGGCCCTGGTGCTGGCGCCGACGCGCGAGCTGGCGGACCAGGTCGCGGAGAACGTCAAGAAGTACGCCAAGCACACGAATCTGCGCTCTGTCGTCGTCTTCGGCGGCGTTGACATGAAGCCGCAGACGGCCGCGCTCAAGGCCGGCGTCGAGGTGCTGATCGCCACGCCCGGCCGACTGCTGGACCACATCGAGGCCAAGAACTGCGTGCTGAACCAGGTCGAGTACGTCGTGCTCGACGAGGCCGACCGCATGCTGGACATCGGCTTCCTGCCGGACCTGCAGCGCATCCTCAGTTACCTGCCCAAGGCACGCCAGACGCTGCTGTTCTCGGCGACGTTCTCGCCCGAGATCAAGCGGCTGGCGCAGAGCTATCTGCAGGATCCCATCCTTGTCGAGACCGCGCGGCCCAACCAGACGGCGTCGACCGTCGAGCAGCGCTTCATCAGCGCCACCGATGACGACAAGCGCGCCATCATCAAGCAGATCTTGAAGGAGCGCGCCATCCGTCAGGCCATCGTGTTTGGCAACTCCAAGCTGGGCGTCGCCCGTTTGGCGCGTGCCTTCGAGCGTGACGGCCTGCGCACGGCGGCGCTGCATGGCGACAAGTCGCAGGACGAGCGGCTCAAGTCGCTGGAAGCCTTCAAGCGCGGCGAGATGGATGTGCTGGTCGCGACTGACGTCGCGGCCCGCGGCCTGGACATCGCGGATCTGCCGGCGGTCTTCAACTTTGACGTGCCGTTCAACGCCGAGGACTATGTGCACCGCATCGGCCGCACGGGCCGCGCGGGTGCGTCGGGCCTAGCGGTCACGCTGGTAACCAAGTCGGACGCGCGCCTGGTGGCGGACATCGAGAAGCTCATCAAGCGCGAGATCGTGCTGGACAGCTTTGAACTCGAGAATGAGCGGCCGCGCTTCGAGCGTCGTCCGCGTGAAGATGCGCCGGAGCGCCAGGAGCGCTACGAGCGCCCGGAGCGCCCCGCGCGAGCGACCAGCCCCGCGCTGCGCACGCCAGCGCCTTCCGCCGACCCGTTCTTCAACAAGCCCTACGAAGCCAGCTCGCGCGACGAGCCGCCGGCCTGGGAGAAGGCCAAGGCGGCCGCGCCGGTCAAGGGCCTGTCCAGCTACATCAAGCCCAAGAAGCAGGTCGCGGCGCTGTTCGGCGTCAAGAAGCCGGCGGCGCCGGCCGAGTCCTAAGCCAGCAGCGCGAAGACCGCAGGGATGCGGTCGGGCAGGGTGGTGCGGTTGGCGCGCCAATCGGCCACCGTGGCGGTCTGTGTCCAGCCGCCCGGCAGCGTCAGGCCCACACTGACCGACAGCCGCGTCGACGGCTTCAGCGCGGCCAGCAGCGCCTGGCGCAGCGCCTCGTTGCGGTAGGGCGTCTCGATGAGCAGTTGCGTCTGCTGCGCCTTGACGGACATCGCCTCCAGCTCGCGGATGCGCGCGGTGCGGGCCGCGGCGTCCACCGGCAGGTAGCCGACGAACGCGAAGCTCTGGCCGTTCAGGCCGCTGGCGGCCAGCGCCAGCAGCAGCGAGCTCGGCCCCGACAGCGGCACCACCTCGATGCCGGCCTCGTGCGCCAGCGCCACCAGCCGCGCGCCGGGGTCGGCGACGGCGGGCAGGCCTGCTTCCGACATCAGCCCCACGTCGTGTCCGGCCAGCGCCGGCGCCAGCAGTGCACGCCAGGCTGTCGAATCGTCGCCCGCCGGCCGGCTGCCCTTGGGTGGCCGCGGCAGCTCGGCGATCTGTAGCGCCTGCAGCGGCTGGGCCAGCGGCGCGATGGCGTCGATGCGCTTGAGCAGCGCCCGCGTCGTCTTCGCGTTCTCGGCCGCCCAGTGCGTCAGCCGTGCGGCGGTCTCGATGACGCGCTGCGGCAGCACCTCGCGCAGGTCCAGCGAATCGTCCACGCCGAAGTCCAGCGTGTTGGGCATCAGGATGAGTCGGCCGTGCTTCATGCCAGAGGCTCCAGGCCGGCGCGGCGCAGCAGCGCGCAGGTGCGGATCAGCGGGAGGCCGATCAGCGCGGTGGGGTCATCGGACTCGACGGCGTCCAGCAGTGCGATGCCCAGGCTCTCCACCTTGGCGCTGCCGGCGCAGTCGTAGGGTGTGTCGGCGCGCAGGTAGGCCTCGATGGCCGCGTCGCTCAGTTCGCGCACCCGCACCCGCACCTCGGCCCGCTCGATGGCGGCCATGCCGGGGGCAACCACGGCCACGGCGGTCTGGAACACGACCTCGCGGCCGCTCATGCGGCGCAGTTGCGCGGTGGCGGCGTCGTGGGTGCCCGGCTTGCCCATGGCGTCGCCCGCCAGGTCGGCGACCTGGTCGGAGCCGATGACGATGGCGCCTGGGTGTTGCGCCGCCACGGCCCGGGCCTTGGCCAGGGCCAGGCGTTCGGCCAGCGCCGCCGGCGCCTCTCCGGGCAAGGCGGTTTCATCGACTTGTGGCGCCATGGCGTCAAAGGGCAATCGCAGCCGGGCCAGCAATTCCTGGCGGTAGCGCGATGTCGAGGCGAGGATCAATCGGGGCATCGCGGCATTTTCGCCCGCCTAAACTTCAGCCTATGAAACAGCGTGCCTTTGTTCCCGAGAAGCTTGACCTTGCCGCCTTTGCCCATGACGGGGCCAGTCTGGAGGGCGAGTGGCCGGCGGCGGCGTTCGAGCGCTTGGCGGAGTCGGGCGCGCCCGAGTCGCCGGCCTCGCAGTGGCCGGCGCTGCGCTGGTCGCTGCGCGGTGAGTTGCGCCAGCCCAAGGGAGGCAAGGCCCAGACCTGGCTGCACGTGACGGCGCAGGCGCAGGTGGCACAGACCTGCCAGCGCTGCTTGCAGCCGGTGCAGGAGTCGCTGGTGGTTGATCGCTGGATCCGGTTCGTCGAGACCGAGGCCGAGGCTGCGGAACTGGATGCGGACAGCGACGACGACGTACTGGCCATGCCACGCCACCTGGATGCGCGCGAGCTCATCGAAGACGAGCTGCTGCTGGCATTGCCGCTGGTGCCCCGTCACGAGGTCTGTCCCGAGCCGCTGCCGCAGCCCGATGCGGATGTGCCGGAAGCGGCCGAGGATGAGCGCCCGAATCCGTTTGCCGCGCTGGCCGCGTTGAAGCGAAGCGGCAAGGCCTGAGAGGGTGAGAGCCTTTCATCCATGCCCGCCTTGCCCGTCAAATCACCCCCGCCCGTCGTTGCAAATGCTCGGCATAGCCCGAGCTATGCCTGCGCTTTGCGCCTCGTTCGAGGGCGTTTTGACGCGCCTTTCGAGCACGGCCGAAAAACTCTCACCCTCTGAGGCCATGGACGAGCGGGCGCTCGCGCGTCCAGCAGGTGGGGGTACTTGGCGACTTCGGCAACCGGCGCTATACTCACGGGCTTTTCTGCGGCCTGGAGTTCGAGCGTTGTTCTCACTCTACGGGGTCGCAAGCCCCAACCCCGCAGATTTCGGAGAATTTCATGGCCGTTCAGCAAAACAAGAAGTCGCCTTCCAAGCGCGGCATGCACCGTTCCCACAATGCCCTGGTGACCCCGGGCACGGCCATCGAGCCGACGACGGGCGAAGTGCACCTGCGTCACCACATCAGCCCCACCGGCTTCTACCGTGGCCGCAAGGTGCTGAAGAGCAAGGCCGACGCGGCCTGAGCCCGGTCAGGCCTGTGACGGGCCTGAGGCTGACGCGCTGCACTGTCGTGGCGCGCACCGATGAATTTGCCAACCCGGCCTGCGCCTGCGCTGTGCCGGGTTTGGTCTTTTCTGAATAGCTTTTGTCTCGATGACCCACGCGCCCCTGCCTGATCCCGTTCGCCTCGTTGTCGACTGCATGGGCGGCGATCACGGTCCCTCGGTCACGCTGCCCGCCTGCCGGGCCTTCCTCGACAAGTACCCGGCGGCGGAGCTCATCCTTGTGGGCCAGCCGGAAGCGCTGAAGGCGGCCGTCGCCTGGCCGCGTTGCCGCATCGTGGCGGCCAGCGAGGTGGTCACGATGGACGACCCCATCGAGGTGGCCCTGCGCCGCAAGCGGGATTCGTCCATGCGCGTGGCCATCCAGCAGTTGAAAGAGGGGCGCGACGGTGAGGCGCCGCTGGCGCATGCCTGCGTCTCGGCCGGCAACACCGGTGCGCTGATGGCCGTGGCCAAGGTGCTGCTGAAGACCGTGGCCGGCATCGACCGCCCGGCCATCGCAGCCGTGATGCCCAATGTCAGCGGCGGCTTCACCACGGTGCTGGATCTGGGCGCCAACGTCGACTCGTCGGCCGAGAACCTGCTGCAGTTCGCCGTGCTGGGCAGTGCGCTGGTGTCGGCCGTGGACGGCATCGAGGAGCCCAGCGTGGGCCTGCTCAACATCGGCGAGGAAGCCATCAAGGGCAGCGAGACCATCAAGCGGGCCGGCGAGTTGCTGCGCGCCGCAGGCGGCGCCGGCCAGCTGAACTTCTACGGCAACGTCGAAGGCAATGACATCTTCAAGGGCACGACGGACATCGTCGTCTGCGACGGCTTCGTCGGCAACGTCATGCTCAAGGCCTCCGAAGGCCTGGCCGGCATGATGGGCGGCTTCATCAAGACCGAGTTCACGCGCGACTGGCTCAGCATGCTGGGCGGCCTGCTGGCCAAGCCCGTGCTGAACCGCTTCAAGCACCGCGTGGACCATCGCCGCTTCAACGGCGCGGCGCTGCTGGGCCTGCGCGGCCTGGTGTTCAAGAGCCACGGCTCGGCCGATGCCTTCGCCTTCGAGAACGCGCTGGCCCGCGCTTATGATGCCGCCCGCAACCGGCTGCTTGACCGGGTACACGAGCGCATCGTCGCCACGCTGCAGGCCTCTACGGGCGCAGCGGCTGCCGATGCCGGAGACAAGGCGGCGCCCGCTGCCCAGGCTGCATGAGCCCCACCGCACACCCCTCTCCCCGCCATTCCCGCATCCTCGGCACCGGCAGTTTCCTGCCCGCCGACAGGCTGACCAACCAGGCCCTGGCCGACCGCCTCGCCGCCGACGGCATCGAGACCTCTGACGACTGGATCGTCGAGCGCACCGGCATCCGGGCGCGCCATTTCGCTTCGCCTGACCAGGCTTCCAGCGATCTCGCGCTGCCGGCCGCGCAGGCGGCTTTGCAGGCGGCTGGTATCACGGCCGACGACCTCGACCTCATCATCGTCGCCACGTCCACGCCCGACATGGTGTTTCCGTCCACCGCCTGCCTGCTGCAGAAGAAGCTGGGCGCTTTCGGCTGCGCGGCCTTTGATGTGCAGGCTGTCTGCTCGGGCTTTGTCTACGCGCTCAGCGTGGCGGACGCCATGATCAAGAGCGGCGCCGCCAGCAAGGCGCTCGTCGTCGGCGCCGAGGTGTTCTCGCGCATCCTGGACTTCAAGGACCGCACCACCTGCGTGCTGTTCGGCGACGGCGCCGGTGCCGTCGTGCTGGGTGTCAGCGACACGCCGGGCATCCTCGCCACCGAGCTGCATGCCGACGCGCGCCACAGCGACATCCTGTGCACGCCCGGCACCGTGTCCGGCGGCCAGGTGCTGGGCTCGCCGCTGCTGAGGATGGACGGCCAGGCCGTCTTCAAGCTCGCCGTCGGTGTGCTCGAGAAAGTGGCCCGTTCGGTGCTCGACAAGGCCGGCATGACCGATGCCGACATCGACTGGCTCATTCCCCACCAGGCCAACATCCGCATCATGCAGGGCACGGCCAAG
This sequence comes from Pelomonas margarita, assembly GCF_043555875.1. Lineage (NCBI taxonomy): Bacteria > Pseudomonadati > Pseudomonadota > Betaproteobacteria > Burkholderiales > Sphaerotilaceae > Roseateles > Pelomonas margarita. The sequence continues at coordinate 293,047 of NZ_JBIGHW010000006.1, read as the reverse complement.
AAGCTGCGCATGCCGCTGGACAAGCTCATCGTCACCGTCGATGAGCATGGCAACACCTCGGCCGCCTCCGTGCCGCTGGCGCTGGACGTCGCGGTGCGCAGCGGCCGCATCCAGCGCGGCGACACCGTGATGCTGGAAGGCGTCGGCGGCGGTTTCACCTGGGGCGCGGCCCTGCTGAACTACTGAGATCTTTATGACTGCACCTTTCGCCGTTGTCTTCCCCGGACAAGGCTCGCAGGCCGTCGGCATGCTCGACGCCTTCGCCGACCACCCGGAAGTCCGCCGCACGCTTGACGAAGCCTCCGCCGCCCTCGGCGAGGACATCGCCGCGCTGATCCACGCCGGCCCCAAGGACCAGCTGGACCTGACCACCAACACCCAGCCCGTCATGCTGACGGCCGGCATCGCTTGCTGGCGTGCCTTCGTCGCCGAGACGGGCCTGGTGCCCGCGGCTGCCGCCGGCCATTCGCTGGGCGAGTACACGGCGCTGGTCGCGTCGGGCGCGCTGAGCCTGGCCGATGCGTTGCCGCTGGTGCGCTTCCGCGCCCAGGCCATGCAGGAGGCCGTGCCCGTGGGCGTGGGCGCGATGTACGCCATCCTGGGCCTGGACGGCGATGCCGTGCGCGCCGGCTGTGCGCAGGCCGCCGCCGAGACGGGCGAGGCCATCGAGGCCGTCAACTTCAACGACCCCAAGCAGACGGTGATCGCCGGCAGCAAGGCCGGCGCCGAGAAGGCCGCCGAACTTCTGAAGGCCGTGGGCGCCAAGCGCGCGCTGCCGCTGCCGGTGTCGGCGCCGTTCCACTCCAGCCTGATGAAGCCGGCCGCCGAGCGGCTGAAGGAAAAGCTGGCGACGGTGCAGTTCGCCGCCGCCGCCTTCCCGGTCATCAACAACATCGACGTGGCCATCACTGACAACGCCGACGCGCTGCGCGACGCGCTGTACCGCCAGGCCTTCGGCCCGGTGCGTTGGGTCGAGGTCGTGCAGGCGCTGAAGGCCCGCAGCGTCGGCCACATCATCGAGGCTGGCCCCGGCAAGGTGCTGACGGGCATGGCCAAGCGCATCGACGCCGAACTGCAGGCTGCCTGTGTCTTTGACCCCGCCTCGCTGGCCGAGGCCCGCGCCCTGCTGGGAGCCTGAATCCATGACTGAATCCGCTTCCAAGGGCGTCGCCCTCGTCACCGGCGCCAGCCGCGGCATCGGCCGTGCCATCGCGCTGAACCTGGCCCAGGCCGGCTGGCGTGTCATCGGCACCGCCACGACCGAGTCCGGCGCCGCCGCCATCACCGAGGCGCTGGCGGCCCACGGCGGTCGCGGCATCGCGCTGAACGTGACCGACGCCGCCGCCAGCCAGGCCGCCGTCGACGACATCGTCGCCAAGGACGGCCGCCTGGACGTGCTCGTCAACAACGCCGGCATCACGCGCGACACGCTGTCCATGCGCATGAAGGACGACGACTGGGACGCCGTGCTGGACACCAACCTCAAGGCCGTGTTCCGCCTCGCCCGTGCCGTCACCAAGCCGATGATGAAGCAGCGCGCTGGTCGCATCATCAACATCACGTCCGTCGTCGGCGCGTCCGGCAATGCCGGCCAGGCCAACTACGCCGCCGCCAAGGCCGGTGTGGCCGGTCTGACGCGCTCGCTGGCCCGCGAACTGGGCAGCCGCGGCATCACCGTCAACTGCGTCGCGCCGGGCTTCATCGCCACCGACATGACCGAGGTGCTGCCCGAGGCTCAGAAGGCCGCGCTGCTGGCGCAGATCCCGCTGGGGCGCCTGGGCGCGCCCGAGGAAATCGCGGCGGCCGTTGCCTTCCTGGCGTCACCCGGCGGTGCTTACATCACGGGCACCGAGCTGCACGTCAACGGCGGCATGTACATGGCCTGAGTCCGCGGTTCGCCCCACGGGGCGAGCCGGGATGCGGAGCGCGAAGGCGCTCTGGAATTCAGGCCGGGAGCCCCGATTTAGGGGTGCCCATCTAGAGCCCGTAGAATGCTGGGCTGTTTTCTGCAAACCTCTCCTGGAGGAGTTCATGAGCGATATCGAAGCACGAGTCAAGAAGATCATTGCCGAGCAACTTGGCGTGGCGGAAGCCGACGTCACCAACGAGAAGGCTTTCGTTGCTGACCTGGGCGCCGATTCTCTGGACACCGTGGAACTGGTGATGGCCCTCGAAGACGAGTTCGGCATCGAGATTCCCGACGAAGAAGCCGAGAAGATCACCACCGTCCAGCTGGCGATCGACTACGCCGTCAAGCACCAGAAGGCCTGAGCGCCTTTTTCTCTCGCAACTCTGATCCGCACCGCATGACCCGTCGCCGTGTTGTTGTCACCGGCCTTGGCCTTATCAGTCCCGTCGGCAATACCGTTGCCGAAGGCTGGGCCAACATCCTTGCTGGTCGTTCCGGCATTGCCACCGTCACCCGCTTTGATGCCAGCAACCTGGCTTGCCACTTCGCGGGTGAGGTCAAGGGCTTCAACATCGAGGACTACATCCCCGCCAAGGAAGCCCGCCATATGGACGGCTTCATCCATTACGGGCTGGCGGCGGCGTTTCAGGCGGTGCGTGATTCCGGCATCCCCACCGGGGATCAGCTGACCGAAGAGCAGGCCGAGCGCATCGGCGTGCTCGTGGGGTCGGGCATCGGCGGCCTGCCGCTGATCGAAGACACCCACACCGAACTGATGAACCGCGGCCCGCGCCGCATTTCTCCGTTCTTCATTCCGGCCTCGATCATCAACATGATCTCAGGCCACGTCTCCATCAACTTCGGCTTCCAGGGCCCCAACCTGGCGATCGTGACGGCCTGCACCACGGGCCTGCACGCGATCGGTGAAGCCGGCCGCCTCATCGAGTACGGCGACGCCGACGTGATGATCGCGGGCGGCGCCGAAGGCGCGGTCTCGCCGCTGGGCATCGGTGGCTTCGCGGCCGCCCGTGCGCTGTCCACCCGCAACGACGACCCCGCGACCGCGTCCCGCCCCTGGGACAAGGACCGCGACGGCTTCGTGCTAGGCGAGGGCGCCGGCGTGCTGGTGCTCGAAGAGTACGAACACGCCAAGAAGCGCGGCGCCAAGATCTACTGCGAACTGGCGGGTTTCGGCATGGGTGCGGACGCGTACCACATGACCGCGCCCAACGTGGACGGCCCCAAGCGCTCGATGCGCGCGGCGCTGCGCAACGCGGGCATGAACCCCGACCAGGTCAACTACATGAACGCGCACGGCACGTCCACGCCGCTGGGCGACGTGAACGAGACCAACGCGATCAAGCTGGCCTTTGGCGACCACGCCAAGCAGATGGTCATCAGCTCGACCAAGTCCATGACCGGCCACCTGCTGGGCGGCGCGGGCGGCATCGAGTCCGTCTTCACCGCGCTGGCCATCCGCGACCAGATTGCGCCGCCGACCATCAACATCTTCAACCAGGATCCCGCGTGCGACCTGGACTACTGCGCCAACGAGGCGCGGCCGATGAAGATCGAAGTCGCAGCGAAGAACAACTTCGGCTTCGGCGGCACCAACGGCACGCTGATCTTCAAGCGCGTCTGAGCGCCTGCCGGCGATGCGCCGCACGCCGCCTGTCGTCGTGCAACTGTTGCCGCAGCCGGCCGTCCAGGTCGTGGTGGCCGTTCTCGTGCTGCTCGCGGCGGCAGGGCTCACCGCCTGGGCCTGTTCGCACGAGGCGCGCGCCTGGCCCCTGTGGCTGGCCGTGCTGCCAGCCACCGCTTGGGGCTGGCGGGCGGCGACCGTCGCGCGGCGTCGCCTGCGCTGGGATGGCGAGGCCTGGTGGCTGTCCGCCCCGGCGCGCGACGATGAGACCGTGGTTCGGCTGGCCGTGCTGATCGACCTCGATGCCTGGTTGCTGCTGCGGGCCAGCCCCGGGCCGCACTGGCTGCCGCTGTCGCGCCGCCAGCAGCCGCAGTGGGGCGCCCTGCGGGCCACACTGTTCTCGGCGGCGAACGGCGCCGTGCGCCAGCGATGAGTACCGACGCCGATGTGCTGCTGGTGCGCCAGGCCCAGGCCGGCAGCCGGGCGGCCTTCGACATGCTGGTGCTGAAGTACCAGCGCCGTGTCGAGCGACTGCTCTCGCGCAGCGTGCGCGATCCCGCCGACGTGGCCGACCTGTGCCAGGAGACCTTTCTCGCGGCCTATCGCGCCTTGCCCGCATTCCGCGGCGAGAGCGCCTTCTACACCTGGCTCTACCGCATCGCGATCAATGCGGCCGGGCGCCACCGGGCGCGGCGCCGGCCCGAGCAGCCGCTGGGCGACGAGGAGGGAACTTTCGTCACCGACCCGCATCCAACCGACGATGCGACCCCCGAGGCCATCCTTGCCAGCCGCCAGTTGGCGCAAGGGTTGGACGAGGCGGTCGACGGCCTGGCGGAAGATCAACGCCGGGCCTTGCTGCTTCGTGAGGTGGATGGATTGAGCTACGACGAAATCGCCGATCTGATGAATTGCCCGCCCGGCACCGTGCGTTCGCGCATCTTCCGCGCCCGCGAGGCGCTGGCCGCGCGGCTGCGCCCGTTGCTCAGCGGCGGGGGCTGGCGATGAGGCCGGCCGACCAGGCGCTGGACGCCTCGCTCAGCGCCGTGATGGACGGCGCCGCGACGGCGGCGGACTGGGCGCGCGTGAATGCGGCCTGGGCCACCGACGCCGGTCTGCGCGAGCGCTGGGCCTTGTGGCATGCCGCCGGCGATGGCCTGCGCTCCGCCGACCTGCTGAAGCTGCATCGCGAGCCCGGGGCGCTGCTGGCTGATTTGCACGCCCGCCTGCCGGGCCCGGCGGCGCGCATGGCGGCATCGCGCCCGGCGTCTGCGTGGCTGCCGCCGCTGGCCGTGGCGGCGAGCTTCGTCGTGCTGGCCCTGGGCTTGGGGCCGCTGCGCGCACCGCCGGCGAGCGATGCGTCGGTGGCCCAGGCGCCGTCGACAGCCTGGCTGGGCCAGGGGCTTGCCGGCGCCAGCTTTGCGCAGACGGCCGCAGGCCGTACGCTGCCGCCCGTGATGCCCGGGCGTGACGCCGCCTGGCTGGCCGAGCCGGCGCCCGAGATCGACTCCTGGGAGGCGGCGCCGCCCGCCGCGCCGGCCTCTGGCCTCTAGTCTCGACATCTGTTGTTGCCTGTTGAACCTGGAACCGTCTATGCCTGTTGAGAAACGCCACCCTCCCGCACGTGCAAGCCTGCTGCTGTCCGGCACCGCGCTGGCGCTGGCCCTTGCGTTGAGCCCCGCGCTGGCCACGGCCCAGGCGCGCGAACTGCCCGATTTCTCCCAGCTGGTGGAGCGCGTTGGGCCGGCCGTCGTCAACATCCGCACGGCCGAGAAGGTGAAGGCGCCCGAGGGCCAGCCCGAGATGAACGAGCAGATGCAGGAGCTGCTGCGCCGCTTCGGCCTGCCCGTGCCCAACCAGCGCCGCGGGGCGCCGCGCGGCGGCGTGCCCGATGAGGACGAGGGCCCGATGCGCCGCGGTGTCGGCTCCGGCTTCATCCTCAGCGCCGACGGCTATGTGCTGACCAACGCCCATGTCGTGCAAGGCGCCGACGAGGTCATCGTCACGCTGACCGACAAGCGCGAGCTCAAGGCCAAGATCATCGGCGCCGACCAGCGCTCCGACGTGGCCGTCGTGAAGGTCGAGGCTTCGGGCCTGCCGGTCGTCAAGGTGGGCGACAGCAACAAGGCCAAGGTCGGCGAGTGGGTGATGGCCATCGGCTCGCCGTTCGGGCTGGAGAACACCGTCACTGCCGGCATCATCAGTGCCAAGCAGCGCGACACGGGTGAGCTGCTGCCGCTGATCCAGACGGACGTGGCCATCAACCCGGGCAACTCGGGCGGGCCGCTGGTCAACATGCGTGGCGAGGTGATCGGCATCAACTCGCAGATCTACAGCCAGAGCGGCGGCTACATGGGCATCGCGTTCGCGATCCCGATCGCCGACGCCATCCGTGTCGCCAACGACCTGCGAGCCGGCGGCCGCGTGGTGCGTGGCTACCTGGGCGTGCTGCCCGACGACATCACCAAGGAGATCGCCGAGGCTATCGGCCTGGGCAAGGCGCAGGGGGCGGTGATCCGCTCAGTCATCGCCGGCAGCCCGGCCGAGAAGGCCGGCGTCGAGGGCGGTGACGTCGTCGTCAAGGTGGACGGCAAGACCGTGGAGAAGGCGGCCGACCTGCGCCGCCTCGTGGCGGCGGTGAAGCCGGGCGCCAAGACCACGCTGACCGTATTCCGTCGCGGCGAGACCCGCGACCTCACCGTCACCATCGGTGAGGACGAGCGCAGCAAGCGGCCGGGCGCGGACAGCGACGCGGCTGGTGACGGCGCGGCGGCTGCCGTGCCCAGCGCCGCGCTGGGGCTGAAGGTGTCGGACCTGACCGAGGCCCAGCGCAAGGAGCTCAAGCTGAAGTCCGGGGTCAAGGTGGATGCTGCGACCGGCGCCGCCGGGCGCGCCGGCCTGCGTGAGGGGGATCTCATCCTGTCGGTCGACAACGTCGAGGTCGCCACGGTCAAGGCCTTCCAGGCGCAGGTCGCGAAGGCCGACAAGGCCAAGGCGCTGAGCCTGGTGGTGCGTCGCGAGGACGTGACCAGCTTCGTGCTGCTCAAGCCCGCCCGTTGAGCCCGCCCCGGCCGCTGGCTCCGCAAGGCGGTACTGGCGGCGCGGGCTTTTCGCCATGCGACAAGAGCTTGGCCGACAGGCGCCGGGGTTGTCCACCGTTTGTGAAAGTTGGCGCCGGCTAACTTTCTGGCGCGGGTGCGGATTGTTCGCGCAGCCCGTTAAAATCAGGCGCTGACGCACCCCCGATAGGGCTGTCTGGCGATGCAATCGTGGACTGCCGGCAACGGCAGGATTTGATCCACAGGCCATCCACAAGAACTTGTGGATAAGTTGTGGATGAAATTCCATGTTGGCAGCCCGCAACGGCCGGAAAACCAATGCTGGTGCGGTTTCCCGGCCGACCCTTTTGGCTACAATGGAAGCCCAACAAGCAGTTGCCATACCTTTTGTTGGAAGGCGCGTCACCTCTTCGACGTGCCTTTTTTTTATCTTCGGCACGGCCCTGATGGGCCCTCACGGCGCGGCTGCGTCGTGAGCCCTGGACGCAGCGGATATGGCCGCCGCGTCGTCAGTGCCGAGCGCAGTTCCAACGCATGAACCACATCCGCAACTTCTCCATCATTGCCCACATCGACCACGGCAAGAGCACGCTGGCCGACCGGATCATCCAGCGCTGCGGAGGCCTGTCGGATCGCGAGATGGAAGCGCAGGTGCTGGACTCCATGGACCTGGAGCGCGAGCGCGGCATCACGATCAAGGCGCAGACCGCGGCGCTTCAGTACAAGGCCCAGGATGGCCAGGTCTACAACCTGAACCTCATCGACACGCCGGGGCATGTGGACTTCTCGTACGAAGTCAGCCGCTCGCTGTCGGCCTGCGAGGGCGCGCTGCTCGTCGTCGACGCGTCGCAGGGTGTCGAGGCGCAGACGGTGGCCAACTGCTACACGGCGCTGGACCTGGGCGTCGAGGTCGTACCGGTGTTGAACAAGATGGACCTGCCGTCCGCCGACCCCGACAACGCCAAGGCCGAGATCGAGGACGTCATCGGCATCGATGCTGACGACGCGATCCCCTGCTCGGCCAAGACCGGCATGGGCATCGACGAGATCATCGAGGCCGTCATCGCCCGCATGCCGCCGCCGCGCGGCAACCCGGAAGCGCCGCCACGGGCCATGATCATCGACGCCTGGTTCGACAACTACGTCGGCGTCGTCATGCTGGTGCGCATGGTGGACGGCGAACTGCGCAAGAACGAGCGCATCCGCATGATGGCGACCGACTCGGTCTACCCCATCGATCACCTGGGTGTGTTCACGCCGAAGAGCGAGAACCGCGACGTGCTGAAGGCCGGCGAGGTGGGCTTCATCATCTGCGGCATCAAGGAACTCGCCGCGGCCAAGGTCGGCGACACCGTCACGCTGGAAAAGAAGCTGCCGAACAACCAGGGTCCGGCGACCGAGGCGCTGCCCGGCTTCAAGGAGATCCAGCCGCAGGTGTTCGCGGGGCTCTACCCGACCGAGGCGAGCGAATACGACCAGTTGCGCGACGCGCTGGAGAAGCTGAGCCTGAACGACTCGTCGCTGCGCTACGAGCCCGAAGTGAGCCAGGCGCTGGGCTTCGGTTTCCGCTGCGGCTTCCTGGGCCTGCTGCACATGGAGATCGTGCAGGAGCGTCTTGAGCGCGAGTTCGACCAGGATCTCGTGACGACGGCGCCCAGCGTCATCTATGAGGTGGAGCTGAACACCGGCGAGGTCATCCAGGTCGAGAACCCGTCCAAGATGCCCGAGATCGGCGCGATGAAGGAAATCCGCGAGCCCATCGTGACGGTGCACCTGTACATGCCGCAGGACTACGTCGGCGTCGTCATGACGCTGGCCAACCAGAAGCGCGGCGTGCAGCTGAACATGGCCTACCACGGCAAGCAGGTCATGCTGACCTACGAGATCCCGCTGGCCGAGATCGTGCTGGACTTCTTCGACAAGCTGAAGAGCGTCTCGCGCGGCTATGCATCCATGGACTACGAGTTCAAGGAGTACCGCGCCGCCGACGTCGTCAAGGTCGACATCCTGATCAACGGCGACAAGGTCGATCCGCTGTCGATGATCGTGCACCGCAGCCAGAGCCAGTACCGCGGCCGCGGCGTTGCCGCCAAGATGCGCGAGCAGATCCCGCGCCAGATGTACGACGTGGCCATCCAGGCCGCCATTGGCGCCAACATCATCGCCCGCGAGAACATCAAGGCGCTGCGCAAGAACGTGCTGGCAAAATGCTACGGCGGCGACATCACCCGCAAGCGCAAGCTGCTGGAAAAGCAAAAGGCCGGCAAGAAGCGCATGAAGCAGATCGGCTCGGTCGAGGTGCCCCAAGAGGCCTTCCTCGCCATCCTGCAGGTCGATGACTGACCCCTCCACTGCACGAATCCCCGCCTTGAACACGTCCCTGATGAGCGCACTGACCGGTGTTTTGTACGCGGCCCTGGTGGCCTACCTCGGCGGCTGGTACGTCGGCCGCTGGAGTGGCAACTTCGCGCTGCTGCTGTTCGTGCTGACTTTCGTCACCATGCTGTACTGGCTGGCCGAGCGTTTCCACTTCGCCCCGGCCCGCCGCGCGGCAGCGCAGCGCCTGGCTGACGACGACGCCAAGCGCCGCGAAGCGCTGGCTGCGCAGGGCATCAACCGCGTGGACGGCGACATCGAGCCGGCTCGCCAGCAGTTGCTGCAGCAGCCCTGGTGGCTGGACTGGACTGCCGGTTTGTTCCCGGTGATCCTGGTCGTGTTCCTGCTGCGCTCCTTCCTGTTCGAGCCGTTCAAGATCCCGTCCGGCTCCATGGTGCCCACGCTGCTGGTGGGTGACCTCATCCTCGTCAACAAGTTCCACTACGGCGTGCGGCTGCCGGTGATCAACAAGAAGATCATCGCCAACAACGACGTCAAGCGCGGCGACGTGATGGTGTTCCGCTACCCCGAGGACACCAGCACCGACTTCATCAAGCGCGTGGCGGCCGTCCCCGGCGACGAGGTGAGCTACCTCAACCAGAAGCTCTACATCAACGGCAAGCCGGTGCCACTGCAGGCTCAGGGCAACTTCTACGACGATGATGCCCGCGTGTACCGCCAGCGCTTCCTCGAGAAGCTGGGCGAGCGCGAGCACCAGATCCTCGTCGAGCCCGGCGCGCCGCGCATGTTCCGCCCCGACCGCGTCGACGGCCCGTTCCCCTTCCAGGACAACTGCCGCTACACCATCGAGGGCGTGACCTGCAAGGTGCCCGCCGGCCACTACTTCATGCTGGGTGACAACCGCGACAACTCGCGGGACTCGCGCTTCTGGGGGTTCGTGCCCGACGAGAACATCGTCGGCAGGGCCTTCTTGGTATGGATGAATTTCGGTAACCTCAAGCGCGTCGGTACCTTCTTCGATTGATGCCCAGATGACCCGCTGCCGTCGTTCGCCCTTGCGCTCCTCCGCTGTTTCGCCTCGTGGCCGTCAGCGGGGATTGACCCTGATCGGCCTGCTGTTCTGGGGTGCCGTGATCGCCATGCTGGCGGTGGTGGCCATGAAGGTCTTCCCGACGGTGCTGGAGTACTACACCGTCAAGAGCGTGGTCAACCGCATCGCAGCGGGCAACCCGGCGACGGTGCCGGCCGCGCGCGCCGAGTTCGACCGCGCCACCGTCACCGAGTACTCCATCCAGAGCATCAAGAGCTCGGACCTCGTCATCAGCAAGGATGGCAACGACAAGGTCGTCATCGAGTTCGGCTGGGACAAGGAGATCGACCTCTTCGGCCCGGTCTACCTTGTCATCAAGTACCGAGGTTCATCGCGTTGACCCTGCTACTGCCGGCGCCCCGACCATGAACGCCGCGCTCGATGCCCTTGAACGCCGCCTGGGCCACCGCTTCCAGCGCCCGGAACTGCTGGCGCGGGCCCTGACGCACCGCAGCTACGGCGCGGACCACAACGAACGCCTGGAGTTCCTCGGCGACGCGGTGCTCAGCCTGGCCGTGTCCAGCCTGCTGTACGAGCGCTACGCCGGCTCCGATGAGGGCGACCTGACGCGCGTGCGCGCCCACCTGGTGCGCGAGGACAGCCTGCACAAGCTGGGCCTGGCGCTGGGCCTTCCGGCGGTGCTGAAGATGTCCGACGGCGAGGCGCGTGGCGGCGGCGCGCAGCGGCCGTCCATCCTGGCCGATGCGGTGGAAGCCGTGCTCGGCGCGGCCTACATGGACGCCGGCTACGACGCCGCGTTGGCCGTCGTGCGCCGCCTGCTGGGCGACACCATCGCCACAGCCGCCAGTGCCGGCGACTTCGGCAAGGACGCCAAGACCGCGCTGCAGGAATGGCTGCAAGCCCGCCGCATCGCCGTGCCGGCTTACCGCATCGTGGCCACCCGCGGCCAGGCCCATGCGCAGACCTTCGAGGTCGAGTGCGCGGTGCCGGCGCTGGACGTGGCCGAACTGGGCGAGGGCCGCTCGCGCCGCGCCGCCGAGCAGGAGGCCGCCCGCCGCCTGCTGGACCGATTGACCGCCGAACGAGGCCGAACATGACCCAAGAGCCCAAGCCCGAATCCCTGACCCCGCAGCCGGCTCAACGTTCTGGCCTCATCGCCATCGTTGGCCGCCCCAACGTGGGCAAGTCCACGCTGCTGAACGCGCTGGTCGGCCAGAAGGTCAGCATCACGTCCGACAAGGCGCAGACGACGCGCCACCGCATCACCGGCGTGCGCACGGTGGACGAAGCCCAGTTCGTGTTCGTCGACACGCCGGGCTTCCAGACCAAGCACAACGCCGCGCTGAACCGCACGCTGAACCGCACGGTGCATGGCGTGCTGGCCGACGTGGACCTGGTGCTGTTCGTCGTCGAGGCCGGCCGCTTCGGCCTGGATGACGCCAAAGTGCTGGGCCTGCTGCCCGAGGACAAGCCGGTCGTGCTGATCGCCAACAAGCTGGATGCCGTGCACCGCCGCGCCGAGCTGGCGCCGTGGCTCAAGGGCATGCAGGAGCGCCGCAACTTTGCCGAGTTCGTGCCGCTGTCGGCCAAGAAGGAGGCCGATGTCACGCGCCTGTTCAAGATCCTCAAGCCGTATCTGCCGGAGCAGGGCTGGTTCTACGACGGCGAAGCGCTGACCGACCGCAGCGAGAAGTTCCTGGCCAGCGAGATCATCCGCGAGAAGCTGTTCCGCTTGACCGGCGATGAGCTGCCCTATACCTCCACCGTCGTCATCGACAAGTGGGAAGAGGAGGGCGAGCTGCGCCGCATCAGCGCCAGCATTGTCGTCGAGCGCGATGCGCACAAGGGCATGATCATCGGCCAGGGCGGCGAGCGCCTGAAGCGCATCGGCTCGGAGTCGCGCCAGGAGCTGGAGCACCTGATGGACGGCCGCGTGTTCCTGGAGCTGTGGGTCAAGGTGCGCTCGGGCTGGGCGGACACGGAAGAGCATCTGCGCTCGTACGGCTACGAGTAACGGATGCGGCTGACGCGCCCTCCGGCGGTCCAGCCGGCCTACGTGCTGCACCAGCACGACTGGAGCGAGACCAGCCTCATCCTGGATCTGTTCACGCGCGACTCTGGCCGCGTGGCCGTGGCGGCCAAGGGCGCCAAGCGCCCGTACTCGCAGTTGCGCGCGGTGCTGCTGCCGCTGCAGCGCATCTCGGTGAGCCTGTCCAAGCCCGCCAAGGCCGAGGGCGGCGAGGTGCAGACGCTGCGCACCGCCGAATGGGGGGGCGGGGCGACGTTGCCGGCCGGCGCCGCGCTGTTCTCGGGCTACTACCTGAACGAACTGCTGCTGAAGCTGCTCGCCCGCCACGACCCGCATGCGCCGCTGTTCGACGCCTACGCCGACACGCTGGCGCATCTGTCCGCGGGCGACGAGGTGCTGCGGGCCTTCGAGCTCAAGCTGCTGTCGGAGTTGGGCCTGCTGCCCGACTTGAGCGTCGTCACGCCCACGCAGGCTGCGGTCGACCCCGCGCGCCGCTACCTGCTGTCGCCGGAGTCCGGCGTCATCCCGCCCAGCGGCGAGGCCGGGCTGCCCGGTGCGCTGCTGATCCAGCTGCAGGCCGCGCTGCTGCACGGCAGCATGGCCGCGCTGCGCCAGGCGGCTTGCACGGCCGAGCCGCAAGGCTTGAAGACGACGCTGCGCGGGCTGCTCCACTACCATCTGGGCCACCAGCCGCTGCGCACGCGCGCGCTGATGGTCGACGTGCAACAACTGCTCGATGCTTGAGAAGCTGTGAACGAACTCCACACGGCCGCTCATCCCGCCGCAACGCCGCCACTCGGCGTTGCGAATGCTCGCCGTAGCACCCGCTACGGCTCCGCTTCGCGCCTTGATTGGCGCCGCCGCGACGGTCTGCTCGGCCGCGCGGAGTCCATTCACAGCTTCTGACCCATGAACCCCTTCGCCCACGCTGGCGCTCGCTGCGCGCTCTCGGTCAACGTCAACAAGGTCGCGCTGCTGCGCAACACCCGGCACCTGGGCATCCCGTCGGTGCTGCGGGCCGCCGAGCACTGCCTGCTGGCCGGCGCGCAGGGCATCACTGTGCACCCGCGGCCCGACGCGCGCCACATCCGCGCGGGTGACGTCGACGACCTGGCGGCCTTCCTCAAGGACTGGCCGCAGGCCGAGTTCAACATCGAAGGCAACCCGACGCAGAACCTGATGGACTTCGTGCGCCAGCACCGCCCGCACCAGGTCACCTTCGTTCCGGACTCGGAAGACCAGTTCACCTCCGACCACGGCTGGACACTGCCGCAGGATGCCGCGCGCCTGAAGCCGCTGATCCAGGAGGCCCAGGACCTGGGCGTGCGCGTCAGCCTCTTCATGGATCCCCACCCCGCCGCCATGGCCGCCGTGGCCGAGCTGGGCGCGGACCGCATCGAGCTCTACACCGAGACCTTCGCCAGCGCCTTCGGCACCGAGCGCCAGGCCGCCGTGCTGGACGACTTCACGGCCACGGCGCAGGCCGCGCTGAGCGTGGGCTTGGGGCTGAACGCCGGCCATGACCTGAACCGCGACAACCTCAGCCTGTTCCTGCGCCATGTGCCGGGTGTGCAGGAGGTGTCCATCGGCCATGCGCTGATCGCCGACGCGCTGGAGCTGGGCTATGCCGAGACGGTGCGGGCCTACCAGCGCGTCATCGCGACCGCCTACACATGACGCTGCGCCGCGCCAGCGCGCAGGACGCGCCGCAGCTCGCGGCGCTGGCGCAGTGGGTGTGGCTGGACAGCTATGCCACAGGCGGCGTCGAGCCGCGCTTCCTGCCCTACCTGGCCGAGTCCTTCACGCCAGCGGCCTTCGAGCGTGCCATCGCCGACCCGCAGCAGGCGCTGTGGCTGGTGGAGGACGGCGCGGCGCTGCAGGGCTTTGCCCAGCTGCTGCGCGGCGCACCGGCGCCGGCGGCCAACGACGCGCAGGTTGAGCTGACGCGGCTCTACGTTGCGCCGCCCTGCACCGGTCGCGGGCTTGGCGCGCAGTTGCTGCAGGAGGCCCGCAACACCTGGCGCGGCGAAGGCCTGTGGCTCAGCGTCTGGGTGGGCAACGAAGGCGCGCTGCGCTTCTACGCCCGCGAGGGCGGGCGGGTCGCCGGCCAGACGCAGTTCATGCTCGATGGCCAGGCCATCGCCAACCACGTCATCGCCTTCCCATGATCTACGGCATCGGCACCGACATCTGCGACATCCGCCGCATCCGCGACACGCTGGCACGGCGCGGCGAGCGCTTCGCCGACAAGGTGCTCGGCCCGCACGAGATGGCCGTATTCCGTGAGCGCCATGCCAGCGTGCCGGCGCGCGGCGTGGCTTACCTGGCCACGCGCTTCGCGGCCAAGGAGGCCTTCTCCAAGGCCATCGGGATGGGCATGCGCATGCCCATGACCTGGCGGGCCATGGAGGTCGTCAAGGCGAGCAGCGGCAAGCCCGAGGTGGCCCTGCACGGGGAGCTGGCCGCGTGGTTCGATGCGCAGGGACTGAGCGCCCATGTGACGGTCAGCGACGAGCAGGACTATGCCGTTGCCTTTGTCGTCGTCGAGCGACGGCCCTGACGCAGCGGCGCTCAGCGCCGCGGCTGGAAGGCTAGCCGCTCGGCCAGCTCGCGGCGCGCCGGGGGCTGGCTGGCAAAGCGGTCCAGCACCGCGATGACAGGCTCGCAGGCCGGGCCGGTGCCGGCGGGGTCGGGCGCGTCAGTCCACAGCTGCGACAGCGCGCCCAGCGCCGCGCGGCCCACGGAGCGGTCCAGCACCTCGATCTCCAGTGCACTGGCCGGCTTGGGCAGCCAGCGTGGCGGCGGTGCGTTGGTGGCGTCCATCAGCCATTCGGTTTCGCGGATCTGCAGCGCCGTCGGCAGCTGGCGGCGTACCGCGAGATGGCCCTGCAGCAGCCCGCGGCAGGCCGGCGTGGCTTTCAGGGCGCGCAGTTGGTCGGCCGCCAGCTGCACATAACGCCGCCGTGCCTGCGGGCCGGCGCTGGCGATCAGCGCCGGCATCTTCTCGGCCAGCGGGGGCAGGGCGGCGGCCTGCACGTCGTCGTCGGGTGCGCCGGCCTGGTGGGCGGCCCACATGCGCCGGGCCACGGTGTCGATGAAGCCCGGCATGTGGCGGTCCAGCGCGTCCCACACGGGGTGCAGGCGCAGCGCATCGTCAATGTCGGGGAGGCTGGCCTTGCCCGCCGGGGGCAGCGAGATGGCCAGCGTCTGCGGCAGCGGCGCGATCAGGGCGTGCGCAATCAGCTCCTCGCGCGGCACGAACCACATGCTGCGCGACGGCGTGTCCAGCGTCCGGTCGATCATGGTCTCGGGCAGGCCCAGGCTGCGGTAGGTGGCTGCGAGCTTCTGGTTGGCCAGCTCTTCGAAGACGGGGTTGTAGGTGCCTGTGGACGCGCGGTGGAAGCCCAGCCGCGCGCCTGGCGTCAGCTGGCGCGACTTGCCGGCCAGGAACACCACCGTGCAGGCGCTGGCGCAGGTGCCGACGGCCCGCACGTCATGGCCGCTGGCCTTCAGCGTCGTGGCCATCTGCTCCGCTTCGTGCAGGCGGCCGCCGGGCGAGACCAGCTCCAAGCGCTTGAGCCTGCGGGCGTCATCGCTCTGCAGCAAGGTGCGCAGCCGCCGGGCGTCGCCCATGCCGATGGCGCCGTCCAGCCGCAGGCTGCGGCCGTCGGGCGACAGGCTCAGCGTGGCGTGGCCGATGGGGTCGATGCCGCGTGCCATCTGCCAATAGCTGCCCAGGCTGGGCAGCACGCCCAGCAGCACCGACGCGGCCAGCTGCAGCGTGCCCAGGATCAGCGTGATGCGCGCCAGCCAGCCCCACAGCGCGGAGCCCTGGTCGCGCAGGTAGTTCGTGGCCGAGCGCCAGGCGCCGACGATGCACCACACGTCCAGCGCCAGCAGCAGCGGCAACACCGCCAGCAGCGCGATGGCGCTGACCTGCAGCGACTCGCCCTTGACGCTGATCCAGGTCATCAGCCCGGTCAGCAGCAGGGCCAATGGCGCGGCCACGAGCAGGTGGTTGACCCAGTAGCTGCGCACCAGGCTCATCTCGCCGGCCCAGTGGCGGGCAATGTAGCTGCCGCCGCTGCTGGCAGGCGGTGCCACGCGGGGGCGCCGCGGGCCTGGTGCCGGGCGGGGGCGGGCCGAGGCCTGCTGCCAGGACGCCACCGGCTCGGGCGCGCGGGCGGCCTCCTGGTCGGCCGCGGCCGAGGTGGGGTCGATGTAGGGGCGGTGCGGGCGAGGGTCGCTCATGGCGCGGTCGGGCTGGCCAAGAAAAAAAATGCCGCCGGGCTGGCAGCCGGGCGGCATCGTAGGGGTGCAGCGCTGTCGCGGCGCGCGCGCAGCGTGGGGAATTTCACCCCGCGCGCCTCAATCGCGGTAGTTGTTCAACATCGGGTAGCGCCGCGCCACCAGCGCGAACAGCAGCGCCGCCAGCAGCGCGAAGCCGGCGAAGAAGAACATCAGGCAGGCCGTCTCGCTGTAGCCGGTGGACTGGATTGCGGAAAGCGCCTGCGGGCTCTTGATGCTGACGTTGGACAGCAGCACCCACAGGTTGCCCACCGTCACCGACAGGCTCCAGAACGCCATGATGGTGCCCTTCATGGACTGCGGCGCCTGGCTGTACGCGAACTCCAGGCCGGTGGCCGACACCAGCACCTCGCCCAGCGTCAGCAGCGCATAGGGCAGCACCTGCCAGACGATGCTGACCGCGTCGCCCGCGTCCATCCACAGCTGCAGCATGCCGGCGGCAATCCACGCAAAGCCCGCCAGCGCGATGCCCGCGCCCATGCGGCGCAGCGGCGTCACGCGCAGGCCGACACGCTCCAGCAGCGGGTAGAGCACCAGGTTGTTGAACGGAATGAGGATCATCACCAGCAGCGGGTTCAGCGCCTGCATCATGGAGGACTGGAACCACGCGGGCTTGGTCATCTGGTCGGCCTGCAGCACCCAGGTCGATGCCTTCTGGTCGAACAGCGACCAGAACGGCGTGACGAGCGCAAACAGCACCAGCACGCGCAGCACCGAGCGCACGCCGTCCACCGCCTCGTCAGGGTGGTGGCCGCGGGCGCGGTCCAGCTGCAGCCAGGCGCCGGCGCCGCCGAAGCCCATCACCAGCACCAGCGCCAGGCACACCGAGGCCACGATGCCCAGCGAGCCCATGCGGCTCAGGCTCATGGCCGCGCCCAGCAGGCCCAGCGCGGCCACGGCCATGCCCAGCCCGCCGGACTTCAGTGCCGTCCACACCACCCACAGGAAGCTGTGCGGGTTGGCACCGCGCGCCGGCTGGTGAACGTACTTCTTGCGGCCGCTCCACAGGATCAGCGTGGCCAGGCCCATCAGGATGCCCGGCAGGCCGAAGGCCACGCTGGCGCCGAATTCCTTGAGCATCACCGGCATCAGCAGCGACGCAAAGAAGCTGCCGAAGTTGATGATCCAGTAGAAGGCGTCGTACACCTTCTGCGCGAGCGACCGGTTGCTCTTGTCGAACTGGTCGCCGACGAAGCTGGTGACCAGCGGCTTGATGCCGCCCGAGCCCAGCGAGATCAGGAACAGGCCGAAGTAGAAGCCGCGGATGTTGTTCTCGAAGATCGCCAGGCAGGCGTGGCCCGCGCAGTAGACGAGGCTGAGCCAGAAGATGGTCGGGTACTTGCCGAAGAAGCGGTCGGCCAGCCAGCCACCCAGCAGCGGGAAGAAGTACACGCCGATGACGAAGGTGTGGAACACCTCCTTGGCCTCGGCGCGGCGGTGTTCCTCGGGGATGGCCAGCAGCAGGCTGGTCATCATGAACACCGTCAGGATGTTGCGCATGCCGTAAAAGCTGAAGCGCTCGCAGCCTTCGTTGCCGATGATGTAGGGGATCTGCGGCGGCATCTTGGCCGCGGGTGCGGCGCCGGCGCTGACGTTGTGTGTCGTCATGGTGGCCTGGGGTGAGGGCTAAGAGAAACGCCGCGCGGCTTGTGGCCGGCGGCGTTCGGGGTGGGTCAGGAACCCGGGGTCAGGCGGAGATCAGGCCTCGAAGGGCAGCTTTACCTGGCTGAGGTCCTTGCGCGTCTCGACGAGCACCAGCGGGCCCTCGTCGACGATGACCACCGGCGCCGGCTCGCGGCCCAGCGGCGCGGGGGCCGGCTCGGCGGCGATGGCGGCCTGGGCGGCGGCGATCTTGTCGGCGTCGGAGTTGACCCATTGCAGGCCGGCCCCTTCGGCGATGGCCTGCAGCTCGCCCATGGGCAGCTGGAAGGCTGCCGCGACTGGTGCGGGCGCCGGTGCCGGCGTCGGCTCGGGGGCCGGCGGCGGCGGGGCGATCACGTCGACTGGGGCCGGTGCCGGTGCGACGTCGGCGCTGGCCATGGCGGTCTCGATCAGCGAGCCCTGCACCGGGGCAGCGGCCTGCTCGTCGACCGGGGTTTCCTGGCCGTCGGCAGCGCCTTCCTCGCGGCGGTTGCGGTTGCGATTGCGGCCACCGCGGCGGCGGCTTTCGCGGGCCTGGCCTTCGCCGGTGTCGTCGCCCTCGGCGGCCGGGGCAGCATCGACGGCGTCGGCGCTGGTCTCGACAGGGCTGGCGGCTTCGGCCGGCACCTCGGCGCCAGCGTCCACGCTGCCTTCGGCGCCGGTGGCCTGCTCGTCACCACGGTCGCGGCCACCACGGCGGCGGCGGCGGCCGCGGCCCTGGCGCTCCTCGCCGGCCGGCGTGTCGCCGGTGGGCGGCAGGCCGGCTTCGGCCTGGCTGTCGACGAAGGCGGGCGGCGCGTCATGCAGGGCGGCCTGCTCGTCGGTCAGCTGCGCGGCCACGGGCAGCGCGGCCTCGACCGGCGCCTTGTCCTGGCGCTCGCCGCGCGGGCGGCGTTCGCCACGCTCACCGCGCTCGCCGCGTTCCTGGCGCTCGCCGCGCTCGGCGCGTTGCTGCTGCTGCTGTTCGGGCTTGTCGCCGCCTTCGGCGCGCGGCTTGCGATCGCCACGCTCCGGACGGTCACCTCGTTCGGTGCGCTCACCGCGGGCTTCCTGCGGCTTGCCGTCGCGGCGGCCACCCTGGCCACCCTGGCCACGTTCACCACGTTCACCACGGCGACCGTCGCGGCGGCCATCGCGGCCACCTTCACGCTTGGGCTTGTCGCCCGTGGTGGCAGCTGCCGGTGCCGGCGCTTCGGCCGCCGGTGCAGGCGCGGGGGCGGCGGAGTCGCCACCGCTGAAGAAGCTGAACAGGCGGCTGAAGAAGCCCTTGGGCGCCGGGGCGGCCACAACGGGCGCCGGTGCCGGTGCCGGCGGCGGCGGTGCCACGACCGGGGCCGGTGCGGCCACGGGAGCTGGCTGCTCGGGCAGGATGCCCTTGATCACCGGTTCCTGCTTGTTCTTCTTCTCGACGTCGCCACGACGCGTGATGCCCACCTCGTCGGTCGGCTCCTCGATCATCGTGTAGCTGGCCTGCAGGTTCTCCAGGCGCGGATCGTCGTGGCGCAGGCGCTCCAGCTTGTAGTTCGGCGTCTCGAGGTGCTTGTTGGGCACCAGCAGCACGGTCACGCGCTGCTTCAGCTCGATCTTGGTGATCTCGGTGCGCTTCTCGTTCAGCAGGAAGGACGTGACCTCCACCGGCACCTGCACGTGCACGGCGGCGGTGTTGTCCTTCATCGCCTCTTCCTGGACCATGCGCAGGATCTGCAGCGCCGAGGACTCGGTGTCGCGGATGTGGCCGGTGCCGTTGCAGCGCGGGCAGGTGATGTGGTTGCCCTCGGACAGCGCCGGGCGCAGGCGCTGGCGGCTCATTTCCAGCAGGCCGAACTTGCTGATGGAGGCGAACTGCACGCGGGCGCGGTCGTTGCGCAGCGCATCGCGCAGGCGCTGTTCCACGTCACGGCGGTTCTTGCTCTCCTCCATGTCGATGAAGTCGACGACGATCAGGCCGCCCAGGTCGCGCAGACGCATCTGGCGGGCGATCTCATCGGCCGCTTCGAGGTTGGTGCGGGTCGCGGTTTCCTCGATGTCGCCGCCACGGGTGGCGCGCGCCGAGTTCACGTCGACGGACACCAGCGCTTCGGTGTGGTCGATGACGATGGCGCCGCCTGAGGGCAGGTTCACCGTGCGGCTGTGGGCCGTCTCGATCTGGTGCTCGATCTGGAAGCGGCTGAACAGCGGCGCGTCGTCACGGTAGCGCTTCACGCGATGGCCCTGGTCGGGCATCACGTGGTTCATGAACTGGTGGGCCTGCTCGAACAGGTCGTCCGTGTCGATCAGGATCTCACCGATGTCAGCGGTGAAGTAGTCGCGGATCGCGCGGATCACCAGGCTGGATTCCTGGTAGATCAGGTAGGCACCCTTGCCGCCCTTGGCCGCGTCGTCGATCGCGGTCCACAGCTTGAGCATGTAGTTCAAGTCCCACTGCAGCTCCGGCGCCGAGCGGCCGATGCCGGCGGTGCGGGCGATCAGGGACATGCCCTTGGGGTACTCGAGCTGGTCGAGGTTCTCCTTGAGCTCCTCGCGGTCCTCGCCCTCGATGCGGCGCGACACGCCGCCGCCGCGCGGGTTGTTGGGCATCAGCACCAGGTAGCGGCCGGCCAGCGACACGAAGGTCGTCAGCGCTGCGCCCTTGTTGCCGCGCTCTTCCTTCTCGACCTGGACCAGCAGTTCCTGGCCTTCCTTGATCGCGTCCTTGATGGTCGCGTTCTTGACGTCGGTGCCTTCGCGGAAGAACTGGCGCGAGATTTCCTTGAACGGCAGAAAGCCGTGGCGGTCCTCGCCGTAGTCGACGAAGCAGGCTTCGAGCGACGGCTCGACGCGTGTCACGACGGCCTTGTAGATGTTGCCCTTGCGCTGTTCGCGGCCTTCGATTTCGGTCTCGAAGTCCAGCAGCTTTTGCCCGTCAACGATGGCGAGGCGCCGCTCTTCCGGCTGCGTCGCATTGATCAGCATGCGTTTCATGTCATCACTCCTTCGCGCGCCCCGTGTGGGAGCGCGCCACGTCATGCCACCCGGAGGTGGCGTTCAAGACGCACGAGCGACAGCGTGGAACCGTGGAAGGAGTGCCCTGGACCGCTCGGGTTTCTGACGGAGGTCAGACGCCGAGCAGCGTTGGCGCATGCGACCGGGCCGTCACCTCTCGGGCGTGCCCTGTCTCGACCCGGCCGCATGCAAGCGCGCCGGAGCGCACGACCACCGCAGCTTCTGGCTGGGGTCGCGCGGCGGGGCGCAGCGGGAGGGGGAGGGAAGGGCTCATCCGCGAAGGACTGCTGGACGCTGGCGCGAGCTGTTGCGGTGTGAACCGCGCGCTCTCGCGCCGTGAAAACCTTGTCTGGCCACCGGGCCCTGGTTGAGGGGCCGGAGGGTTCCGTGTGTCATCGCTCTGCCGCACCGCGCCGCCGACCGCTGCTTCACTTGGGGAAGCTGCCTGCCGGCTTCAGGATGCGTTGCATCGCCTGTTTGTGACCCGTGGGCAAACCCGCCGGGCCCCGCGTTGTCGCCGCTAAAATCAAAAAAATCAAACACTTACGGCAGCAACGTGGTGAAAAGGATTATAGGGGCAGGCCCTGCGGCCCCGGCCACGGGGTTGACAGCCGCCCAGGGTACGGACAAACCCGTGGTCAGACGGGTCATCGTGGACGAGGGATCGGCCGGCCAGCGGCTGGACAACTTCTTGCTGCGCGAGCTGAAAGGCGTGCCCAAGACGCATGTCTACCGTGTCATCCGCGCCGGTGAGGTGCGCGTGAACAAGGGTCGCGCGCAGGCCGACACGCGGCTGGAACTTGGCGACGAGGTGCGCATTCCGCCGGTGCGGGTGCCAGAGAAGGCGGCCGCGCCCGCCGCGCCGGCGCGCGAGTTCCCGGTCGTGTTCGAGGACGAGCACCTGCTCGTCATCGACAAGCCCGCCGGCGTTGCCGTGCATGGCGGCTCGGGTGTCAGCTATGGCGTCATCGAGGCGCTGCGCCGCGCACGGCCCACGGCCAAGTTCCTGGAGCTCGTCCACCGCCTGGACAAGGAAACCTCCGGCCTCCTGATGATCGCCAAGAAGCGCAGCGCGCTCGTGAACCTGCAGGACCAGTTGCGTGAGCGCGAGACCGGCAAGACCTATGCCGCCTTGGTGTGGGGGGACTGGCCGGCCAAGCTCAAGGTCATCGACGTGCCGCTGGTGAAGTTCATCGGCAGCGACGGCGAGCGCTGGGTGCGCCCCGGCACGGCGGACGAGGCGGACGCCAAGCGGTCCATCAGCCTCGTCAAGGTCATGCAGAAGACGCCGCGCTTCAGCCTGCTGGACGTGACCATCAAGACCGGCCGCACGCACCAGATCCGCGTGCACCTGCAGCAGGCCGGCCACGCCATCGTGGGCGACCCGAAGTACGGCGACTTCGACAAGAACCGCGAGCTGGCCCGCGGGGCGGCCAAGTTCGACCGCATGTTCCTGCATGCACGACGGCTGACTTTCCAGCATCCGGCCACCGGTGAGACGGTGACCTGCGAGGCGCCTTTGCCGGCGGACTGCCAGGCCGTGCTGAGCGCCTGACGCGCAGGCGCGAGGGTCAGAACAACTGGCCGACGTTGAGCAGCGTCAGCACGCCCAGCACCGCGAAGATGGCCGCCGCGATGCCATGGACCAGCGGCATGGAGACGCGCTTTGCGATGCGGTCGCCAAGGAAGACGGCGGGCGCGTTCGCCAGCATCATGCCCAGCGTGGTGCCAAGCACCACCTGCACCACCTCGGTGTAGCGGGCCGCCAGCGCGACGGTGGCGATTTGGGTCTTGTCGCCCATCTCCGCGAGGAAGAAGGCGATCACGGTCGTGCCGAACACGCCGAAGCGCCGACCGCGCTGGGCCTCGTCGTCGTCCAGCTTGTCGGGGATCAGCATCCAGCCGGCCATTGCGATGAAAGACAGGCCGACGACCCAGCGCAGCACGTCCGGCCCCAGCGCCTGGGCCACCCAGCCGCCCAGCAGGCCGGCGGCGGCATGGTTGAGCACTGTGGCCACGAAGATGCCCAGCAAGATGGGCAGCGGTCGGCGGAAGGTGGCGGCCAGCACCATGGCCAGCAACTGTGTCTTGTCGCCCATTTCACCGAGCGCGACGATGCCCGTGGACACGAGGAATGCTTCCAAAACGATCTCCAAAGGGCCGAACGGAAAACCAGCGACCGCACGCCTCCCGGCCCTTCCCGGAGGCAGTGCGGTCAAAGGTCTTGCCAGGCTGTTGGAGCTGCCTGCGCCATGGCCCATCGAGCCAAGTGTGTTGACGCAGGCTCCTGCAGGCGCAGGACGGCTACTCCCCAATGACGAGGCGCGCATTCTAGGCATGGCGCGCGAGGGCTCGCAGGCTGCGCCGACAATGCGGCCATGAGCACGCGACCCCAACGCTTCGACCTGATCGCCTTTGACTGGGACGGCACCCTGTTCGACTCCACCGCGCTGATCGCGCGCAGCATCCAGCGCGCGGCGGTGGACATCGGCCTGCCTGAGCCGGAGTTCGAACGTGCCAAGTACGTCATCGGCCTGGGCCTGCGCGATGCGCTGGAGCATGTGGTGCCCAACCTGCCGGCCGAGCGCTACCAGGACCTGGGCCTGCGCTACCGCCATCACTACCTGGCGTCCGAGAACGACGTGTCGCTGTTCGATGGCAGCCTGGCCATGCTGCAGGCGCTGAAAGCGCGCCACCACTGGCTGGCCGTGGCCACCGGCAAGAACCGCGTGGGCCTGGACCGCGTGCTGGCGCATGCCGAGCTGACCCGCATGTTCGACGCGACCCGTACCGCCGACGAGACGCGCTCCAAGCCACATCCGCAGATGCTGTTGGAGCTGATGCGTGAGTTCGGCGTGGAGCCCGAGCGCACGCTGATGGTCGGCGACACCACGCATGACCTGCTGCTGGCCCAGAACGCCGGCGTGGCGAGCGTGGGCGTGAGCTTCGGTGCGCATGATCACGAGACGTTCGCGGCGCACAACCCGCTGTTCGTCGCTCATTCCACACGTGAACTGCACGACTGGCTGATCACGCATGCCTGAAATGACGTCCCTCGCCCAGTCACGCGCCGCTGAGCGCGCGCGTGCCTCGTCGGTCCCCCGCGGGGACGGCGATGCCTGCGGCATCGAGTCGCGAGCACATCGCCAGATGGGCCTGCTTGGGGGCGGCCCGGCGCTCGGCCCGATAGACATGGCGGATCGCGCCAAGGATCACTGACATGGATATCGCCCCGCCGCAGCGCCTGTGCGCCTCGGCCGACCTGGCCGAGCGCGGCAAGGCGGTGAGCTTCGACGTCATCCAGTGGCGCGAGCCGGTGCGTGCGTTCGCGCTGCGCTACGAGGGCCAGGCGGTGGCCTACCTGAACCGCTGCGCCCACGTGCCGACCGAGATGGACTGGCAGGAGGGCGAGTTCCTGGACCGCGATAGTCGCTACATCATGTGCAGCATCCACGGCGCGGCCTATGAGCCGCTGACCGGCCACTGCGTGATGGGCCCCTGCCAGCGCGGCCGGCTGACCAAGATCGAACTGACGGAGCGCGAGGGTCAGGTCTACTGGCACCCCACGCGCGACACCCAACCCGCTTTTGAAGACTGAGATGAGCAGCACCTCCGACGACACCCTGCCGCCCCCCATGCCCGAGCCGGTCGGCGTCCCGGTCGCGCCTGCCGCACCGGCGGCGCCCGCCGCGACACCCAACGAGGCGCTGCTGGCGCAGCTGGCGCGCGACTTCCTGCGCGAGCGGCGGCTGGAGCGGCGCTGGCGCACGGTGTTCCGGCTGTTCTGGCTGGGACTGGCGGCGCTGCTGGTCTACAGCCTGTGGCAGCAGGGACGGCATGTGACGCCGACGACCGTGCCGCACACGGCGCTGGTGGAGGTGCGTGGCGAGATCGCCGTGGACACGGAGGCCAGCGCGGAGCTGCTGCTTGCGGCGCTGAAGGATGCCTTCAAGGACGAGGCCGCGCAGGCCGTCGTGCTGCGCATCAACTCACCCGGCGGCAGCCCGGTGCAGGCCGGCATCGTGCATGACGAGATCAAGCGGCTGAAGAAGCTGCACGGCAAGCCGGTGTATGCCGTGGTCGAGGAAATGTGTGCCTCGGGCGCTTACTACATCGCCGCGGCGGCCGACGAGATCTACGTGGACAAGGCCTCGGTGGTGGGCTCCATCGGCGTGCTGATGGACGGCTTCGGCTTCACTGGCCTGATGAGCAAGCTGGGCGTCGAGCGTCGGCTGCTGACGGCGGGTGACAACAAGGGCATGCTGGACCCGTTCAGCCCCGTCAACCCGCGCCAGCAGGCCTATGCCCAGGCCATGCTGGACCAGATCCATCAGCAGTTCATCACCGTCGTTCGCGATGGCCGCGGCAAGCGGCTCAAGGAAACGCCGGACACCTTCTCCGGCCTGTTCTGGAACGGCGAGCAGGCGGTGGCCATGGGGCTGGCCGACGACTACGGCAACCTCGACCATGTGGCCCGCGAGGTCGTCAAGGCCGAGGAGGTGATCGACTACACACCGCGCGACAACGTCGCCGAGCGGCTGGTCAAGCGCTTCGGTGCCAGCGTGGGCGCGGGCGCGGTGCGGGCGCTGCGCGAGGTCGCGCCCATCCGCTGAGGTTCAGCGGGCGCGGCGGCGTGCCAGGCCAGCAGCCGCCAGCGCCAAGCCGGCGAGCACCAGCGAGGCCGGTTCGGGCAGTTGCTGCGTCGAGCCGGAAACCGGCGGGGTCGGCACGCGCAGCGGCGCGTCGTTGACCTGCACGCTGCTGTTCCAGTCCTTCACGACCACCTGGCCGTTGATCTGGCCCCAGCCCTGCGCGACGCTGGCCCGCGTGGCCAACAGTGATGCGTTGATGCCGCCGTTGAGGATGACCTGCGTGGCGTCCGGCAGGTTGAACAAGACCTGACCCTTGTTGAAGCCGATGTAGCCGTGGTTGCCGAAGTCCACGCTGCTGCCGTGGATGTTGATGAGGATCTGCGCGCCGTCGGCGAGGTTGTCGATCTGCAGGTTGCGGGCGGCGTCGGCGGCCAGGATGTCGAACACGGCCAGCATCTGCCCGGCGGCGTCGAAGTGCAGCGTGCCCCACTGGTTGACGGCCGTGCCGGTGTTGGCGCGGGCGTCCAGCGACTGCGACAGCGCCGTGAGCCGCTGCTGCTCGGTGGCGAAGGCGAAGCCCTCGCCGGTTGCGGGTGTGCCCATCAGGTTGCCGCTGCTGGTGGGCGTGTACTGGCCGCCCACGGCGGCGCCGCCCCAAATGGTGCCGTTGGTGAAGCTGAGGTTGCCGCCCACCACCAGGCCCGTGCCGGAATACAGCGCGGCGGCGCCAGTCTTGGTGTTGATGGAGTAGCTGTTGAGGCTGGCGTTGCCGGCCACGGCCACGCGGCCTTCCACGTCGCTGCTGCCCACACTCATGTGGCCGAAGGCCAGCAGATTGAGGCTGGGGTCCAGGCCGAGGTTGATCGGCGCGGCATGGGCAGCGGCCGAGAGGGTGGTGAGGGCGAGCAGGCGGGTTAGGAAACGCATGGCCGGCAGTCTGGGAAGCGGGCCGTGATCGCGTCACGCCCCGACGCGGGGGTGGCCGATGCGGTTCGCGACGCAGTTCACGACCCGCCGTGGCAATCCGTCACGAAAAAGGCCGCAGCCAGTGAGGGCTGCGGCCTGCGCCGAGCGCGCTTGCGCTTACGGCGTCTTGGTGTCGGGCTTGGCAGCGACCTTCACGTCAGTGGCGCCCTCGGCCTTCTTGACGGCGGCCTTGTCGGCCTTGGGCGCCGGCTTGGCGGCGGCCGGCTTCGTGGTGGCCGTGTCGGTCGCGACGGCGGCCGGTGCGGGCTTGGCGGCCGGGGCGACTGCCGGGGTGGTGGTGGCCGCCGCCGTCACGGCCGGTGCTGCCGCCGGCGTGGCCGTCTGCGCTGCGGCGGGTGCTGCGGCCTGGGCCATGGCAACGCCCGAGGCGAGCGTGATGAGGGCGGTGGCGATGGTGGTCTTCAGCGTGTTCATCAGTGGGCTCCTGGGAAGGTTTCGGGGGATTCGGCTTCGCGAAAGCTTGTGACCACAACGACCCCTCGGCGCCGCACGTTGACGGCGTTGCAAAGCCTTACACCCCGCGCAGAATCCGGGGCATGAATACCCCGCACCGCTTCGACTGGCGCACCGGCTATCCCAGCCAGCGCAGCCCCCTGTTCGCACGCAACATCGTGTCCACCTCACATCCGCTGGCGGCGCAGGCCGGCCTCCAGGTGATGCGCCAGGGGGGCAACGCTGTGGATGCGGCCATCGCGACGGCCGCCTGCATGACGCTGGTGGAGCCCTGCAGCAACGGCCTGGGCTCGGACGCGTTCTGCATCCTGTGGGACGGGCGGCAACTGCACGGCCTGAACGCCTCGGGCCCGGCCCCGGCGGCCTGGACACCGGACTTCTTCGAGGGTCAGGTCATGCCCTGGCGCGGCTGGGGCTCGGTGACGGTGCCGGGCGCCGTGGGCGGCTGGGTGGCGCTCAGCGAGCGCTTCGGCCGACTGCCGTTTGCCGACCTGATGCAGCCCGCCATCGAGATCGCCGAGCGCGGCTTCGCCGTGCCGCCCATCGTGGCCGGCAAATGGGCGATGGCGGCGGCCCTGCCTGAGCTCACCGGGCAGCCCGGTTTCGCGCAGGCCTTCCTGCCGCACGGCCGGGCCCCGGCGGTCGGCGAGCTGTTCCGCTTCGCCGAGGCGGCGCGCGGCTTGCGCCTCATCGCCGAGACCCGCGGCGAGGCCTTCTACCGGGGCGAGATCGCGCAGGCGCTGGCCCGCTTCGCGCGCGACACCGGCGGGGCGCTGACCGAGGCCGACCTGGCCGCCTACCGGGCCGAGTGGGTCACGCCTCTGGCCAAGGACTTTGCGGGTCACACGCTGCACGAGATCCCGCCCAACGGCCAGGGCATCGCGGCGCAGATGGCGCTGGGCCTGCTGGCCCATTGCCGCGTGACCGACCACGCGGTGGACAGCCCCGAGGCGCAGCACTTGATGATCGAGGCGATGAAGCTGGCCTTCGCGGATGTCTATCGCTTCGTCGCCGAGCCTGGCGCGATGACGGTCAGCCCGGCGCAGCTGCTGGATGACGACTACCTCGCGCAGCGCGCCAAGCTCATCGATCCCACGCGGGCGCAGGTCTTCGGCGCCGGCAACCCTGTCAAGGGCGGCACCATCTATCTGACGGCGGCCGACGAGTCCGGGATGATGGTGAGCTTCATCCAGAGCAACTACATGGGCTTTGGCTCGGGCCTGGTGTTGCCCGGTTATGGCGTGAGCCTGCAAAACCGTGGTCACTGCTTCACGCTGGAGGCGGGCCACCCCAATCAAGTAGCCCCGGGCAAGCGGCCGTTCCACACCATCATCCCCGCGTTCCTGACGGCCCCCACGTCGCCTGCGGCTCCTGCCCCCCGAGGGGGCGCGGCGCCGCCTTGGGGCGGCCCGGCGGTGGCGCCAACCATGGAAGCACCAGCAGTGGTTCCCGTGATGAGCTTCGGCGTCATGGGCGGCAACATGCAGCCCCAGGGCCACATGCAGACGCTGGTGCGCATGCTGAGCTACGGCCAGAACCCGCAGGCGGCCTGCGATGCGCCGCGCTGGCGTTTCAACGAGGGCCAGTCCATCAACGTGGAGCCGCACATGCCTGCGGCCACTATCCAGGGCCTGAGCGATCGCGGCCACCAGGTCGGCGACATCCACGACAGCTACCAGGACTTCGGGGCCGGCCAGTTCATTTGGCGGCTGGGCGACCCGGGCACGGCAGGCTATGTAGCGGCCAGCGACCCGCGCCGTGACGGTGCGGCGGTGGGTTGGTAGGCCGGGCGCCACGAACTTCGCGCGTGCGACAGCTGGTGCCTGACCACGCTGCTAGCATGGCACGCATGACCAAGCTGCTCGATCTCGACTGACGCGCCTGCGCCGCGTCGCCGCGCCCCGCCGGGGCGCTCCTGCTCCGTCGAGCCTGCCAGCCCTTGCCGTCATGTTGTCCCGCCTGCGTTCCTTCTTCGCCCTCGCTCCCAACGACCTGCTGCGCGACGCCGTCTACCGGCGCCTGTGGACGTCCATCCTGTGCGCCTCGCTGGGCGGCCAGATCACGCTGCTGGCGCTGCCGCTGACGGCAGCCGTGCTGCTGGACGCCAGCCCCACGCAGATGGGCCTGCTGCAGGCGCTGGGCGTTCTGCCATTCGCGCTGTTCTCGCTGCCCTCCGGTGTGCTGCTGGACCGGGTGCGCAAGCTGCCGGTCTACATCGTTGGCGAGGCCGTGCTGGCGCTGGCCGTGGCTTCCGTGCCGCTGGCAGCCTGGCTGGGCCTGCTGGGCATGCCCTGGCTCTACCTGGTCAGCTTCGTCATCGGCACCGTGCACACCACGGCGGGCAGCGCCGCGCAGATCGTGCTGACGCAGGTGGTGCCGCGCGAGCGCCTGGTGGAGGCACATGCCAAGAACGCACTGGCCTCGTCCGGTGCAGAGGTGGCCGGGCCGGGCGTGGCGGGCCTGTTGATCAAGCTGGTGGGCGCGCCGCTGGCGCTGGCGGTGGACGCACTGATGCTGGCGGTGTCCGTGCTCATCCTGCGCGGTATCCGTGTCGAGGAGACGCTGCCCGTGCGCCAGGCACAGGACTTCTGGCGTGAGCTGAAGGCCGGCCTGCATTTCGTGCGCGAGCGGCGGCTGCTGGTGACCATGGCCGTGCTGATGGCCTGCTGGAACCTCTTCCACAACGCTGCGCTGGTGACGCAGATCCTGCTGGCTACGCGCGAGCTCAAGCTGGCGCCGCAGACGGTGGGCTGGTCCTACGTCGCCATCGGCGCCGGCACGGTGCTGGCCAGCGTGCTGGGCCACCGCATCAGCCGGCGCATGGGGCCCGGGCCCTGCCTGCTGCTGGGCTTTCTGCTGTGCGGCCTGGCGTGGCTGCAGCTGGCCTTTGCGCCGGCCGGCGGATGGGGCGTGGCCAGCTTTGCGCTGATGCTGTTCACCTGGGGCGTGGGCGCCGTGCTGATGTTCATCAACTTCCTGTCGCTGCGCCAGGCCGTCACGCCCGCGCCCATGCTGGGCCGCATGACCAGCACCATGCGCTGGCTCATCCTGCTGCCGGCAGCACCCGGCGCGCTGCTGGGCGGCTGGCTGGGCGAACACCTGGGCCTGCGCGCGGCGCTGGGCTTTGCCGGCGCCGGCTGCGTGCTGGTGGGGCTGTGGGCCTGGCGGCACCCGGTGCTGCGCAGCGTGCGCGAACTGCCCAAGCCCGTGGAGGTGGCCACGGCATGAGCGACCCGGTGCTGCTGGAGGTGCCCGAGCGGCTGGACGGGCCGCGCACGCTGCTGCTGATGCCGCGTGCCGGCGCGGGCGCCGAGATGGCGCTGGTGGTCACGCAGTCGCTGTCGCACCTGCGGCCGTGGATGGCTTGGGCACAGGAGCCGCCCTCGGCCGCCAGCGCCGAGGCCGTGGTGCGCCGCATGCATGCGGACTTCATCGCGCGGCGGGATCTCTGCTTTCACCTCTATGCCCGCCGGGCCGATGGTGGCCCCGGGCGCCTGTTGGGTGGCACGGGCCTGCACCGCATCGACTGGACGGTGCGCCGCTTCGAGATCGGCTACTGGATACGGCCCGATGCGGCCGGCCAGGGCCTGGTGGGCGAGGCGGTGCAGCTGCTGACGGCACTGGCCTTCGACCGGCTGGCGGCGCGGCGCGTGGAGATCCGCTGCGACGCGCGCAACACCCGCAGCCGTGCGGTCGCGCAGCGCGCCGGCTTCGCGCTGGAGGGCGTGCTGCGCCACGACGCGCTGGGCGTGGACGGCACGCCGCGTGACACCGCGGTCTACGCGCGCATCGCCGGCTGAGGTGCATGAAAAACGGGCTCCGTCGGGAGCCCGTGTTCAAGTGGCGCGCGGCCGGTTCGGCGATCACTCGGCCGGCTTGGCCTCGGCCTTGCGCTCAGCGGCTGCCTTGGCGGCGATGACGGGCTGGCCCTTGAGCTTGTTCAGCGCCTGCATCAGCGGGAAGTCCTCCGTCGAGCCGAACTCCGGCAGCGGCTTGGGCGGCTCGGCGCGCTTGGCGTACTCGGCCTCCAGCTTGGCGCGCGCTTCCTCGCGGGCCTTCTGGCGGGCTTCGTTGTCCTCGGGGCCGTTGGCGAGATGCTTCTCCAGGTCGGCTTCTCGGGTGCGCAGTGCGGCGAAGACGTTGCCCTCGGCCGTCTCGTCCAACAGCACGTCGGGCGTGATGCCCTTGGCCTGGATGGCACGGCCCTGCGGCGTGAAGTAGCGGGCAGTGGTGATCTTCAGCGCGGTTTCCGGGCCGAGCTGGCGGATGGTCTGCACCGAGCCCTTGCCGAAGGTCTGGGCGCCCATGACGGTGGCGCGCTTGTGGTCCTGCAGCG
Organism: Pelomonas margarita; assembly: GCF_043555875.1. NCBI lineage: Bacteria > Pseudomonadati > Pseudomonadota > Betaproteobacteria > Burkholderiales > Sphaerotilaceae > Roseateles > Pelomonas margarita. Next base: position 261,724 of record NZ_JBIGHW010000006.1, on the reverse strand, counting down.
CGCCGGCCACGATCTCGCTGGCGCTGGCCGAGCCCTCGTTGACCAGCACCACCAGCGGCACGGTCTTCAGCGCCACGGGCAGGCGCTTGAGCGGGTCATCGCCGCCGCGGCGGCGGTAGTCGTCGGGTTCGGCCTTGTAGGCGGCCTTGGATTCGGGGATCTGGCCGTTGGTGGACACCACCTCCACACCCCTGGGCAGGAAGGCGGCCGAGATGGCCACGGCGCCTTCCAGCAGGCCGCCGGGGTCGTTGCGCAGGTCCAGCACCAGGCCCTTGAGCTTGGGCTCCTGCTTGTAGATCTCCTCGACCTTCTTGACGAAGGCGTCGACCGTGGGTTCCTGGAACTGGCTCACGCGCACCCAGGCATAGCCGGGCTCCACCACCTTGGCGCGCACGCTCTGTACCTTGATTTCCTCGCGCACGATGGTGACGGGAAAGCTGCGGTTCTCGGCCTTGCGGTAGATGGTGAGGCTGACCTTGGTGGCCGGATCGCCGCGCATCTTCTTGACGGCCTGGTCAATGGAGAGGCCGCGCACGGCGGTGTCGTCGATGCGGCTGATCAAGTCGCCGCTCTTCAGGCCGGCGCGGAAGGCGGGTGAGCCTTCGATGGGCGAGACGATCTTGACCAGGCCGTCTTCCATGCCGATCTCGATGCCCACGCCGACGAACTTGCCGGACGTGCCTTCACGGAATTCCTTGAAGGATTTCTTGTCGAAGAACTGGGAGTGTGGGTCCAGGCCGGACACCATGCCTGCGATGGCGTCGTTGATGAGCTTTTTCTCGTCGACCGGCTCGACGTACTCCGCCTTGACGAGGCCGAACACGGCGGCGAGCTGCTGCATCTCGTCCAGCGGCAGCGGAGACAGGCTGCTGCGTGCATTGGCCTGCAACTGCATGGTGGTCAGGCCACCCGCCAGCGCCCCAAGGGCCACCCAACCAGCGACTTTCAACTTCGAGCTCATGCGGCCGAGTCCTCTATCTGCGTGATCCTGTCGAAACACCTTGACAGGTGGCCCGAGTGTAAGCGTGGGGGTGGCGGCAGACGGCCGATTTACCCGCCGGAAACCCTTCAGATACGGGCCGAATTGGCGGATTGGCCGGCTGTTGCGGCCGCCGTGCGGGCCCGGCCGGGTGCCGGAAGTCAGGCTGGGCAGCGGCCCTCAGCAGCGCAGCTTCTGGCCCGCCAGCGTGCAGCTGGCCAGCGGCTGGCCCAGCGCGTCGTAGGCCTGCAACCGCCAGCCCTGCGGCGTGGCGCTGAGCAGCGAGAAGCCGAAGTCGGTGTGGCTCTGGAAGGTCTCCACGCGTGCGCCGGGCAGCGGTTGCGCCTGCTGCGCGGCACGCGCGTCCAGGCGGCCCTCGGTGGCCGAGCCGCCGTTGCCGATCACCAGGCTGGCCGGGTGGTTGCTGGCAAAGCCCAACAACTGGTGGATGTGCAGGTGGCCGTGCAGCGTGGCCTGCACGCCGGGCGGGAACAGGCGTCCGGGCTGGGCGTCCTGCAGCAGCGGCGTGAGGCCGGAGCGGGCCGGCTCGGGGCGGCCGTCGGCGCTGGGGCCGAAGGCCAGGCTGGGGTGGTGGCTGACGAACAGGCTCTGCGCCCGCTGGCCGGCCAGCAGCGCGACCTGGTCCAGCTGCTGGCGCCAGCGCATCCAGGCTGCCGAGCCGCGCGCTGGGGGCCGGCTGCCCACCTCGGCCGAGTCGAACACGATGAGCTGGCTGCGCGAGGACAGCGGCACGGCGAAGGGGGCGGTGAAGTCGCCTTCGTCCACGCCGTCGGCGGCCGGCTCGCAGGCGCGGGCGGCGCCGGTCTGCGCGTCCAGGTAGCGCAGCCAGCCCTGGCCGGCGCGCCGGCAGGACTCGTGGTTGCCGCGCACGAACACCCAGGGCGCAGCGGCCAGCAGCGCGCGGGCGGGGCGGAAGAAGTCGGCCTGCCAGGCGTCGTCGCCATAGCCCCAGGGGCTGGCGGCGCAGCCCGGCTGGCCGGCCGGGCAGGGGCTCTCGCGGTAGTGGTAGTCGCCCACGTGCACCACCAGGTCGGGCTTGAGCGCGACGGCGCGCGCCACGATGCGGGCGAACGGCCACTGGCCGGGGTCGTTACAGGGCTGCCAGGCCTCGTCCGAGGCCTTCAGGCGGCAGCCCGTGTCGCCGATGACGACGATGCGGCGCAGCTCCCGTGCCGGCGCGCGCAGCGTGAACTGGCCCAGTTGCACGCTGGCGACGCCCACCGGCCATGCGGCCTCGCAGGCCCGTAGCGTGAAGCTGGGGGGCTTGTGCTCGGGCCGGGTGTTGCCGGGCGGCGTAGGAGCCTCGCCGGGCTCGCTTCGCTGTGTCATCGGGGCCTGGCCGCCGGCCCAGCTCAGCGTGGGGCAGGTGGCCTCGTCAGTCAGGGCGCGCACCTGCCAGCCGGGGCCGGCCACGGCCTGCACCCAGGCCTGCTGCACGCCCAGCGGCACGGGCGCGGCCAGCGGCGCAGGCGGCGGCGGGTGGGCGCAGCCGGCCAAGGCCAGCAAGGTGGTCAGGGCGGGCCCAGCCCAGAAACGCGCGCGATGAATCATGTGTCGATCAACTGTGTGAGCGGCGGGAGATTAGCGCCCGGCGCGGGGCGCGCTGCCGCTAGATTGCCGGCCACGCCCACTTCGCTGCCCGCCATGCCTCTCGCCCACCGTCTTGCCGTGCTTGCGCTGGCATTGTCCTCGTCGGCATTCGCCGCCCAGATCGGCGCCATCCCGCCCGCCGAGGCGCTGACCACCGCACGCGTGGAGGCCCTGCCCCTCGCTGAACGCGGGGCCTGGCAGGCCTACCTGGCGCGCTCCGATGCGCAGCGCGCCGCCGACCGTGCCGTGCTGGCCGCCGAGCGCCAGGGGCTGGCCGAGCTGCCGGCGCCACCAGCGAGCGGCAATGGCGCGGCCAGCCTGCCGCTGGACCGGCCGACGGCCTGGTATGCCAGCGAGCCCGCACGGGCCGTGGCCCGCAACATCCTGAGCTACCAGACGCCGGCCGGCGGCTGGGGCAAGAACCAGCCGCGCGACGCCGCGCCGCGCCAGCGCGGCCAGGCCTTTGTGGCCGACGGCAACCCCAAGGCGCCGTCGCCCGGCGACTTCGACAAGCCCGGCCACTGGAGCTACGTGGGCACCATCGACAACGAGGCCACCACGCGCGAGGTCCGCTTCCTGGCGCGCATGGCGCAGGCGCATCCGGGCGACGTGGGCGCCGCCTACCGCCAGGCGGCTGAGCGCGGCCTGCGCTACCTGCTGGCCGCTCAGTTCCCCAACGGCGGCTGGCCGCAGGTGTGGCCGCTGCAGGGCGGCTATCACGATGCCATCACGCTGAACGACAACGCCATGATCGATGTGATGGCGTTGCTGGGCATGGCGTCGCGCGGCGAGGCCGGCTTCGATTTCCTGGGCGCGGCGCCGCGCGGCGAGCTGGCCGCGGCCGAGTCACGCGCGGTGCAGCTGCTGTTGACCCTGCAAATCCGCATCGACGGCCAGCCCGCGCTGTGGGCGCAGCAGCACGACGTACTGACGCTGGCGCCCACCTCGGCCCGCAACTACGAGCCGCCCGCGCTCAGCAGCGGCGAGAGCGCGCAGGTGCTGGCGTACCTGATGGCCATGCCCGCACCGTCGCCAGCCGTCGTGGCGGCCGTGAAGGGCGGCGTGGCGATGCTCAAGCGCCTGGCGGTGCGCGACCGCGTCTGGGTGATGGTGGACGCGCAGCAGGGCAAGCGCCTCGTCGAGCAGCCCGGCGCCGGCCCGCTGTGGTCGCGCTACTACGACGCCACGACGCTGAAGCCGGTGTTCGGTGACCGCGACAAGTCGCTGCACGATGACGTGCACGACATCAGCGCCGAGCGCCGCCGCGGCTATGCCTGGTGGGGCAGTTGGCCGCAGAAGACGCTGGACGCCTACGAGGCCTGGGCCCCGCGCTGAGCGCAGAGGCGCCCGGTCTGATCAGGCCTGTGTGTAGGCCGTCTTGACCGTCGTGTAGAACTCGGCGGCATGCCGGCCCTGCTCGCGCGGGCCGTAGCTGCTGCCCTTGCGGCCACCGAAGGGCACGTGATAGTCCACGCCCGCCGTCGGCAGGTTGACCATGACCATACCGGCCTGCGAGTGGCGCTTGAAATGCGTGGCGTGCTTCAGCGACGTGGTCGCGATGCCGGCGGCCAGGCCGAAGGGCGTGTCGTTGCTGAGTGCCAGCGCATGCTCGTAGTCGCGGGCGCGCAGCACGCTGACGACCGGGCCGAACACTTCCTCGCGGTTGATGCGCATCTCCGGCGTCGTGCCAGTGATCAACGCGGGCGTCAGGTAGAAGCCCGGCGCGCCGTCGGCGTTGGTCTCGATGCGCTCGCCGCCTTGCGCCAGCGTGCCGCCTTCGCCCTTGGCGATGCCGATGTAGTCGACGTCCTGGCCGAGCTGGCTGGCGTCGACGACGGGGCCGATGTCAGTGCCGGCCTTGCGGGCGTCGTCGATCTTCAGCGTCTTCATCTTCTCGACCATGGCGGCGATGAAGCGGTCGTGGATGCCCTCGGTGACGATGAGGCGGCTGGACGCCGTGCAGCGCTGGCCCGTCGAGAAGAAGCCGCTGTTGACGGCGGCGTTCACCGCGACGCCCAGGTCGGCATCGTCCAGCACGATCATCGGGTTCTTGCCGCCCATCTCCAGCTGGAACTTGGCCATGCGGGACACGCAGGCGGCGGCGACCTTCTGGCCGGTGGCGACCGAGCCGGTGAAGCTGACGGCCGCCACGCGCGTGTCGTGCAGCAGCTTCTCGCCGACCACCGAACCGCGCCCCATGACGAGGTTGAACACGCCGGCCGGCAGGCCCGCGCGCGACAGGATTTCGGCCAGCGCCCAGGCCGAGCCCGGCACCAGGTCGGCCGGCTTGAAGACGACGCAGTTGCCGTACGCCAATGCCGGGGCGATCTTCCAGGCGGGAATCGCGATGGGGAAGTTCCACGGTGTGATGAGGCCAACGACGCCAATGGCTTCGCGCGTCACTTCCACGCCGACGCCGGGGCGCACCGAGGGTAGGCTCTCGCCGCCCGGGCGCAGCGCCTCACCGGCGAAGAACTTGAAGATGTTGCCGGCGCGCACGACCTCGCCGATGGCCTCGGGCAGCGTCTTGCCTTCCTCACGGGCCAGCAGGTCGCCGAGCTCGGCGCGGCGGGCCAGGATCTCGGCGCCGACGGCGTCGAGGATGTCGAAGCGCTGCTGCGGCGTTGACAGGCTCCAGGCCGGGAAGGCGGCCGTGGCGGCCGTGATGGCCAGGTCGGCCTGGGCCGCATCAGCTTGGGCGTACTCGCCGATCAGGTCACGCGTGTCGGACGGGTTGATGTTGCGCGAGACGCTTTGGCCTTCCAGCCATTCGCCGTTGATGAGGTTCTTGAACATGGGTACTGCTTTCAGCGGTCGAGCGCGGGGCGCTTGGGGTTGAAGGTCCAGCCGGGGATCAGGTATTGCATCGCGATCGCATCATCGCGCGCGCCCAGGCCGTGCTGCTTGTACAGCTGGTGGGCCTTCTCGACCTCCGCCATGTCCAGTTCCACGCCCAGGCCCGGCTTCTTGGGCACCGCCACATGGCCACCGACGATCTGCAGCGGATCCTTGGTGAGCCGCTGGCCGTCCTGCCAGATCCAGTGCGTGTCGATGGCCGTGACCTTGCCCGGCGCGGCGGCGCCGACGTGCGTGAACATCGCCAGCGACACGTCGAAGTGGTTGTTGGAGTGGCTGCCCCAGGTCAGGCCCCAGTCGCGGCAGGTCTGGGCCACGCGTACGGAGCCAGCCATGGTCCAGAAATGCGGGTCGGCCAGCGGGATGTCCACGCTCTGCAGCGACAGCGCATGCTGGAACTGGCGCCAGTCGGTGGCCACCATGTTGGTGGCCGTGGGCAGGCCGGTGGCACGGCGGAACTCGGCCATCACCTCGCGGCCCGAGAAGCCCTCCTCGGCGCCGCAGGGGTCTTCGGCGTAGGCGACGACGCCGCGCATCTGCTGGCCCAGGCGGATGGCGTCCTTCAGCAGCCAGCCGCCGTTGGGGTCCAGTGTCACGCGGGCGTCGGGGAAGCGCTCGTGCAGCGCGCGCACGGCGTCCACTTCCTCATCGCCGCGCAGCACGCCGCCCTTCAACTTGAAGTCGTTGAAGCCGTAGCGCTCGCGCGCCGCCTCGGCCAGGCGCACGATGGCCTCGGGCGTCATCGCCGTTTCGTGGCGAACACGGCACCAGGCGTTGTCGGCGTCGGGCTCGCAGTGGTAGGGCAGATCGGTCTTGGTGCGGTCGCCGATGAAGAACAGGTAGCCCAGCATCTCCACCGACTCGCGCTGCTGGCCCTCGCCGAGCAGTGCCGCCACCGGCAGGCCCAGGTGCTGGCCCAGCAGGTCCAGGAAGGCCGACTCGATGGCCGCGGCGGCGTGGATGGTGGTGCGCAGGTCAAAGGTCTGCAGGCCGCGGCCACCGCGGTCGCGGTCGGCAAAGGCCTGGCTCACGCGCTGCAGCACGTTGAGGTGCGAACCCACCGGCTGGCCCACGACCAGCGGCCGGGCGTCCTCCAGCGTCTGGCGGATCTTCTCGCCGCCCGGCACCTCGCCGACGCCGGTGTTGCCGGCGCTGTCGGTGAGGATGAGCAGGTTGCGCGTGAAGAAGGGCGCGTGCGCGCCGCTGAGGTTCAGCAGCATGCCGTCGCGCCCGGCAACGGGGATGACGCGCAGCGCTTGGATGACAGGGGTTGAGGTCATGTCAGTTTTGTAGGGCGGGTCGCGACCCGCCGTTTGTGGGCGTTTCGCGGTCGCCGTTCGACGGTATCGGTGAGCCGAAACGGCGGGTCATGACCCGCCCTACGGCGCTTGATGGGGACAGCGAAGCCGGTACGGCGGTGGGTCTGTTCAATCCGCAGTGATCTTGCGATCGGTGATGACCTTCTTCCAGCGCTCGAACTCGGCGGCCTGGAAGGCGGTGAACTGCTCGGGCGTATTGGCCACGATCTCGAAGCCCTGCTCCAGCAGCTTGGGTTTCACGTCCGCCGCGTTCAGCGTGGCGACGATGGCCGCGTGCAGCTTGCCCTTGATGTCGGCCGGCAGACCCTTGGGCGCGGCCACCGCCTGCCACGAGTAGACCTGCAGGCCCTTGATGCCCAGCTCGTCCATGGTCGGCACGTCGGGCTGCACCGGCGAACGCTTGGCGCTCGTGATGCCCAGCGCGCGCAGCTTGCCGGCCTTGATCTGCGGCAGCGCGGTGTTGATGTTCATGAAGCTGGCGTCCACCTGGTTGCCCAGCAGGTCGGTCATCACGGGGCCGCCGCCCTTGTAGGGAATGTGCAGGCCGGAGGTGCCGGTCTGCTGCCAGAACAGCTCGGCGGTGATGTGGTCGCTGGAGCCGTTGCCCGACGACCCGAAGCTCATCTTCTCGGGGTTGGCCTTCAGGAAGGCGAGCACCTCGGCCATGGTCTTGTGCGGCGACGCGGCGGGCACCACCAGCACATTCGGCGCCTGCACGGCGACGGTCACGTAGTCCAGGTCCTTGGTCGGGTCGTAGGGCAGGTTCTTCAGCAGGTGCGGGCCGATGACCAGCGGGCCCAGCGACGTGACGAGCACCGTGTAGCCATCGGGCGCTGCGCGCTTGACGGCCGTGGTGCCGATGGTGCCGCCCGCGCCACCGCGGTTGTCGATGACGAAGTTGCCGCCCAGGCGCTCCTGCAGCTTGTTGCCCAGCACGCGGGCGATGGCGTCGGTGGAGCCGCCGGGCGGGAAGGGCACCAGCAGCGTCACGGGTTTGGCCGGCCAGGCCTGGGCCAGTGCGGCGCCGGTGGCGGCAAGGCTCAGCAGCACGGAGGTCAGCAGTCGCTTCATGGGTTGTCTCCTGGGGATGTGTTTTGTCGTGGTGGGGAGGCGGGCGCGTTACTGCGGGCCCAGCTTGGCGATCAGGGCGGACAGCGCCTCTACCTCGGCCGGCAGCAGGTCCGACAGCGGCGGGCGCACCGGGCCGGCGCTGTGGCCGATCAGCGTGGCGCCGGCCTTCACGATGGACACGGCATAGCCCTCGCCCTTGTTGCGGATGGCCAGGTAGGGGATGAAGAAGTCGCGGATCAGGCGGTCGCAGGTGGCCGTGTCGTTCGCAGCGTGCGCGTTGTAGAACTCCATCGCGGTCTTGGGGATGAAGTTGAAGACGGCGGACGAATACACCGGGCAGCCCATGGCCTTGTAGGCACCGGCGAAGACCTCGGCCGTCGGCAGGCCGCCGAGGTACGCGAAGCGGTTGCCCAGCGTCTGGCGGATGGCGACGAACTTCTCGATGTCGCCCAGGCCGTCCTTGAAGCCGATCAGGTTGGGGCAGCGGTCGGCCAGGATCTGCAGCGATTGCGGCGTCAGCTTGCAGGCGCCGCGGTTGTAGACGACGACGCCGAACTTCACGCTCTTGCAGACAGCCTCGACGTGGGCGATCAGGCCTTCCTGGCTGGCTTCGGTCAGGTAGTGCGGCAGCAGCAGGATGCCCTGCGCGCCCAGGCGCTCGGCCTCCTGCGCGTACTGGATGGCGACGCGCGTGCCACCGCCGGCGCCGGCCAGGATGGGCGTGCGGCCGCGGCAGGTGTCCAGGGCCACCTTGATGATGTCGGTGTACTCGCCCGGCTCCAGCGAGAAGAACTCACCCGTGCCGCCGGCCGCGAACAGCGCCGACGCGCCGTAGGGCTGCAGCCACTCCAGCCGGGCTGCGTAGCCCTTGGGGTCGAAGTTCAGTTGCGCGTCGAAGTCGGTCAGCGGGAAGGACAGCAGGCCGGCTTCCAGGACGGCTTTGAGTTCTTGGGGTGACATGGGCGGGTCTCCGTGGGGGTGATGACGAATAAGTTGTAGGTCATCGTACAACTTGGATCAAATCCACAATGATTGGGAAAAACCCGCAATTCGCTTTTCTTTGCGGGCCGAGCGCCGGGCCGCCCCAAGCCGGCCCGCGTTGGGCGATGTGCTTGCGGCTCAATGCCGCAAGCATCGCTGTCCCCTCGGGGGACCGGCTGGGCTCGCCAGCGTTCAGCGGGGCGAGACCGGACGAGGGGTCTCAGTTGCGCGTCGGCGGCGCTCGCGGCTGTTGCTGAGGTGGGTGCGCATCGCGGCGCGGGCCGACTCGGCATCCTGGCTGGCGATGGCGTCCAGGATGTTCTCGTGCTCGGTGTTGACGCGGCGCATGTAGGCCTGGCGCTCGGCACTCATCTCTACCGCCGGCTCCAGCCGCGCACGCGGAATGATCTGCGCGCCCAGCGTGGTCATCAGGTCGGCGAAGTGGCTGTTCTGCGTGGCGCGGGCGATCTCCAGGTGGAACTGGAAGTCCGCCGCCACCGAGTCTTGCCCGGCCTCGACGGCCACGATCACCGCATCCAGCGCCCGGCGCAGCGAGGCCAGGTTCGCCGGCGTGCGGCGCTGCGCGGCCAGGCCGGCGGCCTCGGTCTCCAGGCCGATGCGCAGCTCCAGCACCGCGATGACGTCCTGCAGCGTGCCGAACTGCTCCGGCGTGATCTTGAAGGACGGCCCATCGCCGGGCCCGAGCACGAAGGTGCCGATGCCATGGCGGGTCTCCACCAGGCCGGCGGCCTGCAGCTTGGACAGGGCCTCTCGCACCACCGTGCGGCTGACCTCGAAGTCCGCCATGATGGCCGCCTCGGTGGGCAGCTTCTCGCCGGCCTGCAACTGCCCGCCGCGGATGCGGTCGCTGAAACGTTCGACGAGTTCAAGGGCCAGCGTGCGCGGGCGGCGGCGGGCGGTGGAAGCGTGCATTCGCGGGTTTTCCCGGGGATTTGAATCAGGCAAGGCGTCTACAGTGAGGTGAGTTGTACGACAACTAGACGACGTACAACAGAAGCTGTCCCCACTGTAGCCACTGCGACGCCCGCCATGAATGCCGTAAACCCCCCGCTGACCCTGCGCATGCGCGACGAGGACAACGTCGCCATCGTCGCCAACGACGGTGGCCTGCCGGCAGGCACCGTGCTGCCGGCCGGGGTGCCCGGCGCTGGCCTCGTGCTGCGGGACAAGGTGCCGCAGGGCCATAAGGTGGCGCTGGTGGACATTCCCGAGGGCGGTGTCGTGCTGCGCTATGCCGTGCCCATCGGCTATGCACTGCAGGCTATCCCCGCCGGCAGCTGGGTGCATGAGCGTCTGCTGCAGATGCCCTCGGCCCGCGCGCTGGAAGGCCTGCCCATCGCCACTGTGAAGCCGCCGGTGCACGCGCCGCTGGAGGGCTACACCTTCGAGGGGTACCGCAATGCCGACGGCTCGGTGGGCACCCGCAACATCCTGGCCATCACCACCACCGTGCAGTGCGTGGCCGGCGTCGTCGCGCAGGCCGTGGCGCGCATCAAGGCGGAGCTGCTACCGCTGTACCCGAACGTGGACGACGTCATCGGCCTGGAGCACAGCTACGGCTGCGGCGTCGCCATCGATGCGCCGGACGCCATCATCCCCATCCGCACGCTCAAGCACATCTCGCTGAACCCCAACTTCGGCGGCGAGGTGATGGTGGTCAGCTTGGGCTGCGAGAAGCTGCAGCCCAACCGTCTGCTGCCGCCCGGCAGCTTCCCCATCGTCGACGAGCGTGGCGCGGACGCCGGCCCCGAAACGGTCTGCCTGCAGGACGACGCGCACGTCGGCTTCATGTCCATGCTGGACGACATCCTGCAGACCGCGAAGCCGCATCTCGCTCGCCTGAACGCGCGCCGCCGCGAGACCGTGCCCGCCGCTGAGCTCATCGTCGGCGTGCAGTGCGGCGGCAGCGACGCCTTCTCCGGCGTGACGGCCAATCCGGCCGTGGGCTTTTGCGCCGACCTGCTGGTGCGCGCCGGCGCCACCGTCATGTTCAGTGAGAACACCGAGGTGCGTGACGCCGTGGAGCAGCTCACCAGCCGCGCCGCCAACGACGAAGTGGCCCAAGCCATCATCCGCGAGCTCGGCTGGTACGACCGCTACCTTGATCGCGGCCGTGTCGACCGCGCCGCCAACACCACGCCCGGCAACAAGGCCGGCGGCCTGAGCAACATCGCCGAAAAGGCTATGGGCTCCATCATCAAGAGTGGCAGCTCGGCCATCAGCCATGTGCTGTCGCCCGGCGAAAAGCTGCGGCGCGACCAGCGCGGCCTGGTCTACGCCGCCACGCCGGCGAGCGACTTCATCTGCGGCACGCTGCAGCTGGCCGCCGGCATGAACCTGCACATCTTCACGACCGGCCGCGGCACGCCCTATGGCCTGGCCGAATGCCCGGTCGTCAAGGTCGCCACGCGCACCGACCTGGCGCGCCGCTGGCACGATCTGATGGACATCAACGCCGGCCGCATCGCCGATGGCGAGGCGACGATCGAGGAGACCGGCTGGGCCATGTTCCAGTTCCTGCTCGACGTGGCCTCAGGCCGCAAGAAGACGTGGGCCGAGCACTGGAAGCTGCACAACGCGCTGGTGCTGTTCAATCCGGCGCCGGTGACCTGATCACGATCTATGCTGGCGCCTCCATCACACGGAGGTCGCGAGTGAAGCAGGACAACCCGGTCGTCGTGTTCGACGGCGTGACCCAAGTCGTCGCCGAGCCCCTGCGCTTCAAGGCCAAGCTCGCCATCGGCGAGAACGCCTACAAGTCGCTGCGCATGATCAACCGCACCCGCGAGATCTGGGATGTGCTGGGCGCCGCTGGCGGCGGCGCCGCCTTGGCCAAGGCGGCCGCGATGGGGCTGGGCGCAGCCGCCACGCCAGTGGGCTGGATCGCCATCGCCGCGCTGGCGTCGGGCGGCGCCTGCTACGGCCTGTACCGCTGGATGGGCAACACCAAGGGCGAGCGTGTCATCGAGATCCCCAAGTTCCTGAACACGCCGCTGGACACGCTGGGCCTGGCGCTGTTCGACCTCATCGCGCCGCTGGCGCTGCGGCTGGCGGCGGTGGACGGCGCCATCGAGCCGGCCGAGCGCGCCGCGCTGGCCGCGCACCTGGTGGACGACTGGGGCCTGGATGCCGGCTTCGTGGCGCGCGCCATCGAGCGCATCGAGCCCGGCGTGCTGCAGGGCTCGGTGGACGAGATGGCGGCCGAGCTGTCCGCCTTCCTGCATGCCAACCCCGACTGCAACCACGCCGCCATTGCCGCCGACTTGGGCGACTTCCTGCGCCGGCTGCTGCAGGCCGGCGGGCCGCTGACGACGGCGGAAGAGGCTGCGCTGTCCGCCGCGATGGCCGCGCTGAACGAGGCGCCGGACACCACGCTGACCCGGGCCCTGGACGCGGCCCGCACGGGCGCCGGCAAGGCCGCCGGCCAGCTGGGCCAGACGGCCCGCGAGGCCACCGAATGGACCCGCGAGCGTCTGCCCACGCCCGAGGAGCTGCAGGCCGCAGCGGCGCAGGCGCAGCAAGCGGTGCAGCAGTCGGTTCAGAAGGCCGCGGCCTGGGCCCAGGACAAGCTGCCTGAGGCCGGTCAGCAGGTCGAGGGCCTGGCCAGAAAGTCGCTGGATCTGGCCAAGGAAGGCCTGGCCCAGCTGAAGCAGCGCACGCGGCGCTGACCCCGCCGCGGCGGTTTACTGCCCCGCGCGCACCAGCCGCAGCACGCGGTTGCCGGCGCTGCCGGACAGGCCCACGTTGCCGTCGGTGAAGTCCACATACCAGACGAAGCCGGCCACCGTCGCAGGCGAGGACGTCCAGGCGCTGCTGTTGGGCGTGCCGGGGAAGCGCGTGCGCTGGACGGCCGGGCTGCTGCAGCGCCAGTTCACCAGCGAGGCCAGCTCGTTGCGGTTGGGCACGCGCCAGTCGTTGTAGCCCTTGCCGGCGGCCGCCGCGTCGCCGTTGACGGCCGTGGCCCGCGCCAGCGCGGCCGAGAAGCTGGCGTGCGTCGTGGCCGTGCCGCTGCCGCAGCTGGCGCCGGAGAGGCCGTCCACGCACTGCATCCACATCAGGCCGGTGCGCAGGTCGCTGACCGTGCCGTTGCCGTGGTCGGTGTAGCGCGGCGTGGTGGCGTTGTCGCAGTCGGCGTCGGCGGCTGCGGTGCCGGCGACGAGGCGGGTCGCGAAGGTCTTGCCCAGCGGATTCGTGGCGGCCTCGAAGGCGAGTGCGCCGGAGCCGAAGTCCACCACCCAGTTGGCGCGCGTGTCGCCCGCGTAGGCGGTGCCGGTCCAGGACGGCACGGCGGCCGTGGTGCCGAGCTTGGGGTCGATGCGCGCGCCCGTGGTCACGCCGGCATCCACCAGGCTGGCCAGCTCGGCCGGTGTGGGCAGGCGCCAGTCGGTGCGGCCGCAGCGGCTGGCGGCGTTGGCGGCGTCGGCCAGCACCTGGGCGGCTGCCAGCGTGTTGGCGGTGGCGGAGGCGCTGTCCCACAGCAGGCCGGTCACCTGGTCCTGCACGCAGGCGCCGCCGTTGGTGGCGGCGAAGGAGAAACCGGCGCGGCCGTCGGCGGCGTCGTTGGTCAGCGTGCTGGCATCGCGGCCGGCGGCGCCGTCTTGGCCGGCGATGTCGGTGGCCGAGCAGGCCACCAGCGCGTTGGCCGTGTTCAGGCATTGCGCCACGCCGCTGTCGTTCAGCCCGCCGGCGGTGGTGTTGATGATGAGCACGCGGTTGGTCGTCGTGCGGCCTTCCAGCTCGGTCGTGATGTCCAGGCGCTCGTTGGGCTCGAAGGCCGTGTTGGCGCAGGTGGTGAGGGCCACGGTCACGCTGCTGGCGCCAGCCGGCACGCTGGCCGTGGCGCGGCTGGCGCTGATGTAGTCCACGCCCACGCTGTTGCAGCGGTCGCCGCCGGTGGCGTCACCGGTGACGCTGCCGGTCTGCGCGGTGGAATACACGATGTCTACCGGCCCGGTGGCGCCGGCCGCCAGCGTGATCTTCAGGCTCAGCGGGTTGCCGGCGGTGACCGGGTCGACGCTGACCGTCAGCGGCCCCTTGGGTGTGGGCGCGGGCGGCGGCGTGCTGCTGCCGCCACCTCCGCCGCCGCCACAGCCGCTGACGAGGGCGGCCGCGCCGAGCGCGCCGATCAGGGCCAGCGGCGACAACAGGCGGCGGCCGGTGGGGGCGGGCGGGGCGGTGAGCGGGCGCGGGGCGATGAGCGTCATGACGTCCTCCTGGGAGATGCGGATGCGGGCGACGGGGCAGGCGGCGTGGTCGACACCACGGCGGTGCCGCCGGCAAAAGACAGTTGCAGCTTGAGCTGGTGCTCGCGCTGGGCCTGGGCCTGCAGCGCGCGGGCCTGCTGACGGCCTGACTGCCAGCGTAGCAGCGCCAGCGTGACAGCCAGCAGCCGGGCCGTGCGCGCCGGCCACAGCCGGCACAGCGTGCGCAGCGCGTCGGCCAGCGGGCCCAGCGCCTGGTCGACCCAGCGGCCCTGCGGGTGCAGCAGCAGCCGGGCTTGCACTTCGGCGCCGGGCGGGGCGGCGTCCTGCACGCGGGCGATGAACTGCTGCTCGGCGCGGGCGCTGTCCAGCGGCTCGATGAACAGCACCTCGATGCGCGTGGCCGGCGGGCGGCCTTCGGCGTCGTCGGCCTGCTGGCGTTGTGTCAGCGCGCGCTGCGGGCCGAGGCCGGCCAGCACCCAGGCCTCGGCCTTGGCGCCGGGCAGGTCGGCAAAGCGGGCGGCCGAGGCCAGCTGGCGCAGCACGAACAGTCGGTGCACGCCGGCCGGTGCATCGAAGCCGGCCTGCACGCGGGCCTGCCAGGCGGTGTCGTCGAGACTGGCCTCGTGCGTGGTACTCAGCGTGGCGGCGTTGCCGGTGTGGCTGGGCTGTGCCAGCAGGCCGTGCTGGCGCCACAGTGCGGGGGCCAGGCCTTGCAGGCTGGCCCCGGCGCCGCCCAGGCGGTGCGCGCTGGCGGCCAGGCCCAGCACGCTGGTGCGGTCGGTTGCGCGAGTGACGGGGCTGATCGCCAGGCCGGCACGGGCCTGGATGGCCTGCGTCAGGTGCGGCAGCAGTGCGCGTTCGGGCAGGCGCTGGCTGATGGCGTCGTCCAAGTGCACCTGCGGGCCGGCGACGGTGTAGTCGCGCCCGGGCTGCAGCAGGTCGCGCACGGCCAGCGCCTGGCGCAGCAGCCATTCGCCGCGCTCGGCCGGGCGCCACAGCGGCGGCAGCGTCGCCAGCAGGCGGGTGGCCTGCGCCGCGCCCTCGGGCGTCCATTGCAGGCCGCGCTCGGTGCTCAGTGTGTAGTGGGCCGGGGCGGCCAGCGCGTCAGCAGCGCTGCAGGCCTGCTGCAGCGCCTCGCCGAGGGCGGTGCTGTCGTCGGGCACGGACAGCAACACCGGGTTGACCGCGTCGTCGAACAGCACGCGATCCAGCTCGTCCACCAGCAGCGCGAACAGGCCGCGCGTGACCAGCAGGCCGGCGCCGGTGTCGCCGTGCAGCCGCGCCTCCAGGCGCTGCGCGTCGCCGCTGCCGCGCTCGCGACGGTCGCGGGCCAGGTCGGCGGCCAGCCGGCGTGCCGGCACGATGACGACACCCGCCGCGTAGGCGCGGCGCAGCGCGCTGCCGCTGGCGTCCGAGCCGGCGGGGGCAGCGTCCACGCCCAGTGCCTCGAACAGCGGCAGCAGCAGCCGGCAGGCCTGGGCGGCGGCCTCGTCGTCGGCTGTCATCAGCAGGCAGGGCCGACCCGATGCGGCCCAGGCGGCGGCGGCCAGCGCGAGCGCGCGGTGGCGGTCGGCGGCGCGGGGCAGGGTGACGGCGCCTTGCTGCACCAGCGCACAGGCGGCGTCCAGCACGGCGGTGTCGAACTGCCAGGCATGCTGAGCGGCGGCCAGGCCCTGGGCCAGCGCGATGCGCTCGGCGGCGCCGTCCTCGCGGTTGAGCGCGCGGCGCAGCGCCAGGCCGGCGGCACGCAGGCTGGCCGGAGCGTCAAACACATGCGGCAGCGCGGCGTCCACGGCGGCGCGCAGCGCCGCGACGGCGGCGGCCCGGTCAGCCTCGCGCGGGGCCAGGCCGCGCGGCGCTGGCCGCTCCAGCGGCGGGCACCAGGGCGGGGCGAGCGCGGTGTCAGAGGCCATAGCGGGACTGCATCAGTTGCCGCACGCTGGCGACCAGCCGGTTGCCCAGCGGCTTCGGGGCGACGGGCACGCGCAGCACGCCGCTCATGCCGTGCAGGGCGAGGTCGGCCGGCAGGCCTTGCGGTTTGAACTCGGCCTGGATCTCGAAGAAGGCCTCGGCCGCCGTCGTGCCGGTGCTGTCGTCGGGGCGGATGGCCACCTCACCGCCGCCGCCGAAGCCTAGCGAGGGCGACATCAGCCGCTGGCGCTGGTAGGGCACCATGCGCAGGCTGGCGAGGTCCAGCGCGTCGCCGCGCCGGCCGGCTAGGCGCAGCTGGGCGGTGGATGCCGGCGGCAGCGCGCTGAGCTCGGCCGCGTCGGCCTGCGGCAGCACGGCGGCAAAGCGCAGCGCGCGGCGGTCCACCACTTCGCCCACGGGCTGGGCGCGGTCCACCCAGGCGCCCAGGCGCTCGTGCAGTGCCGGCGCCACCCATTCGCCATCCTGCGGCGCGCGCACGGCCAGCGAGGCGAGCAGCTTCTCGGTCTCGGCGCGGCGCGCCTCCAACGCTGCCAGCCGTGCCTGCAGCGGGCCCAGCTCGGCCGGCGTGCCGCTGAGCGCCAGGCCGAGCTGGGCGCGCGTCTCGGCGATCTGGCCCTGGATCAGCTCCAGCTGCAGCGACAGCTCGGGGCTGTCGAAGCGGGCCAGCAGTTCGCCCTGCTTGACGCGCTGGCCGTGGCGCACCGGCATTTCCTGCAGCCGCGCGGCGGCCTGCAGGTACAGCGGGCTGGTCTGGCGCGCCTCCAGCACGCCGGGCAGGCGCAGTGCATGCGGCAGCGGCAGCACGAACAGCAGCAGCCACAGCCCCAGCAGCATGCCGCCCATGGCCGCAACGGCGCGCGTGCGCAGCGTGCCCGAGGCCAGGCGCAGCCATGACCACAGCTTGGCGGCGGGCATCAGCACCATCGTGATGACGGTGGTGATGGCCATGATGACGCCGATGCCGAACCACTGGTCGGCCACGTACATCAGCACGCCCAGCGTCACCACCCAGCGGTACAGGAAGGCCAGCGCGCCGTAACCGGTGTACCAGGCGCGCTCGTGGCGGTCCTGCGCGGGCTCGGGGTGCTCGCGCTGGCCGAACAGGTGCTTGCTGCCGTAGTGCAGCCACTGCGCCTGGGCCTTCTGGTAGAGGTTGGGCATCTCCACCAGATCAGACAGGATGTAGTACGCGTCGTAGCGCAGCAGCGGGTTGCCGTTGAAGATCAGGCTGGACAGCGAGCCCACGATCATCACGTTGAAGGCCATGCTGTGCACCGTGCCGTCGGCCGTGGCGGCCCACACCACGCAGGCGATGGCGGCCAGGAACAGCTCGGCCAGCATGCCGGCCGCGCCGACGTAGGCGCGCTGCCATTTGTTGCGCAGTCCCCAGCTGGCCGACGCGTCCACGTAGGGCAGCGGCGCCAGCACCAGCACCATGACGCCGAAGGTCGGCACCTGGCCGCCGTAGCGCTTGCAGACGAAGGCATGCGCCAGCTCGTGCACCACCTTCACCAGCGTTGTGGCGAGGTAGAGCCAGGGCAGGTTGGACAGCGACAGCAGCCCCTCGCTGCCGTTGCCGATGGCGCCCCAGTGCTCGAACGCGGTGATCGCACCCCAGGCCACCACGGCCAGCCAGACGGCGCCGGCCAGGCGGCCGGTGCAGGCGCGGATGAAGGGCAGGATTGGGTCAAGCCACCGATCCAGCCCGAACAGCGGGAAGCGCCAGAACATGAAGGACAGCAGCTTGCCCATGAACTCGCGCGAGCGCTGCTTGCGCAGCCGCTCGACGATCGCGTCGGCATGCGGCTGCTCCTTGAAGTAGAGCAGGCTGGACAGGTGCAGCTGCGACAGCAAGCGCACCACGTCCTCCTGGCCGGGCGTGCCTTCGGGGTGGCGCCGGGCCAGGTCTTGCCAGACCTCGTCGACGGTGCGCTCGCCGTCCAGCGCGCGCAGGAATTCGTAGGCCTGAGGCGTGACGCGGAAGAAGCGGTGCGAGTAGCCGTCCTCTAGCAGCACCCAGGGCTGGCCGCGGTAGCGCTGGGCCTGGGCTTCGACCGTCGGCAGCAGCGCGACGCGGGACTGCGCGACTTGGTACCAGCTGTCGCTGAGCGTGCCCTGGGTCATGCTCGTGGCCCACTTGCCTCGGTGCATGCACGGCACGTGGCGGTGGCAGGCCGAGCGCCGGGCCGCTCCCAAGCCGGCCTGCGCGGGCGATGTGCTCGCGGCTCGACACCGCGAGCATCGCCGTCCCCTCGGGGGGCCGACCGGGCACGCCTGCGTTCAGCAAGGAGAGGCTGGGCAAGGGGCTTCATGTTCACCACCACAACCACAGCCGCAGCTGGTCGACGAAGCGATGCGTCAGCACCCAGATGATGCGGCGCTCACCGGCGTCGATGCGGGCATTGCCGCTCATGCCCGGGCGCCACCAGTCGGCCGGCGGTGCCAGCAGTTCGGCGCGCACCATGAACTGGTTGCCTTCCTGGCCCTTGATCTGCGCCACTGGGATGACCGAGGCCACGCGCAGCGGGATCTTCTCGTTGGGGCGCGTCATCAGCGTCAGCTCGCCCAGCGCGCCGGGCTGGAGCTGGGCCGCGTCGCGCTCGGGCACTTGCAGCGTGGCGTACAGCTTCTCCACGCGGGCCAGCCGGTAGAGCTTGTCGCCCTTGCGCACCGGCGCGCCCTGCAGCTCGCGCTTCTCGCCTTCCACGACGACCCCGTCGAAGGGCGCGCGGTTGGCCGCCAGCTCGATCAACTCCAGCGTGCGAGCCAGCCGTGCCTGCGCCTGCGCCGTGCGGGCGTTGCCCACCTCGGCCTCGGCCAGCGCACCGACCGCGCGGGCCTTGTCAGCCTCGGCGGTGTAGCGCTGCACCTCGGCGCGGGCGTCGGCCGCCTGGTTTTGCAGGTCGCGCACGTCCAGCTGCGCCAGCACCTCGCCGGCCTTGACCTGCTGGCCGGCGCTGACGCGCGCCTCCTCCACGCGGCCGTCGAACTGCGCCGACAGGATGCGCGTGCTGTCCGTCGCCAGCTGCGCGCTGGCGCCGACGCGGTAGTCCCAGTCCACAAACAGCGCCAGTAGCAGCGCCAGTGCGGCGACGCCGCTGCCCAGCTTCAGGCCCAGGTGCTGCGGGCCTAGCCACAGGCGCGCGCGCTGGCGCAGCTCGTCGCGGGCGCGCGAGGGCAGCGAGCGCTCGCGCCAGTGCAGCGTCTCCAGCCAGGGCAGGGCCACACGCAGCGCCAGCAGCAGCCGGGCCAGCTGGTCGGCGGCCAGCGGCGCGCCGTCGAACACCATCAGCAGCGCCGCGCGCGGTGCGCTGTGGCCGCTGGCCAGTGGCAACGAGGTCAGGCTGACCTCGCCCAGCGACTGCTGCAGCAGCCGGTGGGCTGGCAGCGCGAGTGGCGTGGCCGCGTCGTCGGCGGCCACCAGCGCCGTGCCGGCGGGCTCGGCGGCCTGCACGGCGGGCAGGCGCACGCCGTCCTCATGGTCCAGCGCCTCGTCCAGCGCGCCTTCGGTCAGCACCACGGCGTGGGCAAAGCGATCCAGCTTGTCGCGGTGGCTCAGCGCCACCAGGCGCACCGGCGCGCCCGCCTCGGCCCGCCAGCCTAAAGCGACCTGCTGCGCGCCCAGTGTGCTGGCCAGCGCGTTGACCAAGGCCAGCGCGGCCGGCTCGAAACCCTCGTGCCGCTGCGCGAACAGCACCGCGTCCAGCAGCGGCGCCCAGGTGTGCAGCGGTGCGTCGGTCGCCATGGTGGCGGCCGGCGGTTCATTCGGTACTTCGCCCGGCGCGGGCAGGTCGGCCACCAGCTGTGCGCGCAGCACCAGCTCGTTCAGGTGCGGGCGCTCGCGGTCGGGCAGGCACAGCAGCCATAGATCCTCGGGTGCGCGCTCGGGGCGCACGGCCACCAGCCACTGCGTGCTGCCCTGGGTCGAGCGCTGCGGCAGGCTGGCAAAGCCCTGCGTGCGGGCGCGCTGGGCCAGCGCCAGCAGGTCGGCGCCGAACTCGGGGCGCAGCGGGTCGGGCGCGGCATCACCGGCCGCCGCCGCGTCGCTGGCTTCGGCGCGCAGCTGCCAGCCGCTGCCGGCCTCAGTGAGCCACCAGCCCTGTTGCGCGCGCATCAGCCGCGCCAGCGCGGCCACCACCTGGGCCGCGTAGTCGGGCTGGACGCTGGCGCTGCGCAGCGCGTGCAGCGCCAGCACCAGCTCGCGGGCGCCGAGCGCGGGCAGGGCGGTCACGACGCCGGGGGCGTTCACTTTGTCGCGCCCCCATCGAGCTTGACGATGCCCTTGCTGCCGGCCGCGATGCGCCCACCGGTGTTGGCAAAGCGCACGCGCACCTCCACCAGGCCGCTGGCGGCGTCCGTCACCGGCGACACCAGGCTGATCGTGCCGTTGACGGCCTCGCCGCCGTCGATGTGCACCGGCAAGGCCTGGCCCTCCTTGAGCTTACGAGCCACGGCTGCCGGGATGTTGACGCGCAGGTGTAGCACCGACGCATCCACCAGCTCCACCAGCGTGTCGCCGGGCTTGGCCCATTCGCCGACATCGATGCCGACCTTGGTGACCACGCCGGCCACCGGCGCGGCGAGCCGGCGCTGTTGGCGGTCGGCCTCGGCGAGCTGCAGCTCCAGCTTCTCGCGCGCCTTCTGCACCTGTAGCTGGGCCAGGCGGCCCCGCGTGGCGATGAAGTCCAACTCGTTGCGGGCAGCGTCCTCACGGCTGAGGGCGCCGCGGCTGGCGGCCAGCTTGCGCGCGTCCTCGGCCAGCGGCTGCACGACCTTGAGGCGTTCCTCGGTGGCGCGCAGCTCGCTCTGGTCTTCGAACTGTGTGCGGCGGCGCTGTTCCTCCAGCGCCTGCGGGCGCTCGTCCAGCTGCACCAGCGTTTGGCCGGCGCCGACACGCTGGCCCGCCTCCACGGCTACCTTGGCGACGATGCCGGTGACCGGCAGGCTCAAGCTCAGCTTGTGGCGGGCGTGGACGATGCCGACGTAGTCAGCAGCCAGCGCGGGCGCAGTGGTCAGCGTGAAGAGGAGAAGCAGGGGAGAGGCGTTCATTCGTCGATGCGGACGTCGTGGGCGGCCAGCAGAGAGCCGTCCACCAGTTGCAGGGCCACGCGTGCCAGGGCCACGCGGCTGTTGCCGTCGACCAGGCGCAGCCGGGCGTCCAGCACGTCGGCCTGCAGGCGCAGCAGCCGGCTGCGCGGCGCGGCGCCGAGCGTGAACTGCTCGCGCACGCCGGCCTCCAGCTGCTCGCGGGCGCTGAGTTCGTCGCGAAGCTGGGCCAGTTCGCGGCGCAGCTCGTCCAGTTGCGCGGCGCGGTTGAAGTAGTCGCTGGCCAGCGCCTGGCGCACCGAGTGAACCTCCAGCGCCGACTGCTCCACTCGCAGCTGCTGCGCGCGGTACTCGGCCTGGGCGCGGCGGTCGCCGCCCAGCGGCACCTCCATCGCGACGCCGACGGTCCAGTCTGGGTTGCGGCCCTGCGTGGCCTTGATGGCGGCATCCAGCGGGCCGTAGACCAGGCTGTTGCTGCTGTAGCTGGCCTGCACGTCCAGCGCCGGTAGCTTCTTGCTGTGGGCTAGGCGCAGCCGCGCGTCGGCCTGCTCGCGCTTGAGCTGCGCCATGCGCAGCGGCGGCCAGGCGGCCTCCACGTCGGGCAGGCGTTCAGCCAGCGCGGCCAGCCCGCGGGCGGGCGGGGCAGATTCGGGCTCGGGCTCGGCCAGGTCCCAGCCGCCGTCCTGCGGCGGCAGGTCCAGCAGCACGCGCACGCGGGCCTCGGCGTCGAACAGCGCCTGCTGGCCGCGCGCCAGCTCGGCGCGGCGGGCCGACAGCACGGCGCTGGATTCGTCCAGCGCCGCCGGCGGCAGCCGGCCGCCGTCGACGCGGCTCTTCACGTCGCCCAGCGCCTCCTGGGCGTTGTCCAGCGCGGCGCGGCGCAGGGCCTGCGTCTCGCGGGCCCGCCACAGCTGCCAGTAGGTGGATAGCGCCTCGCTGCCGATGCGCAGCACCTGCTGGCGGAATTGCCAGGTGCCGATCTCGCGCTCGTGGCGGGCCACGCGCAGGTCGGTCTCGACGACGTCGCGCCCCGCGCCGCGCAGCAACGGCTGGCGCAGAGACAGCACCAGCGCGCCGGTCGCCTCGGCGTCGCTGGTGGCAAAGGTGGCGGAGCCGATTACGTTGTTGCGCCGCTGGTTGGCCCGCCAGGCCAGTGCCACCTCGGCGCCGCTGGGCGCCTTGACGCGCACGCCAGTCTCGCCAGCCAGCACGCTCTCGTTCAGGCGCGTGATGCCGCCGAGTGCGGCCGTCAGGCGTTCCTCGACGGTGCGCTGGCGGTTGCGGCCCTCGCGGCGCAGGTTGGCATAGGCCACGGGCAGGTAGAGCCCGCTCTCGGCCTCGGCCGCCTGCTCGGACACGCGCGACTGCAGCCGCGCATACAGCACCTCGGCGTTCTGCTCCAGCGCGAGCTGAGCCAGCGTCTTGGCGTCCAGGCGGGCAGGGCGCTGCGCCGGCGCCTTGGGGGCCGGCACATAGGGGATGTAGCCCATGGGCGCGGGCGCGAAGTCCAGCGAGATCTCGGCGGCACTGCCATCCGTGCCGGCGGCCGTGCGCGAGCCGGGCAGCCCCGCCCACGCCGGCCCGGCGCAGGCCGCTGCCGCGGCCACCGCGCCGAGGGCATGGCGCCAGGCCGCGGTGCGCGGGCGCATCAGGCGCCCTTCTGCGGCGCCAGGCGCTTGTCCTTCAGCTGCATCAGGCGCTCGATCTGCGCCAGCGACATCAGCTGCGCGTAGATGGCCGGCAGGAAGCGCTTGCTGCGCAGCTCCAGGAACTTGTCGTTGGACAGGTTGTTCAGGCGCTCTTCGTTGACGACCCAGCAGCCGGCGATGTTCTTCTCGCGGTCGCCCTCGCGCACGCGCATCTGCAGCGGCGTGAACATGTTCAGCTCGGCCAGCATCTTGGAGAACGCCAGCGTGACCTGGTCCATCTGCTGCAGCTCGGACAGGTAGCGCTTGACGTTCTCGATGACCTGCGTGGGCTCGCCCTTGTCATCAAACAGCGGGCTGCCTTCGCCGTCCTTGCCGTCCACGCTGACCAGGTCGCTGGCTTCGTCCAGGCAGATGGTGAAGTGGCCCTCGGTGCCGTTGCCGGCCAGGGCAAAGGGGTAGCGGCGGATGATGGCGGGGATGTAGCTCGCCTCCCACTTGCCGGCTTCGCCGATGAACAGGTTCTCGCCGGCATCCAGCCCCAGCAGCGTGACGGGGCGGAAGGCGTCCTTCTCCTTGTCCTCGACGAACACGATGGGGTAGACCGCGGAGGCGCGGGCGAACTCGTGCATCGTCAGGTAGGCGATGTGGAAGTCCTTCGCGAAACCGAAACCCGTGATCTCCTTGATGCGGGTGCGGGCGTGGCGCTCACGGTTGACGGGGACGACTTTCTCAAACATCACAGATCCTTCAGGCGCGGTTTTCCAGTGCAGTGGCTGCGGCGGGCTCCCGTGGGGCGCACGCGCAAGCGGCCGGCAGTATCCGCGAAGGCCATGCCCCCTGGAGGCAGGAAAGTCCTAGGCGGGCGCGCTGTCGCAGTCGGGCGTGCGATGGCGTCTGTCCCTCTGTGCCTCCTCGGGTCCGGCGACCGCCGGCGCATCCGGTCGTGAGGCTCAATGCTGAAAACTCTCATCAAGCTGCCACTCTGGCACCGCTATGCTGCGCCCCTATGACCGTGCCCTTCCACGCCTCTGACGCCCTTGCCATGGCCGGCACCTGGGCTGAGGTGCGTCGGTGACAGGTCTTGCCCGCCTGGCGCGCGCCATGCGCGACGCCTACAAGCTGGAGGCGCTGGAGCCGCGCGTGCTGCTGTCCGCCGACCCGGTGCTGGGCGCCGCGCATGCGGTCGTCATGCAGCCGACCGACCCCTACGCCACGACGCTGGACGGCGCCTATGACCCCGCCGACGCGCTGGCCCTGCACCCCGGCCAGGAGGCGCATGCCAGCCTGCCCGACGGCTGGCAGCAGTGGCCGGGCGACACGTCGGCGTCGTCAACAGGCAGCGAGACCTTCGCGGTTGATGCGCGCGCCTTCGATGCCGGCTACGCGCAGACCGCCAGCGGCTTCATGGCCGGCACGATGGCGATGGACGCCGCCGCCAACGACCCGGCGGACTTCAGCGTCAGCAGCGGCCCGACCATGCAGGCGATGGCAGTCGTCAACCCGGGCGGTGGCGGCGCGGCCACCACCAGCACCGCGGCCGACCTCACCCTGGTGGCTGCCGACATCTTCGAGGTCGAGATCGACGGCAGCGCGTCCGACCGCCTCAACGTCTCGGGCGCCGTGTCGCTGGACGGCACGCTCAAGCTCAGCCTCATCAACGGCGCCACGCCCACCGACGGCCAGACCTTCACCTTCCTGACCTACGGCACGACGCTGACCGGCAAGTTCGCCGAAGGCCAGGGCCTGGTCAGCCTGGGCAACGGCCTGTTCTTCGAGATCCAGCACGACGCCGCGGCCAAGGAGCTGAAGCTGGTCACGCACCGGCTGGATGAGCCCAGCGCCTTCGTCGTCAACCTGCTCTACAGCGCCGCCGGCGCGCAGGGCGACGCGCTGGCCGACCAGGCCGGCGAGTGGTTCAACGCGAGCTACTTCGCCCGCAACATCGGCTACACGATCAGCAACGCGTCGCTGGACCTGGGTCAGGGCGTCAAGCTGTCGGGCTCGCTGGCGGCCAGCTACACGCAGGGCCTGTCCTTCAACGACGGCACCGGCCCGCACACCTACGACGTCTGGAAGATCGGCCTGGCCAACGGCGCCGGCTACCTGGGCCTGGACGCGAATGACGCGACCAAGCCCGGCCTCACGTTCGGCCAGATCGACGCGGCCATCGTCATCCTCGACGGCCAGGGCGCCAACGCCGCCGGCTGGCTGCTGGCCGAGGGCTCGGCCGGCAGCATCGGGCTGCAGGGCGTCAGCGACCTGACGCTGGCGGCCAGCAATCTGCAGCTGGAAATCAGCCGCGGCCTGGGCCAGCTGAACGGCCAGACCAACGTGTCCGGCATCAACCTGTCCGCGCAGGCGCAGAGCCTGCTGGTGGACGGCACCACCTTCACGTTCGACGGCGACGGCGCGCTGGGCAATTTCGCGTCCATGAGCGGCTCGGGCCTGTTCAGCTACGGCCCGGTCACGCTGAGCGGGACCTTCGGCCTGGCGGTGTCGGCCGGCGAGCTGGTGGCGCTGGGCGACAGCATCGAGGCGCGCCTGACGACCGGCAGCTTCTCGGCCGGCGTCACCGGTGGCGCGTTCGGCGCCGTCATGACGACAGGCAGTGGCCTGGCGCTGGAAGTCAGCGGTGGCTTCCACCTGTCCGGCGGCGGCTTCGCCAACGTGTCGGCCACGTCGGCGCTGCTGCGCCTGAACCTCACCGGCACCGACCAGACCGGCCGCTCGCTGGCCGCCGGCGGCATCACCCACACCTTCGGCACGATGCCGACTAGCAGCACGCCGGCCGTCGACATCCGCGGCTTGAGCGCCACGCTTGCCGATACCTTCAGCCTCAGCGGCGACTACGCTTTCGGTCGCGATGCCAACACCGGCGGCATGGCCATCATCGCGGCCAATGCCGGCGTGCAGCTGGTGGCGGGCAGCTTCAAGGCCGGTGTCACCGGCGCCACGGTGGCGCTGGCGATGAAGGCCGACGGCAGCGGCGTGGACCTCGTCGAATCCAGCGGCTCTCCCTTCCTGCAGCTGGGCAGCGATGTGTCGGCCAGCGCCAGCTCGGTCGCGGTGCGCTGGAACGCCAGCGGCGCCGACGCCAGCGGCCGCGCACTGGCCGTGGGCAATGCCAGCTACAGCTTTGGCAGCGGCTTTGCGGCTGGCCTGCAGCAGGTCAGCCTCAGCGGCGCCAACCTGACCATCGGCGAGTTCTTCAACGTCAGCGGCAACTTCGCGCTGGAGCGCAGCACGGCCACCGTGCTGCTGGCGGCCGACAACACCGCGACCGCCGGCGTCGACGAAGCCACCGCCGGCGTTACGGTGGACCGCCTGCTGCTGGGCGCCAGCGGCCTGACGGCCAACGCCGGCATCCCCGGTGGCCCGGGCCTGGCGCTGGCCGGCGTGGACTTCGCGCTGGCGCTGATGAGCGTGCGCAACGACGCCACGCGCGGCTGGACCAGCCTGCAGGCCAGCGCCACCTCGGTGAGCCTGAACGGCCTGCCCGGCGTCACGCTGAGCGGCAGCAACCTGTCGGTGCACATCAACACGGCCCGCAGCGCGGCCGATGCTGTCGTCGATTACGGCACCGGCCGCACGGCGCTGAGCGTGGCCACCGGCGCCACGCCGATCACGCTGAGCATGGAAGGCTCGCGCGGCCGCCTGATGCAGGCCGCTGGCACGCTGACCTTCGACCTCTACGAGTTCGTGCGCCTGAGTGGCAGCCTGGCCGTCACGCGCAGCGACCAGGCCGTCACGCTGGCCGGTGGCGAGGTGGTGCAGACCCGCCTGCTGAGCGTCGGCGCGGCCGGCGTCAGCGGCTTCGCCGGCATGAACGCCGGCCAGGCCAGCGCGATGGGCCTGAACCTGACCGGCCTGGACTTCGCGCTGGCGATGTTGTCTGACCGCAACAACGCCGCGCGCAGCTGGACCAGCCTGCAGGCCGCGGCCGGCTCGGTGGGGCTGGTCGGCGTCGACGGCGTCACGCTGACCGGCAGCAACCTGGCCGTCTCGCTGAACCAGGCCAGCGGCGTTGGCGACGCGGTTGTCGACTACGGCGCCACCGCGCTGACGGTGGCCACCGGTGCCACGCCCATCACGCTCAACATGGCCGGCAGTGCCGGCGAGCTGCTGCGCGCCAGCGGCACGCTGTCGCTGGGCGTGTTCGACTTCTTCTCCACCAGCGGCAGCCTGGCCATTGAGCGCCGCGACGGCACGGTGCTGCTGGCCGACGGCAGCACCGTCGCCACGCGCCTGCTGACCGTGGGCGGCAGCGGCATCAACGGCTTTGCCGGCAACAACGGCGCCTCGGCCGACCGCCTGGGCCTGGAGCTCACCAACCTCGACTTCGCGCTGGCCCTGCAGAGCAGCCAGGCCACGCCCGCGCGCAGCTGGACCAGCCTGGAAGCCAGCGTCGGCAGCGTGGCGCTGGTGGGCGTCAGCGGCCTGACGCTGACGGGTAGCAACCTGGCCGTGGCCATCAACCAGGCCGGACAGCTGAACGATGCGGTCGCCAACTACGCGGGCCAGAACCTCGTCGTCGCGACCGGCAGCGGCACCTCGCGCACGCTGGCGATGTCGGGCGCCGACGGCGAGCTGCTGCGCGCCAGCGGCACGCTGAGCCTGGACGCCTTCGGCTTCGTGCAGCTGGCTGGTGGCTTCACGCTGGAGAGCAAGGATTCGACGCTGACGCTGGCGGACGGCAGCACCGTCGCCACGCGCCTGCTGACGGTGGGCGGCGCAGGCATCAGCGGCTTTGCCGGCAATAACGGCAACTCGGCCGACCGCGTGGGCCTTTCGCTGACGGGCGCCGAGTTCGCGCTGGCGCTGCAGTCCAGTAAGGCTGCCCCGGCGCGCAGCTGGACCAGCCTGCAGGCCAGCGTCGACAGTGTCGCGCTGGTGGGCATCAACGGCCTCACGCTGGCCGGCAGCCAGCTCGCCTTGAAGCTCAACCAGGCCAAGCAGGCCGGCGATGCGGTGGCCGACTACGCCGCGCAGAACCTCATCGTCGCCACGGCGCCCGGCAACACGCTGACGCTGGATTTCGCCGGCAGCGACGGCCGCGTGCTGAAGGCCAGCGGCAACCTGGCGCTGGACGCCTTCGGCTTCGTGCAGCTGTCTGGTGGCTTCGCGATCGAGAGCAAGGATTCGTCGGTGGTGCTGGCCGATGGCAGCACCGTCGCCACCCGCCTGCTGACCGTCGGTGGCTCGGGCATCAACGGCTTCGCGGGCAACAACGGCAACTCCTCCGACCGCCTGGGCCTGGCGCTGAGCGGCGCCGACTTCGCGCTGGCGCTGCAGTCGTCCACCGCCACGCCGACGCGCAGTTGGACGACGCTGCAGGCCAACGTCGCCAGCGTGGGCCTGGTGGGCATCAGCGGCCTGACGCTGTCCGGCACCAACCTGTCGCTGCAGCTGAACCAGGCCAAGCAGGTGGGCGACAAGGTCGTCGACTACGCCGCGCAGAACCTCGTCGTCGCCACCGGCCCGTCCGGCACGCGCACGCTGGATCTGTCCGGCGCCGAAGGCCAGGTGTTGAAGGCCAGCGGCGTGCTGGCGCTGGATGCCTTCGGCTTTGTGCAGCTCAGCGGCGGCTTCGCGCTGGAGAGCAAGGATTCGACGCTGACGCTGGCCGACGGCTCCACCGTCAACACACGCCTGCTCACCGTCGGCGGCGCCGGCATCAACGGCTTTGCCGGCAACAACGGCGGCTCCGCCGACCGCGTGGGCCTGGCCCTGACAAATGCGGAATTCGCCCTCGCGCTGCAGAGCGACAAGGCCAACGCGGCACGCAGCTGGACCAGCCTGCAGGCCAGCGTCGACAGCGTCGCGCTGGTCGGCATCAACGGCCTGACGCTGTCGGGCAGTCAGCTCGCGCTGAAGCTCAACCAGGCCAAGCAGGCCGGTGATGCGGTGGCTGACTACGCCGCGCAGAACCTCGTCGTCGCCACGGCGCCGGGCAACACGCTGACGCTGGACTTCGCCGGCAGCGACGGCCGCGTGCTGAAGGCGAGTGGCGTGCTGGCGCTGGACGCCTTCGGCTTCGTACAGCTCAGCGGCGGCTTCGCCATCGAGAGCAAAGACGCCTCGGTCACGCTGGCCGGCGGCGAGGTCGTGCAGACCCGATTGCTGACCGTCGGCGGCTCGGGCATCAACGGCTTTGCCGGCAACAACGGCAACTCGGCTGACCGCCTGGGCCTGGAGCTGACCAACGCCGAATTCGCGCTGGCGCTGCATTCGTCCACCGCCGCGCCCACGCGCAGCTGGACCAGCCTGCAGGCCTCGGTCGGCAGCGTGGCGCTGGTGGGCATCAACGGCCTGACGCTGGCGGGCAGCAACCTCAGCATCCAGGTCAACCAAGCCAAGCAGCTCAACGACGCCGTTGCGGATTACGCCGCGCAGAACCTCGTCGTTGCCACCGGCCCCGGCAATACGCTGACGCTGGACATGGCCGGTTCCGAGGGCAAGATCCTCAAGGCCAGTGGCAATCTGGCGCTGGATGCCTTCGGCTTTGTGCAGCTCAGCGGTGGCTTTGCCATCGAGAGCAAGGACGCTTCCGTCACGCTGGCCGGCGGCGAGGTCGTGCAGACCCGCCTGCTGACCGTCGGCGGCTCGGGCATCAACGGCTTTGCCGGCAACAACGGCAACTCGGCTGATCGCCTGGGCCTGGAGCTGACCAACGCCGAGTTCGCGCTCGCGCTGCAAAGCAGCAAGGCCGCGCCGGCCCGCAGCTGGACCAGCCTGCAGGCCTCTGTCGGCAGTGTGGCGCTGGTGGGAATCGACGGCTTGACACTGGCGGGCACCAACCTGTCGATCAAGCTCAATCAGGCCAAGCAGCTCAACGACGCCGTTGCGGACTACGCAGCGCAGAACCTCGTCGTCGCCACCGGCCCCGGCAACACGCTGACGCTGGACATGGCCGGTGCCGACGGCCGCATGCTCAAGGCCAGCGGCACGCTGACGCTGGATGCCTTCGGCTTTGTGCAGTTGGCTGGCAACTTCGCCATCGAGAGCAAGGATTCGTCCGTCGTGCTGGCCGATGGCACGACCGTGGAAACGCGCCTGCTGACGGTGGGCGGCAGCAACATCAACGGCTTTGCGGGCAATAACGGCGCCTCGGCCGACCGGCTGGGCCTGGAGCTGACGGGCGCCGAGTTCGCGCTGGCGCTGCAGAGCAGCAAGGCCGTCCCGGCGCGGGGCTGGACGACGCTGCAGGCCAGCGTCGGCAGCGTGGCGCTGGTGGGCATCGATGGCCTCACGCTGGCTGGCAACAACCTCGCCATCCAGATCAACCAGGCCAAGCAGCTCAACGACAGCGTGGCCGACTACGCGGCGCAGAGCCTGACGGTTGCCACCGGCCCGGCCGACACGCTGACGCTCAGTCTTGCCGGCAGCGAAGGCAAGGTGCTGAAAGCCAGCGGCGACCTGCAGCTCGACGCCTTCGGCTTCGTGCAGGTCAGCGGCGGTTTTGCGATCGAGAGCAAGGACTCGTCCGTCGTGCTGGCTGACGGCTCCACCGTGCAGACCCGCCTGATGACCGTTGGCGGCGCGGGCATCAACGGCTTCGCTGGCGCCAGCGGCGGCACCGGCCTGCAGCTCACCAACCTCGAATTCGCGCTGGCCCTGCAGAGCAGCAAGGCCGCGCCGGCGCGCAGCTGGACCAGCCTGCAGGCCAGCGCCGGCAGCGTGGGCCTGGTCGGTATCGATGGCTTCACGCTGAGCGGCAACGACCTGTCGCTGCGCATCAACCAGGCCAAGCAGCTGGGCGACAAGGTCGTCGACTACGCGGCGCAAAACCTCGTCGTGGCCACCGGCCCCGGCAACATGCTGACGCTGGACATGGCGGGCAGCGAAGGCAAGGTGCTGAAGGCTGCCGGCAACCTGACGCTCGATGCCTTCGGCTTCTTCCAGGTCAGCGGCGGCTTCGCCATCGAGCAGCGCGACCAGGCCGTCACGTTGTCTGCGGCCACCAACGCGCAGGGCGTGCAGACCGCCGCGCCGGCCACCGTCAACGCGCGGCTGCTGACCATCGGTGCCAGCAATGTGCGCGCCTTCGTCGGCGTCAACGGCGGCACGGCCGACCAGACCGGCCTGGATATGACCGGCGCCGACTTCGGCGTGGCGCTGGTCACCGAGGTGGGCGGCGCGGCGCGCAAGTGGACCTCGTTGCAGGCCACCGCGCAGCAGGTGGCGCTGGTCGGCATGCCCGACGGCCTGACCATTCAGGCCAACGACCTGAATGTGCAGATCAACCGGGCCGGCCAGGTCGTGCCCGCCGGCGCCAAGCCGGCCATCGTCGACTACGCGGCGGGCGCCACGACCATGACCGTCGCCACTGGCCCTGCCAGCGGCATCACCTTCGACATGGCGGGCGCCAACGGCCCCCTGCTGACGGCCACCGGCAACCTGACGCTGGACGCCTTCGGTTTCGTGCAGGTCAGCGGCGGCTTTGCCGTCGAGAAGCGCAGCACCACCGTGACGTTGGCGCCCACGCGCGCGCTGCCGGCGCAGACGCTGGCGGTGGACGTGCTGAGCTTCGGCATGGACAACGTCACCGTGTTCGCCGGGGTCAACGGCGGCACGGCAGACGCGACCGGCCTGCAGATCGCCGGCATCGACCTCGCGCTGGCGCTGATCAGCTCGTCGGCCGAGCCGGCCCGCAAGTGGACGGCGTTGCAGGCCAACGCGACGGCTGCCGGCTTTGTGGGCCTGTCGGACCTGCTGCCGACCATCCGCAACCTGACCGTCGAGCTGAACCAGGCCAGCCGCGCCAATGACCGTGTCATCGACTTCTCCGCCGCTCCGCTGACCGTGCCCATCGGCCCGGGCCAGACGGTGGACATCGACATCGACGGTGCTGCCGGCGAGCTGGTGCGCGTCGAGGGCGACATCACGCTGCAGCTGTTCGACTTCGCCTACCTGTCGGGCCGCATCGGCTTCGAGAAGTACACGCCCGCCGCGCCCCTCATGCTGGCCACGGCCTCGGGCGTGGCGCAGCCGGTCACGGCGACGTCCATGCTGGCCATCACGGGGCAGGGCGTCAGCGTCTTCATCGGGTATGCAGACGGCGGCTTCGACACCAGCAAGACCCCGGCCGAGCAGGCCGCCAACCTCTACGGTTTCGGTGTCAGCAGCGCGGACTTCGGCCTGCTCATCGCCAAGGCCGGTGGCCAGTCCTACACGGCCGCCAAGGCCAACCTGGCCAATGTGGCGGTGTTCGGCTTCGACCCGAACGACTTCGAGCTCAGCGCCAGCGACCTGCAGCTGGAGATCAACCGCGCCGACGCGCAGGGCCGCAGCATCGACTTCGTGCGCAGCTTCGGTGCCGGTGGCCTGGCGCTAGGGTCCACCGGCGCCATCGCGCTGGACTTCCGTGGCGGTGACCGCATTGGCGTGTTCGCCCGCGAGGCGGTGCTCAAGGTCTCGGACTTCATCTACTTCCGCGGCGCCATAGGCTTCCAGAAGGCGGACTTCGGCAACACGCTGCGCGCCGGCAGCGGCCTCGTGCCTGTGCTGGGCGCCAAGGGCTTCAGCATCGCCGGCAGCGGCATCGACGCCTTCGTCGGCTACGCGGACGGCGGCATCGACGCGAGCAAGCCCTTCGCCGAGCAGGCCGGCAACCTGTACGGCTTCGGCGTGCAGAGCCTGAGCTTCGGCTACCTCAGCGTGAAGGATCAGGCCGGCAAGGCCTACCAGGCACTGCGGGCCGATGCCAGCAACGTGTCCGTCTATGGCGTGGACGCGAATGACTTCACGCTCGCTGCCAGCGATGTCCACATCGAGTTCAACACCGCGACGCCAGGCGTCGGCGGCCTCGTCACGCCGCTGAACTTCGCTGGCAGCCGCGCGCTGGACCTGCCCACCGGCGCCGACCCGGTCACGCTGGACTTCGCCGGCGAGCGGCTGATGCTGTCGGTCGCGCAGGCCACGCTGGCGATCTCCGACTTCGTCCTCATCCAGGGCAGCTTTGCGTTCCAGAAGGCCAGCTTCACCGGCCTGCGCAACACGCTGGGTCTGCCGGTCGGCACGCCTGTCAACCCGCTGCGCGGCTTCACGGTCGGCGCGAGCAATGTCGACATCTTCGTCGGCTATGCCGACGGCGGCCTGGACCGCACGCGCCGCTTCCAGGACCAGGCCGGCGCGCTGTACGGCCTGGGCGTCGAGGGCGTGGACCTGGGCCTGCTGATGGCCAGGGACGCCGGTGGCATCAAGTACACGGCGCTGAAGGCGCATGCCGATGCCGTCGGCGTCTACGGCTTCAACCCCAGCGATTTCGAGCTGTCCGCCCAGGCCATCGACATCGAGGTCAACACGGCCAGCGGCGTCGCCCGGCCCATCGACTTCACGGCCGGCGGCAGCATGGGCTTCAACGTGCCCACCGGTGGCGATCCGGTCGTGCTGGACATGTCCGGCCACGTCATCGCCGCCAGCCTCAGCGACGCGCGGCTGACCATCAGCCAGTTTGTCCACATCGAGGGCGATGTCGCCTTCCGCAAGGCCGACGACACGCGCCTGACCGTCAAGGGCCCGCTGGGTGCCAGCATCCCCGACGTGAAGATGCGCGCCATCGAGATCGGCGCCAACGACGTGAACGCCTTCATCGGCGTGGGCGGCAACGGCAGCAACCCCGACGCCATCGGCCTGGTCGTCGACGACTTCGACTTCGCGCTGGGCCTGTACAAGGCGCTGCCCGATGTGCTGAACCCGGCGGCCAACGTCGTCGCCGGCACCAAGTTCACGGCGCTGAAGGCCTCGGCCGCGCAGATAGCCTTCGTCGGCTTCGACCAGTTCATCGAGTTCTCGCTGAACGACGCGCTGGTCGACATCAACACCAGCAGCAACCCGCTGTACATCATCGACTTTGCGGCCGGTGGTGGCCACGCCATTGCCACCGGCGGCACGCCCATCACGCTGGATGCCAGCAACCGCGTCGTCAGCGCCACGGTGGGCCAGGCGCGCGCCAGCGTGGCCGGCATCGTCAGCCTGTCCGGTGGCTTCACCTTCCAGAAGCAGACGGTCGACAGCGTCAACTTCAACGCCGTCGGCCTGAACCTGGATGTGCCGGCCGAGGTGCTGGTGGTCGCCGGCAAGAACGTCAACGCCTTCGCCGGCATCAACGGCCCCTACCGCCGCGATACCAACGGCGACGGCGTCATCGACGCCGGCGACACGCCCAACGACGACGCCATCGGCTTCGCCATCGACAGCCTGGACTTCGCGCTCGCGATGCTGACGCCCACGCCCGGCGCTGGCATCACGCTGCCGGGCAAGTTCTATGCGCTCAGCGCCACGGCCGGCCTGGCAGGCCTGGTGGGCACCGACCCCTTCCTGACGTTGCAGGCCACCGATGTGCGGCTGGGCTTCAACGGTGCCTTCCTGGGCAGGTACCCGGTGCCCAGCGCCTACGTGGACTTCAGCAAGATGGCCGGCGGCGGCCTGGCCATCCCCATCGGCAGCGACCCGCAGGCCTTCCTGATCGACTACGACAGCAACTCGCTGAGCATCGCGATGTCCGCGACGCTGGGCCTGTTCGACCTGTTCTCGATCAGCACCAGCTTCGACTTCGATTTCGAGCTGCCGTCCACCGGCCTGCTGATTCCGACCATCAGCCTGAAGAAGCTCACCAGCTTCCTGCCGGACAAGCTGCCGGGCTTCGACTTCCTCGACGGCGCTCTGGGCTTCCTGAAGAACCTGGAACTGTCCATCGGCTTTGATCCCAGCCTGGGCCTGACGCTGTTCGGCTCCGTCGAGCTGCCGGACCTGAGCCTGAACATCGGCAACTTCGTCCACATCCACGGCGACTTCAAGCTCAACCTCGGTGAGACCTTCACCGCCGACATGTACACCGGCCTGCCGGCCGAGCTGTCGCTGATCGAGAACCTGCTCCCGGCTGGCCAGGCCTCGATGATTCTTGACGGGCTGCGCGCGCTGGGCGGCTTGTCGGCCGACTACTCGCGCCTGTCCAACGTCACTTTCAAGGGCTTGAGCTTCGGCGCGTCGGACGTCAACGTCTTCATCGGTGTGGGCGATCCGGACTTCGCGCGCCCGCTGTCCGAGCAGGACGGCCTGATCGGCTTCGGCCTGCAGGACGTCGACCTGGGCCTGGGTTACTTCAAGGCCGACCTGCCGAGCTTCTTCAACGCGCAGAATTTCCTGTCGCTGCAGCTGCACGCCGACCAGATCGGCACCTACGGCTTCGGAGACATCCTGACCATTCGCGCCAGCAACGTGACGCTGGAGGTGCAGAACGGCGGCAAGCTGTTCGGCGGCGTCATGCGCTCGACGGCGGACTATTCCAGCATCCGCACCGTCGATACCGGCGGCGTCACACGCGTCGGCTACGAGATCAAGACCGGTGGTACGCCGGTGCGGCTGACGCTGCGCGGCAACGACCTCATCGGCCTGGACATCGGCCTGGCCGAGATCGCCGTCGCGGACTTCCTGTTCCTGCGCGGCTCGCTGGCCTTCCGCCAGGGCGACGTGTTCAACGTCGCCGTCGACATGGGCGGCCTGCGCCCGCTGCTCGAAAGCCTGGGCGTCAATGGCGACAGCCTGCCGCTGCAGGTCTCGGCCATGACGCTGGGCGGCGCCAACCTGACCGGCTTTGCCGGTGTCGGCGGCCCCTACCGCTACGGCCCCGACGCCAACAACGACGGCCTGCCCGACAACATCAACGACGGCGCGGTCGGCATCGCGCTGGACGACGTGGACTTCGGCCTGGCCATCATGACGCCGGCCATCGGCAAGTTCATCCCCGGCCTGGAGCAGTACTCGCCGCGCTTCGTGTCGGCCAAGGCCTCGGTAGGCCAGGCCGGCCTCGTGGGCATCGACCGCAACCTGCTGGACGTGCGGGCCGAGGACGTCGAAGTCAACATCAACACCTTCTACGTGCCGGCGCTGCCCGCGCCGGTGCAGGCGGCCATCCAGCTGTTCGGCCCGCCGGCCATCAACTACCAGCTCAGCCCGTCGTTCAAGGACTACACCGAGGACGCCAACGGCAACGGCCAGCTCGACACCGGCGAGGATCGCAACCGCAACGGCGTCATCGACCGGGCCGGCTTCGCGCTGCCGGCCGGCGGTGGCAACAGCGTCTTCCTCGACTTCACCGGCGACCTGGTGCAGGCCAAGGTCGGCTACGCCGCCATCAACCTGGCCGGTTTTGTGCAGATCTCGGCGTCGATGGCCTTCACCAAGCGCGGCTCCGAGCGCGTGACGCTGGACAACGGCGAGGAAACCACCGTCACCACGCTGGCCATCGGCATCAACGACGGCTACGGCTTCATCGGCGTCGGCGGCTACTGGCGCGACAGCAACGGCGACGGCCGCATCAACGAGGCCGACAGCCCCGACACCTCGGCCGTGGGCTTCGCCATCGAAGACCTGGATGTCGGCCTCATCGTCGCCAAGGAGCTGGTCATCACGGCGCAGGGCGCGTCGGTGGGCGTGTACCTGGCGGCCAACGCGCAGGTCACCAGCATCGGGCTGGTGGGCGTGCCCGACGTGACCTTCCGCGCCGACAACCTGGCGCTGGAGCTCAACACCGGCGTGCGCATCCAGATCGGCACATCACAGTTCACGCAGGACAGCGCCTCGGGCGCCGTCACGCTGGGCGGCGGCGTCAGCCTGACGGGCAATTTCACCGTCATCGACTTCTCGCGCGCCAGTTGGAAGAACAGCGCCGGCCTGGTGTCGCCAGGCTATGCGATCGAGACCGGCAACCCCGACGAGCCCATTGTGCTGCTCTACAACGAGCAGTTCCTGCGCCTGTTTGGCGAGGCCGAGATCGACGTGTTTGGCCTGGTCAACATGACCGGCGTGTTCGACGTGCGCGCCAGCGCGTCGCAGGGAATTTCGGTGTTCGTCGATGTGCAGGCCCGCGTGGGCCCGTCCAGCGCGCCACTGTTCACGACGCACGCGACAGGCCTGCTCGTCATCCGCGACGGCATCGCGATGCGGCTCAGCCTCAGCCGCAACCTCGACCTCGGCCCCGTCGCGCGGCTGGATGCCGAGCTCGAGCTGACGATGAACAGCTTCGGCCAGGAGATCGTCTACGAGGTGCCGGACGAGTTCCTCGACAAGGTCGACTTCCCCGTCTACACCATCGCCGCCACGCCGCCGGGCAAGCCCAACTGGACCGGCCCCTACATGGCGCTGACCGGCAACGGCTCGCTGAACCTGCTCA
Source organism: Pelomonas margarita (assembly GCF_043555875.1). Classification (NCBI taxonomy): domain Bacteria; kingdom Pseudomonadati; phylum Pseudomonadota; class Betaproteobacteria; order Burkholderiales; family Sphaerotilaceae; genus Roseateles; species Pelomonas margarita. Next base: position 224,882 of record NZ_JBIGHW010000006.1, on the reverse strand, counting down.
GCGGCCTGCTGGACCTGCGCGGCGACTTCAGCGTCATCATCTCCACCAGCGGCGTGGAGCTGGCCGTGTCCGCCGTGCTGGACCTGCCGGTGCTGGAGCCGCTGCAGGTCACCGGCACGCTGGGCATCGTCTCGGGCGGTATCTACGGCAGCCTCGAAGTGGGCGGCAGCGGCGCCGAGTCCAAGATCATCGACGGCGGCGGCATCTTCGACGTCACCGGCAGCTTCCTGCTGCAGATCAACACTACGGCGCAGAGCCAGCAGGTGCGCGGCCGCGATGCCAACGGCAACGTCTACAACGCGCAGGGCCAGCCCGTCATCGTCACGCTGCAGCCGCAGATGCTGCGGCTCAGCGGTGCCGCGTCCATCAACGTCGGTCCCATCTCGCTGGAAGGCGGCATGGACCTGCTGATCGACCAGCGCGGCCTGCAGGCCAGCGGCAACGTCACGCTGGACCTGGGCGACTTCGGCGAGATGGCCTTCGCGCTGGATGCCGCCTTTGGCGTGGACGCCGGCAACACGCCGTTCTTCGCGCTGCGCGTGCAGACGCAACTGGAGTTCGGCATCTCGGTGCTGAACGTGAAGGCCAACGCGACGCTGCAGATCAACACCAGCAGCAACGCGTACACGACGCTGTCCGGCCACACCATCGCCGGCAGCACGATGTTCGACCTGTCACTCGCCGGCTCGCTGAAGCTGCTGGCCTTCGACATCGACTTCGGCGGTCGCATCAGCATCGTCAACGAGGTCTTCAAGCTCGAATACAGCGGCAGGCTGAACTTCTTCAATGCGCTGCAGGTCAACGTCGGCGGCTTCATCTCCAGCGACGGCCAGTGGGAAGTGCGCGGCAGCGCCGAGATCGACATCCACCTCGGCCCGTTGCACTTCAATGCCGGCATGAGCGTGCTGCTGTCCAGCCGGCCGCGTTTCTTCGCCGAGGCGCATGGCTCGCTGGACTTCGAGATCGACCTCGGCATCTTCGGCAGCATCGACTTCACGATTGCTGGCTTCGACGCGCAGATCGACATCACGCCGGCCGCAGCCTACGTGGCGGCGCGCGTGCGCGTGATGGGCATCTCGGTCGGCGGCAGCTACAAGTGGAGCTTCGGCGCGCCGCCCGACATCAGCCACCTGGCCGCCGACGGCACGCTGTACTTGCACGCCGGCGACGCCTCCGGCCGCTACGGAAGCGGCTCGCTGTACGACGACATCACCAACGAGGCCTTCAGCGTCGACCAGGACGGCGGCACCATCACCGTGCGCTCGCTGGGCGAGACCGACAGCTACGCCGCCAGCGCCGTGCGCCGCATCGTCTACACCGGCGGCAAGGGCAATGACAGCCTCTACGTTGGCCACAGCGTCACGGCGCTGCTGGACATCGACGGCGGGCTGGGCAACGACGCCTTCGTCATCATGGGCGGCGCGGCCGGCAGCCTGGTGCGCGGCGGCGCCGGCAAGGACGAGTTCTCCGGCGGCCCGGCCAGCGGCCTGCAGTTCCTGGGCGGCGACGGCGACGACAAGTTCGTCGGCGGCGACGGTGCCGACATCGTCGACATGGGCGCGGGCAACAACCGCATCTGGGGCAATGGCGGCAACGACCTGATCACCCTCGGCGCCGGCGAGAACATTGTCGACGGCGGCGCAGGCGACGACCTGATCCGCATCGCTGTGGCCGGCGGCAAGCTGATGCTCAATGCCGGCGCCGGCACTGACCGCGTCGTCGTCGCGCCGTTCACGAGCAACGCGCCGCTGCAACTGCGAGACCATGAGCTGCTGATCGCCGCCTCGGCCGGCAGCCGCCACCTCGTCTTCAACGACAGCCTGGAACGTATCGAGCTGACCGACCAGAACGCGACGGCCACCGTGCTGTCCAACCCGGGCGGCGCCAGCTGGGGCCGCACCGGCCTGGTCATCGAGGCCGCCGGCGTGCTGGACGTGACCAACGCGCGCCTGGTTGCGCCCGAGGGTCTGTTCAGCGTGGGCGCCAGCGGGGTGCGCGGCGTGCTGAACACCGAGCTGGCCCAGCTGTCGGTGCTGAACCGCGGCACGGCCGGCGCCGACACCGCAGACATCGTCGTCCGCGAGGCCGACGGCCTTCAGCTGGTGGCCGATGGCCGCGCTGCAGGCGGCCTGGTGTCACTGGCCGGCGGCATCGACGTCGACCTGGCCGGCCGCGAGGCGCTGCTGGACCATGTCAGCGGCCGCATCCTGGCTGGTGGCGCTGGCCGCGAGTTGCGCCTTATCGCCGACGACATCGACCTGCGCGCCGGCAACGACAGCGTCATCGGCAGCGGCCGCCTGACGGTGCGCACGCACGCGGCCGACCAGCACTACCGCCTCGGCAGCGCCGGCCAGAGCGAGTATGGCAACGACCGCTCCTACGGCCTGACCGGCGCGATGGAACTCAGCGAGCGCGACTTTTCCGCGCTGGCCAACGGCTACGCGCTGATCGACATCGGCCACCGCGCGGTCGGCGTCATGATGCGCGTGGGCGACCTGAGCAACGGCAGCGTCTACGACAAGACCTTCTCAGCGCGCCTGGAGGATGTCGCGCAGTTGCAGGCCGACTGGGTCATCGTGCAGGGCGATGTGCAGTCCAGCGAGGCGATGACCGTCGACGCGCGCCTGCTGGAGGTGCGCCGCCAGAACGTCAACGACCCCGAGGGCGCGCCGCGCTCGGGCATCGCGGCGCAGACGATCACGCTCAACGTGGCCGAGCAGGCCGTGCTGTCCGGCTGGCTGCGCGCGCAGGCCAGCCTGAGCCTGAGCGTGCTGTCCAGCACCGGCGTCGGCGCCTTTGTCAGCCACGGCGACGGCCCCACCAGCATCTCCGGCAGTCAGGGCGCCGAGATCAGCGTGGCCCAGGCCGGCGGCGCGCTGACGCTGCGCGGCAGCGGCGCCATCGTGCTGGGCAGCTATGTGGAAGCCAAGGCCGCTAATTCCACTCTGCGCATCGAGGCCGGCGCGCGGCTGGCGCTGGTGGAGGGTGGCAGCGTCGTCGCGTCGCAGGGCGGCTCGTTGGTCAGCCTGAATGGCGGCCAGAAGGTGCACCTGCTCAGCGGCAGCGCCGTGCTGGGTGGTGCTAGCTATGCGGCCGATGGCCGCACGCCGCTGCTGACTGGCACCGGCACGCGCGTCGAGATCAACTCGCCGGGCGAGCTGCTGCTGGGCGGCGCCATCACCACGGCCGCGAGTGCCGTGTTCAACGTCGGCGAGGTCACCAGCACGCTGGCCGACTACTTCGACCGCCTGCCCGGTGTCGTGCTGGCCCGCACGGCCGACACGGCGGCAGTCAACGCCATCCTGCAAGGGCTGGCCGCCGGCACGCTGAACGCCGATCTGCGCGCGCTGCTGACCGGCAACGATCTCGCCCTCGGCGCGGCCACGCCGGTGGCGGTGGGCGACTACACGCCCTTCGGCGAACTCAGCCGCGAGGCGCAGGCCGCCGTTGCCGCCAGCCTGGGCTACCAGGTACTGGAGAACGGCGCCTACTACCGCGCCGACACCAACACCTTGCGCGAGCAGCTGGTGGTGGGACACGCCGTCGGCTACGACCCGGCCGCCGTCAACTGGGGCGCCGCCGGCGCGCCGGCCGCCAACACCGCGTTCGCGGCGCTCACGCCCGCGCAGCAGGCGGCCGTGGCAGCCCACCTCGGCTACACGATGCTGGCGCAACCGGCCTACTACAGCGCCACGGCCGGGCTGCGCACCGGCTTCGCCGAGGGCGTGTCAGCCGACTACGACAACGCCACCGTCAACTGGGCGGCGGCCGGTGTGGCCGCGCCCAGCGGCGACCCGGGCTTCGCCCAGCTCAGCGCTGCGCAGCGCATGGCCGTGGCCGACCACCTGGGCTACCGCGTCGACTACTACGGCATCCCGGCCGACCGCTGGAGCAGCCAGCCGCTGGACTACGCGGCCATCCCGCGCGAGGTCTGGATCGAGGCCTACACCGGCAACTACGCGCTGCTGGTCGACGCCGCGCTGTGGGGCGCCGCCGGCAAGCCGGAAATCGCCACGCCGTACGAGCTGCTGAGCAGCGCGCAGCAGGCCGTGGTGGACAGCGTCATCAGCTTTGCGCCGGCCCAGGGCACGCCGTATGCCCAGCTGACGCTAGACCAGCGAACGGTGGTCGACGCGCTGCTGCGCCCCGCCGAGGACGCCCGCTTCCAGGACCTGACCGCCGCGCAGCAGGCCACCGTCACCGCCTGGCTGCAGGCGGGCGACGCGGCCGGCAAGCCGGTGCAGTTCTTCAACTACAACGCCGCGCCCGACAAGCGCCTGGTCACGAGCTTCAGCGAAGGCGTCGTCACCGACTACCGCAACGAACAGATTGACTGGGGCAGCGTCGGTGCGCCGGCTGCCGGCACGCCGTTCGCGGCGCTGACGGCGGCGCAGCAGCGCGTCGTGGCGCACAGCCTGGGCTTCGAGCGCGCCGAGGCGCAAAGCTTCTTCAAGGCCGATGCGGCCGAGAGCCTGCGCTGGGTGGACGGCTTCACGGCCGGCGGCGCCGATGTGGACTACACGCAGATCGACTGGGGCGGCACGCTCAAGCCGGCCGCCGGCACCGCCTTCGGTGAGCTGAGCCTGGCGCAGCGCGCCGTCGTGCTGACCAGCCTGGGCTACGCCGAGGTGCAGCGCGAGGTCTACGTCAACCGCGGCGCCAACCCCGACCAGCAGGTGCTGGGCACGCTGGCCGAGGGCACGCACTACCAGCTCGCCAATGTCGCCTGGGGCGCGGTGGCGCCGGTGCAGGCCGGCGTCGCGTTTGCCGACATGACGACGGCGCAGCAAGACCGCGTGCTGGCCGCCGCGGGCTACAGCCGCTGGAATGGCGAGGTGTTCGCCAAGATCAGCGGCGCGCCCGAGTACCGCACCAGCCTGAGCTTCGACGTCAATGCCGTCAGCTGGTCCGCCACCGATGTGCCGGCGCCCGGCACCGCCATCGCCGACCTGACGGCCGAGCAGCTGGCCCGCGTGCTTTCGCAGACAGGCTTCGAGCAGTACAGCGCCGATAACCTCGTCTTCTACAAGTCCGACGCGGCCGACGGCCTGAAGCTGCGCACCGGCTTCGTGCAGGGCCAGGACTACAGCAACGCCTCGGCTGGCGTGGGCCGCCCGACGCGCTGGGTGCTGGACGACGGCGCCGGCCATCGCTACATCGCTTATGCCTACGACGACAACGGCGACGGCGTGGCCGAGGAGCTGCGCCTGCTGGACCCGCACCCGCTGTTCGGCCAGCGTGGCGCGGGCTTCCTGCTGACCGGCACCATCACGACGCTGCAGGCCAATGCCGATCTGAACGTCAACACCCGCGATGACATCATCATCCAGGGCAACATCAACCTCCTGGGCAACGGCTCGGACCTGTCGCTGACCTCCGACCGCTGGGTCTACTGGCAGGGCCAGGCCGAGATCCACGGCAACATCAGCTTGACCGGCCTGGGCGCGCCTGAGGCCGGCAAGCCCGGGGCGGGCACCAGCGTCTACGTGCACGGGAGCTCGACGCTGAACGCCATCGCGGCCGGCGCCAGCATCACCATCAACGGTGCGCGCGATGTGGAGCTGCACGGCGCGCTGGTCGCCGGCGCCGACCTGAGCAGCGGCGTCAAGCAGTGGCTGGGCCCAGACTCCCGCATCACCGTCACGGCCGGCGAGCGCATCGACCTCGACACCGTGCTGACGGCCGGCCGCTCGGTCACGCTGACGACCACCGGCGCGCCGGGCGCCGACGACGCCGGCTTGGGCCTGGTCATCAGTTCGGCCGGCGGCATCGACGTGCCGGGCCTGACCAGCAACGGTAGCGGCGCGCAGGTCAGCATCAACACGGCCGGCGGCGTCAGCATCGCCGGCAGCATCCTGGCCGGCGCCGAGGCCACGACGACGGCCGGTGTGACGAGCTACGCCTGGTACGACGAGGCCTCGCGCGTCAGCATCACGGCCGGCGGCCAACTGTGGCTGGGCGGCATGGCGCGCGGCGCGCTGTCTGGCCAGCTGGTCGAGGTGGGCGCGACCATCCGCGCCGGCCAGTCGGTGTTCCTGAGCGGCGGTGCCTCCAGCGACGGTTTGAGCCTGCGTCTGCCGGGCGGTGCCCGCGTCGTGGTGCATGACGAAGCCGGCCGTATTGACCTGCGCGCCGTTGGCGCCGCCCACCTGGACGGCCAGCTCGTCGCCGGCGGCGACATCGAGGACGTGCGCGACCGCGACGGCTTCGACCTTGGTTCGCGCGTGACCACCTTCGGCGGTAACTCCGTCATCACCGTCGAGGCCGGCGGCGCCGTGCGCCTGACCCGCGACCTGCAGGCCGGCCGCACGCTGGACGTGCGCGGCGGCGTGCCGGCAGCGGGCGACCCGAACGATCCCTTCAACGGTTACGGCCTGCTGGTGGGCGGCAATGCGCAGCTGCGCACCTGGCAGGAGGACAGCACCATCTCGCTGTCTGCCGCCGGCAAGCTGGGCGTGCTGGCGCCGGCCTGGACGCAGGAACTGCAGGCCGACGGCTTTGCCGAGCTGGCCAGCGGCCGCCTGGGCGGCGACGCGTCTTTCACGATCACCTTCGATGCCGGCGCCTACACCGTCAGCGGCACGGTCACCGTGCGCGCGGCGGACACGGCCGACAACCGCGGCATCGCCGACCTGCGCGACGACCTGCAGTCCGCGCTGGCCGGCGCGGCGTTGACGGTCACGCGCTCGCCCACCGGCACGCCGGCGCTGGGCGCGCAGCTGGGCATCACGGCGGCGCAGCTGCAGGTGGGCTTGGATGACGGCCGCCTGGTGCTGACGAGTTCGACCGCGCAGCCCTTCACGGTCGTTGCGGGCAGCGGCTCCGACCGCCTGGGCTTCACGCTGGCGAGCAGCACCTCCAGCCGGCCCTATGCGGTGGACGCCGCCGCGACCGGCTCGGTCATCAAGATCGGGCGCGAGAACGCGGCCACCGGCGAGATCCTCGTGGCCGGCTCGCTGCGCGCGCACAGCGGCATCGAGCTGAACGCCGGCACGACGGCCGGCGGCAGCGCGATGGTTACGTTCGCGCCGACGGCGCGCGTCGAGACGCTGTCGGGCAGCATGCGCTTCGCGCCCACCGGCGCGGCCGTGCTGCATGGCGAGTTCATCGCCCGTGGCCCCGGCGCCGACATCACGATCACCGCGCAGGACACGCTGGAGCTACGCGGTAGCTTCACGGCCCAGCGCGACATCGTCATCAAGGCCGGCACCGTGGAGCGCGCCGGCGAGCTCAGCTTGCACACCTTCAGCAGCAGCGTGCTCAACACGCAGGACGTGGGCAGCCGCATCCTGATCTCCGGCGTCAACGACGTGCTGATCGGCAGCACCATCGGCACCACCAGCCCGGGCCTGGCCCAGCTGGAGGTGCGCTCCACCAAGGGCACGCTGACCATCGGAGAGATGGCCGGCGCCAACACCGGCGGCCTGCTGGAGACGGCCGGCCTCATCACGCTGGCCGGCGTGGATGTGGACGTGCTGGGCGTCGTGCGCAGCACCGGCGCGACGGCGGCTGCCTACGACGACGAGATCAGCGTGCTTGCCCAGCGCGACGTGCGCCTGCATGGCCAGTTCGACGTGGCCGGCTCCATGCGCGCCATCGCCGGCCGCGACCTGCAGGCCTGGGACACCCGCATCTCCGCGCAGGCGGCCGACCAGCGCCTCATCCTCGGCGCCACCCGCAACCTGGAACTCGGCAGCCTGGCCGGCCGCACGGGCGGCCTGGTGCTGGAAGCCGACAGCCTGCTGCAGCTCAGCGCCGGCGGCAGCCTGACGCTGGCGGCCGATGCGCAGGCCTACACCAGCGGCATCAGCAGCCGCCTGCAGGTGCTGGCGCCGACGCTGAACCTGCTGGGTGCGCTGCGCGCCGGCGGCGACTACACCGGCGGCGCCGGTGCCGGCTGGGTGTACGAGGGCGGTGGCGCGACGCTGTCCGTCACGGCGCTGCAGGGCATCACGCTCGGCGGCGAGCTGACGTCCACCGGTGTGCTGCTGGTGCAGACCGGCAGCGATGCGACCGGCCGTGGCTTCACCAGCAGCGCCACCAGCCTGGTGCGGGTGGACGCCTCGCAGGGCGACGCGCCGGCCGTGGCCGCGCCCGGCCTGATCCGCATCCAGAGCGACGGCGACATCGTGCTGGACGGCGCCGTACGCGCCGCCGATGCCGGCGCCGACGTGCAGGTTCAGTCGCGCTCGCGGATCGACGTGAAGGGCCTGGTGCACGCGGCCGACCGCGTCGAGCTGATCGGCGGCACCGACGACAGCCGCGTTGCCATCCGCGTGGACGTGCAGAGCAGCGGCATCACGGGCGCGTTGGGCACCGACCTGGGCGGCAGCATCGTGCTGGCGGCGATCGACGCCATCGTCATCGAAGGCGTGGTGGGCCAGTACGACCTGGGCGGCCAGGGCAGCACCGCGCTGGTGGACATCCAGTCCGTCGCGGGCGACGTGATCCTGCGGCGCGACATCAACGTGCGCAGCGACGTCGTGATGACCGGCCGCGACCTCTCCGCGCAGGCCGGCAGCCACATCTTCGCGCTGGGCGCCACGTCCAGCGTCTACCTGGAGGCGCGCAACGCCATCACGATCGCGCAGGGCCAGACGGCGCCGACCGTCGTGAACCCCGCCATCGTGCAGGCCGGCCGCCTGGTGCATTTCGCGGCGCCCAGCGTCACGCTGGATGGCTTCGTGCAGGCCACGCAGGCCAATGGCCGCGTGCTGGTATCGGCCGAGCGCAGCGTGGTGGTGGGCGGCAGCGTCATCTCCACCGGCAACATCGAGGTGCATGCCGGCGTGGATCTGGCGCGTGGCCGCAGCGCGCTGGAAGGCAGCATCACCCGGGCCGACGTGCAGGGCGGCGACATCCTCGTGCGCGGCCAGGGCGTGCTGACGGCCGGTGGCCAGGTCAAGCTGATGGCCGGCGGCGACGTGACGCTGGACGCCGACGCTGCGCTGAACGCCAACCTCGACCTGACCGTGCAGATCGTGCGCACCGTGGCCGACACGGTGGACAAGATCGTCAGCTACCGCAAGGAAGAGGCCGGCCAGATCAGCGTGCCCGAGGTGCAACTGGTGTCCACGCTGCTGACGCAGCAGGTCGGCACCGAGCTCGTGCCGGTGGGCCGCTCGTACACGACGATGAACGTCACGCTGTCGCAGGTGGGCTACTACAACCCGACGACCAACCAGTTCGCCGAGTACCTCGTCGAAGGCCGTGACTACTTCAACCAGGCGCCGCCGGCAGGCGTCGCCACCAACGGTGCGCCGAAGGTCAACTGGGCGAACGCGGGCAACGAGCAGGGCCCGGCCAGCGTCACGAACGAGCCGACCGCCTTTGGTGGCAACAACTACAAGACCTTTGCCGAGCTGACCGACGAGGAACGCTGGGCGGTGCTGAACGCGACCGGCTTCAAGCCGCTGTACGACTTCGGCTACGACAACGCACGCCTGCACAAGACCCTCAACGGCCAGACGCTGGCGCCGCAGGCCGTCACGCCGGACTGGGACAAGGGCGCCAGCACCGAGCGCCGCATCTACTTCGTTGATGTGGCCGGCTGGCGCGACAAGTATGTCTACATGCCCGTCGGGGCGCAGGAAGACATCCTGGCGCTGGCCTCCGTCGGGGCCGGCACGCGCTACCTGCAGGGCGACAACGCTGCGGACGGCAGCAACGGCACGGCCAGCTGGAGCGTCACGGCCGCGGGCGGCGGCGAGCTCGTCGGCTACACCCGCGAGCGCGCCCAGGTGCTGTACACGCAGACCGCGTCGGTCTTCCAAAACAGCGGCGAGCGCAACATCGGCGACACCGACGGCGCGGGCCGCTGGACGGCCAGCCACTTCACCGGCAACTACGCCGGCGAGCGCATCTACGACCTCGTCAACGCCGGCTTCGGCGGTGCCAGCGGCCAGGCCGACGCGACGCTGGTGCGCAAGCCCACCTGGGCGGTCAACCCGGCGGCACCGGTCGACTTCACCGACAGCCTGACGGGCTGGACGCGCGCGACGGCCAATGTGACGGCCAGCGCCAACTGGCAGACGGCGCTCAACGGCAACACCTCGGCCATCAGTCTGGCGAACGCCTACTACGCCTACACGGTGCTGGCAGGCGGCTCGATGGACGCCTACTTCGACTTCAAGCTGTGGGTGCACGGCATCGGCAGCTTCGGCAGCGTCTTCTCGACCTACAACGGCGGCGCCTCGAACGGCGACATCCGCAACACCCCGTTCACCGACATCCCGATCTTCAACTACGGCTGGCACGACTACGCCAGCGCGATCAGCATCGGCTCGGCCTACCGGGTGGATCTGTACAAGCACGTCGGCTTCGGTGGCGGGCCCGACAGCTACACCGCCGACGACGGCTGGATCGGCGACAACCCCATCGGCAACGACAACGTCACGTCCTACAAGGCCTGGGGCAAGGTCTACGAGAACTACTACAACTACCTCTACAACTGGACCAGCAACAACAGCGAGATCCGCGACAAGCGCGTGCAGCTGCAGTACACGCTGACCACGCAGGCGCAGGATGAGCTGGGCTACCGCCCGGTCTACCAGACGACGACGACGATGGTGCCCACCGTCGTCAACAAGCTGGTCACCGTCTGGAAGGACGTGCCCGTCATCCAGACCGAGACGCAACTGCGCACCGAGGTCGTCACGCAGACGCTGTCGGCCGCGCTGGCCGGTTCCAGCGTGTCCATCAGCGGCGGCTCGGTGCTGGTGGATGCCGGCAACGCGGTGCGCCTGTCCGGCCACCTGACGGCGGCCACCACCATGACGGTGAACGCCGGTGGCGAACTGGCGCTGCATGGCCGCGAGCAGGGCGGCCGGCCGCTGGCGGTCGAGCTGGACGCGAACGACCTGCGCCTGCATGCCGGCGTCACGCTGCGCCTGGACAACTCGGCCGTGCTGTCCGGCACCGCCGGCAGCGCGCCGGCCAGCATGCAGCTGACGACCGACGGCGACCTGCTGATGGCCGGTCGCATCCAGGCCGCCGCTGGCGCGACGCTGGGCCATGTCAGCGTCGAGGCGCTGGGCGACATCAGCTTCAGCGGCGGCAGCGCCGAGGCCGGCGGCGTGCGCGGCAGCGGCATCACGGCCGGCAGCATCGGCATCAGTGCGGGCCACCTGGAACGCGACGGCGGCGGCCAGGTCACCTACGGCATCGGCAGCGGCAGCATCAGCGTCAGCGAAGGCACGCGCCTGAGCGCGACCGCCGGCGACCTGACGATGTCCACCGGCGAGTTCGCCGGCACGCTGCGCCTCAACGGCAGCCACCTGACGGCCAGCGCCGCCATCGACCTGTCGGCCGCGGCCGGCCAGATCCTGCAGTCCTCCACCGGCAGCGGCGCCAACGTCGCCATCAGCGGCGTGCTGACCGCCAACGTGCTGCGCGCGACGGCCGAGGCCGGCATCGTGCTGGCCACCGACGTGGGCACGGTCGAGCGCGCGCTGCTGACCGGCGAGGGCAACATCGAGCTGTCCAACGCGCGCTCGCTGGTGCTCACCCATGTCACGGCCACCGACGGCTTCGTCAGCATCAAGGCCGTGGGCGACATCCTCGCCACCCGCGTCGAGACGCTGGGCAGCACCGACCGTAACGACATCAACCTGCGCAGCCTGCTGCGCGACGGCGCCACCACGCGCGCCAGCATCACGGTCGGCGACATCAGCACCGGTGTGCGCGGCGACGTGCTGCTGGACGCGCAGGGCAAGCTGCTGAAGGCCTCCAGCGCCTCGCGCATCACCGCCGAGGAGCTGACGCTGCTGGCTGGCTCGCGGCTGGACCGCGGCATCGACCCGGCCATCAGCGGCGACCTCGGCGACCCTGGCCGCGTCGACCTGAACCTGCTGGTCAGCACCGTGTCGGTCACCACGCGCGGCATCGGCGATGTGACGCTGGACCAGGGCGCACAGCGCCTGACCGTGCTCAATTCCAGCATCGCCGATGGCAGCGTGACGCTGACGGCCGGCGGCGCGGTGGACCTGGCCCGCCTCGTCATCGCGTCCAACCGCGCGGGCGCCGACATCAGCGTGACGGCACAGGGCAACCTGTCGGTGCGCGAGGTCTCGGCGGGCATCCACCTCGCGAGCCTCGCCAACGCGCCCACGGTGCGCGACGCGCAGGGCAACGTCATCTCGCTGGCCGGCTACAGCTCGGCCGGCCATGTCAGCCTCACGTCGCTGGCCGGCGCCATCAGCGAAAGCTTCGGCGACGACGCAGCCGACGTGGTCGCCGACCGCCTGACGCTGCGCGCCGCCACCGGCATCACGGGCCTGGAGATCGCGGCCAACCGCCTGAACGCCGACACCGCCGCCGGCGACATCGTGCTGGCCGACCTCGACGGCGCCAGCGAGACCTCGCCGGGCCTGACCGTCGAGCGCGCCACCACCGTGCTGAACGCCGGCACGCGCGTGGAGCTCAGCGCCACCGGCCAGGACGCGGCGCGCGTGAACCGCACCGGCATCGAGGGCGACCTGCGCGTCACCGACACCAGCTGGCTGCGCGGCGACAGCCTGCGCCTGGCCAGCACGACCGACAGCGTCTTCGTGCTCGCGCCCACGTCGGGCGGCCGCTCGACGGACTTCGGCCAGAGCCAGGCCGAGTCGCTGCACTACACGCGCGGCGTGGCCTTCGTCGCCGCCCACACGTTGCAGCTCAACCGCTTCTACGCCGCGCCGGAGCACACCGAGTACCGCGCGGGCGACTACTTCTCCTTCGCCGACCAGGGCGCCAACCGCCGCCTGCTGCCCGCCAGCATCACGGCCGACACGCTGATCCTGGAAAGCGGCAGCACGCTGAGCCTGAACGGCACGTTGAGCGCCAACCGCCGCCTGGAGCTGGTGTCCGGGCAGGACGTCATCCTGCGCGGCCAGGTGCTGGTGAAGGGCCAGCACGTCGATGGCAGCAGCGCCGGCAGCGCCATCGAGCAGCTCGTCATCACGGCGCATGGCTTCACCAACACGGTCAAGTCCATCGACGTCAACAACGACCTGGACACGCTGGACCGCTTCGTCGAGACCGGCGTCGATGCCAACCACGACGACCTGCTGGACAGCGACACCACGGTGCGCATCCTCGGCGTGGACTACGACGGCGACGGCGTGCTCAGCGCGACGGTGCGTGCCGAGGCCGACGTCTCCACGCCCACCGGCCACATCGACCTGCAGTTGGCCGCGCTGCCCGTCAATCAGCTGACCTTGCGCGCCGCGCGGGACGTGCGCATCGACGTCGACAGCAGCCTCGCGGTCGCGGGCTTCGTCGGCGGCCTGGAAGGCTTTGATGCGGCCGCCAACGTGCGGCTGGACGTGCTGGGCACGCTGACGCTGCGCAGCGGCATCGTCAGCGCCCGCGGCGACCTCGTCGTGCGTGCGGGCACCGTCGCGGCAGACGGCGCCTCGGTATTCATCGCGGCCAGCCTGGACGTCGAGACCACCGCCAACGCCAGCGGCACGCTGGCCATCCAGCTCAACACCTTCACGCAGAAGCTGCGCGCCATCAGCCACGGGACCGGCGGCATCAGCGTCAAGGAAGCAGGCGCCATCACCATCGAGCAGGTCGAGGCGCGCGACGGCAGCATCCTCATCGACGCCGGCGGCGCGCTGTCGGTGCGCAGCATCCTGAACTACGCCGACGGCGACGACATCACCGTCAAGTCCGGCGGCAACCTGCGCATCGACCGCATCGAGGCCGGTTTCGCCGTCGGCGCCTACAAGACCGGCGGTACCGTCAGCGTCGACGCCGTTGGCAGCATCACCGAGTGGGAGGCGCTGGGCCGCACCGCCACCGGCCAGCTCGACGGCACGAGCGCCTACGACCAGCAGGCCGCCGAGCTCTACGGCCACACCGTCAAGCTCTACAACGACGCACCGGTCAGCATCAAGCGCCTGCTGGGCAATGCCGACGCCGGCACCGGCAGCGAGATCGAGATCCGCCAGGTCGTGACCGACGACATCACGCGCCAGGACAGCCGCATCGGCGAGAACGGCGCGGCCACCGGCAGCGGCAGCATCCGCAGCATCGCCGCCACGCCGCTGACGCCCGCAGGCGTGGACCGCCAGCAGATCAGCCAGATCGACTTCGGCGGCGCGCTGGTGGCCGGTGACCGCTACATCGTGACGCTGGGCGGCCAGCGCCTGTCCGCCGTGCTGTCGGCGGCCACGTCGGCGGCCTTCGAGACCCTGCTGGCCAGCCTGGAAACGCAGATCGAGGCGCTGGGCTACAGCGTCGACGTGGACGCCAGCCTGGGCACGCTGACGCTCACGCGCACGGCCGTCAACACCGCCTTCACGGCCGCGGCCGAGGTCAAGCAGGACGTCTTCACGCCGTTCGCGCGCACGCTGGTCAGCGACGGCAGCCAGCCCACGCAGGCCGCCACCGCCAGCCTGCCGCAGATCAGCCAGATCCAGGTCAGCAGCGCCACGGCGCCCACGTTGGGCGACGAGGTCACGGCCGACATCGGCTACACGGTGGGTGGAGTCACCACCAGCATCACCTACCGCGTGGTGGCCGGCGCCTCGCCGAACTGGAGCGCCGTGCTGGGCGCGCTGCGTGATGCCATCAACGCCGATGCCGCGCTGCCCGTCACGGCCAGCGTCAGCGGCGGTGACACGCTGGTGCTGACCGGCGACGCGGTCAACCAGGTCTTCACCGTGTCCAACGTCGTGGCCCGCCACGCGACCGAGGACGCCGGCGCCACGCCGCTGACCGCCGCCGGCATCAGCCAGGCGCAGCGCAGCCAGCTCTGGCTGGACACCAGCGTCGGCCTGGACGCGATGAAGACCTACAGCGTGACCGTCGGCGGCACCACCTACACCGCCAAGGTCGACGATGCGCAGGGCGGCGCCACCGTGGTGGCCAACGACTACGCCAGCCTCACGGCCGTGCTGGCCGCGCGCATCGACAGCCACAGCCTGGTCAACGCGGCCGAGCGCGTCGTCGACGGCAGCGCCATCCAGTCGCCCAACGGCAAGGTCTACACCGTCACCATCGGCGGCACGGCCTACAGCTACAGCGGCATCGACGGTGACGACGCCACCACCGTCATCAGCGGCCTGGCCAGCAGCATCAACAGCGGCACCACGCCGCCCTACACGGCCGTGGCCCAGGGCAGCACGCTGCTGCTGATCGACGGCGCCACCGGTGCCACGACGCTGAGCACCAGCGTCACCGCCGGCGGCGGCAGCCTGGCCGTGGACCCGGCCGACGGCGTGATCTGGCTGGTCGGCCAGGACCCGAACCAGGCCTTCAGCTTCGGCAGCCTGTCGGTCACCGACACGCCGACGGCGGTCAAGACCGTCACGCACGCCGCCGGCGTCGCGCAGAAGTCCGTCGTCACCTTCTCCACCAGCCCGCTGGCGGGGGCCACCTACCGTGTCGACATCGGCGGCCGCACCTACCAGTGGGTGGCCGACGCCACACCCACGCAGGCCGAGATGAACACGGCCCTGGTCAATGCCATCGCGGCCGACGGCACCGGCGGCGCCAATGCCGTGGTCACGGCCGCCATCGTCAGCGATGCCGTCGAGCTGACGGCCAAGACTGTCAACACCAACGTCACCGTCAGCGTCACGGCGGCGTCGCGCAGCGCGTCCACTGACACGCCGACGCTGAGCGAGGTGCAGGCCGCCACGGCCGGCGTCGCGCAGCAGACCGACATCGACTTCTCCGCCTCGCCGCTGACGTCCGCGGCCTACAGCTTCGTCATCGACGGCCGCAGCTACAGCTTCACCAGCGATACCAACCCCACGCGCGCCGAGCTGCAGCAGGCGCTGGTGGATGCCATCAACAACGACGGCGGCGCCGACGTGACGGCGGCCATCCAGGGCAATGGCGTTCGCATCACGGCGGACGATGTCAACGA
Source organism: Pelomonas margarita (assembly GCF_043555875.1). NCBI lineage: Bacteria > Pseudomonadati > Pseudomonadota > Betaproteobacteria > Burkholderiales > Sphaerotilaceae > Roseateles > Pelomonas margarita. The sequence goes on along the minus strand of NZ_JBIGHW010000006.1, from coordinate 209,020 downwards.
GCGCTTCACGGTCACCATCAACCCGGCCTTCAAGGTCGCTGCGGCGGTCAACCTGCTGGAAGCCGGCGCCGACGCGACGCAGATCAGCCGCATCACCTTCGCCGACAACACGCTGACCGCCGGTGACAAGATCAGCTTCAAGCTCGGCGGTGTGGACTTCAGCCACACGGTCACCGCCGGCCGTACTGGCTGGGCCGAGGTGCTGGCCGACATCCAGACTGCCGTTGGCACCTACAACACCGCGCAGGCGTCCTTCGCCATCACGGCCACGGCGCTGGACGCGAGTGCCCGCAGCATCACCTTCACCGCCGACGTGGCCAACGCCGGCTTCGGCATCGGCGACGTTCAGGTGCTGGACAGCCGCGAAATTGCGTCCGCTGCCGCGAACGGCGCCGCGACCCAGCTGCAGGCGGCCGGCACGCTGGCTGCCCAGCACAGCCTCATCACGTTCAGCGGCTTCGCTGCGACGGACCCCATCACGGTCGGCACGCTCGTGCGCGCGACTGCCAACACCGTGTTCGAGGTCACCGCCGGCGCGAACGAGACCTGGGGCGACGTCATCGACCGCCTCGTGACGATGATCGACAACGTCGGCCTGATCGACGCCAGCCGCGCCGGCAACGCGCTGGACCTGCTGGCGCGCAGCAACAACACGCCGTTCACCGCCGGGGCCGCCATCCGCGCCGGCGATGCGCTCAGCAACATGAGCTTCACGGGTGACGGCGTCGTCATCATCCCGTCGCGTACCGTGCTGGGCGACATGGATATCAGCGCGACGGCCGACCTCTACATCGTGCGCCTGCCGGTCAACGCAGAAGAGAACATCGGCCTGGCGGCCGGCGGTTCGGTCGTCGTCGTGGACGAGTTCAACCTCGGCGCCACCGGCACGCTGACCGTCTCCGCCGGCGACAGCGTCACGCTGGGCAAGCTGGTCACGGCCGGCACGCTGACCGTCACGGCTGGCGCCGACCTGAGCCTCAAGACAGCCGTCAGCGAGATGACCATCACGCTGTCCGGCGCCACGAGCGACCTGACGCTGCAGCAGACCGGCGCGCTGCACATCGACACGTTGACGCTGGCCGGCGGCGACATCGACATCCAGGCCAGCGGCAACATCGTCATCGACCGCATCGTCGGCAGTGTGGGCAACATCCGCATCGTGTCCGGCGGCAGCATCGTCATCGGCGGCGTGCTGTCGGGCGGCGTGCTGACGACCGCGTCTTCCGGCCAGGTGGTGCTGCGCGCAGCCACCAGCGTGGACGTGGTGCTGGACGCCGACGAGCTGGACGTGCAGGCCCAGGGCAGCATCACCGTGCGCGAGGAAAACGCGCTGCTGGTGTCGCGCATCGACAGCGGCGGCGGTGCAGTAGACCTGCAGGCCGGCGGCAACATCGACCTGCGCGCCGCCATCGCAGCGCTGGGCACGGCGGCCGTGCGCGTGGTGTCCACCGGTGGCGATCTCACCGCCACGCAGGCCATCACCAGTGTCACGGGCGGCGTCACGCTGCGCGCCGCTGGCGCGCTGGACCTGAAGGAGCTGGCCGACGTCACGACCCAGGGCGGCAACGTGCTGCTGCAGGCCACCACCGGCCGCATCGACCTGACGGCCGAGACCTATGTGAATGCCGGCAGCGGCACGCTGGAGCTGCACGCCGGCGGCCGCATCACACTGGGCAAGCTGCGCAGCACCTCGTCGGCCGATGTCGTCATCACGGCCGGCGACATCGTCACGCTGCCGGCTGACGCGATCAATGCCGGTCTGCGCGATGGCGGCGAGGGCGATATCGACATCGTCGCGGCCAATGCGCGCCTGGTCATTACCTCGCGCGGCGGCATCGGCGCGCAGGCCAACCCCATCGAGGTCCAGGTCGCGCGGCTGCTGCTGGACAACACCGTCGGCGGCGACATCGCGCTGGAAGAGGTGGACGGCGTCACCATCGAAGGCATCACCCAGGCCACGACTGGCAGCATCAACATCACCACGCGCGTCGGTGCCATCGCCGTGACTGGCGCCATCACGGCCGCCGATATCGGCAGCGGCTCGGCCGTGCCCGGTATCACGCTGTACGCCGGCAGCGGCGCCATCACGCTGGGCGCCAACATCACGGCCGGCGGCCGCGCCGTCAGCCTCGTGGCCGAGAGCGGCAACCTGGTGCTGGGCGCCGGCATCAACGCCAACAAGGCGGCCGGCAACGGCGGCACCATCACGCTGCGCGCGGTGCAGGGTGCCATCCTGGCCAGCGACGCCGCCGCCCCGTGGCTGCGCGAGAACGGCGGCTACGCCAGCGGCGCCTTCGAGAGCGAGCTGGACTGGGTGCTGACACGCGGCCGCTTCCAGGTGGACGCCGCCACCGGCGCCGTCACGGCCCACAACCTGACCGCTGCCGAGGCCGCCCAGCACGGCCTGAGCAATGGCACCGTGCTGCGCCAGGCCGGCGGCGCCTACCTGCAGAGCGTGGGTGGCCGCGTCGTGCTGTCCGCGCTGAACGAGATCGGCCAGGCCATGGCCGGCATGCGCTTCAGCCCTCTGGCCATCTACGTCGGTGCGTCCAGCGTGGCGGCGGGCAGCACCGAGCGCGACAACGTGTCCGTGGTCGCCAGCGGCGCCATCAGCGTCGGCGGCGGTGGCTCTGCCGGCTCGCGCGGCGGCTCCACTGACGTGGTCAGCCTGGCCGGCAAGCAGACGCTGTCCAGCAACATTGACGCGAACGGCGAGAACGTCGACATCGCTGCCGACGACCTCGACATCCTGGCCGACGTGCGCAGCGCCGGCGCCGAGGTGCGCTTCCGCTCCATCTCGCCGGATCGCCAGATCGTGCTGGGCCAGGCCCTCAGCGGCGGCGACTACATGCTGCTGGCCGCCAGCGAGCTGGGCCGGCTGAAGGACGGCTTCTCGCGCATCGTGTTCGGCGCGGACGGCTCGTCCAACGGCATCATGGTGACGGGCACCCAGGTCGAGATGAAGGACGACCTGGTCTTCTACACCAACGGCGAAGGCGGCCACGTCGGCATCAGCGCCAACCTCATCGCGCCGTCGCTGACCATCTTCGGCTCGGGCGACACCACGACGCTGTCCGGTGACGCCACCGCCACCACCGGCGACATCCTCATCAACGACTCGGTGCGCATCTCCGGCAACCGCGTGCTGACGGCCCAGGACGGCGGCATCCAGCTCGGCGGTAGCAACCTGCACTACCTGGGCGGCGACAGTGCCGCTACCACCGACCGCCTGACGCTGGACGCCCGCAACGGCAACGTTCGCATCACCGGCCGCATCGGCGGCGGCGAGGAGGCCAGCGACCTGCTGAACCACCTCGAGGTGCTGCATGCGCAGGACGTCGTGTTCGACCAGGACGTCACCATCGACGGCGACCTCGTCATCCAGGCCAGCGGCGTCGTCACCTTCTCCGGCGCCATCACGCTGATCAACGGCGGCAGCCTGAAGATCCTGGGGGCCAGCCACATCGTGTTGCGCGGCAGCATCGTCCTCAGCGGCACGAACGCCGGCGCGGCCGGCGACGTGGTGCTGGAGGGCGACGAGATCGACCTGCGCATGAGCGAGGAGCAGTTCAGCGGCCGTGGCCTGCTGACGCTTCGGCCGACGACCGTGTCGCAGTCCATTGCCATCGCCTCGCCCACCGGCGTGGGCAGCGCCGGCGTGCTCAACCTCGACGTCACCGAACTGCGCACGCTGGCCGACGGCTTCGCCGGCATCGTCATCGGCCACCAGTCCGGCGGCCATGCGCTGGCCAGCGGCGGCGCCGTCAGCGTCGGCGCCCGCGGCGATGTGGACAGCCTGACCTTCAGCGATCACGTCACCATCTACGGCTCCACCATCGCCGTCACCGACTACAGCGACGCCGCCAACGTGCTGCGCCTGGGCGGCGACAGCCGCCTGACGCTGGACGCCAGCAACCTCATCACCCTGTCCAACGCCATCGAGGCCCGCGCCATCACGCTGGTGGCGGGCGCGTCCGGCGTGCGCCAGGTCGACGCCGCGGCCGACGGCCTGCTGGGCGAGGCGCTGCGCACGGTGGATCTGACCGTCTCGTCCACCGGTGGCGTGTCGCTGAACGCGCTGGAGGTCAGCCGCGTGGACGTGGTCAACGACGGCGGCGGCGCCATCAGCCTGACCACGCTGGCCGCACGCGACAGCTTCAACGTCGGCCGCAACCTCGTCGACGGCAGCGTGCTGATCCAGCGCCTCGCGCAGCTCAGCAGCACCGAGAGCGGCGCCATCGAGTTCACCAGCCAGGGAGGTGACGTCACCGTGCTGGCGGCGGGCGCCGGCGTGAGCACGGCCGGCGGCGGCATGGTCAGCGTCAAGGCAGCGGCCGAGGGCGCGGCGCTGCGCGTGCAGCAGCTGGTCACTGCGCTCAACGGCCAGATCGCGCTGGAGGCTGCCGGCCTGCTAGCGACCAGCGGCGCGGGCCGCATCGCGCCGACGGGCAATGCGCTGATCTCGCTGACCGCCGGTGGCAACCTGCAGCTGGGCACCGACGTGACGGCGCTCGGCGGTCTCGTCACGCTGACCACCGGCGCCGCGCTGCAGATGGCCGACGGCACCGTCGTGTCCTCGCTGGGCGGCGGCACGCAGGATGCGCGTCGCGTCGTCGTCGAGGCGGTGGGCGACGTGCAGCTCTCCGTCATCCAGGCCGGTGCGTCCATTGCCATCAACAGCAGCAGTGGCGCGCTGGTGGACCAGCTCACCGGCAACGCCGCTAACCTCCGCACCGAGACGCTGCGCCTGTCCGCCGGCAGCGCCATCGGCGCCGCAGCGCTGCCGCTTCGCACCGAGGTCACGACGCTGGCGGCCAGCGTCACCGCCAGCACCGGCGGCCTGCACGTGTTGGAGGCCAACGGCCTGCGTCTGGCCAGTGGCGGCCTCAGCATTGCCGGCGCCAACGGCGCGCTGGTCATCGACGTCGCGGCCGGCGACCTGCTGATCGACCAGTCCGTCAGCAACAACGCTGCGGCCGGCGGCGACATCCGCCTGAGCGCACTGGCCAGCGGCGCGCAGCTGAGCATCGCCGGCCTGGTGGTCACCGACACCGGTGCCGTGCAGTTGCAGGCCGCCGCCGATGTGGCGATGGCTGCGCAGAGCCGCGTGCAGACGCGCTCGGCCACGGCCGCGTTGGATCTCTCCGCCGGCGCCCGCCTGGTCATGGCGGCCGACGCCCGCCTCGTCACCGCCGGCGGCGCGCAGCGCCTGGTGGCTGCCAGCGGCGTCGTGCTGGGCCAGGTGTCGGCCGGTGGCGGCGTGGTCGCCATCAGCACCGCCGGCAGTCTGCTGGACGCCGACGCCGCCGGCGCCGCCCAGACCGTCAACATCACGGCCGGCGGCGTGCAGCTGACGGCGGCCGCCGGCATCGGCAGCGGCAGCAACGCCATCGAGACGTCCATCAACACGCTGGCCGTGCGCGCGGTCGCCGGCGGCGTGTTCGTCGCCGAAGGCAACGGCCTGGAGGTCGGCAGCGTCGCCGCCGTCGGCGCGAGCGGCGCCATGGCCGGCGCGCAGGGCGGCGGCCACATCGTCATCACCAGCGGCAACACGCACGAAGGCCGCCTGACCGTCAACCAGGACGTCGTCAGCACCGGCAGCGGCAATGTGCTCATCGCCGTCAACACGGCCGCGCTGGCCCAGCCCACGCTGCAGCTCAACGCCACCGTGGACGCCGGCACCGGCGCGCTGACCGTCGTGGCCCAGGGCAGCATCGCCCAGGCGGCCGGCGGCCTGCTCGTCACGCGCGGCGGCAGCGTGGACGTGCGCGCCGTGGGCGGCAGCTTCACGCAGGCCGACGGCGCCCAGATCAGCAGCGGCGGTGGCACCGTGCGCGTGCAGTCGGGCAGCGACCTGACCGTGGGGCTGGTCGACGCCGGCAGCGGCGCCGTCAGCCTGGTCAGCGGCGGCAAGATCCTCGATGCCGACACCACCGGCGGCGCCGACGTCGTCGCCGGCACCGTGCGCCTGCAGGCCGGCGACGCCGTCGGCAGCGCCACCAACGCGCTGGACGTGCTGGCCGGTAGCGTCGCCGTGCAGGCCGGCGCCGGGCTCAACATCGCCAGCAGCGGCAGCCTCACCGTTGCCACCAGCGGCACCGTCAGCGTCGCCACCGTGCAGGCCGACGGCAGCGTTGCGGCAGGCGCACAGTCCGACGCCTCGCTGGCCGGCGCTACCGCTGCGGGCGACCTGCAGCTGCGCACCACGCAGCACCTCGTCATGGCCGATGCCGAGCGCATCAGCGCCGGTGGCTCGCTGGCCCTGGTGGCCGGCGGCAACCTCGCGCTTGGCGACGTGCGCACGCCGGGCGCGGCCACCGTCATCGCTGGCGGCCATATCTCCGATGGCGACACCGCTACCGACGTGACGGCCGCCTCGCTGCTGCTGCAGGCCGGTGGCAGCGTGGGCTCGGCCGCGTCGCCCCTCGAGATTGCCGTCGGCCAGTTGGCCGCCAGCGGCGCCGGCGTGGCGCTCACGCAGACCGGCGCACTGACCGTCGGCGCGCTGACGGCCAGCCTGTCCGTTGACGGCGCTGCCGCGCAAGCCGTGCAGGGCAACGGCATCGTCAGCGGCCAGGGCCTGCATCTGCAGGTCAGCGGCGGCGACCTGCAGCTCGCCGCGAATGCGACGACCCAGGGCGGCAGCCTGGCGCTGGCCGTCAGCGGCGGCAGCCTCGTCATGGCCGGGGGCAGCGTCGCCGGCAGCCAAGGCGGCGCGCTGACGCTGGCCGCCTCTGGCGATGTCGTGCTGGGCCGCGTCGATGCAGGCGCCGGCACGCTCAGCGTCACGGCCGGCGGCAACGTCGCAGTGGCCGCCAACGCGCCAGCCACGCAGTTGGTCGGCAGCACGGCCAGCCTCGTGGCCGGCGGCAGCATCACCGGCCTGCGCACCGACCTGGACGGCCTGCAGCTCACCGCCAGCGGTGCGGTCAGCATGGCCAACACGGGCGACCTGACGCTTAGCGGCGCGGCCCTGAACGTCGACAGCTTCGCGCTGCAGTCCAGCGGCCACCTGAGCGTGCAGCAGACCATCGCCGCCAGCGGCAGCGTGGCGCTGCAGTCCGGCGCGGCGCTGACCGTCTCGGCCGCCATCGCCGGCCAGTCGCTGGATCTGCACGGCGCCAGCAACGTGACCGTCCACGCGGCGCTGACGGCCCAGTCCACGCTCGACATCACCAGCGGCAGCACGCTGACGCTGGCCGGCACGGCCCAGGCCGCGTCCGTCAGGCTGGCCAGCGCCGGGGCGATGAGCCTGCAGGCGGCGGTGACCAGCGCTGGTGCACTGTCCGCCACGGCTGGCGGCTCGCTGGACACGGCGGCCGCGCTGGCAGCGGGTGCAAACCTGAGCCTCACCAGTGGCGCTGACCTGACGCTGGGCGGCACGGCCCAAGCCGCGACCATCACGCTGGTCAGCACCGGCGCCACCGCCGTGCAGGCGGCGGTGCAGGCCGGCACCCTGCTGCTGGCTAGCGCCGGCACCACGCTGACGACCAGCGCCACGCTGGCCGTCGGCACCGGCTTGAGCCTCAGCAGCGGCGCCGACCTGACGCTGGGCGGCGCCGTCCGCACGACCGGTGGCCCGGCCAGCCTGTCGGCCGGCCGCGACCTGCTCGTCAATGGTCAGCTGTCCAGCGCCGCGAGCCTGGAGGCCCAGGCCCAACGCGACATCGTGTTCGTGAGCAGCGCGGGCGCCGAGGCGCTGGCTGCGCTGCGCCTGCAGGCCGGTGGCGACGTCCGCATCGGCGGCGCGCTCGCCAGCGCCAGCGCGGTGTCGCTGATCGCCGGCGGCAGCATCGTCGGCAATGCGGCCAATCGCGTCGACATTACGGCCCCGGTGCTGCGCCTCGCGGCCGGCAATGCCATCGGCCTGAACACCGCCAGCGCCGCCGACCGCCTGCAGACCCAGGTGGGCACCGTGTCGGCCCGCGCCGGCAGCGGCGGCATCTGGCTGCTGGAGAGCGACGCCGTCACCGTGGACGACGTGGCTGTCAGCGTCACGCGCGTGGGCGCCAACGGCCTGTCCAGCACCGTGACCGACGCTGTGCAGAGCGATCTCATCACCACGGCCAACGGCAGCATTGCGCTGCGCACGCTGGCCGGCGGCATCGTGCTGAACGACGGCAGCGCGCCCAGCAACGGCGTGGCCGTGCTGGCCGACGGCACCGGCCTCGTCAGCTTGCAGGCCCAGGGCCCGGGCGCCGTGCTGGACGTGCCGGCCCAGACCATCGATCAGGCCGGTGATGTCGTGCTGGACAGCGCCCTCGCGCTGCAGGGCGGCCTCGTCGTCAATGCTGGCCAGGGCGCCGGCAGCGGCGGCATCACGCTGACCGGCAGCGTCGACGGCCAGGCCGGCGGCCCGGCCGACACGCTGACGCTGCATGCCGATGGCGGCGCCGTCACGGTGCTGGGCGCCGTGGGCGCCACGACGGCGCTTGGCAGCGTGCTGGTGGACGGCGCCACCGACGTGCGCTTCGCCTCCACCGTGCGCTTGACCGGCGACATGACCATCCACGCCAGCGGCACCGTCGAGTTCGTCGGCGACCTGCAGCTGGACGGTGGCAGTCTGCACATCGTCGGCGCGACGCGTGTGGTGCTCAACGGCGTCGTCATCGCGCAGGGCGACCTCATCGTCGATGGCGCCGCGAGCCTCACGTTGGGCGGCGGCAGCGTCAGCGGCGGCAAGGTGCAGCTGGACGTGGACGCGCTGACGCTGACCGGCCCGCTGACCTCGGCCGGCGGCGCGCTGAGCATCCAGCCGCATGCCACTGGCCGCGCCATCACGCTGGCCGACAACGGCGACGGCCTGCTGCTGAGCACCGCGACGCTGTCCCAGCTGCGCGGCTTCGGTGCCGTGCAGCTGCAGACGGCCGGCCAGATCGTGGCAGCCACCGACACGTTGGCCGCACTGGCCGCCAGCAGCCTGGACCTGACCGGCCAGACTGTCAGCCTTGCCGGCGGCAGCGCCAGCCTGCAGTTCACCAGCCACCTGTCGCTGCAGGCCACGGGCGACGTGGCCATGAGCGGCCGCACGGCGCTGGCCGCGGCCGGGGCCGACCTGCGCATCAGCGCCGGTGGCGCGCTCACCATGGCGCCGGGCGCGCTGGTGCGCACCAACGGCGGCGACGTCAGCGCGCTGGCCGGCACCGGCATCACGCTGGGCCGCGTCGAAGCGGGCACGGGCGGTGTGCTGCTGCAGGCCCAGGCTGGCAACATCGTCGACGCCGACAACGACGAGGCCGTCAACGTGCAGGCGGCCTGGCTGTCGCTGCGCGGTCATGGCGCTGTGCTGCCGGCCGGCACCTCGACGACTGCCGCCGCCATCGACGTGGCCGTGGAGCGCCTGGACGCCGACGACAGCCGCGGGCTGATGCTGCGCGACACCGGCGCCGACGGCCGTACCCGCTTCAACCTGCTGGACAACGGCGTGCTGTACCAGCAGGCCGTGGCCGATGGCAGCCCGCTGCGGGGCTCCACCGCGCCCATCGCCCCGGGCGCGGGCGGCAGCGCTGCCGATGCAACGGCTCACATGGCCGCGTGGCTGCAGGCGCTGCGCCCGCTGTCCGAGCTGCGCCAGGGCTCGGCGCTGGACGGCCCGACGCGCCACGCGCTGTCGGCGCTGACCGTGATGGCCGGCGATACGCTGCCGCACGACAGTGCCGCCAGCGTCTACCTCGCCACGCTGACCGACGCGGCCCCGGCCCTGGCGCCAGCCGGCAGCGACGGCACCGCGCTCGCGCTGCTGTCCGATGCCGCCTTCGGCCTGGCCCACAGCCTGGAGCGCGCCTGGCTGCTGGGCAGCGGCTCCGAGCAGCCGGCGGCCAGCGGCCTGCGCGCCGCGGCCGATGCCGCCTTCGACGTCTGGGAGGAAAGCCTGGCCCTGTGATGGGCGGGCTGGCCCATCAACAAGGAATCACCCGTGAAACTCCGCTCCCTGCTGCCGCGCCGCTGGCGTGAGGCCCCGCCCGCCGCCCCGCGGGCCGTCAAGCCGAGCCTGCGCGCCTGGAGCCTGGAAGCGCTGGAGCCCCGCGTGCTGCTGTCGGCCGACCCGGTGCTGGGCGCGGCCCATCTCGCGCTGCAGCCGCTGGACGGCGGCGATGCCGACCTGTTTTCGCAGGCCTACTCGCCCGAGCCAGCGGATGCCGGCCCGACGATGCGCATCCTGGCCGTCACGCTGCCCAACGGGGGCGTCACCAGCCCCATCGTCGGCGCCAGCTACTCGCTGCCCAACGACTCGTTGCAGGTCAGCGGCAACCTCAGCATCCAGGCCACGGCCGGCAACATCACCATCGGCACGCTGGGGCATGGCGACAAGATCTCCGGTGCCAGCAGCGCCACCGCCGACCACCTGACGCTGAGCGCCACGGGCAACGTGACCATCAACGCCGAGGTCAACGTCGGCGCGGCCGGCACCGACCTGCTGGCCAGCCTGACCGTGTTGTCGGCGCAGAACGTCAGCTTCAAGGAAGGCGTGACGCTGGACGGCGCTTTGACCATCAACGCCACCGGCACCGTCACCTTCGACGCGCCGCTGACGCTGCGCAACGGTGGCAGCTTGACCATCAACGGCGCCACGCAGATCGTCATGAAGGGCGCCGTTGCGCTGCAACTCAACGGCGCGAGCACGGCCGGCAACATCCTGCTGGAGGCCGACGAGATCGACCTGTTCGACGTGGGTGAGGAGCTCATCAGCGGCAGCGGCAGCGTCACGCTGAGGCCGGCTACGCTGGCGCAGGGCATGGCCCTGTTCTCGCCGCAGGGTGCGCCCACGGCCGCCACGCTCAACCTCGACGCCACCGACCTGCGGGCGTTCGCCGATGGCTTCAGCGGCTTCGTGTTCGGCCACCGCAGCGCGGGCCATGCGACGGTGGGGGCCGGCACGGTGCTGGTAGGCGCCAGCACGGCACCCGACAGCTTCGCGATGCACGACCCCGTGCAGGTCTACGGCGGCAGCATCACCGTGTCGGACTACAGCGCCGCCAACGCCATCCTGCGGCTGGGCAGCGGCAACAGCCTGTCACTGGATGCGCGCACCGACATCGCGATCTACAACGAGATCGAGGCCGACCAGATCCAGCTCTACTCTGCCACCGGCCGCATCGCCCAGTTCGATGCCGGCGCCGACGCCCGCAGCGCCGAGGCCGTGCGCACGCTGAGCCTGACGGCCGTGGCCGTCACCGGCGTCAGCCTGCCCAGCCTGGAGGTGGGCCAGCTCGACGTGGACAACACCGGCAGCGGCAACATCGACCTGGGCCAGAACGCTGCACGGGCGACGACCCGCTTCCCGACCGAGATCGACGGCAGCCTGGACATCGGCCACCTCGCGCAGACCGCCGTCAGCGGCGCCAACGGCATCTCGGTGCTGGCGCGGGCCGGCAGCGTGCAGCTGCTGAGTGGCGCGGGCATCTCGCTGGCGGGCACGGGCGCGCTGTCGGTCGTCGCGCAGGGCGCGGGCTCGGACATCAGCCTGCTGGCCCCGGTCAGCCTGGTCAGCGGCGCAGCCACGTTCAACGCGGCCGATGCCTTCACGGCCAGCGCCGCGGCAACGATCACGGCCAGCGGCGCCTCGACCGTCAGCATCACCTCGGGCACCGGCGCGCTGACGCTGGGCGCGGCCGTCACCACCGTGGGCGGCACGCTGACGCTGAGCAGCGGCGGCGCGCTGGACCTGACCGGCGTGACGCTGTCCGCCGGCGCCAGCGGCGCCATCACGCTGACCGCGGCGGGCGACCTCAAGGTCGGCGTCATCAGCGCTGCCAGCAGCATCCACCTGACGTCCACCGGCGGCGCCATCCTCGACGCGCTGAGCGGCAACGGAGCCAACCTCATCGGTGATGCCGCCAGCGTGACGCTGACGGCTGCCAACGGCGTGGGCACCGGCGCCGCGCCGCTGCTGACGACCATCGGCAGCCTGACGGCCACTGTGAGTGGCAGCAGCGGCGGCATCTTCATCAGCGAATCCACGGCGCTGACCCTCGCGGCCGGTGGCCTGACGACGGCGGGCAGTGGCGCCATTGTCGTGCTCAACAGCGCGGGTGACCTGACGGCAGTCGGCGCGGTCCAGGCCAACGGCACGGGCCACATCCTGCTGGACGCCGTGGCCGGCAACCTCATCGTGCAGAACGACGTGCTGGCACAGGGCGGCAGCATCAGCCTCGTGGCCGGCGCTGCGCTCAGCGCCACCGGCACCCAGGTGCGCAGCAACGGCGCCAACCAGACGCTGGACCTGCGCGCCGGCACCGGCCTCACGTTGGGCGGTACCACGCTGCTGGCCACGGCCCATGCGGCGCAGCGCGTGCAGGCGGGCGGCGCCATCGTGCTGGGCGGCGTCAGCGCCGGCAGCGGCACGGTCACGCTCATCGCGGGCGACACGCTGGCCTCGGCCTCGCAGGCCGCCAGCATCAGTGCTGCCAGCCTGCGCGTGCAGGCGGTCAACGGCATCGCCACCGGCAGCGCGCCGCTGCAGACGCAGGTGGCCAATCTGGCCGCCAGCAGCGGCGGTAGCGTGGCTGTCAATGAACTCGACGACGTCAGCGTCGGCAGCGTGGCCGAGGTGGCCGTCAACCGCGTCGGCAGCAGCGGCACGGTCAGCGCCAGCACGCCCGCCAGCGCGCTGGCGGGCCTGGCCGCCACCGGCAGCGGCACGCTGGTGTTGAACGCCGGCGGCAGCATCACGTTGAACGCCGCCGCGAGTGCGGCTTCGCACCTGCGCCTGAGCGCGGGCTCGGCGCTGGCCGTCAATGCGGCGGTGGCGAGCAGCGGCGGCCAGCTCACGCTGTTGGCCGGCGGCGCCATCAGCCACGCGGCCGCCGGTGTGCTGAGCACGGCGGGCGGCGCCATCGACGAGCAGGCTGGCGACGCGTTGAGCTTCGCCGCGGCCACCACCGTCAATAGCCAAGGGGGGCGCCTGCGCCTGCAAAGCGGCGGCGCGATGACGCTGGGTCAGCTGGACGCCGGCACCGGCGAGGCCTGGCTGCAGGGCATGCGCATCGTCGGTGCGTCCGGCAGCACGGCGCTGGATCTGCGGGCCGGCGCCGCGCGCCTCATCGCCACGGGCACCGGCGCGGCCGACGGCCTGGGCCTCGGCACCGACGCGCTGTCGCTGAACGTACAGCGTCTGGCGGCGCAGTCGGCCGGTGCGGGCGGCGTGTTCTTGGCGGAAGGCGACGCCGTCGCCCTGGACGGCCTGCTGGCCAGCGCTGGCCCGCGCGTGCAGGCCGATGGCAGCACCGCCGCACTGACGGTCGACCCGACGCTGTCCGGCCTCACGAGCGCCGGCACGCTGGTGCTGACGGCGCCGGGCGACGTCGTCATCATCTCGTCCGTCACCGCGCAGCGCGCGCTGCTGTCGTCGGGCAACGACCTGAGCCTCACCGGCGCGGCGACCGTTGCCGGTGCGCTGAGCCTCGCAGCCGGCCGCGACATGCTGCTCAACCAGGTGGCGCCATCGCTGGCCATCGCCGCCGGCAGCACGCTGGACGTGCAGGCCGGGCGCGACCTCACGATGGGCGCCACCACGCTGCTCAGCGCGCAGGGCGCCGCAGCGCTGCAGGCGGGAGGCGACATGCGCCTGGCCGTGGTCGATGTGGCCGGCACGAAGTCGCTGACCGTGATCGCCGGCGGCACGCTGCGCGATGCGGACGCCCCTGGCGACACCGCCGTCAACCTGAAGGCCGGCCGCCTGATGCTGACGACGGGCGGCAGCGTGGGCGTGTCGGGCAATGCCATCGAGACGACGGCGACCTGGCTGAGCGCGAGCGCGGCCGGCGGGCTCTATGTCGACGAGACCGATGCGCTGGGCATCGCGGGCACGCTGACCGGCTTCGGCAGCGTGGAGCGCGTGGTGGCCGATGGCACGCTGTCGGCCCTGGCGCTGGCCGAGGTGCAAGGCTTGAGCAGCACGACCGTGGCGACGGCGCCGCTGGTGCTGCGCACGCTGGCGGGCGCGTTGACCGTCAACGCGGCCGTGCAGACGCTCAGCAGCGCCGTGCGGCTGGAGGCCAGCGGCGCGATCACGCTGAATGCGGCCGTGACCGGCAGCAACATGATCAGCATCCTGGCCGGCGGCGCCGTGCAGCAGGGGGCGGCCATTGCGGTCGGCAGCGGCGGCGGCAACGTCGACCTGCAGGCCGCTGGCGCCTGGACCATGGTGCAGGGCAGCAGCATCACGAGCGGTGGCGTCGGCAGCACGCTGCGGCTGGCCGCCACCGGCGCGCTGGCGCTGGCGCAGATGGACGCCGGCATCGGCGCCATCAGCCTTACCGCAACCGAGGTGAAAGATCTGGCCGGCGATGCGGCCGGCGCCGACATCACCGGCGCCAGCCTGCTGCTGCGCACCACCGGCACGGCGGCGACGAATGGCGTGGGCAGCGGCACCGATGCCGTCGACGTGGCCGTGCTGCGCCTGGCCGTGGACACAGCCGGCGGCGGTGTGTTCCTCGCGCACAGCGGCAATGTGCTGGTGGACAGCCTGACCGCCTTCACCAGCTCGCGCACGCAACTGGACGGCAGCGTCAACGCCGCCGCGCTCAGCGACGCCGCGCTGGCCGGCGTGCGCAGCAGCGCCAGCCTGGTGCTGGCCGCCACGGGCAGCATCGGCGTCCAAGCGGCCACCAGCGCCGCCGGCACCGTGCTGCTGAGCAGTGCCGCCGACCTCGCCATCGGCGCCGCGCTGACCGGCACGGCCGCGATGAGCCTGAATGCCGGCCGTGACCTGGCCTTGAACGCCAGCGTCACCAGCAGCGGCAGCACGCGCAGTCTGGATCTTGTCGCCGGCCGCGACCTCACGCAGGCCCAGGGGGCCGCGCTGCAGACGGCCAATGGCGTCATCTCGCTGCAGGCGAACCGCGACCTCACGCTGGAGAGCGTGAACGCTGGCACCGCCGGCGTGGCCGTGATCGCGGGCGGTGCTGTCGTCGACGGCGATACGGCGGGCGACGCCGAGACCGACATCACTGCGTCCGCGCTGCGGTTGACGGCCGCTGGCGCCGTCGGCACTGGCGCCAACGCGCTGGAGACTGCCGTCACCACGCTGAGCGCCAGTGCGGCCTCGCTGGCGCTGGTCCAGGGCCAGGCCCTCACGCTGGATCGCGTGGCCACCAGCCTGGTGCGGGTGGGTGCCGACGGCGCCACCACCGCGCTGGATCTGGGCGCCCAGGAAGACCTGACGACCCACAGCGGCGCGTTGCTGCTGACGGTCAACAGCGGCGACCTGACGATCAACGGCGGCACGGCCAGCGCCGAGCAGGCCGTGAATGCCGGCGGCGCGCTGCTGCTGCGCGCCAGCACCGGCAGCATCGCCGTGAAGGCGGGCCTCGTGGCTGCCGGGCCCGCCAGCCTGCGGGCCGGCGGCGACCTCAGCGCCACGGCGACGGGCGACATCACGCTGGCTGGCGCGTCCAGCCTGGACGCCGAGGCGGGCGCCTCGATCACGCTGGCCGACGGCAGCGTGTTCAGCAGCGGCACCGGCACGCTGCGCCTGGCGGCGACGCTGAACCTGGCCGTCGGCGCGTTGCAGACCGGCGGCGACGTCAGCCTGCTGGCGCGCAGCATCACCGACGCGGGCGGCGCCGAGACCGATGTGGTGGCGCGCGCGCTACGCATCGTGACCACCGGAACCGGCACCACCCAGGGCGTGGGCACTGGCGCCGCGCCCCTGCAGCTGCAGGTGGGCACGCTGGCCGCCAGCGTGGCTGGCACTGGCGCGGGCGGCTTCTTTGCCCGCGAGGCCGACGGCCTGAACATCGACAGCGTCGCCGTCAGCGTCAGCCGCGTGGCTGCCGACGGCACGCAGGCCGCGCTGGCCGATGCCGCGCTGGCCGATCTCGTCTCCGGCGGCAACATCGTGCTGGTGGCCGGCGGCAGCCTGGCCCTGGCCGATGGCAGCAACGCCGACGGCCTGACACTGCAGTCGGGCGGCAATGTGCTGCTGGACGCGGCCGGCGACCTGCTTGTGTCAGCCCAGCTGCGCAGCACCTCGGGGGCAGTCAGCCTGCTGGCTGGCGGCACGATGACGCTGGCGGCCGACGTCGCCATCACGCGCACCGGTCGCACGCTGGACCTGCAGGCCGGCGGCGCCGTCAGCATGGCCGCGTCAGCCGATCTGACGGTGGTGGACTCCGCCATCCGCGTGCAGGCCGGCGGCGACCTGCGCGTGGCCGGCATCGCGGCCGGGCTGGGCCAGGTGTCGCTGGTCTCCACCGGCGGCAGCATCCTGGCCACGGCCGGCCACGCGGGCGCGGAAGTCAGCGCGGCATCGCTGCGGCTGCAGGCGGCCGTGGGTGTCGGCAGCGCGGAGGACCGCCTGGACACGGCCGTGCAGCGCGTCAGCGCGCGGGCGGCTAGTGGCGGAATCTGGCTGCACGAGGCCGACGCCATCACCATCACCGACGTGGCCGTGTCCGTGCGCCGCGTCAGCGCCCTGGCAACGACCACGGCCACCGTGGACGACGCGACGCAGTCCGACCTCGTCACCACGGCCGGTAACGGCAGCATCGGCCTGTCTACGGTGGACGGCAACATCAGCTTCGCCGACGGCACGGCGCCGGCCGACACGCGCAGCGTGACGGCCCATGGCAGCGGCAGCGTGTCGCTGAAGGCCGGCGGCGCTACCGCCGTCGTCAACCTGCCGCCCGGCAGCATCGAGCAGCAGGGTGCGGTCAGCATCGACAGCGGCCTGAAGTTCGACGGCGCGGTCGCCATCACCGGCGGCCAGGGCGGCGGCCGGGGTGACGGCGCCATCACCGTGGGTGGTGCCATCGACGGCACGGCCGGCGGTGCGGCCGACACGCTGGTCGTCACCAGCGACGGCGCCGACGTCGTCTTCGGCGGTGCCATCGGTGGGATCGAGCGCCTGGGTGGGCTGGTCGTCAACGATGCCCGCAACCTGAGCTTCAACCAGGACGTGCGGCTGGCTGGCGACCTGACGCTGCAGGCCTCGGGCCGTGTCGAGTTCAAGGGCGCGCTGGACCTGAGTGCCGGCGCGCTGCGCATCGTCGGCGCGACCGAGTTGGTGGTCGGCAACGTCGTCATCGCCAGTGGCAGCGCGGTCATCCGCGTCGACGCGCTGACGTTGTCGGGCCTCATCAGCGGCAGCTCGGGTGCCCGCATCGAGCTGGCCGGCGCGAGCGGCGGCGTTGCGGTGGGTACGGCGGGCAGCGGCCTGGCGCTGAGCGCGGTGCAGCTGGGCGCGCTGCGGGGCTTTGGCCAGGTGCAGATCGGCCGCAGCGATGCGGGGCCGACGGCGGTCTCCATTGCCGCGCTGAACGCGCTGGCCACGCCGCAGCTGACGCTGGCCGGCGCCTCGCTGGATCTGCAGGGCGGCAGCACGGCGCTGAACACGGCCGTGACGCTGCTGGACCTGAGCGCCGCGCAAGACCTGACCCTGGCCGGCGCACTGACGCTGGCGGCCGCCGGCGCCGATGTGCGCGCCACGGTGGGCGGCGCGCTGCGCATGGCGGCAGATGGCCAGCTGGCCACGCAGGCCGGCGAGGTGCAGCTGCAGGCCGGCGGCGACCTGCGCGTGGGCCGCATCGACACCCGCGCGGCCGGCAGCGGCACAGCGGCGGCGGTGGTGCTGGCGTCCTCCGGCGGCAGCATCAGCGAGGCGAACGCCGACAGCATGGCCGACGTGTTCGCCGACCTGCTGACGCTGCGCGGCCGCGGCCCGGTGCTGGCTGGTGGGGCCTCGGAGGCACTGGCGGCGTTGGACGTGCAGGCCAATCGGCTGGACGTGGACGGGCCTAGCGGCGTGATGCTGCGCGACAGCGGCAGCGACGGCCGCACGCGCTTCAACCTGCTGGACGGCGGCCAGCTCTACCAGCAGCTGGTGGCGCTGGGAGCGCCGGCGCGCCAGGCCAGCGAGGCCGCAGCGCCGACCGCCCAGCAGGCGGGCGCCGCGCCGGCCGAGGCCTGGGCCTGGCTGAATGCGGTGCGGCCGCTGGCCGAGTCGCGCGCCGCGCCGCTGGCCGGCCTGTGGACGGCGGGGCCGACGATGTCTGCGCTGGCTGCAGCGCCCGTGCGCGAGGCCGCACTGGTGTTCGCTGACGACCCGGCGCCGCTGCTGCCCAGTCAGCTGGCAGCGCTGCTGAACCTGGACGCCGCGACGGTCCAGGCGTTGCCGCAAGACCCGCAACGCTTCCGGGGCTGGTCGGAGGAGTTGGTGCTCTGAGTGCCTGACGCCGGCTAGGTGTCAGGCGAAGCCATCACCGTCGAAGTCCACCGCGTCCTCGTCGCGGGCCAGCGCCGGCGGCGCGTCCTTGGGGCGCATGGCCTCCAACTGCTCGCGCAGCTTGGCGACCTGGTCCAGCCAGTAGTTGGGCGTGCCGAACCACGGGAAGGCCAGCGGGAAGGCCGGGTCGCCCCAGCGGCGCGCCAGCCAGGCGCTGTGGTGGATCATGCGCATCGTGCGCAGCGGTTCGATGAGGCGCAGCTCGCGGTCGTCGAACTCGGCGATCTGCTCGTAGCCGTCCAGCACGGCGTTGAGCAGCTGGCGCGCGGCATCGGGTTCGCCCGGCAGCAGCATCCACAGGTCCTGCACGACCGGGCCCATGACGGCATCGTCCAGGTCGACGAAATGCGGCCCGCGGTCTGGCGTCCACAGGATGTTGCCGGGGTGGCAGTCGCCGTGCAGGCGGGTGAGCGCCAGGTCGGGCAGGCTGTCGAAGGCGGCCTGGATGCTGTCGATGCAGCGGCGCGCGGCGTCATCCCAGCTCGGGGCGATCTCGGGTGGGATGGCGTCGTTGTGCATGAGCCAGTCACGCGCCGTCTGGGCAGGCGCGGCGCTGGCCCATGACAGGCGCGCGGCAAACGGCCGCTGGCGCCCGACACCGTGCAGCCGCGCCAGCAGCCGGCCGATCCAGCGCAGCACTTCGGGGTCTTCCAGCTCCGGCCCTCGCCCGCCCTGGCGCGGCGTGACGGCCAGGCGCTGGCCCTGGTAATAGAACAGCGTGGTGCCGCCGTCCAGCGCCCAGGGCGCAGCCACGGGCACCTCGGCGGCGGCCAGTTCGGCGGCGAAGGCGTGCTCCTCCAGGATCTGTGCATCGCTCCAGCGGCCCGGCCGGTAGAACTTGGCGACGCCCACGCCGCAGCCGGGGCGGTCGTCCTCCAGGTGGACTTGCAGCACGCGGTTCTCGAAGGAGTTGAGCTGCAGCATCCGGCCGTCGGCACGCAGGCCGGCGGCATCCAGGGCGTCGAGCATGAACTCCGGTGTCAGGTCGCCGAAGCTGAGGTCAGGGGTTGCGTGGTGCATCCGGCGAGTGTCGCCGGTCGGCTGCGGTCAGCGGCGGCGGGGCCGTTCGGTCGCGTAGCGCGGCGCGTCGACGACGACGCCCACGATGTCATCCATCATGGCTTCCTCGTCGGCATCGTCCAGCACCGGCAGGTTGCGCGGGTTGTAGCGCGAGGTGTCGAGGCTGCGCGGCGGCGCGCGGCGTTCGAGCGGATGCTGGGCGCGTGACGGCGGGGCGGGCATGCGCGGTTGGCGCTGCTCGGCGTAGCCTGGTTCATGGCCGCCGAAGGCATGGGCGTCTTGCCACAACGGCAGCGGCTGCGAGAACTGGCCCCAGTCGCTGCCGAACTCGTCGTCGCCGCCGCGGCGGCGCGGCAGGCTGTGCGTTGCAGCCGGCGCCGGCAGCGGGCCGCGCGGGTTGCTGCCCTGCGGCACCAGCAGCTGCAACTCGGCGACGCTGGGCAGCTGGTCCATCGCGCAGCGCAAATAGCGCACGCGGCAGGCGGACAGCACGGCATGCTTGATCTGCAGGCTGCGCGGCGTGACGCCCCGCTCGCCTTCCAGGTCGATGGCGGCCAGCACACGGCCGTTGGGGCTGCAGACGGCAAAGGTCACGTGTGAGGCGCCCAGCAGGTCGAACCAGTAGCGCACTTCCTTGGCCTCGGTTGGCTGGCAGAAGCGCACCAGCGGCAGCTTGGACAGCACGACGTGGTGGGGCAGGGCCTCGCGCAGCAGGCGGAAGACGCGCCGTTCGTCGGTCGTGAACACAGGCCTTGCTGTGAGTGACCACTCTCCAGGAAGGCCCTTGTTGGCGTAGGCCGGCCGCCGCAGCGCCCAGACCAGGCTGATGGCCAGGCCCAGCACGCAAACAGCCAGCGCGGCGATCCAGTAGATGGCGTACGGCATGTCCCTTGGGAGTTCGGCGGTGTCGCCGACGGACTCGCGGCGTATTGGGAATTCAATGTAGCGTAATCAGGGGACAGCTCATTGCTCGCTATTCCTGATTCCCCCGGCATGAGGGGCCCCGGGGCGAGGGGCCACCGGCTACTCCTTGGCCGCGCGACCCGAGGCGTCGAAGTGCGACTTGACCTCGGCGACGCTGTCGACGAAGTCGTTCAGCACCCGGGCCTGGCGCTTGAACTGGAAGTCCAGCTCGCCGAAGTGGCGCTCCAGCGCCTGCTCGACCTGGGAGCCGAAGGAGTCGGGCGGCAGGCGCAGCCAGGCGGCGGACTCGCTGCCGTCGCGTTCCACGACGGCGCCCGCTGCGGTTGCGATGTGCAGCATGGGGCGGTTCTCGCTGAGGGCGTGGATGAAGAGCGTGTCGATGCCGCGGTTGCGGGCGTGCAGTGCAGCGGCTTCGAACAGCCGCCGCCCCAGACCCCGGCCACGCGACTCGGGCAGCACCGAGACGCCGAACTCCGCCATGGTGCGCGCAGGGTCGCCCGGCGCGGGCAGGCCGTAGGCCAGGTGGGCCATGGCCACCAGCTGCAGCCTGCGGTTGAAGATGCCCAGCACCTCGTCGCGAGAAAAATCCAGCGACAGCGCATAGCGCCGGATCTGCTCGTCGGACGCGGCATAGCCGAAGCGCAGGTAGCGATCGCGGGCATCGAGCGCGAACAGGTGGTCGATGATGCGGCGGCGGTGCCGGCGCGCCAGCGAGCGGATGGGCACCCAGGTCGACAGCCGCTCCAGCGCAGCACGCGCCGTGGCCAGCAGCGGGCCGCTGCCTTCCTCGGGGGGCGCGGCGGCGGGGGGTGGATGCGGGTCGGGCCCGAACGCCGACAAGACCTCGTCCCAGCCGGTGGCCGGGGTGTCCGATGGGGGGGCTGTGGTGGGCTTGCGGGGCATGGCCTGGCGCTCCTTGGCGTAGGGTAGCGTGCCGGGCCCTTCCAAACCAGTGGGTCGCCTGCTACACTCGCCGGCTTTTCCGTCAAAAGGCTGCGGGAAAGAGTCGCTCGAGAGGCTGTGCGTCAGATACAGCACCGAGGGTGACAAGAAGTTCAGCCATCCATCGCCGGCGTGTTCAACCCGCCGGCATAGCGAAAGCAAATCTCATGAAGACCTTCAGCGCCAAGCCGGCCGAAGTGACGCACGAGTGGTTTGTGATTGACGCCACCGACAAGGTGCTCGGACGTGTTGCCAGCGAAGTGGCACTCCGTTTGCGCGGCAAGCACAAGGCCATTTACACGCCTCACGTCGACACCGGTGATTTCATCGTCATCGTCAACGCCGACAAGCTGCGTGTCACCGGCAACAAGGCCACCGACAAGGTGTACTACCGTCACTCGGGCTTCCCCGGCGGCATCTACGCCACGAAGTTCAAGGACATGCAAGCCAAGCACCCCGGCCGCGCGCTGGAGAAGGCCGTCAAGGGCATGCTGCCCAAGGGCCCGCTGGGTTACGCCATGGTCAAGAAGCTGAAGGTCTACGCTGGCCCGACGCACCCGCACACCGCCCAGCAGCCCAAGGCTCTGGAAATCTAAGGAACGGCCATGATCGGAAACTGGAATTACGGTACTGGTCGCCGCAAGTCGTCGGTCGCTCGCGTCTTCATCAAGAAGGGCACGGGCCAGATCGTCGTCAACGGCAAGCCTATCGAGAGCTACTTCGGCCGCGGCACGTCCATCATGATCGCCAAGCAGCCCCTGCTGCTGACGAACAATGGCGAAGCGTTCGACATCAAGGTCAACGTGCACGGTGGCGGCGAGTCCGGCCAGGCCGGCGCGCTGCGCCTGGGCATCACCCGCGCGCTGATCGACTACGACGCGACGCTGAAGCCCGAACTGAGCCGCGCCGGCTTCGTCACGCGTGACGCGCGTGAAGTTGAGCGTAAGAAGGTCGGTCTGCACGGCGCCCGTCGCCGCAAGCAGTTCAGCAAGCGTTAATTCGACGCTTCGACTCAAAAGGCCGCTTCATGCGGCCTTTTGTTTTTGCGCCGACAATCCCCATTTACGTTTCCCGACAGATCCCAACAGGAGCCCGCCATGAGCGCCGTGCTTGACACTCCCACCGACATCCCCGTGCCCCTGGTCTTCACCGACAGCGCCGCCGACAAGGTGCGCGACCTGGTCGCCGAAGAGGGCAACCCGGACCTGAAGCTTCGTGTGTTCGTGCAGGGCGGCGGCTGCTCCGGCTTCCAGTACGGCTTCACGTTCGACGAGGCCGTCAACGACGACGACACGCAGATGCAGAAGAACGGCGTGACGCTGCTGATCGACTCGATGAGCCTGCAGTACCTGATGGGCGCCGAGATCGACTACAAGGAAGACCTGCAAGGCGCGCAGTTCGTCATCAAGAACCCGAACGCGACGACGACCTGCGGCTGCGGCTCGTCCTTCTCTGTTTGATCGACCTGCGGATGCAGGTTCGGCTTGTCCCGGTCTGATCAGGCCGGGTACAGGCAACCCAGGAGCCGCAGTCCGGCGGCTCCCGTGACGGCCGGCAGATTGCCCGGCCGTTTTTCATGGAAGCATTGCGCCAGCCAGGCGAAGGCGACTGCCTCCACCTGATCCACCGGCAGACCGTGGTCGGCGCTGGATGCCAGTCTCGCGGCGGGCAGCAACTCGGCCAGGCGTTGCATCAGCCGCCGGTTGCGCGCGCCGCCGCCGCAGGCGATCAGCGTGGCTGCTGTGGGCATTTGCGCGCCCAGGGCCTCGGCGATGCTGCGGGCCGTCAACTCCAGCAGCGTGGCCTGCACGTCGGCCGGCGCGGCATCGGGCGGAAGCTGGGCGTCCAGCCAGTCGAGGTGGAAGAGGTCGCGGCCGGTGCTCTTGGGCGGTGCGGCGGCGAAGAAGGGCTCGGCCAGCAGGTGCTCCAGCAGGGCGGGCAACACCTGGCCGCTGGCGGCCCAGGTGCCGTCAGCGTCGAAGGCCAGGCCGCGGTGGCGGGCGATCCAGCCATCCATCAGGCAGTTGGCCGGGCCGGTGTCGAAACCGCCGGTGCGTCCGTCGGCAAACAGCAGGCTGAGGTTGGCGATGCCGCCCAGGTTCAGCACGGCCAGGTCCTGCTGATCGCTGCCGAAGATGGCGCGGTGGAAGGCCGGCACCAGCGGGGCGCCCTGGCCGCCGGCGGCGACGTCACGGCTGCGCAGGTCGCAGATGACATCGATGCCGGTCTGCTCGGCCAGCAGGGCGCCGTTGAGCAACTGAGTGGTGTAGCCCAGCGGGCCGTCGGGGCGGTGGCGCACGGTCTGGCCGTGGGCGCCGAGGGCGGTGATCTGTTCGCGGCGATGGCCTGTGGCCTCCAGCAACTGGGCCACGACATCGGCATAGCTGCAGGCCACGCCGTTGGCAGCCAGGGCAGCGCGGTGCAGCTCGTTGTCGCCGGGGCTGTTCAGAGCGAGCAGTTCATCGCGCAGCGCGTGCGGGAAGGCCCGGTGGACATGTCCCCGCACGGCCCGGCCGTCGAACAGCACGGCATCCACGCCGTCGAGCGAGGTGCCCGACATCAGCCCGACAAACAACTGACCTTCAGGCGCGGAAGGTGTCCGGGCCTCCTCGGGGGCGGTTGTGCTCAGCTCGGGGCGGCCTGTCGCCGACGCATCGAGGCGGCCTTCAGTCGGCGGCAGAGATGCCATCCACTGTCTGGGCCACGCTCAGCTGGGTCTTCACGCTGGCGACGACCTGCTGGAACTGGGCCTTGGCGTAGTTGGGCAGCGTGACGGCTTCGGAGGCGCGGGCGATCACGCGCGGATCGACATGGCGGCCGCCAACGCGGAACTCGAAGTGCAGGTGCGGGCCGGTGGCCCAGCCCGTGGAGCCGACGGCGCCGATGCGCTGGCCTTGCTCGATGCGCTGGCCTTTCTTGACGTCGATCTTGCTCAGGTGGGCGTAGACGGTGGTGCGGTCGCCGGCATGGCGCACATGCACCACGTTGCCGAAGCCGTTCTGCCAGCCGGCCATCTCGACGACGCCGTCGCCCACCGTGCGCACGGCCGTGCCGGTGGGCGCGCCGTAGTCCACACCGTTGTGCTGGCGCCAGGTCTTGTGGATGGGGTGAAAGCGCATCGCGAAGCCGCTGGTGACGCGCGAGAACTCCATCGGGCTGGCCAGGAAGGCGCGGCGCTTGCTCTGGCCGTCGAAGCCGTAGAAGCTGGCCTTGCCACTGGCGCTGTCCTTGAAATAGACCGCCGAGTAGGTGCGGCCGTTGTTCGTGAACTCGGCGGCCAGCAGGCGGCCGGCGCCGCCATCCCACTGCACAGGCTCGCCGTCGGCGGTCAGCGTCTCATAGACCAGGCTGAAGCGGTCGCCCTTGCGCAGTTCGCGGTGGAAGTCGATGTCGCCCGAGAACATGTCGGCCATCTGCGAGGCGATGGCGTCCGGGATGTTGGCGTCGTCCGTCGCGGCAAACAGCGAGGTGCGGATGCTGCCGCTGCCCAGCGCGATCTGGGCCTGGAGCGGGGCGGTCTCGGTGCGGGCGCTGAAGCGCTCACCGTCACGCGCGATGGTCAGCCGCGTGAAGTGGCTGCTGGCCTGCTCTGACTTCTCGGCCGGGAAGCGGGCAACGATCTGCTGCACCCGGCCCGAAGCGTCGGCCGTCACGTGCACCATCTTGCCGGCGCGGCCCTGTAGCAGGCGTCGGGCCAGCGGGTCTGTGCGCAGAAAGGCGGCGGCGGCGGCGTCGAAGGCGCCGGCGCGGCGCAGCAGGCTGTCGGGCGTGTCGCTGGAGCGGGTGGCTTCGGCGCGGGTCAGGCCGATGGCATGGGTGGCCAGCGCTTCCAGCTGGGCTTCGATGTCGGGCGTGGCGAGGGTCTCGACCACCGTGCGGCGTGGCAGCTCGGCAGCGTCCGGGGCCAGCGGCGCGATGCCGAAGGCCGTGACGGCGAAGCAGCTGAGGGCGCCGACCACCGAGGCGGTCAGGGCGCGGGGGTGCTTGGCGGCGAAGGTCTCGGCGCTTTGCAACGCCGTCTGCAGCTGTCGGACTCGTTGTTGGAAGGCGGTCACGCTGGGCAATCTCGGGGTTGTCGCTGGGGCAATCCCGGCCAGGCCGGTTCCACGCGAGGGCCGCTTGTGGCGGCCTTAAAATCCATGACGGTTGTGTTGAAGCAACACCCCGTACTCGAAGGGTGAATTCTAACGGCTCCCGCCTACAAGGGGTGCCGGTTTACCCCGATGGATCAACAACTTAACAATTTCGTTCGGCGCGCTGCCGAACGGTGCTGCGCCATGTCTGACGACGCCAAGTTCCCCGTCACCGATGCCGTCCTGGAGGCGCTGGCCATCACGCGCCGCGGCGTGGACGAATTGCTGCCCGAGGCGGAGTGGACCCGCAAGCTGGCGCGCTCGGCCGCCACCGGCGTGCCGCTGCGCATCAAGCTGGGCTTGGACCCGACAGCGCCCGATATCCACGTCGGCCACACCGTGGTGCTCAACAAGATGCGCCAGCTGCAGGACCTGGGCCACCAGGTGATCTTCCTGATCGGCGACTTCACGTCGCTGATCGGTGACCCCTCCGGCCGCAATGCGACGCGTCCGCCGCTGACCAAGGAACAGATCCTGGCCAACGCCGAGACCTACTACGCCCAGGCCAAGCTGGTGCTGGACCCGGCGAAGACCGAGATCCGCTACAACTCCGAGTGGTGCGAGCCGCTGGGCGCCGTGGGCATGATTCAGCTGGCGGCCAAGTACACGGTAGCCCGCATGATGGAGCGCGACGACTTCACGAAGCGCTTCGCCGCCGGCACGCCCATCTCGGTGCACGAGTTCCTGTATCCGCTGATGCAGGGTTACGACTCGGTGGCGCTCAAGAGCGACCTGGAGTTGGGCGGCACTGACCAGAAGTTCAACCTGCTGATGGGGCGCCACCTGCAGCAGGAATACGGCCAGGAGCCGCAGTGCATCCTGACCATGCCGCTGCTGGAGGGCCTGGACGGCGTCGAGAAGATGTCCAAGTCCAAGAACAACTACATCGGCATCACCGAAGCACCGAACACGATGTTCGCCAAGATCCTGTCCATTAGCGACGTGCAGATGTGGAAGTGGTACGACCTGCTGTCGTTCAAGTCCATCGCCGAGATCGCTGTGCTGAAGGCCGAGGTCACGGCAGGCCGCAACCCGAAGGACGCCAAGGTTGCGCTGGCCAAGGAGATCACGTCGCGCTTCCACAGCGCAGAAGCGGCGGACGCGGCTGAGCAGGACTTCATCAACCGTTCCAAGGGCGGCATCCCGGACGACATCCCGACGGTGGAACTGACCGGTGCGCCGCTGGGCATCGCCCAGGTGCTGAAGGCCGCCGGCCTGGTGGCCTCCACCAGCGAAGGCCTGCGCATGGTGGAGCAGGGCGGCGTGCGCCGCTCGGGTGAGGTGCTGTCGGACAAGGGCCTGAAGCTCGACGCCGGCGAGCACGTGCTGCAGGTGGGCAAGCGCAAGTTCGCCCGGGTGGTGCTGAGCTGAGCGATGCGGCTGCAGATGCCCGAACCGGGAACGGATCTGCAGCGCCATGTCGATGAGCGGGTGCAGGCTGGTGCCCTTGATGCGGCGCTGGACCTCAGCGTCGTCGAGTTTGACGAGCTGGCCCAGCTGGCCAGCGTCACGGTGAGCCGCGTGGAGACCTCGGCCGCGGGCATCGCCGTGCACTACACGGTGGCGTGGACGTCGTTCCACGCCTGCGATGACCGCAGCTTCGGTGGCCGCCACGCACGCGTACTTCGCGGCCGGTTCGAGGGCGACGAGTGGGTGTTTCCGCCGCACGCGCCCTGGCCCGCGGCCTGGGGCACGGCCGACGAGCTCTGAGAGGCTGAGAGTTTTTCACCCATGCCCGCCTTGCACGCCAAAACGCCCTCGCCCGTCGTTGCAAATGCTCGCCATAGCCCGAGCTATGGCTGCGCTTTGCGCCTAGTTCGAGGGCGCTTTGACGCGCCTTTCTGGCACGGCCGAAAAACTCTCAACCTCTGAGTACCCACAAAAAAGGGAGGCTGCGGCCTCCCTGTGGCGTTCACGGCTTCACGGGCCGCGGATAGGGGCCGGGCTTCACGATCGGCACGGGCTGTTCGGCGATCTTGCGCTTGAGCTCGGCGATGGCGGCATCCAGTTGCGCGTCCTGGCCCAGGAAGGTGGCGCGCGGCGGGTTGTCGACGTCGATGTCGGGTTTCACGCCGATGCCCTCGATGAGGAAGCGGCCGTCCGGTGCGATCTGGCCGAACTCGGCGGCGCGCATGATGCCGTTGTCCAGCAGCCGGTTGCCGTCGGACAGCCACACGCCCGCGCCCGAGCTCTGGCGGCCGATGACCGGGCCCAGCTGCAGGCGCTTGAAACCTTCGGCGAAGGTCTCGCCATCGGAGTAAGTGGCCTCGTTCATCAGCACCACCGTGTGGCCGCGCCAGACGTTTTGCATGTTGGGATAGGTCGCGGCACCACCCGGTGAGCGCGGCTGCCAGAAAGCCCAGGCGCGGCGCATCAGCTTCTCCAGGATCCAGCTGTCGATGCTGCCGCCGTTGTTGTGGCGCACGTCGATGATGAGGCCGGCGCGGTCACCGGCGGCGTAGAACTCGCGCACGAAGTCGGCGATGTCGGCGCCGCCCATGGCGCGCAGGTGTACGTAGCCGATGCGGCCCTGGCCAGCCTGCGCCACGGCGCGGGCACGGCTGGTGCGCCAGTCGTTGTAGCGCAGCTGGATCTCGCGCATCTGGTTCACCGGTGTGACGATGCGTTGCACCGGCTTGCCGCCCGCCGCCGGCTTCACATCCAGCAGCACCTGGCGGCCAGCCTGGCCGCGCAGCAGCTCAAGCAGGTGCGGTGCCTCGGCCGTGGCGCGGCCGTTCACTGCGCTGATGACGTCCCCCACCTTGAGCGACAGGCCTGGTGCGGCCAGCGGCGGCGCGTCGGACGGCAGCTCTGTGTCGTAGGCGTAGATGGTGTCGATGCGCCAGCCGTCGGCCACCTTGGAGAAGCGGCCGCCCAGGCCAGCAAGACCTGGCACCTCGCCGGCCTCGCGCGTGTCGCCCGCGCCCACCTGGCTGTGCAGCGCACCCAGCTCGCTGGCCATTTGGGCCATCAGCTCGGCCAGCTCCAGGCGGTCGGTCACGCGGTCCACCATCGGCTCGTACTTGGTGCGCATGGCGGCCCAGTCAACGCCGTGCATGCCCTTGTCGTAGAAGTGGTCACGCTGCAGGCGCCAGGCGTCGGCAAACATCTGCCGCCACTCCGCGCGCGGCTGCGTGGCGATCTGCCAGTCGCTCCAGCGCACCTGGTGCTTGGCCAGCTCGGCGGGCAGCTTGGGCGCGGCGTCCACGATCAGCACTTCCGGCGCGCCCTGGCCCTGATTGCGCATCAGCATGAGCTTCTTGCCGTCGGCGCTGAGGTCGTAGCCGCGCACGTCCGGGGCCAGCGTCTCGGCGGCAGCGCCCTGGTTGTCGATGGCGATCGACTTGAGCTGGGTCTTGCGCTCCAGGTCCGTGTCCAGGAACCATAGACGCTTGCCGTCCGTCTTCAGGGCCCGGTAGGTGCCGGCTGGCACCGGCAGTTCGTGCAGGCGCTCGGCCAGGCCGTCGAAGACGATGGCCGGCTTGGCCTTCTTGTCGTCCTTCTTGTCCTCGGCCTTCTTGTCGGTGGCCTTGCCCTCAGGAGCTGCCTTGTCTGCGGGCTTATCGGCAGGCTTGTCGGCGGCCTTGTCCGTGCTGCCCTCCAGCTCGTCCTTCGCGGCGAACGGCGAGCGCAGGCCCGGCTGCAGCGCCAGCGCAAAGAGCTTGCTGCGTGAACCGAAGAACGGGCCGGTGTTGCGGTCGCCCCAGGGGCTGGGGTTGCCGGTCACCGCGAAGTGGCGGGCCGAGGCGAAGTACAGCCACTGCCCGTCCGGGCTGAACGTGGCGCCGCTGACGTCGAAGCGGTCGCTGGTCAGCGTGTGGGTCCGGTTCTCGGCGATCTGGTGCAGCTGCAGTTGGTTGCGGTCGTCGTGGTTCAGCGGCACGGTCCAGGCCAGTGCCTTGCCGTCGGCGCTGAAGCCCAGCAGTGTCGGCACGTCGTTGAAGCGACCGCGCGCGATCTCGCGCGTGGCCAGGGTCTTCAGGTCGGTCAGCCAGACATGGCCTTCCTTGTCGGTGTGGGCCAGCCAGCGGCCGTCGGGCGAGGGCAGCAGATCGCCGCGCTGCGTGACCATGCCGCTCGGGTTGCCGCGTGTGATCTGCTCGGCTTTGCCCGTGCCGTTGGCGGCAAAGCGCCAGATCTCGGTCTCGCCACTGAAGTCGCAGGTGGCGAACACCTGCTTGCTGTCGCTGCTGAACTCGGCCTTGCGGCAGCGGCCGTCGGCCGGCTGCGGCAGCTCGGCGCGGCGCAGCTGCTGCACGCCCTGCGTGGCCAGGTGGCCGCGCGCGGCCAGCACGACACGCTCGCCGTTGGGCGCGAAGGCCACGTCGGTCAGGAAGTCCTGCGGTTTGCGCACCCAGCGCTCGCGGGTCTGGTCGAAGTCGCCGCTGAGGGTGACGGCCAGCCGGGTCGGTGCATCGCCCTGGGTGAGGTCCAGCGTGTGCAGGTCGGCCCCCAGCGCGTAAACGACGCGGCTGCCGGCGATGGAGGCATGGCGGATGTCCCAGCCCTTGTGCGCACTGTGCTGGCGCAGGTCGCCGCCTTGCATATTGGCCGACCACAGGTTGACCGTGCCGTCGCGGTCCGACAGGAAGGCCACGCGGGCGTCGCCGTTGGCGGTGCGGTACGGCAGGGGGCGGCGGTCGTTGTGGCCCTCGGCGATGAAGGGCCGGGCCTCGGTGTTGCCACTGAGCTCCAGCGCCCACAGGCGGGCGATGTCGCCACCGCGGTACTGGCGGGCGTTGTCGTTGCGGGTCTGGCCGTTACGCGTGAAGTACAGCGTGCGGCCGTCGGCGCTGAGTGCGCCATCGGCGGCTTGGGCCACGGGCAACTGGCGGCGCTGGCCGGTCTGCAGGTCCAGCGCATACAGCTGCGTGCCGGGGTGGGCCGCTAGGCCGGTGTAGATCACCTCGCCGGCAGCGCTGATGCCCCACACCTTCACGCCGCCGCCTTCCCAGGTCAGCCGCCGAGGAGCGCCGCCGGCCGTGGGCATGACGTAGACCTCGGTACCACCGTCGTACTGGCCCGTGAAGGCCAGCCAGCGGCCGTCGGGCGAGACGGCGGGCTGGCTCTCCAGGCCGGGGTGGGTGGTCAGGCGCTGGGCCGGGCCGCCCGCGACACCGGTGCGCCACAGGTCACCCTCGGCGACGAAGTAGATGTGATCGCCGCTCAGTGCGGGCAGGCGGTAGAAGCCGTTGGTGCTGGCCCAGGCGCTGGTGGCGCTGGCCATGCACAGTGCCGCGGTGAGGGCGGCAAGGGGCAGACGGGGCATGGGGGTCTCCTCAAGGAGGCCGCATTGTGGGCCGGCTCGGTGCGCCGGCTATTCGTCACCCGCCCGTGATGCCCATGGCCACCTGGCCTGCCGGCACATGGGCTGCGGCGCTCTGCACATGGCCGGCCTGGTCGTCGAAGAAGAAGTCCGGCTCGAACTCGCGAAGGAACTCGCCCTTGGCCAGGCCACCGAGGAACATGGCCTCGTCCACCTCGATCTGCCAGTCCATCAGCGTGCGCAGCGCACGCTCGTGGGCCGGCGCGCTGCGGGCCGTGACCAGCGCCGTGCGTACCCGCATGCCAGGCGCCAGCTGCAGCGTGTGCAGCGCCTGCAGCAGCGGCTTGAAGGGGCCGGCGGGCAGCGGTCGGTGGGCGTGATGACGCTCGTGAGCCTGGAAGGCGGCCAGGCCATCGCGCTGGAATACCTGCTCGGCCTCGTCGGAGAACAGCACCGCGTCGCCGTCGAAGGCGATGCGCAGCTCGTCTGGGTGGGCGGCCGAGGCGCGGGCCGCATCGGGCAGCACGCGCGCTGCGGCCACGCCGGCCGCCAGCGCCTGGCGCACATCGTCCTCGTTGGCCGACAGGAAGAGCTCGGCGGACAGCGGCCGCAGATAACGCCACGGTGACGCGCCGCGCGTGAACACGCCGCGCTCGATGGTCAGACCGTAGTGCTTTGCCGAGCGGAACACCCGCATGCCTGAGACCGGGTCATTGCGCGACAGCACCACCACCTCCACGCGCGGCGTGCCGCCGGTGTTGAAGGCCAGCAGCTTCTTCACCAGCGAGAACGCCACACCGGGCGGCGCGGGTTCCTCCATGAGGCGCTGCTGCAGCGCCATGTAGGCCCGGTCGTCCCCGGCCTCGAAGACGCGGTTCTCGGCTTCGAAATCGAACAGGGCGCGCGACGAGATCGCGACGACGAGCTGACCGGTGAGCGTGGCTGGCATGCGCGTGATTGTCGCGGCAGCAGTCGCGCCCTAGGATGCGGTCGGTCAAGGGAGAAAGCATTGAAGCGTCGACACTGCATCGCCGCCTGTATTGCCTGTGCCGGTGGAGCGCGGGTCCAGGCGTCGCGCCCGCTGCCGGCTGTCATCGGTTTTGATGAGGGCAGCCTGCCCACCATGTACCGCTCTGGCGCGCCCGCGCCGGCCCATGGCATCTACCCGACCCTGGTGGGCGCGGCGTTCGCGCAGATGGGGCGGCCGTGCGAGCTGCAGGCCATGCCTTTCAAGCGGCTGCTCAGCGAGACCGACGCGGGCCATGTGTTGGCCGGCGCCGTCATCCGCACACCCGAGCGCGAGCAGCGTTGGCTGTTCAGCCAGCCCTACTTTGTCGAGCGCCTGGCGGTGTATGGCACAGGCGCGCCCTTCAAGGGCCTGGACAGTCTGGCTGGCAAGCATGTCGGCGTGATCCGTGGCTGGTCCTACGGCGAGGCCTTTGACAACGCGCGCCGCCAGGGGTTGTTCCAGTGCGAGGAGGTGGCCGCCGACGTCAACAACTTCGCCAAGCTGATGCGCGGCCGCATCGACTACGCCGTGGCCACGGAGCTGGGCGGGCGCATGCTGCAGCAGCTGCCAGCCTATGAAGGCCGGGTGCTGGCCGGCGGCGCGCCGCTGGGCGCCACGCCCATCCACCTGGCCGTGCTGCGCGGCCTGGACGGTGCGGCGGCCTTGCTGCCGTCCTTCAACGCGGCGGTGGAGTTGATGCACCGCAGCGGGCAGGTTGACGCTCTGGTGGCGCGCGAGATCGCGGCTGCGGCCGAACTGGTGAGATTGCTCCCCGCCGGCTGAGCTGGCTGGCCCTACCATGCGGCCCGCGCCGGGCCCGGGTGGGCGGGGGCATGTCATGTTCAAGCTCTTAGCGGGGAGGCTGCCGGATGCAGAAGTTGGCCCGTGCGACGGTGGCACGCCCACGCCCGTCGGCGCAGCACTGCACGATCGAGGTGGTGGCGCTGGATCCTGCTTTTGCTGGTCCACCAGCGGTGCCTCCTTGAGGGGCGCAGCTCCGCTGCGGTAGGGGTTGGTCTATTTCACCCAGGTGTTGAGCTGGATGATGGGCAGCAGCACGGCCAGCACGATGAGCAGCACGATGGCGCCCATCGCGACGATGAGCAACGGCTCCAGCAGCGTGGCGGCGGCCATGGAGCGGCGCGTCACTTCCACGCTGAGCTGGCGCGCGGCGCGGCTCAGCATCTCAGGCAACTGGCCGGTCTGCTCGCCCAGCCGGGCGAACATGGCCAGGATGCCGGGGAAGCGCTTCTTGCCCGCCAGTGCCGAACCCAGCGGCGCGCCCTCGCGCACCTGCACCAGCGCGTCCAGCGCGTCGGCCTGCATGGCGCGGTTGGACAGCGTCTCGGCCGCGGCCTGCAGCGCCTTCAGGATGGGCACGCCGGCCGAGGCCAGCATGGCCAGCGTGCCGGCGAAGCGCGCCGCGTTGTAGCCGCGCGCCAGCCGGCCGATCAGCGGCACACCCAGCAGCGCCGCGTCGAAGCGCAGCCGGAAGGCGGGTGCCTTCAGCGCCTGGCGCAGCAGCAGCGCGCCGCCCACGGTGGCCGCGAGCAAGGCCCAGCCCCAGGCGCGCACGAAGTCGCTGATCGCCAGCATGGCCACGGTCAGCGCTGGCAGCGCACGCTTGGAGCTGGTGAACACGGTGGCGATCTGCGGCACCACGTAGGTGACGAGGAAGATCACGATCAGCACCGAAATCGCCGAGATGATGGCCGGGTAGGCCATGGCACCGATGAGCTTGCCCTTGAGATCTTCGCTGGCTTCCAGGTCGTCGGCCAGCTTCTCCAGCACCTGGCCCAGCGCGCCGCTCTGCTCGCCGGCCGCCACCACGCCGCGGTACACGTCGTCGAACTCACGCGGGGCCGTGGCCAGCGCACGCGCGAACGCCGAGCCGGCATTCACCTCGGCCTTGAGCTGGCTGATGAGCTCGCGCTGACGCCCGTCCTCGCTCTCGTCGGCCAGCGCCGTCAGCGCCCGCTCGATGGGCAGGCCCGAGCCCACCAGGCCGGCGAGCTGGCGCGTCCAGACAGCCAGCGCCGTGGTGCTGAACACGCGGCGCGTGAATCGGCTGGACTCCTGCGCACCATGCTGCTGCACTGGCTCGATGGACAGCGGCGTCAGCCCCTGGGCGCGCACGGCGGCGCGCGCAGCGCGCGGGTTGTCGGCTTCGATCAGGCCGCTGCTCTGGCGGCCGGCGTCGGTGAGGGCTTCGTACTTGTAGGCGGGCACTTCAACCCTCTCGGGTCACGCGGAGGACTTCCTCCAGCGACGTGACGCCAGCCTCGATCAGCCGTTCGCCGTCCTCGCGCATGGAGCGCAGCCCGGCGGCCTGCGCCGCGGCCAGCAGCTCGCTCTCGGCGGCGCGGTTGTGGATGAGGCTGCGCACGGCGTCGTCGGCCACCATCAGTTCGTAGACACCGGTGCGACCCTTGTAGCCGGTGTGGCCGCACGCCTCGCAGCCCACGGGGTGCCAGTGGCCGTCGCCGTCCTGGCGCTTGCAGGCCGGGCACAGCCGGCGCACCAGGCGCTGCGCCAGCACGCCCAGCAGCGAGCTGCTGAGCAAGAAGGGCTCCACGCCCATGTCGGTCAGCCGCGTGACGGCGCTGGGCGCGTCGTTGGTGTGCAGCGTGGCCAGCACGAGGTGGCCCGTGAGCGACGCCTGGATGGCGATCTGCGCGGTCTCGTAGTCGCGGATCTCGCCGATCATGATGACGTCCGGGTCCTGGCGCAGGATGGCGCGCAGGGCCTTGGCAAACGTCAGGTCGATCTTGGCGTTGACCTGGGTCTGGCCAATGCCGGGCAGCTCGTACTCGATCGGGTCTTCCACCGTCAGCACGTTGGTGGTGCTGGTGTCCACCGTCTGCAGCGACGCGTACAGCGACGTCGTCTTGCCCGAGCCCGTTGGGCCGGTGACGAGCACGATGCCATGCGGCTGCTGCACCAGGCGCTTGAAGGCGGACAGCACCTGACCGTCCATGCCCAGGCCTTCGAGTGTGAACTTGGATTCGCTCTTGTCCAGCAGGCGCAGCACGGCGCGCTCGCCATGGGCGCTGGGCAGCGTGGACACGCGCACGTCGATCGCACGGCCGCCGATGCGCAGCGAGATGCGGCCGTCTTGCGGCAGGCGCTTCTCGGCGATGTCCAGCTCGGCCATGATCTTCAGCCGGCTGATGAGAGCCGCGTGCAGCGCCTTGTTGGGCTGCACCACCTCGCGCAGCGTGCCGTCGACACGGAAGCGCACCGAGCTGCTGCGCTCGTAGGGCTCGATGTGGATGTCGCTCGCGCCGTCCTTGGCGGCCTGCGTCAGCAGCGCGTTGAGCATGCGGATGATGGGCGCGTCGTTGGCGGCTTCCAGCAGGTCTTCCACGGCGGGCAGATCCTGCATCATGCGGCTCAGGTCCACCGCGCTCTCGACTTCGCCCACCACCGTGGCCGCGCTGCTCTCGCTGCCGGCGTAGGCGACGCTGATGCGCTCGGCCAGTGTGCTGGCGGGCTCGGATTCCAGCCGGTCCACGGCGTACAGGCGCTGCACTTCGGACAGCGTGGCCCAGTCCACATCGGGTGCGGCCCACAGCGTCAGGGCGCTGCCGTCGTCCTCCAGCAGCACGCGGTGGGCCTTGGCGAAGGCATAGGGCAGGGGGTGGCGGGGCATGGCCATGGCTGCGGGGCCGTTCTTACTGCTGCGGCGCGGGCTTGGCTGCCGGCGTCTTGGCCTCGGGCAGCACGGGCGCGCCGGTGTCGGGCAGCAGCACGTTCTTGCCCGGCTGCGCGCCCTGCTGCACCGCGCGGATGCTGTCGTAGCGGCCCAGCGTCAGCTCGTTGGCGCCGTCAGCCGTGCGCAGCACCACCGGGCGTAGGAAGACCATCAGGTTGGTCTTCACGCGCTTGCGGTTCTTGCTGCTGAACAGGTTGCCCAGCACCGGGATCTTGGACAGGCCTGGCACGCCGTCGTCGCCGTCGGTGTACTCGTCCTTCATCAGGCCGCCGAGCACGATGATGTCGCCGTCGTCCACGACCACCGAGGTCTCGATGGCGCTCTTGTCCAGCGTCGGGCCCTGCGTGCCGCTGCTGCCGGGTACGACAGAGGAGTTTTCCTGGTAGACCACCATGCGCACCGTGCCGCCTTCGCCGATCTGGCTCTTGATCTTCAGCGTCAGGCCGACGTCCTTGCGATCCACGGTGGTGAACGGGTTGACCGTGCCGCTGCTGCTGGTGCCGGTGTTGGCGTAGGAGCCGGTCACGAAGGGCACGTTCTGGCCGATGACGATGCGGGCCTCCTCGTTGTCCAGCGACACGAGGTTGGGCGTGGACAGCACGTTGGCGCCGCTCTGGCTCTCGAAGAAGTTGGCCACCGCGCCCAGCGTGTACAGGCTGCCGAACTTCTTCAGCAGGCCGATGTTCAGGCCGGTGGGCGCAGACGCGCTGGCCAGTGCCGTCGTCACGCCCGATGTGCCGTTGGCCACGGCACCGGTGGCGTTGATGATGTTGGCCAGGCCGGTGCCGTAGTTGGTGCCGGCGCCGTAGATGGTGGCGTCGCCGCTCTTGCCGAACATGTTCTGCCACTGCACGCCGAACTGGCCGGCCTTGGTGTTGTCGATCTTGACGATCAGCGACTCGACATAGACCTGCGCGCGGCGCGCATCCAACTGCTCAATGACGGCGCGTACCTGGCGGTACAGCGGCTCGGCTGCCGTGATGATCAGCGAGTTGGTGGACGGGTCGGCCTGCACAAAGCCGCCGGTGGACGGGCCGGCCGAGGCGTTCAGCGGCGAGGTGGCCGCCGAGGACAGGCCGGTCGTGCTGCTGCTGCTGTTGGCGGTGGTCGTCGTGGTGTTGGTCTGCCCGCCGAAGCTGGTGCCGGCGCCGGCCAGGCCGCCGGTGCCGCTGCTGGTGGTGTTGCCACCGCCCGCGCTGCTGGACGAGCCCGCGCTGAAGGCCGCACGTAGCACGGTGGCCAGCTTGGTGGCGTCGGCGTTCTTCAGGTAGACGACGCGGATCTGGTTGCCGCCGCCGTCGGCGCTGGGCTGATCCAGCTTGTCGACCATGGCGCGCACGGCGGCCAGGCGTGCCGGGTTGCTGGCGCGCAGGATTAGGCCGTTGGAGCGCGGATCCACCAGCACGTTGACGGCGCTGCTGCTCTGGCCCGGCACGGCGGCGGCCGCCGTCTGGCCGCCGTCGGCCAGGCGCTGCACCAGCGGCGCCAGGTCGGCCGCCACGGCGTGCTTCAGCGGCACCAGTTCGATGTCGCTGGTGCCCGGCGTGTCCATCGCCGCGATGATCTTGGCGATGCGGTTCAGGTTGTCCGCGTAGTCCGTGATCACCAGGCTGTTGTTGCCCGGATTGGCGTTGATGGTGTTGTTGGGGCTGATCAGCGGGCGCAGCACGGCCACCAGGTTGTTCGCGTTCTCGTGCTGCACGCGGAAGATCTGCGTGAGGATCTGGTCACCGCGGGTGTTGGTGCTTTCTACAGCCACCGAGCCGGCCTGCAGCTTGGCATCGGCTTCGGGAAGCACCTTCAGGAAGCCGGCGGACTCCACCACCGTGAAGCCCAGGCCGCGCAGCGCCGCCAGGTAGTTGCGGTAGGCCTCGCCCACCGACACCGCCTGCTCGCTGTACACCGTGATGGTGCCTTTGACGCGCGGGTCGATGATGATCTGGCGGTCCATCATGACGCCGATGGCGCGCGTGACGGCCTCGATGTCGGCGTTGACGAAGTTCAGCGTTACCGGCGAGCTGGCCTTGACGGCGGGCCCCTTGGTGCGGGCGCGCTGCACGCTGGCGTTGTCGGGCTGGGCGTGCGCGCTGCCGGCAGCCAGCAGCAGGGCGGCGAGGGCGGTGGCGGTGCGGTGGAGATTCATGATCATCCGATCGTCAGGACAGAGCGCGCGCCTTGGCGGCGCCCGATGATGTTCAGCAGGTTGTTCAGCGCTTCCTCGCGGCCCGGCGCGGCGGCGGCCTCGCCGGTGAAGCGGCTCTTGCCGCCCGGGTTGAGCGTGCCCACGCCGTTGAGCTGCAGCGCGCCCTCCAGCGTGGACAGCCGCAGCGTGCTCGTGCCGGGCGCGGCGGTATCGGCGTTCAGGTCCAGCCGGTAGCTGCCCAGCGGCGCGACCGTGGAGATGCGCGAGGACAGGTTGCTCAGCTCCAGCTGCAGGCTGCCGGACTGGCGCCAGCGCCCCTGTGCCGACTCCAGGACGAACTCGCGCGCCGTGAGCCGCAGCGAACCGCCCAGCTGCAGCGTGTTCCACGGCGTGCCCAGCCCGGCCAGCACGCCGGCCGGCAGGCGGGCCAGCCAGTCGGCGCGGTTCTCGAGCGCGATGCGGGTGCGGCCCAGCCCGGGCTGGATGAGGAAGCGCAGCTCGCCGTTGATGCAGCAGTCCTGCCGCGCGGCGAGCTGCAGGCCCAGGCCCTGCAGGCTCATCCGCCAGTGCAGGCGGCCGGGCAGCGAGGCCGCATCGCGGCTGCCGGCACCGCCGGTCAGCACCAGCACGCCCGAGCCGTTCCAGATGCTGCCCCGGGTGTCGACTACCAGCACATGGCCGGCGCTTGCCGAAGCCAGCCAGCCGGCCAGCCAACTGGCGGGTGCGAACACGATGACGGCTGCCAGCAGTCCCGCCACCAGGCCGGCGATGCTCCAGCGCCGCGCCGGGTCCATGCGTGCGGGCCGTGCGGTTGGCAGTGCGCTCGCCGTCAGGCCGGCGTCACCGCTGTGCTTGCGTTGCAACCAGGCCATCACGCGCCCCCTCCGAGGCTGAGCACCAACGTGCCCGAGTAGCCGTTGGGGCCACGCGCCAGCTGCGCTTCGACCGGGCGTGCGCGCGCTGCGGCACGGGCCTCGCCCAGCCAGGCCTGCAAGGCCGGCGGTGCGATGCCGTTGAAAGTGACGACGGCGCGGTCGCCCGTGAGGCTGAGCTTGGCGACCGGGCCCAAGTGCTCGACGGACGCGGTGAGCGCCGCCTGCGCCTGGGCGGACGGCACCGCCGGTGCGGCTTGCAGCACGCGGGCCTCCTGAGCTTGTGCCTGCATGCGCTGCAGCTGCAGTTCCAGCTGGTCGAGCTCTGCGGGCGCCGTTTTCAGCGTGCGCAATGCCGGTGCCAGCAGCAGCGCCCAGCCCAGCAGCAGGGCCAGCAGCACACCAGCGGTGGTCAGCGCGAAGCGCTCGCGCTCGCCGAGCGCCTGCCATTGCGTCAGCGCCTGCGTGCGCAGCTGGTGCCACTGGGCCGTGAGGCTGTCGCCGCCGGCGGAGGAAGAGGGGCGTGCCATCAGCGTCGTCCTTGCGCGGCGGCGCGGCTGAGGGTCAGCTTGCCGTCGCTCGCGTCCAGTTGCCAGCCGTCGCTTTGCAGCTGGCTGCGGAAGTTGTCGATCTGCGGCGGGGTCCAGCCCGGCGCTGCGAGGGTGAGCCGCCCGGGCTCGAAGGCCAGCGCGTCGGCGGGCGGGCGGTCGGCTGGCCAGGCCGTGGCGGCGGCGCCCAGCAGGGCTTCCAGGTCCGCGTCTCCGACGGCACCAGCGCTGGTGCGCAGCAGGTCCAGCTGCTTCTGCATCTGTACCGGCGCGTCCAGCACGGCGCGCACCTGCGGGAAGGCGCTGGTGAGCGTGCTGCGCTGGCTGTCACGGCGCGCACTGATCTCGCGCTGCAGATGCCAGGCGCGGTAGTTCAGGCCCAGCA
Organism: Pelomonas margarita; assembly: GCF_043555875.1. Lineage (NCBI taxonomy): Bacteria > Pseudomonadati > Pseudomonadota > Betaproteobacteria > Burkholderiales > Sphaerotilaceae > Roseateles > Pelomonas margarita. The sequence continues at coordinate 169,837 of NZ_JBIGHW010000006.1, read as the reverse complement.
CTTCCACCGCGATGAGCAGCAGCAGGCCGATGCGCACCGGCTTCCACGGGTTGTGCATCAGCGTGCGCGCAAACAGACGCAGCGCCCGCACACCGCGGGCGCGCGGCGCGAGTTCGAACTGGCGCAGGTCCCAGCCGTTGTCGATGACGGCGAGCGCGCGCTGGGCCGGAGTCTGCACGCTGACGGCGTGGCCCAGCCAGCGCTCGGCAGCCGTGGCGGCGGACGGGGTGGCCGTCCACTGCGGAGCCGGCGCGCCTTCAGTGGCGATGAGCTGGCGCGTCAGACTGCCCTGCAGCGGCAGGGTCGCCACGCCGCCGGCATGGCTCCAGCGCAGTGCCAGTTCATCGCTGCCGTGGGGCTCGAAGACATGGCCGCGCGGCACCTCGTCGGGCCAGGACAGCGGCGCGATGCGGTCGACGAAGACCTGGGCGGCGTCCAGCTCGGCCAGGTGGCTCATCAGCCAGGGGCGCGACGCGATGGCCACCCAGGCGGTGTCACCGCCGCTACTGTCCGGCGCCAGCGCGAAGTGCAGGCTGTCGGGCTCGTCCAGCAGCGACTCCTCCAGCCGGCCAGCCAGCGCGGCGCGCATCTGGCGGCCGGCGTGTGGGAGCACCAGCTGGCGCCAGCTGACGTCGGACTCGGCGACCACGGCGATGACCGTGCCGGCCGCCGGCAGCGCGGTGGCCGCCGAGCGGCCCTCGCGGTCGATCTGGCGGCCGTCGGCCGTCAGTGCCCAGTCGTATTCGCGGGCCGTGCCGGCGCGGGCCATGTCGGACGCGGCAGGCGTGGCCCGTTCCGCCGCACGCAGGCGGTTTCTGGGGGGCAGGAATAGCAGCAGGGTGCTCATGGGGGCAGGCAGGCGCGGCGCATTCTAGGAGGGGGCTGTGACGGGTCTGGCCAGGGCGGTGCGAGCACTCAGCGGTCCAGCAGCTGGCTGACCCGTTCGCGGGCCAGCACGGTGGTGGTCTTGCCCTGGCGCTCGACGAGCGAGCGCTGTTCGAGCTGGCGCTCGTCAAGCCGCAGCCGGCCCGTCACGATGAAGTAGGACGAATTGACCGACGCGCGGTCGGCGGCGATCTGCACGTTGCCCGACAGCAGGGCGGCGGCATCGGTGATCGCCTTGAAGGCCTGGCCCTTGCGGGCCTGTACCAGGCGCTCGGCGGACGCCAGGTCGATGTTGAGCAGCGCGGCGATGACCTCGCGCGGCGCGGTGTTCAGGTTGACCGGCGTGGCCTTGGGCAGCAGCACCACGTAGGGCTGCAGGCGCCGCACGGTGTCGGTGTCCAGCCCCAGCCAGGTGAGCTGGTCCAGGCCGGCAGGCTGCAGCGGGCCGCTGCTGGCGACGCTGGTGGGCGCGCTTGCGCCGCTGGCCGGGGCGGGGAAGGCGGCGCGCAGGCCGTCGATGATGAGCGCCGCGGTGCCGGGGGGGGCGCCCACCTGGCTGCACAGCTGGTTCAGCACCAGGGCCTCGGCCGCCGGCACCTGCGGCCCCGGCAGCAGCGCGCGCAGGTTGTAGCGGCTTTGCGCGTCCTCGATGTAGCCGGACAGGAAGGCCTCGGGGCCGTCGTCGCTGGCGGTGGACTTGTCGGCCGCGAGGAAGGTGGACAGACGGGACTCGGCCAGCGGCGTGGCCCAAAAGTCGTTGAGCTCGTCGACGCTGGGCGAGTCGCTCTTGAGGATGAGACGCGCCCAGTCCAGCGCGCCCTGCAGCACCCACACGCTCTGTGCCCGGGCGCGGTCGGCGGCTTCCACCTGCACCGCGCGGTACTGCTGCCACACCATGCCGGCGGCCAGGCTGGCGATCAGCGTGACGATGATCATGGCCGTCAGCAGCGCGGTGCCGGCCTGCGCCCGGCGCGGTGACAGCAGCGCGGTGGCCTTCATCGGACGGTCACCTCCAGCTCACGCGTGAGCGTGCCGTTGAGGCCGCTGCCTTCGGCGAACTGCATGGCGATGCGCAGGCCCGACGGCGGTTGCGTGGTCGCGTTCGGATTGGCGGGGCCCACGCTGGCCGTGTTGCCGGTGGACTGGCAGTTGGCCCAGGCGTTGGTCCAGAAACAGGCGAACTGCCAGCCGGCCACGCCGTCGAAGGCGCGCAGCGCCGGGTTGCGCTGGGCCAGTTGCTGGATGCCGCTGTCGCGCTGGGCCTGGAGGTCCTGCACCGTGCGCACTGAGGGGCTCTCCCAGCGCCACAGGCTGCCCTCGCGCAGGCTCCACACCACGACCTGCAGGCCGCCGGGGGACTGGCGCGTCAGCACGAGGTTGCCGCCGTCGAAGGCCAGAGGCGCAATGCTGCTGTGGCTGTCCTGCACGGCGCGCAGGTCCACGTCCCACTGCGCCATGACGGTCTGCAGCCGCGCAGTCTGCGACAGGCGGGCCTGGGCGATCTCACGGCTCTTGACGAGGGCGTCGATGCCGCGCCAGGCCATGGCCGCCATCGTGGCCATGACCACCAGCGCCACCAGCACCTCCACCAGTGTGAAGCCGCCCGCGTGGTGTGAGCGCGCCGCGTGCATCAGATGCGGCCCACGATGGTGGTCAGCGTCAGCATGGGCAGGCCTTCGTCGTTCTCGACGGCAGCGTCCACGCGCCGGAAGTCCGGGTTGGGCGTTGTGCTGACCCTGAGCTTGCCGGTGTAGCTGCGGCCCAACTGCTCGCAGCTGAATGGCGCTTCGCCGACGCTGGGGAACTGCTGGTTCAGCCGCAGGTCCGTCAGCGCGTTCTCGGCACACCACTGCGCGGCGCTGACCTGGGCCAGTCGGTCCGCGTTGTTGGCCAGCGCGCCGGCCGCCTTGACGCCTGCGCCCAGCGCAATGGCCACGATGACCAGCGCCACCAGCACCTCAATGAGTGTGAAACCGCGTTGCGCCGTGGTGCTCATGGGGTCACGACGTCGAACGCCGACAGGCCATCGGTGCCCAGCGTGAGCTGTTGGCTGCCCAGTTGCAGGCGCAGGCGCTGGGCCGGGATGATGGGCTCCGGCCCCAGCACCAGCGCCGGGTTGGCGGCATTGGCGTTGGTGATGGTCACGGCGACCGGCTCGCCCAGCCAACGCGAGGGCAGCTGGATGGTGCGGGGCAGGCCCTCGAACTGGAAGTGCTCACCCGTCTTGCGTGACTGGGGCAGCCAGCGCACGGTCAGTCCCGAGGCGCGGCTTTCGGCGCGCGCCGTCTCCAGCAGTGCCGCCAGGCGCTGGGCTTCGCGTTGCAGTTGCAGCTCGGTCGGGTCGCGCAAGGCCAGCGAGATCGTGGCGGAGGCGATCGCCACCAGCGCGACGACGACCAGCAGCTCGATCAGCGTGAAGCCTGCTGCCCGGCCCGCGTCACTGCCAGGAGCCGATGTCTGCGTCACGGCCCTCGCCGCCAGCGCGACCGTCGGCGCCAAAGCTGTAGACATCGACTTCGCCCTTCACGCCCGGGTTGGCGTATTGATAGGGCTGGCCCCAGGGGTCGTTGGGCAGCTTTTCGAGGTAGTTCTTCCAGTTGGGCGGCGGCGTGCCGGCCGTGGGCTTGCGCACCAGAGCGTCCAGGCCTTGCTCGGCGCTGGGGTAGCGCTGGTTGTCGAGCTTGTAGAGCTTGAGCGCCTGCATCAGGTTGTTGACGTCGGTGCGGGCGGCGGTGATGCGCGCGTCTTCGGCGCGGTCCAGCACGTTGGGCACGACCAGCGCGGCCAGCACGCCGATGATGACGAGCACCACCAGCAGTTCGATCAGCGTGAAGCCGCGGGCGATGGAGGAACGCAGGGCAGGCATGGACAAGGTCTGGGGCAATGAAGCGGCAGGAATCAGACCATCATAATGGGCCATGGTTGCTCGATTCATGGCGTTTCTGGTGTGGCTGGTGCTCGGCCTGTCGGTGGGTTACTGGCTGTTGCAAGCGGCGGCCCGGCCGCTGCCGATGCCGGCCTCCGTGCTGCCAGCGGGGGAGTCCCGCGCGGCGCAGGCTGACCTGAGCCGTCTGCTCGGAACCGTGGCGCCCGAGGCCGTGCAGGAGCCCGAGCAGGTCCAGTCCTCTCGTTTGCGGCTGCTGGGCGTCGTCGCCCCCCGCAACGCGCGCGCCGCGGAGGCGGGCGAGGGCGTGGCCCTGATCGAGGTGGACGGCGTCGCCCGCACGGTGCGTGTCGGTGCGGTGGTGGACGGCGAGTTGCGCCTGCTGCGCGTGGGCGCCCGCAGCGCGAGCCTTGGCCGGCTGGGCCAAGCGCCTCAACAGGTGCTGGAGATCAGTCCGCCCGCCGCGCCCGCCACGGGCTCGCTGATGGCCGCCGCGCCGTCGCCGGTGGTACTGGGTGGCAACCCGCCCGGGGCGATGCCGCCAGCCGGCATTCAGCCGCAGTACGGGCTGCCGCTGGCCGCGTCCGTGCCGGGCGGTCAGCCGCTGCGCTGAGGCCTCAGCCGCCCAGCGTGGGCACCTGGGCGCTGGCGTCGGGGCGCATGGACAGCCGCGCCTCGGCCACCTCGTGCAGGTCGGTCAGCAGGGCTGCTGCGGAACGGATCATGGGCCAGGCCAGCGCGGCGCCGGTGCCGTCGGCGCTGTCCATGCCGAGCTCCAGCAGCGCCGACGCGTGGAACAGCGCCAGCGCTTCATCCAGCCCTCGGTGCACGTGGCTGCGGCAGAACACGGCGTAGTCGGTCACCGGTGCGCAGATCAGCGAGGCCAGCTTGAGCGCGGCGCAGGCGGCGATGCCGTCCACGATGATGAGGCTGCGTTTGCTGGCCGCTACCAGCATGGCGCCCACCATCACCGCCAGCTCATGGCCACCGAAGGCGGCCAGCAGGTCCATCGGGTCTCTGGCATCACGGTGACGCGCCTGGGCGCCGTTCAGCACATCCAGCAGATGGACGAGGTCGTCCTGGCGCATGGTGGGGCCGGACACGACGAAGTCGCGCACCGGTAGATCGGCCAGCCGCGACAGCACCAGCGCCGCGCATTCCGCCGAACCCTGGCCCATGGACGCGCAGGCCAGCACGTTGCCGGGCAGGTTGTCGGCGATCTCCATGCCCACGCGCACGCCCGCATGGGCCTGCTCCAGGCTCATGGCCAGCGCCGTGCGCGCATTACGCGTGCCGTGCGCGACCTTGCGGGCCAGCAGGCGGGCATGCGGCGGCAGGTTGTCGGCGACGCCGCAGTCCACCACCGTCAGGTGCAGACCCTGCAGCCGCGCGAACACGGAGACGGGCAGTTGCGCGTGCAGCGCCATCTGCACCTGGTCCTTGGTGGCGCGGCCCCATTGCGCGCCCACACCGTCGACGACGATGCCGTGGTCCGCCGCGAACAGCGCCAGCACGGGGTCGCGGAAGCGCGGCGTGAGGCTGTTCTGCACCAGGCCCAGGCGCACGGCCAGTGGTTCCAGTTCGCCGAGGCCGCCGGCAATGGCCGACCGCCGGTCGACGCGGTCGCGCAGGGCTTTTTCCAGTTCAGGATTGGCGGTGGGTGAAATCAGCGACTGTTGGGCGACGGTCATGGCACAGGCGGCACGAAGGTGCCCGGATTTCAACTCAACCCAGGAACAAGCGATAGACCGGGTTGGCCGTCTCGTCCTCAAACGGGTAGTTCAATCCGGCTAGGAACTCCCGCAACGCGGCGGTGTTGCCCTTGGGAACCTGGATGCCGACCAGGATGCGGCCGTGGTCGGCGCCCTGATTGCGGTAGTGGAACAGGCTGATGTTCCAGTCCGGGTGCATGCTGGAGAGGAACTTCATCAGCGCGCCTGGCCGCTCGGGGAACACGAAGCGGTACAGCCGCTCGTTGCGCGCCAGCTCGCTGTGGCCGCCCACCATGTGCCGCACATGCTGCTTGGCGAGTTCGTCGTTGGTCAGGTCCAGCGTCTCGAAGCCCGCCTTCGTGAAGGTGCGGGCCAGCTTGGCGGCCTCGTCGGGCTTGGAGATGCCGATGCCGACGAAGATGTGGGCGACATTGGCGTCGGCGATGCGGTAGTTGAACTCGGTGACGCTGCGCGGGCCCAGCAGCTCGCAGAAGCGCTTGAAGCTGCCGCGTGCCTCGGGGATGGTGACGGCGAACAGCGCCTCGCGGTGCTCGCCCACCTCGGCCCGCTCGGCGACGAAGCGCAGGCGGTCGAAGTTCATGTTGGCGCCGCAGGTGATGGCGATCAGCGTCTGGCCCTTGGCACCGGTCTTGGCGGCGTACTGCTTCACGGCGGCCACGCTCATCGCGCCCGAAGGCTCCAGGATGGAGCGCGTGTCCTCGAAGACGTCCTTGATCGCGGCGCAGACGGCATCGGTGTCGACGACGATAAAGTCGTCCACCAGCTCGCGGGCGATGCGGAAGGTCTCCTCGCCCACCAGCTTGACGGCGGTGCCATCGGCGAACAGGCCCACGTCGGTCAGCGTGACGCGCTTGCCGGCCTTGACCGAGCGCAGCATGGCGTCGGAGTCGGTGGTCTGCACGCCGATGATCTTGATCTCGGGGCGCAGCGCCTTCACGTAGGCCGCGACGCCGGAAATCAGCCCGCCGCCGCCGATGGCGACGAAGATGGCGTCGATGGGGCCGGGGTGCTGGCGCAGGATCTCCATCGCGATGGTGCCCTGGCCGGCGATGACGTCGGGGTCGTCAAAGGGATGGACAAAGGTCAGGCCCTGCGCCTGTTCAAGCGCCTTGGCGTGGCCGTAGGCGTCCGTGAAGCTCTCGCCGGACAGCACGACCTCGCCACCCAGTGCCTTGACAGCATCGACCTTGACCTGCGGCGTCGTGAGTGGCATCACGATGACGGCGCGGCAGCCCAGCTTCTTCGCCGACAGGGCCACGCCTTGCGCGTGATTGCCCGCCGACGCGCAGATGACGCCCGCAGCGCGCTGCTTGGCCGTCAGGTGCGCCATCTTGTTGTAGGCGCCGCGCAGCTTGAAGCTGAACACGTCCTGCTCGTCCTCGCGCTTGAACCAGATCTTGTTGGCCAGCCGCTTGGACAGCTTGGCCGCATGCGTCAGGTCGGTTTCCCGCGCCACTTCGTAGACCCGGGCATTCAAGATGCGCTGCAGGTAGCTGCTGCCGGGCGGCAGCATCGCGGGCGCCTGGGATGCGGGCGGGCGGCGGCGCGAGGCGCTCATCGGGTCTCCATGCGGTTTTGTTGCGGCGCCGCATGATAGGGGAGACCCTTCGCGTGCCGCTGCCGGCTGGCTTCGGCGAAAAAAAACCCGAGCTCTTTCAAGCTCGGGTTGAATCCACCATGGAGGCGGTGGAGGAGACAATCGGTGCGAAAGCGTTTTCGCGTGCCGCCAGTTTAGCGCCGAGTTATGCTGCGGTGCAATATTTTTCTGTGAAAAATTGGAGCTTTGCCTCTAGATGAGCATGGACTGCACGGTGAGTTGGCTGGGCCCCGAGGGCCCGAGTGGGATGAGTTTTGTTGCCGAGACCGGCAGTGGTCACGTGCTGTCCATGGATGGCGCTCCCGACGGCGGTGGGCGCAACCTGGCGCCGCGGCCCATGGAAATGGTGCTGGCGGGCACCGGTGGCTGCACGGCTTATGACGTCGTCCTCATCCTCAAGCGTGGTCGCCACGATGTGCGCGGCTGCAAGGTCGTGCTGAAGGCTGAGCGGGCCACGAGTGACCCCAAGGTCTTCACGGCCATCAATTTCCACTTCGTGGTGAGTGGCAAGGGCTTGAAGCCCGAGATCGTCGAGCGCGCGATCGGGTTGTCGCATGAGAAGTACTGCTCGGCGACCGCCATCCTGGCCAAAACGGCCGCCATCAGCACTTCCTACGAGGTCGTCGAGGTCTGATCAGACACGGTGGGCCACGGTCGTCATGACCTTGGCCGCCAGTCTCATCAGTCCGGTCACGGGCGCGGGCAGCGGTGCGGCGCCGGCAGCGAGGGCGGCCTCGGCGTGCTCGGCCTCTTCGCGTTTCATCTGATCCACGATGACGCGTGAGGCGGTGTCGCCGGCGGGCAGGCGGTCCAGGTGGGACGCCAGGTGCGCTTCCACCTGGCGTTCGGTCTCGACGACGAAGCCCAGGCTCCACCGGTCGCCCGCCGCGCCTGCCAGGCTGCCCCAGGCAAAGGCGCCCAGCCACCAGACCGGTGCAAGGTGGCTCGTGTGAGTGCCCAGTTGGGCGACCCGCTCTGCCGTCCACGCGAGGTGGTCCAGTTCTTCCTGCGCTGACTGCTTGAAGTGTTGCTGCAGGGCCTCGGTGCGGCTGAACAGGGCCTGCGACTGGTAAAGCGCCTGGGCGCAGATTTCGCCGACGTGATTGACGCGCATCAGTGCGCCTGCATCGGCGGTGTCGATGGTGCTCAAGGTCTCGGTCTGAAGCCCGGCAGCCGGCGAAGGGCGCGTGGCGCGTGTCTTGGTGAATACCGTCCGCAGGCCTGATTCGACCGCCGCAAGCGCACGGTCGCCGAAGCTCAGGCTTGGCACTCGGGTGGTGTTGCCAGGAAGTTGCATTCAGTTGGTGTCGAGTTGCATGAAGAAATCATGACATTGACGTTGCCGTTGTGGATGAGCAACGGCTTGACGTCAATTCATATCCGTGAATTCCCCGAGGGTCCAAACCTGTAGTGGAATATGCGGGCTTCCTCTTGGGAGTGTGTCGCCGCGTCGTATCGGCCGGCGGCTGAATGAATATCTAGGAGTATCGAATGAAGAAAGCTCTGATTGCCCTGGCCGTGCTCGGTCTGACCGGTGGCGCTGCCGTCGCGCAATCGTCGGTCACCATGTTCGGCGTGCTGGACATGAGCCTGCGCTACACGAAGGCCAGCGGCCAAACGCTGAAGCAGCTGGCCAACGATGGCCTGAACAGCAGCCGTCTGGGCGTGCGTGGCGTCGAAGACCTGGGTGGTGGCCTGAAGGCCGGCTTCTGGCTCGAAGGCCGCATCAACGGCGACAACGGTTCCGTTGACACCTCCCGCTTCTGGGGCCGTCGCGCCAGCGTCAGCCTGATGGGCGAATTCGGTGAAGTGCGCCTGGGCCGCGGCAAGACCTCGACCCGCCTGCACATCGACGACTTCGATCCGTACTCGACCACCGGTCTGGGCGACGTCGAGAAGGTCTACTCGGTGCTGGGCAGCGCGTCCGACACCCTGAACCGCTCCGACAACATGGTGCAGTACTTCCTGCCGAGCAACCTGGGCGGCTTCTACGGCTCCGTGGACGTTGCTGCCGGTGAAGGCACCGCGGGCAAGAAGATGTACGGTGGCCGCCTGGGCTACAAGCAAGGCCCGATCAACGTCGCTGCCGCTCTGCAGGAGACGACCGGTGCCGGCAACGTCAAGTTCAAGCAAATGAGCATTGGCGGTTCGTACGACTTCGGCGTCGCCAAGCCGTCGCTGAACTACAGCCAGAACGAGTTCGGCGCTCGTGAGCAGAAGCTGCTGACCTTCGGCCTGACCGTGCCGCTGGGCCAAGGCCAGATCCTGGCTTCGTACACCGATGCCAAGGCCAACGGCGCTGCCGAGTCTTTGAGTGGCGTGGGCGATGCCAAGCTGATGGCTGCCAGCTACGTCTACAACGTGTCCAAGCGCACCGCGCTGTACACGACCGTGGCCCAGATCAAGAACAGCGGCCTGGGTCGCTTTGCCCTGGCCGGTTCGCCGACGGTGACGAACGGCGCGAAGTCCAGCGGCTTCGATGTGGGCGTGCGCCACAGCTTCTGATCCAGTGCGGCTGCGGCCGCCTTGCTCAGTCAGAGCCGCCTTCGGGCGGCTTTTTCTTTGTCTCGCCGGAGACAGGGGAATCGCTGTGGACAGGGAACAACAGACGGCGCTGCGCCCGTTGATGCTTCGCTGAGAATAAGTTTGTTCACATTCCTACTCAGGAGACATCCCTCATGAAAAAAGCCACCTTGGCCCTCGCCGTCCTGGCCGCCAGCACCTCGGCCGCCTGGGCTCAGTCCAGCGTCACGTTGTACGGCATCGTTGATGTGGGCGTGCGCTACACGTCGAACGCCAATGCCGGCACGTCGACCAAGACCGTGGTGCCTGGCGGCATGTCGCAGAGCCGCCTGGGTGTGAACATCACCGAGGACATGGGTGGCGGCCTGAAGGCGCTGGCGAACCTGGAGCACCGCCTGCAGTCCGACACCGGCGCGGTGTCTGGCAGCCCTGATTTCTGGCGTCAGGCCTGGGTGGGTCTGCAGTCCAGCGAGTTCGGCCAGATCCGTCTGGGCCGTCAGTACAACATCCTGTTCGACCTCTACACGTCGACCTTCGCCTCGTTCCGCTACTCGCCGTACATTGAGGCTTACAAGCCCGAAATCGGCCTGGCTATGACGGCTCGCCAGGACAACATGGTCAAGTACCTGGTTCAGCTGGGCAACATCTACGGTGAAGTGCAGATCAGCGCCGGTGAGGGCGCCTCGGGTGCTGCGGCTGCCCAGCCGGCCAAGACGGTCGGTGGCCTGCTGCGTTACAACGACGGCAAGTGGGGTGCTGGCGGCGCTTACCTGCAAGCCACCGAGCAGACCGGCAAGAAGATCAAGGCGACGGTGCTGGGTGCGTCCTACACGGACGGACCGCTGTACGTGCACGCCTCTTGGGGTGAGAACAAGTTCGACGGCCTGTCGAACCTGATTACCGGCGCCACGTCGGTGAGTGATGCGACCAGCGCGTTCCGCGTCGGCCTGACCACCCGCGGTGCTTACACCAGCGGCCTGCTGGGTGCCAGCATGTTCAACACGAACTCCGCTGACATCAAGACTCGCACGATGTACATGTTTGGTGCCACCTATCAGCTGACGCCGCAGTTCAACATCGGCGCCAATGCCTGGCTGACCAAGCAGACGCACTACGGCCTCGCGCTCGCACCCCTGGGCCTGTCGACCAGCGCAAACCGCTCCTCCAAGGCGGACTTCTACGCGGTTGTGCTCGACTACGCCTTCTCCAAGCGCACGGACGCCTACCTGGAAATGGACTACACGAAGACGAGCGGCTCGGTGACCTTCGCCAATGGTGCCGCCAAGCGCGGTGGTGCCATGGTCGGCGTGCGCCACCGCTTCTGATTCAGCGGGCGGCTTGCTGCCGCCTCGTTGCTGCGACGGGCCGCTTCAGCGGCCCGTTTTCTTTGTGGGCATTGCTCTTGCTGAGCTAGGGCTTTCCCGGGCGCTTGAGCCTGCCCGCCTTCGCCATGATCGCGCCTTCGCTCAGCGCCACAAGCGCGACAGGCTCTACCGAACCTCATGCTGGTTTTCATCCTCCGCCGTCTGGCCCAAGCCGTCGTTGTCATGCTGTCGGTGGCCTTCATCGCCTTCATGCTGTTCCAGTATGTCGGTGACCCCGTCACCAACCTGCTGGGCCAGGACGCCACCGAGGAGCAGCGCGTCGCGCTGCGCAAGGACCTGGGGCTGGACCAGCCCTTTCCGGTGCAGTTCGCCCGTTTTGCAGCCAACGCCGTGCAGGGCGAGTTCGGCATCAGCCTGCGCCAGGGGCGCAAGGTGTCGGCCCTCATCGTCGAGCGCTTCCCGGCCACGCTGGAACTGGCGCTGGTTGCCGGCCTGATCGCCCTGTCGGTCGGCATCCCGCTGGGCGTCTACGCGGCGCTGCGTCGTGGCAAGGCGAGTGCCCAGGTGCTGATGACGGGCACGCTCTTCGGTGTCAGCCTGCCCAACTTCGTCATCGGCATCGTGCTGATCTGGGTGTTTGCCGTGGAGCTGAAGTGGTTGCCCAGTTTCGGTCGCGGCGAGGTGGTGACGCTGTGGGGCTGGACGACCGGCCTGCTGACGCGCGACGGCCTGCTGCACCTGATCCTGCCTGCCGTCACGCTGTCGGCGTTCCAACTGACCCTGATCATGCGGCTGGTGCGCGCGGAGATGCTGGAGGTGCTGCGCACGGACTACATCCGCTTCGCTCGCGCCCGCGGCCTGACCAATCGCAGCGTCTACTTCGGCCATGCGCTGAAGAACACCTTGGTGCCCGTCATCACCATTACCGGCCTGCAGCTGGGGTCGCTGATCGCGTTTGCCATCATCACCGAGCAGGTTTTCCAGTGGCCCGGCATGGGGCTGTTGTTCATCCAGGCCGTTCAGTTCGCCGACATCCCCGTGATGGCGGCCTACCTGTGCCTGATCTCGCTGATCTTCGTCGTCATCAACCTGGGCGTGGATCTGCTTTATTTCGCCGTCGACCCGCGCCTGCGCGTCGAGGGCAAGGCTCACTGACGCATGGCTTCCGACGCCACTCCTTCTGCCGCGCCGCCGACCTCGGCGCTGCGCCGCTTTCTCGACGGCGACATCTGGCACTCGTTCCGCTCATCGCCGGTGGCGATGCTGGCGGCGCTGATCGCGACGATCTGCATGGTCTGCGCGTTGTTCGCGGGCTGGGTCGCGCCGCACAACCCGTTCGATCTGGCCACGCTGGAGCTGATGGACTCGCTGAAGCCGCCCGCTTGGGTGGAGGGTGGGGACGCGCGCTTCCTGCTGGGCACGGACGGCCAGGGGCGCGACATCCTGTCGGCGCTGATGTACGGCGCGCGGATCTCTCTGCTGGTGGGCATCGCGTCGGTGCTGCTGTCCATCGTGATCGGTGTCAGCCTGGGTCTGCTGGCCGGCTTCCTGGGTGGCCGCACGGACGCCTTCATCATGCGCCTGTGCGACGTGATGCTGTCCTTCCCGTCCATCCTCGTTGCGCTGATGATCAGCGGCATCGCCCGCAGCCTGTTCCCTCAGGCGCCGGATGCGCTGGCCTTCGTCGTGCTCGTGCTGGCGATCGCATTGACCGGCTGGGTGCAATACGCCCGCACGGTGCGCGGCTCCACGCTGGTGGAGCGCAACAAGGAGTACGTGCAGGCTGCCCGCGTCATCGGCGTCGGCTCGCTGCGCATCATGCGTCGGCACGTGCTGCCCAATGTGCTGGGGCCGGTGCTGGTGCTGGCCACCATCCAGGTCGCGTCGGCCATCATCACGGAGGCGACGCTGTCCTTCCTTGGCGTCGGCGTGCCGGTCACGAGCCCCTCGCTGGGCACGCTGATCCGCAACGGCAACGACACCCTGTTCTCCGGTGAGTGGTGGATTACCGCCTGGCCCAGCCTGACGCTGGTGCTCATCACCCTGAGCGTCAACCTGCTGGGCGACTGGCTGCGTGATGCGCTCAATCCCCGTCTGCGATGACTACTCCCCTGCTTGAAGTCGACCACCTTCGGGTGGAGTTCCCGACCCGCCGCGGCACGCTGCTGGCGCTGGACGACATCTCCTTCTCCATTGCTCCGGGCGAGATCCTGGGCGTTGTCGGCGAGTCCGGTGCTGGCAAGTCGCTGACGGGCGCGGCCATCATCGGCCTGCTGGACCCGCCGGGTCGCATCGCGGCCGGTGAGATCCGCCTGGCCGGCCGGCGCATCGACCAGCTGCCCTACGACGAGATGCGCCGCGTGCGCGGCCGCGAGATCGGCGCCGTGTTCCAGGACCCGTTGACCTCGCTGAACCCGCTCTACACGGTGGGCCGCCAGCTCACCGAGACCATCACGACCCACCTGGATCTGACGGCCTCGCAGGCCCGGGCCCGGGCCATCGAGCTGCTGGCATCCACGGGCATCCCGGCGCCTGAGGCGCGCGTGGATCACTACCCGCACCAGTTTTCTGGTGGCATGCGCCAGCGTGTTGTCATCGCGCTGGCGCTGGCGGCCAACCCCAAGCTCATCGTGGCCGACGAGCCGACGACGGCACTGGACGTGTCCATCCAGGCGCAGATCATTGCGCTGCTGAAGAAGGTTTGCAAAGAGCAGGGTGCGGCGGTCATGCTGGTCACGCACGACATGGGTGTCATCGCGGAGACCTGCGACCGTGTCGCCGTGATGTACGCGGGGCGCATCGCCGAGATCGGCCCCGTGGCGGACGTTATCCACCGGCCAGCGCATCCCTATACGGTGGGCCTCATGGGCTCCATCCCGGCCATGGACGTGGACCGTGAGCGGCTGCTGCAGATCGATGGCGCGATGCCGCGCCTGAATGCCATTCCGACGGGGTGCGCCTTCAATCCGCGCTGCTCGCGTGTGGCAGACCGGTGTCGCAGTGACCGGCCGGAGCTGGCTGTGGCCGGTGCGACCCAGGCGGCCTGCTGGCTGCCGGTGACGGCGGAGGTGGTGCGATGAGCAAGCCGCTCGTGGAGGTGCGTGACCTCGCCAAGCAGTTCGACGTCTCGCCGCCGTGGTTGAACCGCGTCATCGAACGCAAGCCCAAGGCTTTTGTGCATGCGGTGGACGGTGTGTCCTTCAGCATCGCGCGTGGCAAGACGCTGGCGCTGGTGGGCGAGAGCGGTTGCGGCAAGAGCACCGTGGCGCGGCTGCTGGTGGGGCTGTATGGTGCGACGCAAGGCAGTGTCAGCTTCGATGGCGAGGACATTGCGAAGACGTTGTCGGGCCCTGGGGCTGCCAAGCTGCGCCGGCGCATGCAAATGATCTTCCAGGACCCCTATGCGTCGCTGAACCCGCGTTGGAAGGTGTTGGACATCGTTGCCGAGCCGCTGCGCGAGCACGGCCTCATCAAGACCGATGCCGAGGCGCGCCAGCGCGTCGGCGAACTGCTCAGCTCGGTGGGCCTGAACCCGGCCGATGCGCTGAAGTTCCCGCACCAGTTCTCGGGCGGCCAGCGTCAGCGCATCTCCATCGCGCGGGCGCTGGCCACGCAGCCGGAGTTCCTGGTCTGCGACGAGCCCACGTCGGCGCTCGATGTGTCGGTGCAGGCGCAGGTCCTCAACATCATGAAGGACCTGCAGCGCGAGCAGGGCCTGACCTATCTCTTCATCTCGCACAACCTGGCCGTCGTGCGCCACGTGGCGGACGAGGTGGGGGTGATGTATCTGGGCCGTCTGGTGGAGGTGGCCGACAAGGCGACGCTGTTCTCGGCGCCCCGGCATCCGTACACGCGCATGCTGTTGGACGCGATCCCGGACATCCACATGACCGGCCGCGCCCGCACGCCCGTGCAGGGCGAGGTGCCCAACCCGCTGAACCCGCCCAGCGGTTGCAGCTTCCACCCGCGCTGCCCGCTGGCGAACGCGCGTTGCAAGGCCGAGCGGCCGGCGCTGCTGGAGATTCGTGGCGTGCGCGTGGCCTGCCACGCGGTCGAGGAGGGGCGCGCCTAACGCGCCGCCGACTTGGGTGCTGAGGCCGCGTCGGTTGGCTTGGGTAGCGTCAGCGGCCCCTTCTGTCCACAACCCGCAAGTGCGGCAAGGGTGATGGTCAGGGCAATCAGGCGCCCACCTACACTGACGACAGTTCTCTTCATTGCCGCAGTTTATGTCCCTGTCCGACGCTGATTACCACGCCAAATCCCACGCACTGCTGGCCCGCATCGAGGCGCAGGTCGATGCCTGGCTGGACGATGATGTGGTCGACATCGACAGCCACCGCACCGGCGGCCTGCTGGAGCTCAGCCTGCCGGGTGGCAGCAAGATCGTCATCAACACGCAGCCGCCGCTGCAGGAGATCTGGCTGGCGGCGCGCTCGGGCGGCTACCACTTCCGGTGGAACGGCGCGCAATGGGTGGACCGCGAGGGCCACGAGTTCCTGGCCTGCCTGTCCCGCAGCGCGAGCGAGCAGGCCGACCAGGCGCTGACGTTCAGCGCCTGACGCTGCTCAGCGTTTGAAGAGGTCCAGGATGGACTTCTTCTCGTCGTCGGTTGCTGCCGGTGGCGCGTTGGGTTCGGCCGCGAGTTCCTTCACGCCGCTGCCGGACGTGAATTCCTCGTAGAACCACTCGCCCTTGAGGTTGACCACACCCTCGGGTGGCGTGATCTCATCGACCGCCTTGTTCTTCAGCGCAAAGCCCATGTACTCGATCCACACCGGTAGGCTCAAGCCCCCGCCGGTCTCCCGGTCGCCGAGCTTGCGCGGCTGGTCGTAGCCAATCCAGACGACGGCGACCAGCTCCTTCTGGTAGCCGGCGAACCAGGCATCCATCGAGTCGTTGGTGGTGCCGGTCTTGCCGTAGATGTCCGGGCGCTTCAGTGTCGCCTGGGCGCGCGCCGCCGTGCCGCTGCGGGTGACCTCCTGCAGCAGGCTGCTCATCAAAAAGGCGTTGCGCGGCTCGATGGCGCGGGCCTCCTCGGCGAGCGCGATGGTCTGGGCTTCGTAGAGCAGGCGACCATTGCTGTCGGTGACGCGGGCGATCAGCTGGGGGCTGATGCGGTAGCCGCCATTGGCAAAGGCGGCATAGCCCTGGGCCATCTGCATCGGCGTCACCGAGCCGGCCCCGAGCGCCATGGTCAGGTAGGCCGGGTGCTTCTCCGCTTCGAAGCCGAAGCGGGTGATCCACTCCTGCGCCTCCTTCACGCCCACCGAGTGCAGCACGCGGATGGACACCATGTTCTTGGACTTGGCCAGCGCCGTGCGCAGCGGCATCGGGCCTTCGAACTTGCCGTCGTAGTTCTTGGGCTCCCACGGCTGGCTGCCGGTTGTGCCGGCGTCGAAGAACAGCGGCGCGTCATTGACGATGGTGGCCGGTGTGAAGCCCTTCTCCAGCGCGGCGGAGTAGATGAAGGGCTTGAAGCTGGAGCCCGGCTGGCGCCAGGCCTGCGTCACGTGGTTGAACTTGTTCTTGGCGTAGTCGAAGCCGCCCACTAGCGCGCGCACCTGGCCGGTTCGCGGGTCCAGCGACACGAAGGCGCCTTCCACCTCAGGCAGTTGCGTGATGGTCCACTCGCCGCCGTCCTTCTGCTTGGGGCCTTTGACCACGCGGATGACGGCGCCGCGGCGGATGCGCGTCTTGGGGTTGCCCTTGTCGGACAGGCCGGAGGTGGCCGGGCGCAGGCCGTCGCCGGTGATGGTGATGGCATCGCCGCTCTGCAGCACCGCGGTTACCTTCTTGGGGTCGGCGCTGAGGACGACGGCCGCGAGCAGTTCGTCATTGGCCGGGTGATCGGCCAGCAGCAGCGCGACTCGGGCGTCCAGTTCCTTGGCGTCGCCAGGCAGGTCCGCGTAGGCCTCGGGGCCACGGTAGATCTGGCGCTTCTCATAGTCCAGGATGCCGCGCCGCAGCGCGCGGTAGGCCACGTTCTGCTCGGCGCTGTCCAGCGTCAGGTAGACGTTCAGGCCGCGCGAGTAGGACTCCTCGCCGTACTGACTGAAGATCAGCTGGCGGGCGGCTTCGGCCACAAACTCGGCGTGCGAGACCGAGGTCTGCACCGGCCGGATGCGCAGCTTCTCGGCCTTGGCCTCATCCCGCTGCTCCTCGGTGATGTAGCCCGTCTCGTACATGCGCTCGATGATGTACTGCTGCCGGATCGTCGCGCGCTTGGGGTTGTTGATCGGGTTGTAGGAGGAGGGGGCCTTGGGCAGGCCGGCCAGCATGGCTGCTTCGGCCACGCTGAGCTTGTCCAGCGTCTTGCCGAAGTAGATCTCGCTGGCTGCCGCGAAACCATGTGCGCGGTGACCCAGGAAGATCTGGTTCATGTAGATCTCGAGGATCTTCTCCTTGGGCAGTGCGGCCTCGATCTTCAGCGCCAGCAGGATCTCGTAGATCTTGCGCGTGAAGGTCTTCTCGGTGGACAGATAGAAGTTACGCGCCACCTGCATCGTGATGGTGGACGCGCCCTGGCTGCGCGACTCCGTGACATTGGCCAGGCCGGCGCGGATGACGCCCAGGTAGTCCACGCCGCCATGCTGAAAGAAGCGCGCGTCCTCGATGGCCAGCACGGCTTCCTGCATCAGCTTGGGGATCTGCTGGATGGGCAGGTAGTTGCGGCGTTCCTCGCCGAACTCGCCCAGCAGCACCCCGTCACTGGACAGCACGCGCATGGGCAACTTGGGGCGGTAGTCGGTCAGGCCGCTGATGTCAGGCAGCTTGGGGTAGGCCAGCGCCAGGCCCAGTGCCAGCAGCAGCGCCACGGCCAAGGCCCCGCCCGCCAGCAAACCCAGGCCCCACAGCATCAGCCGGCCCAGGCGGGCCGCCAGCGTGCGGGCAAATCGTGGATGCGGCGCGGGGCTGGCGGCTGCGTCGGGCGCAGCGGATCGAGACTTGTCTTTCATGTGCCGGCTGAGCACGCCCGCAGGCGCATGGGAGGGAGGCGGCGGATTATAGGAAGGGCTGCCGGCCCGATCAGTCGGCCTGCACGCCGCCGGGAATCTGTGCCAAATCAACGCCAGCCATGTGTTTGTCAGGAGCTTGTTTCATTGTCGAATCGTGTATGTTCAGCAACGTGGCGTTACCAGCTCGGGCCGGATTTTCGTTCGGTGTCAACGGCTTTGCTGCTAGCATTCAAGTAACTTATTAATAGTCCGATACGGTACTTCTCGTATTGGCATCAAGGGGCATGGGAATACTTGACGCGCTTTTGGGTCGCAAGCACCCAGCCTTGATCGGCTTGGATATCAGCTCCTCCAGCGTCAAACTGGTGGAGTTGAGCCAGACCAAGAGCGGCGAGTTCGTGCTGGAGCGGTTCGCCAGCGAGCCCTTCGAGAAGGGCTGGATTGCCGACGGCCAGATCGAGAAGTTCGACGAGGTGGCCGATGCCGTGCGCCGCGTCGTCTCTCGCAGCGGCACCAAGACCCGTGATGCTGCCCTGGCCATGCCGCAGTCGGCCGTCATCACCAAGAAGATCATGCTGCCTGCCGGGTTGCGTGAGGAGGAGCTGGAGCTGCAGGTCGAGGCCGAGGCCAACCAGTACATCCCGTTCTCGCTGGACGAGGTGAGTCTGGATTTCTGCGTCATCGGCCCGAGCCCGACCTCGGTGGGGGACGTCGAGGTGCTGATCGCTGCGTCGCGCAAGGACCGTGTGCAGGACCGCCAGGGCCTGGCCGAGGCTGCGGGCCTGCGGCCCGTCGTGCTGGACATCGAGTCGCACGCCTCCCGCATGGCCATGGGCCGTCTCGTGCAGGCCTTGCCCAATGAGGGCAAGGATGCGCTGGTGGCGCTGTTCGAGATCGGTGCTGACACCACCAGCCTCAAGGTGCTGCGCGACGACGAGCTGCTGTACGACCGCGACCAATCCTTCGGCGGCTCGCAGCTGACGCAGCTCATTTCGCGCCAGTACGGCTTCTCCTTCGAGGAGGCCGAGCAGAAGAAGCTGTCCAACGATCTGCCCGAGGACTACGAGACCAGCGTGCTCAACCCCTTCGTCGACAGCCTGTCGCAGGAGATCGGGCGTGCGCTGCAGTACTTCTTCACCAGCACGCCGCACCACAAGGTGCATTACGTGATGCTGGCCGGTGGCACGGCCACCCTGCCGGGCTTGAAGGAGCGCGTCACCGACCTGACCGGCTTCGCCTGCATGGTGGTCAACCCGTTCGAGAACATGGGCATGGGCTCCGCGGTGCGCGAGCCCAGGCTGCGTCGTGAGGCGCCGTCCTATCTGACCGCCTGCGGCCTCGCGATGCGGAGGTTCTTCCAGTGATCCTGATCAACCTGCTGCCTTACCGAGAGGAAAGGCGCAAGCGGCGCAAAGCTGCGTTCTTCGCGGGGCTGGGGCTGGCCGGGCTGGTGGGGGCCGGCATGGTCGTGGCCGCCTACTTGCTGCTGCAGTTCCTGACGCAGGAGCAGCGCGCGCACAACCAGTACATCCAGAACGAGATCTCGCGCCTGGAGGCGCAGATCAAGGACATCGCCAATCTGAAGGCGGAGATCGAGTCGCTGAAGTCGCGCCAGCGTGCGGTGGAAGACCTGCAGACCGACCGCAACACGCCGGTGCACCTGCTCAACGACCTGGCCCGCCTGGCGCCTGAAGGCATCTACCTGACGGCCATCCGCCAGTCCGACAAGGCCGTGAACGTCAGTGGTATCGCGCAGACGAACGAGCGCGTCTCCGAGTTCCTGCGCAATATCTCGCGCGGCTCGGAATGGCTGGAGAAGCCGGACCTGATCGAAGTGAAGCTCGCCAACGTCAGCACCAGCACGCGCGACGCGCGGCGGCTGCTGGACTTCTCCATGACGGTCACGATCAAGGTGCCGCCGCGTGAACCCGCTGCGGGCGCCTCCGCGCCGAAGAAGGGCTGACCGACATGGCCATCGCACTGTCCAAGATTGACGTGAACGCCTGGTTCAACGACCTGAGCGCGCAGTTCCAGGGGCTCAACCCCAAGGAGCCCGGCCAGTGGCCGCTCGCCCCCAAGCTGGCCTCCGCGCTGGGCGTGATGGTGGCTGTGATCGCCGCCGGCTACTTCTTCGTGCTGGCTGACGAACAAGCCGGACTGGATGCAGAGCGGGCCCGCGAGCCGCAGTTGCGCCAGGACTTCCAGGGCAAGCTGGCCCAGGCCGTCAACCTGCCCGAGCTGCGCAAGCAGAAGAGCCAGGTCGAGGAGTACGTGACGCAGTTGGAGAAGCAGTTGCCGGGCAAGGCCGAGATCGATTCGCTGCTGTCCGACATCAGCGGCGCCGGCGTGGGCCGCGGCTTGCAGTTCGAGCTGTTCCGCCCGGGCCAGGTGCTGATCAAGGACTACTACGCCGAGCTGCCCTTTGCGCTGCGCGTGTCGGGGCGGTATCACGACATCGGCGCTTTCGCG
This sequence comes from Pelomonas margarita, assembly GCF_043555875.1. Lineage (NCBI taxonomy): Bacteria > Pseudomonadati > Pseudomonadota > Betaproteobacteria > Burkholderiales > Sphaerotilaceae > Roseateles > Pelomonas margarita. The sequence goes on along the minus strand of NZ_JBIGHW010000006.1, from coordinate 149,465 downwards.
GCCGACGTCGCCAACCTGTCTCGCATCGTGACGCTGCACAACCTCGTCGTCACGTCGCCGCCGGCGCCGAACAGCCCGCTGAGCATGGAGGCCACGGCCCGCACCTACCGCTACCTCGATGCAGCGGAAGTGGCGGATCAGAAGAAGGCTTCCGCCAAGGCTGGAGGCAAGAAATGAAGCGGCTGCTGATGTGTGTGGCCGCCACGGTGGGCCTGGCCGGCTGTGGCAGCGATGTGGAAGAGCTGCGCCAGTGGATGGAGCAGCAGCGCAAGGAGGCCAAGCCGTCCGTCACGCCGCTGCTGCCGCCCAAGAAGTTCCTGCCCCAGCCCTACGAGTCGTTGGCCGGGGTGGATCCGTTCAGCACGCAGAAGCTCAGCGTCGCCATCAAGCAGGAGGCGGCCCAGCCCAACTCGCTGCTGACGGCCGAGATCAACCGGCGCAAGGAGCCGCTGGAGGCCTACCCGCTGGACAGCATGTCCATGGTGGGCAGTCTGACGCGCGACAACCGGCGCTATGCGCTGCTGCGCGTCGACAACCTGCTCTACCAGGTCAAGGCCGGGGACTACCTCGGTCAGAACTTCGGTCGCGTCACCAAGATCAGCGAAACCGAAATCACGTTGCGAGAAGTCGTCCAGGACGCTGCGGGCGAGTGGATTGAACGCACCAGTACCCTCCAGCTACAGGAGAAGGGACGATGAAGACACTGCAGGAGAACAAGGCCATGGGGCGTAGCGGGTTGCTGGGGGTTGCCTTTGCGCTGCTGTGCGCGCCAGCGGCATGGGCGCAGACCCAGATCCGGGCGATCAACTCCAGCCAGCAGGCGGGTGTGGATGTCGTGCGCATCGAGCTCAGCGAACCGCTGCCGGCCGTGCCCACGGGCTTCACCGTGCAGACGCCGCCGCGCATCGCCATCGACCTGCCCGGCGTCGTCAACGGCATCGGTCGCAACCTCGTGGACATCAACCAGGGCAACCTGCGCTCGGCCAACGTCGCCCAGGCGGGTGATCGCTCGCGCGTGGTGCTCAACCTGCGCCAGGCGTCCAACTACAGCGCCAAGCTGGAAGGCAACGCGCTGGTGCTGGTGCTCAACGCCGCCGTGGCGGCGGTGCAGGCACCCGGCGAGCCGGTGCATTTCGCCCAGAGCCTGAACGCCGCGCCTCAGCCGCTGCGCGACATCGACTTCCGCCGCGGTGCCGACGGGGCCGGCCGCGTCATCGTCAACCTGCCGAGCAACCAGGTGGGCGTCGACATCCAGCAGCAGGGCCAGGGCTTGGTGGTGGAGTTCTTGCGCTCCAGCCTGCCCGAGAACCTGCGCCGCAAGGTGGACGTGACCGACTTCGGCACGCCGGTGCAGCTGATCACGACGACGCAGTCGGGCGACCGTGTGCGCATGATCGTCGAGCCCAAGGGCAACTGGGAGCACAGCGCCTACCAGAGCGACAACCAGTTCGTGCTGGAAGTGCGGCCGCAGAAGGTCGACCCCAACAAGCTCACGCAGGGGCCAGGCTACGCTGGCGACAAGCTGTCGCTGAACTTCCAGAACATCGAAGTGCGCGCGCTGCTGCAGGTCATTGCCGACTTCACGAACTTCAACGTCGTCACCAGCGACACCGTGACCGGCAGCGTCACGCTGCGCCTGAAGGACGTGCCCTGGGACCAGGCGCTGGACATCATCATGCAGGCCAAGGGCCTGGGCCTGAAGAAGTCCGGCAACGTGCTGTGGATCGCGCCCAAGGACGAGCTGGCCACCAAGGAAAAGCTGGACCTGGAGGCCAAGGCGGCCATCGCCCAGCTGGAGCCCGTGCGCACCCAGTCCTTCCAGCTCAACTACGTGAAGGCCGAGGAAATTGCCAAGGGCCTGACGGGCCAGAGCATCGGCACCGGCGGCAACAGCGCCAGCGGTGGCAGCAACTCGGGCGGTGGCAGCAGCGGTGGCGCCGGCACCGGCACGCGCATCCTGTCGCCGCGTGGCAGCGTCATCTCCGAGGCGCGCACCAACCAGCTCTTCGTGTCGGACATCCCGAGCAAGCTCGAAGAGATCCAGGCCATGATCGCCAAGATCGACATCCCGGTCCGCCAGGTGTTGATCGAGGCCCGCATCGTCGAGGCCAATGACCGCTTCGGCCGCGCGCTGGGGGTGAAGCTGGGTGGCTACGACGCCCGCGGCCAGTCCGGGGGCGTTCCGGGCTACAACGTGGGCGGTAGCAACTACCTGACGCTGGGCAGCAACTACAACCTCGTCGGCTGGCAGACGCGTCAGACCGCCACCGACCCGGGCTACAACAACACCAACTTCGTCAACCTGCCGGCCAACACCTCGTCGGACAGCTTTGCTGGCGCTGTGGCCCAGACCGTCGCCGTGTCGCTGTTCAGCGCGACCGCCAACCGCTTTCTGAACCTGGAGCTGTCGGCGCTGGAGTCCGACGGCAAGGGCAAGGTCGTGTCCAGCCCGCGCGTCATCACGGCCGACCAGGTCAAGGCGCTGATCGAGCAGGGCGAGGAACTGCCCTACCAGGTCGCCACCGCCAGTGGCGCCACGTCCATCGCCTTCCGCAAGGCCAACCTCAAGCTCGAGGTCACGCCGCAGATCACGCCGGAAGGCAGCGTCATCCTGAACGTGGATGTCAACAAGGACAGCCGCGGCACGCTGACGCCGCAGGGCTACGCGATCAACACCAAGCATGTGCAGACGCAGGTGCTGGTGGAGAACGGCGGCACGGTGGTCATCGGCGGCATCTACACCCAGGACGAGGGTGAGACCATCAACAAGGTGCCGCTGCTGGGCGATGTGCCCTTCGTCGGCAACCTGTTCAAGAACAAGACGCGCACGACGTCCAAGACCGAGCTGCTGATCTTCCTGACGCCCAAGGTCGTCAGCGAGCGGGCTGCAGTTCGCTGAGCCGTCAAGACATTCAGAGATATCCAGGAGTTCGAGCATGTTGCAAACCATCGTCACGCAGGGCTGGCGACGCCTGGCCCAGGCTGCGCTGGGGCTGGGGATGGCTGCCTTCCTGTCCGCCTGTGGCGGCGGCGGCGGCAGCGCCGGCGATCCGACCTTCCCCGGCACGGGCGGTGGCACCACCAGCCCCACGGCGGCAGACCTTGTCGTCACGCTGAGCGGTGGGACCTTGCCGAACGACGGCAGTGGTTCGGCGCTCGTCAGCGTCTACGCGGTCGACGCCAAGCGCAACACCGTGGCTGATGTGCCGGTGTCCTTGTCGGTCAATGCCAATGCCGTGCTGACGCCCAGCGGCACCAAGACCGACGCGGCCGGCTTGGTCACGGGCGCGGTGCGTATCGGCTCCGACACCGCCTTGCGCACCATCACCGTCACGGCCGTCAGCGGCTCCATCACGAAGACGGCACAGATCACCGTCGTCACGCCCACGCCGGGCGGCACGACGTCCGGCCCGTCGCTGACGGTCGGCCTGTCCAACCAGCTGATCACGCCGGCTGTCGGCGCCACCGTGACGGTGACGCTGAAGTCCTCGACGGGGACGGCCTTGTCCGACGTGGTGGTCAACCTGTCGACCAGTCGCGGCAACCTGGGCACCTTGTCGGTCACCACGGTGCGCACGGATGCGAACGGTCAGGGCACGGCGCTGTTGAAGGCCAGCACCTCGGGCATCACGGGCGCGGACTATGTGACGGCCGTGGCCACGCTGGGCGCCTCGACGGTCAGCGCCGAGCAGGCGTTCACGGTCAGCAATGCGCTGCCGACGCTCACCTTGAACCCCACCAGCGCGACACTGCGTCTGTCGCAGGCCGCGCCTCAGGTGACGGCGACGCTGCGCGACGCTGCCGGCCAGCCGGTGGCCAACCAGATCGTCAGCTTCGCAGCGACGTCGGGTGTCAACTTCACGCCCAATCCGGCCACCGTGCCCACCGATGCGACCGGCATCGCGCGCACCACGTTGAATCTCACCGCCGCCGGTGGCTCGGTGTCGTCCTCCGAGATCCTGCGGGCGACGGCCAGCTACGCTGACCAGTCCCTGTCGGGCAGCGTGGTCGTCCAGATCGTTGGCGAGACGCCGACGGCGACGATGACGCTGAGCAACTCCACGATCAATTCGCTGCAGTCCTCGTCCAACGTCAACGTGCTGGTCCGGGATGTCGGCGGCAACCCGGTGTCGGGCCAGGTGGTCCGGTTCAGCTCCGAGTTCGGTCTCGTCAAGTTTGACGCGGCGACGGCTGTGACGAATGCCAGCGGCGTGGCGAGTGCCGTCGCGACGCAGGCGGTTTCGTCTTCCAACGGCGCGGACGTGATCCGCGCCACGGCGACGCTGAGCAACATCACGGCCACCGACAGCAAGCCGGTGCAGGTGGTCAGTGCCACGTCTCCGGGTTCGCCGGTGCTGCAGCTGGGCTTGTCGACCACCTCGGTCAGCGCCGCCGTGCCCGCCACGGTCACGGCCACGCTGACTGATGCACGCGGTCAGCCGGTCGCCGGTCAGGTTGTTACGTTCGCCATTGTTCGCGGTCTGGGCCGTACCAATGTCGGCACGGCGCTGACGGACGCCAACGGCCGCGCGGTGGCGCTGCTGTCTCCTGCCACCTCGGCCTCGGCCGGTGCGGACGAAGTCACTGCGTCGGTGCAGTACTCGGCCACCGCGCTGTCGGCCACGCAAGGCTTCCAGGTGCAGGCGACCAACGCCACCATCGCCAGCTTCGCCGGCCCGGCTTCCATCTCGCCCTACGGCCAGGACTCGCTGACGCTGACCTTGACGGGCGCCGCGGTCGAGTCGCCGGTCAAGCTGAGCGTGTCGTCGGCCTGCGCGGCCGCCGGCAAGGCCACGGTGTCGCCGGCCACGATCTCGGCCACCAGCAACACCGTCACGCTGCAGTACCGCGACAACGGTTGCGGTGCCGTGCAGCCGTCTGACTTGCTTCAGGTCGTCATCGACGGCACGTCTACGGCGCGGCAACTGACACTGCCCATCGGCGCGCCTGCAGCCGTCAGCTTGGCCTTCATCTCTTCGCTGCCGGAGCAGATCTTCCTGAAGGGGTCGGGCTTCACCGAGTCCTCCATCGTGACATTCGAGGTGCGCGACGCCGCAGGCAACCCGCTGCCCAACAAGCTGGTGGAACTGCGTCTGCAGACCGGTGCCGGTGGCGTGACGATGGAGGGACGTGGTGTCGAGTCGGTGGACCCGCTGTCGCCCAGCCCGTTCACGCAGACGTCCAACGCGCTGGGGCGCGTGCAGGTGCGCGTGAATTCGGGGACGCAGCCCACGCCGGTGCGTGTGCATGCCAAGCTGAGCGGCGAAGCGATCGCGACGGTGTCCAGCAACCTGAGCGTGGGCATCGGCCTGCCTTCCCAGCTGAACTTCTCGATGTCGCAGCGCACCTTCAACATCGAAGGCTACGACCGGGACAACACGCTCAACACCTACACCATCATTGCCGCTGACCGCAGTGGCAACCCGGTGCCGGTGGGCACGGTGGTCAACTTCATTGCAGAGGGCGGCCAGATCGAGTCCAGCAAGCAGATCACCCAAACCGGTGGCATCTCGCAGGCAACGGTGAACTTCGCGTCCGCCCAGCCCAAGCCGGTCGACGGGCGTGTGAGCATCGTGTCCTATGCGCTGGGTGAAGAGTCCTTCATCGACAAGAACGGCAACAACGTCTATGACCTGAGCCAGAACGAAGAGTTCCAGGACCTCGGCAACATCTTCAAGGATCGCAACTACGACGGCAGCTACGACAGCGCCTTCGACGAGTACATCGGCCTCACGCTTGCCAGCAACACCAACAGCAGCTGCCGCACGTGGACGGGGACCGCCGGCATCCTGTTGCGGCTGGACTCGTACACGCCGTCCGTGCCCACCACCTGCGACAACAAGTGGAGCGGTTCGGGCCAGGTCTATGTGCGTCGGGCCATGGAGACCGTGCTGTCGACCTCGACCGCCCGCCCGCTGTGGCCGTTCGGCAGTTCCTCCACCGGCAAGGCCAGCAGCCCGATGCGCCTGCAGGTCGGCCGCAACGTGACGGACACGGCGGACTTCTACCCGCTGAGCTCGGGCGACCGCGTCTGCAATGCAGGCAGCACCGGTAGCGTCTATCTGATCGCAGCCGACAACAACCCGGGCCTGATCAGCAGCGGCGTCTACCCGCGCCTGAACCCGATGGCGGCCGGCACGGTCATCACGGCGACGACGCCGACCATCGGTTTCGCCGCCTCGGTGTCGGGCGGTTCGCCGGTGGCCAGCACCTACGACGCAACGGCCTTCGCAGTCGGCTACACCTTCGACACCGCCACGTCCGGCGCCGTGTTCGTCACGCTGACCTCGCCCAGCGGCGTGGGTACCAGCTTCGGCTTCACGGTGTACCGCGGCGCCTGCCCCTGAGTGACGCTGAAGCTCTCGCTCGTCGGCATGCCCGGCGGTGGCAAGTCCACCGTCGGCAAACAACTGGCACGCCAAATCGGCGTGCCTTTTGTCGATTCGGACCATGAGATCGAGCACCGCATCGGCGGCAGCATCAAGGACTTCTTCGCCCGCCACGGCGAGGATGCCTTCCGTGATCTGGAGACCGAGGTCATCGCCGACCTGGTCGCCCGCCCGGGAGACTGCGTGCTGGCCACCGGTGGCGGCGCCGTGCTGCGCGAGCGCAACCGCGAGTTGCTGCACGCAAACACCACGGTGCTGTACCTGCGTTCGACGCCCGAGGACCTGTTCCGCCGCCTTCGTCATGACACGACCCGGCCGCTGCTGCAGGTGAAGGATCCGCTGGCCCGACTTCGTGAGCTGCACCATCAGCGCGACCCGCTGTACCGCCGCTGCGCTCACTATGTGCTGGAGAGCAGCCGGCCTGCCGTGCAAGCGCTGGTCAACATGGCGCTGATGCAGCTGGAGCTGGCCGGTTTGCTGGACCCGGGGCGCGTGTCCGCCACCGTGGGTGCCGAGCCTCAGTGAGGCCGGGGCCGCGCAGGCCGGCTCTTACACTTGGCCGCATGCCTGCCTCCGACACCGTCCGTATCCCGCTTCCTGACGACCGCGCCTACGACATCCGCATCGGCTCCGGCCTGCTGGATGAGGCAGCCAGCTGGCAGGGACTGCCCAAGGCGGCGGCAGCCGTCATCGTCAGCAATGACCGCGTGGCGCCGATGTATGCGCAGCGGCTGCGCGAGCGCCTCCTGGCGGTGTATGCCCGGGTGGATGTGGTGGAACTGCCCGATGGCGAACAGCACAAGGACTGGGCCAGCCTGAACCGCGTGTTCGACCACCTGCTGGCCCAGGCGCTGGACCGCAAGACCGTGCTGTTCGCGCTGGGCGGCGGTGTCGTTGGCGACATGACGGGGTTCGCGGCGGCCACGTACATGCGCGGCGTGCCTTTCGTGCAGGTCCCCACCACGCTGCTGGCGCAGGTGGATTCGTCGGTGGGCGGCAAGACCGCCATCAATCACCCGCTGGGCAAGAACATGCTCGGCGCGTTCTACCAGCCCGAGCGTGTCATTGCCGACCTGGACACGCTGGACACCCTGCCTGACCGCGAACTGCGTGCCGGACTGGCCGAGGTCATCAAGTACGGCCCCATCGCCGATGCCGACTTTCTTAGCTGGATCGAAGGCAACCTCGACGCGCTGCTGGCCCGTGACAAGGCGGCGCTGGCCCATGCGGTGCGCCGCAGCTGCGAGATCAAGGCCGACGTGGTCGGGCAGGACGAGAAGGAGCAGGGCCTTCGTGCCATCCTGAACTTTGGCCACACCATCGGGCATGCCATCGAGTCGGGCCTGGGTTACGGCGAGTGGTTGCACGGCGAGGCCGTGGCCTGCGGCATGGTGCTGGCAGCGGATCTGTCGCACCGCCTGGGCCTGATGCCGGCCGACTTCACTGCGCAACTTCGCACGCTGATCGAGCGTGCCGGCCTGCCGGTGGTGCCGCCCAGGCTGGGGGGCGATCGCTACCTGCAGCTGATGCGCGTGGACAAGAAAGCCGAGGCGGGTGCGATCCGCTTCGTGCTCATCGAAGCGCTGGGCCAAGCCGGCCTGCATGCAGTGCCCGACGCGCTCATCGTCGAGACGTTGACCGCGCACGGAGCCGCCTGATGACGCCGGCGGCCCGCCTGGCTTGTGCCGCCGACCCGGCGCGCAGCCGTGGCCGCCGCCTCCCTGAGCCGGCCGCGCCGACGCGCAGCGAGTTCCAGCGCGACCGTGACCGCATCATCCACAGCACGGCTTTCCGCCGGCTGGTCTACAAGACGCAGGTCTTCCTCAATCACGAGGGCGATCTGTTTCGCACACGGCTGACGCATTCGCTGGAGGTCGCCCAGCTGGGACGCTCCATCGCGCGCAGCCTGGGCCTGGACGAAGACCTCGTGGAGGCTGTGGCACTGGCCCACGACCTGGGCCATACGCCTTTCGGGCACGCCGGGCAGGACGTGCTGGATGCCTGCATGCAGGGCCACGGCGGCTTCGAGCACAACCTGCAGTCGCTGCGCGTGGTGGACCACCTGGAACAGCGCTATGCGCGGTTCGACGGCTTGAATCTGTGCTTTGAGACCCGTGAGGGCATTCTCAAACATTGCTCGCGCCGCAATGCCGAGTTGATCGAGGCGACCGAGCCGGGCGGCATCGCGACCCGCTTCCTGCATGGCGGTCAGCCCAGCTTGGAAGCTCAGCTGTGCAACCTGGCCGACGAGGTGGCCTACAACGCGCACGACGTCGACGACGGTGTGCGCTCCGGCCTCATCGAACTGGAGCAGCTGTTGGCTGTGGACTTGGTGCGCGAGCACTGGCGTTCAGCGCTGGACGAGCACCCGCAGCTGACAGGCAAGCGGCTGCTGGCCGAGACCATACGCCGCATGCTGTCGGCCCAGGTTTACGACATCATCGACGCCACGCGGGCCGCACTTGCCGAAACGGCGCCGCCGGACGCAGACGCCGTGCGGTGTGCCGAGAAACCGCTGCTGCGTTTCAGTGCCGATATGCGGACCAGGAGCACGGCGCTGAAGCGCTTTCTGTTCGTCAACCTTTACCGCCATCCGCAGGTGCAGGTCACGCGGGCGCGCGCCGAGGAGGTGCTGCGCGATCTGTTTGGCGTCTATGCGAGCGATCCGGCACAGTTGCCGGCCGACTTCGCTGACCGTCCCGACCGCGAGCGCGCCTGCGCCGACTACATCGCCGGGATGACCGACCGCTTTGCCATTCGCGAACACCAAAGACTGACCGGCAAGCATCTGTTCTGAAAATGGGGTCGGAGTCGAATATGCTGGCCTCGATGCGCCACCGGCGCGACAAGGACATGCATGGCCCGTCTTCCCCGATTGATCCTGCCGGAGCTCCCCCACCACGTCATCCTGCGCGGCAACAACCGCCAGGCGATCTTCTTCAGCGATCTTGATCGCCAGCAGCTGCTGGCGACGCTGGCAGAGTCGGCGGCGCTGTACCGCGTGGCCGTCCACGCCTACGTGCTGATGGACAACCACCTGCACCTGCTGCTGACACCGCCGTCGGCTGATGCGCTGAGCCGCATGATGCAGTCGGTGGGGCGGCGCTATGTGGGTTGGTTCAACGCACGTCACCAGCGCAGCGGCACCTTGTGGGAGGGGCGGTTCCGCGCCGGCCTGATCGAGGGCGATCGGCACCTGCTGGCCTGCATGCGCTACATCGAGCTGAATCCGGTGCGTGCCGGCATCTGTGCAGCGGCGGCGGACTGGCCGTGGTCCAGCGCCGCGCACCATTTGGGTCTGGCGCGCAATGTGCTGATCAGTGAGCACGAGATGTACTGGCAGCTCGGCAACACCCCGTTCGAGCGCGAGCATGCCTACCGGGAGTTCCTGGAGCAGGGCGTCACGAGCAGCGAAAGGGCGCAATTCACCGAGGCGGTGCTTCGTGGCCGGCCGGTGGGCAGCCAGGGCTTCTTGCGTCCGCTGGCTGTGGATCATGCGGCGGTTGTGGTGGCACGGCCTCGCGGCAGGCCGCGGAAGGCGCCGATGGCCTCCGGCGGTGAATGACTCTGGCCCCATTTATGCCGTCGTCGCACCCGTGGTGATCTTTAAATTGACTCTGACCCCATATTAATCGGGTTGCTGCATTTGCTGCACTGCATTACGCTTCCGGTCTGTTGTGATCCAGGAGGCCGCCATGAGCCATGCCGCGCAGATTCAGTCCGAACTTCAAGACCTCGCAGAACACGGGCTGTACCGGCCAGCCAATGAAAAAGACGCTTGCGGCCTCGGCTTCGTGGCCCACATCAAGGGCCAGAAGGCGCACAACATCGTCCAGCAGGGCCTGAAGATCCTTGAGAACCTGGATCACCGTGGTGCCGTCGGTGCCGATGCGCTGATGGGCGACGGTGCCGGCATCCTGATCCAGATCCCGGACGAGTACTACCGCGAGGAAATGGCCAAGCAGGGTATCACGCTGCCGCCGCCCGGCGAGTACGGCGTCGGCATGATCTTCCTGCCCAAGGAAGCTGCCTCCCGCCTGGCCTGCGAGCAGGAGCTGGCCCGTGCCATCAAGGCCGAGGGTCAAGTGCTGCTGGGCTGGCGCGACGTGCCGGTGGACCGCGACATGCCCATGTCGCCAACCGTGCGCGAGAAAGAGCCGGTGATCCGCCAGATCTTCATCGGTCGCGGTCCGGACATCATCGTCCCCGACGCGCTGGAGCGGAAGCTCTACGTCATCCGCAAGACGGCCTCCAGCGCCATCCAGGCGTTGAAGCTCACGCACAGCCGCGAGTACTACGTGCCCAGCATGAGCTGTCGCACGGTCATCTACAAGGGCCTGCTGCTGGCCGACCAGGTCGGCAAGTACTACCAGGACCTGGCCGACCCGCGAGTCGTGTCCGCCATCGCGCTCGTCCACCAGCGCTTCTCCACCAACACCTTCCCCGAGTGGCCGCTGGCCCACCCCTACCGCATGGTCTGCCACAACGGCGAGATCAACACGGTCAAGGGCAACTTCAACTGGATGCGCGCCCGCGAAGGCGTCATGAAGTCGCCGGTGCTGGGTGACGACCTGCAGAAGCTCTATCCGATCAGCTTCGAGCACCAGTCCGACACGGCCACCTTCGACAACGCCATCGAGCTGCTGACGATGAGCGGCTATCCGCTCGCGCATGCCGCCATGATGATGATCCCGGAAGCCTGGGAGCAGCACGAAGGCATGGACGAACGCCGCCGCGCGTTCTACGAATACCACGCGGCCATGATGGAGCCGTGGGACGGCCCGGCCGCCATGGCCTTCACCGACGGCCGCCAAGTCTGTGCGGCGCTGGACCGCAACGGCCTGCGCCCGGCGCGCTACTGCATCACCGACGACGATCTCGTCGTCATGGCGTCGGAATCCGGCGTGCTGCCGATTCCCGAAAGCAAGATCGTCAAGAAGTGGCGCCTGCAGCCCGGCAAGATGTTCCTCATCGACCTGGAGCAGGGCCGCATCGTCGATGACGAAGAGCTGAAGAACCAGTACGCCAACGCGCGCCCGTACCGCCAGTGGATCGAGAACGTCCGCGTCAAGCTGGACGACATTGCCGTTCCCGAGACGGCGCGCCCCGGGTTTGCCACGTCGCTGCTGAACCGCCAGCAGGCCTTCGGCACGACGCAGGAAGACATCAAGTTCCTGCTCGCCCCGATGGCCGCCAACGGCGAAGAGGGCATCGGCTCCATGGGCAACGACTCGCCGCTCGCGGTGCTGTCGGGCAAGAACAAGCCGCTGTACAACTACTTCAAGCAGCTGTTCGCCCAGGTCACGAACCCGCCGATCGACCCGATCCGCGAAAACATCGTGATGTCGCTGAACAGCTTCATCGGCCCCAAGCCGAACCTGCTGGACATCAACGCGGTGAACCCGCCGATGCGCCTGGAAGTCAGCCAGCCCGTGCTGGACTTCGACGACATGGCCCGCCTGCGCCACATCGAAGGCCCGACCAACGGCAAGTTCAAGTCCTGCGAGCTGGACATCACTTACCCGCGCGAGTGGGGCCGTGAGGGCGTGGAGGCCCAGCTGGCCTCGCTGTGTGCTTCGGCTGTGGACGCGATCAAGGGCGGCCACAACATTCTCATCATCACGGACCGCAACGTCAGCGCCGACCGCATTGCGATTCCCGCGCTGCTGGCCCTGTCCGCCGTGCACCATCACTTGGTGCGTGAAGGTCTGCGTACGACGGCCGGCCTGGTGGTGGAGACCGGCACCGCGCGCGAAGTGCACCACTTCGCCGTGCTGGCTGGTTATGGCGCCGAAGCCGTTCACCCCTATCTGGCGCTGGAGACGCTCGAAGCCATGGGCGATGAGCTGCCGGCCAAGCTGACCGCCGAGCAAGCCCGCTACAACTACATCAAGGCCGTGGGCAAGGGCCTGTCGAAGATCATGTCCAAGATGGGCATCTCGACCTACATGTCCTACTGCGGCGCGCAGATCTTCGAGGCCATCGGCCTGAAGGCGGACTTCGTCGAGAAGTACTTCCGCGGCACGGCCACGCAAGTGGGCGGCATCGGCGTGTTCGAGGTGGCGGAAGAAGCCATCCGCATGCACGAGGGCGCCTTCGGCGACGACCCGCTGCTGGAGACCATGCTGGAGACCGGCGGCGAGTACGCCTGGCGCAGCCGCGGCGAAGAACACATGTGGACGCCCGACGCCATCGCCAAGCTGCAGCACAGCTCGCGCAGCGGCAAGTTCGAGACGTACAAGGACTACGCGCAGCTCATCAACGACCAGAGCAAGCGCCACATGACGCTGCGCGGTCTGTTCGAATTCAAGTTCGACCCGAGCAAGGCCGTGCCGCTGGAAGAGGTCGAGTCGGCGGCCGAGATCGTCAAGCGCTTCGCCACCGGCGCCATGTCGCTGGGCTCCATCTCCACCGAAGCCCACGCCACGCTGGCCGTCGCGATGAACCGCATCGGCGGCAAGAGCAACACCGGTGAAGGCGGCGAAGACCCGGCCCGTTACCGCAACGAGCTCAAGGGCATCAAGATCGTCGGCGGCGCCAAGATCGGCGACGTGCTCGGCCACAAGATCATGGAGGCCGACTACGAGCTGAAGGAAGGCGACTCGCTGCGCTCCAAGATCAAGCAGGTCGCATCGGGCCGCTTCGGTGTCACGACGGAATACCTCGTCAGCGCCGACCAGATCCAGATCAAGATGGCCCAGGGTGCCAAGCCCGGCGAAGGCGGCCAGCTGCCCGGCGGCAAGGTGTCCGAGTACATCGGCTTCCTGCGCCACTCGGTGCCGGGCGTCGGCCTCATCAGCCCGCCGCCGCACCACGACATCTATTCCATCGAGGACCTGGCGCAGCTCATCCACGACCTGAAGAACGTCAACCCGAAGGCGGACGTGTCGGTCAAGCTGGTGTCGGAAGTCGGCGTGGGCACCATCGCCACCGGCGTGACCAAGTGCAAGGCCGATCACATCGTCATCGCCGGCCACGACGGTGGCACGGGCGCGTCGCCCTGGTCGTCCATCAAGCACTGCGGCACGCCGTGGGAGCTTGGCCTGGCCGAGACGCAGCAGACGCTGGTCGTCAACCGCCTGCGCGGCCGTGTGCGCGTGCAGACCGACGGCCAGCTGAAGACCGGCCGCGACGTCGTCATCGGCGCGCTGCTGGGTGCCGACGAGTTCGGCTTCGCCACGGCGCCGCTGGTGGCCGAGGGCTGCATCATGATGCGCAAGTGCCACTTGAACACCTGCCCGGTGGGTGTGGCCACGCAGGACCCGGTGCTGCGCAAGAAGTTCACCGGCCGGCCCGAGCACGTCGTCAACTTCTTCTTCTTCGTCGCTGAAGAGGCGCGCCAGATCATGGCCCAGCTCGGCGTGCGCAAGTTCGACGAACTGATTGGTCGCTCTGACTGGCTGGACACCAAGAAGGCCATCAGTCACTGGAAGGCCAAGGGCCTGGACTTCGCCCGCATCTTCCACCGCCCGAACGTGCCGGCCGACGTGGCCCGTATCCACAACGACGTGCAGGACCACGGGCTGGATCGCGCGCTCGACGTCAAGCTCATCGAGAAGTGCCTGCCCGCCTTCGAGAAGGGCGAGAAGGTGCAGTTCATGCAGGAAGTGACGAACGTGCGCCGCTCGGTCGGTGCGCGCCTGTCCGGTGAGCTGATCCGCCGCAAGCCCGAAGGCCTGCCCGACCACACCATCTTCATCCAGATGGAAGGCACGGGCGGCCAGAGCTTCGGCGCCTTCCTGGCGCAGGGCATCAGCTTCTACCTGATCGGCGACGCCAACGACTACACCGGCAAGGGCCTGTCCGGCGGCCGCGTCGTCGTGCGCCCGAGCATCGACTTCCGCGGCGACGCGACGAAGAATATCATCGTCGGCAACACCGCGCTCATCGGTGCGACCCGCGGCGAGGCCTTCTTCCGCGGCGTGGCTGGCGAGCGCTTCGCGGTGCGCCTGTCGGGCGCCACGGCGGTCGTCGAAGGCACGGGCGACCACGGTTGCGAGTACATGACCGGCGGCACCGTCGCGGTGCTGGGCAAGACCGGCCGCAACTTCGCCGCCGGCATGAGCGGCGGCATCACCTATGTCTATGACGAGGACGGCCACTTCGCCAAGCGCTGCAACACCAGCATGGTCACACTCGAGAAGCTGCAGACTGCAGCGGAGCAGGAAGCCGGCGTCGACAAGGCGATCTGGCACCGTGTCAAGGGGGTCGACGGCGTGGACCGCGAGGCCCAGACCGACGAGGCCATCCTGAAGAAGCTGCTGGAAGACCACCACCGCTGGACCGGCAGCCAGCGCGCGCGCGACATCCTCGACCACTGGGCCGAGTCGCGCACCAAGTTCATCAAGGTGTTCCCGAACGAATACCGCCGCGCGCTGGGCGAGCTGAACGCTGCCAAGGAAGCCGCCACCACCATCGCCCAGGCCAAGGCGCCTGCGGCCGCCAAGGTCTAAGGAGTCGAGCCATGGGAAAAGTCACTGGCTTCATGGAGTACGAGCGTCTGGAAGAGGGCTACGAGCCCGTCACTGCGCGCGTCAAGAACTACAAGGAATTCGTCATTGGCCTGAACGTTGATCAGGCCAAGCAGCAGGGCGCACGCTGCATGGACTGCGGCACGCCGTTCTGCAACAACGGCTGCCCGGTCAACAACGTCATTCCCGACTTCAACGACCTGGTCTACAAGGGCCGGCCGGAAGACTGGAAGCACGCCATCACCGTGCTGCACAGCACCAACAACTTCCCCGAGTTCACCGGCCGCATCTGCCCCGCGCCCTGCGAGGCGGCCTGCACGCTGAACGTCAATGACGACGCGGTGGGCATCAAGTCCATCGAGCACGCCATCATCGACCGCGCTTGGGCCGAGGGATGGGTGCAGCCGCAGCTGCCCAAGACCAAGACGGGCAAGACCGTCGCCATCGTCGGCGGCGGTCCCGCCGGCCTGGCCGCCGCGCAACAGCTGGCGCGTGTGGGTCACAGCGTCACGGTGTTCGAGAAGAACGACCGCGTCGGTGGCCTGCTGCGCTACGGCATCCCGGACTTCAAGATGGAGAAGTCCCACATCGACCGCCGCGTCGAGCAGATGAAGGCCGAGGGCGTCGTGTTCCGCACCGGCGTCATGGTCGCCGCGCTGCCCGAAGGTTTCAAGGTCACCAACTGGGCCAAGGAAACCATTTCGGCCGACGAGCTGAAGAGCCAGTTCGACGCCGTGCTGCTGACCGGCGGCGCTGAGCAGTCGCGCGATCTGCCCGTGCCGGGCCGTGAGCTCTCCGGCGTGCACTTCGCCATGGAGTTCCTGCCGCAGCAGAACAAGGTCAACGCCGGCGACAAGCTGAAGAACCAGATCCGCGCCGACGGCAAGCATGTCATCGTCATCGGCGGTGGCGACACCGGCTCCGACTGCGTCGGCACCAGCAACCGCCACGGCGCCAAGAGCGTCGTGCAGTTCGAGCTGATGCCCCAGCCGCCCGAAGTCGAAGACCGCCCGCTGACCTGGCCCTACTGGCCGATCAAGCTGCGCACCTCGTCCAGCCATGAAGAGGGCTGCGAGCGCGAGTTCGCCATCGCTACGAAGGAATTCCTCGGCGAGAAGGGCAAGCTCACCGGCGTCAAGACCGTGCGCCTGCAATGGCAGGGCGGCAAGATGACCGAGGTCGAGGGCAGCGAGCAGATCCTGAAGGCTGACCTGGCCTTCCTGGCGATGGGTTTCGTGTCGCCGGTCGCCACCATCCTCGATGCCTTCGGTGTCGACAAGGACGCACGCGGCAACGGCAAGGCCAGCACCGAAGGCGCGGCCGCCTACAAGACCAACGTCGACAAGGTCTTTGCCGCCGGCGACATGCGCCGCGGCCAGAGCCTGGTCGTCTGGGCCATCCGCGAAGGCCGCCAGGCCGCGAAGGCGGTGGACGAGTACCTGATGGGCGCGAGCACGTTGCCGCGCTGAGCCGGGCTCGGCTGGCCCTGACCGGCCGCGCGTGAGGCGCGGTCGACGGCGGAGCTGGAAACACGGCGGCCCCGGTGGTGCTGACTTGCGAAGTCAGCACCACCGGGGCCGCCGGCTTTGGAGATCAGTTGTTGACGATGATCTCGCGCCAGTTCAGGCGTTGCAGGCCCATCACGGAAGGGGGCGACAGTTCATTGCCGCCAGTCTTGCCGCGGTCGGTGCCATAGACCACGCGCTTCTTGTTCTTCTCGCCCTTCTCACCCGTCTCGCAGTGGCTGGTTGTGCATAACGGGTCTGCCACCACCTCGACATCGACGATGACGCCTTCGGGGGGGCTTACGTAGCAGGTCGACGTGCCGTCTTTCAGGGCGCACTTGCCGCTGCCAAGGTCAATTGCATAGAGCCGGCTGTTGCCGTTGGGCGAGCAGGCATCACCGGAGTTGGGGGCAGTGGCGGCGAACGTGACCACGCCGTAATAGGAGGCCGGGTCGGACAGGACGCGCCAGCCTGGCCCCCCCGTCGAGACGCCCAGGTCCACGTACCAGCCGATCTGGCTGCGCAGGTCCAACACGATCTTCGAGCTGAGATCTGTCAACTGCCGCATGTGTGTCACGGTCAGCGGGAAGCTTGCGCCCGTCGGCAGGTCGGCGGCCTTGCTGAAGCTCGCATTGGTGCCGTCCAGGATGGCAAAGAACCGCTGTGCCTGACCGTTGTTCAGGTCCGACGAATCCAGCAGGCGACCGGTGCCCACCGTGACGTAACGACGGTTGGTGCCAGGCTGGATGACCGGCAGCGGCTTGGTGGTGATGGGCAGGGCCTTGCCGTCGGAGCCGGTCAGCGATGCGAAATGCACGGGTGTCGGGTAGGCAGAGCTGCCCGTGACGTCCAGACGCCAAAGGTTGCCCAGCAAGTCGCCGCCGTAGATGGAGTCAGCCGTGCCGTCGCGTGTATCGGTGATGAAGGCATTCACGTGGGCCATGCCGGCCTGCTTGGCGGACGAGCAGGCGTCACATGGGGCTGCGACTTTCTCCAGCAGCGCGCCGGTGCGCGGGTTGATGAAGAAGAAGTAGCCCTTGCCGTTGGCGTTGTTGTAGCCAGAACCGACCACGATCACCCAGCCGTACTTGCGGGTCTTGACCGCAATCGGTTGGCCATAGACGTAGCCCAGGTCGGTGTCGGTGAACTCCCAGAGCACCTTGGCGGCGGCCGTGGCTTCGCTGGTGATCGACGCGGGGTTGGTGATGTCGAGCGCGTAGATGACCTTGCCGCCCTTGCCCAGCCCGCCCAACAGCAGGGTGCGCCAGTCGGTGCCGCTGCCACCTACAGTGCGGCCGAAGTCGACATCGACGTCGATGGGAGGTGCATCCACCAGGAAGCGATGCAGGAAGTCCGGGTTGCCGACCGAGGCCAGGCCATTGACGCTGGGCGTACCCGTCGGTCCGGCGATCACCGCCGATGGGATGTAGGCGAACACCTCCTTGCCAGCATCGGTGCCGGTCAGGCTGCCGTTCACGGCGTGCAGCATGCCCGCATTGCTGCCGGCATACACCATGGGTGTGCGGCTCGCGTAGGTCGTCTTGAAGACGTCGTAGCCCGGGTTCATGGTCGCGGAGTACGCGGCGCTCGGCGGCCCCACGGGGCGTGACTTGGCATTGACGATGTCGCCGACCAGGGCAGCACGGTCACGGTAGGCCTTGGTCGATCCAGCGGCGGCGGATGAGCGCTCGTTCTTGCGGTCCCCCCGCACGTAGCTCACATAGTCGCTGGCATCGCTGCTGGTGGTGTAGGTGGGGTCCAGTTGCGACAGTTGAGTCGTGGTGAGCGATGCTGCGCGGAACGCGAGGCCGGCCTTGGTGCTCGTGTTGAACGTCACGATGTTGCGGCCCGAGTCCCAGCCGGTACCGCTGGCCTGGATGGCCAGCTTCTCTGACAGAGCCCAGCGCTTGGCGAGCTCCGGCTTTCCCGTCGCAGCGTCGATCGTGGCCAGGCTGGCCTCCAGGTCGCCTGTCCAGGTCTTGGAGTCGTACTTGGTGGCGTATGAGGCCAATCCCAGCGTTGAAAACTGGGGGGAGGCCGTGCTGAAAGAGGTCGAGTACGCAGCCAGTTGAGACGCGATGCTGGAGAAGGACTTGGTCAGGCCGGCGACCATCTGATCGGCCTGCGAGGCGGTGTAGTAGTTGTCAGGCCGCGCCGCGCCGTTGGGCGTGGTGTCGGTGGTGGTGGCCCACCAGGACTTGTTGGTGCTGAACAGCGCTGGTGTCGCGGTGTCTGCGGAGAAGGTTTCCGGCGCGTTGAAGCCGCCGTACTTGGCCGCCAGATAGAACTGGTTGTACGGGTCGAATTGCCCGTACTCCAGCACGTCAAGCCAATAGGTCTTGATGTTCTGCACGCCCGTGAGGTCGCTGCGCACGTCACTGACGTTCGCCCAGTACGCCAAACCCGCCATCAGCGCACCGTTGTTGTTGCAGCAGCCGTTGTAGCCTTGTACGTCACCCAGCGCGTTCCCGAGGCCTTCCAGAACGCCCACGCGGTTCGTCCAGGTCGTCGCATTGACGTCGGTGTCGTTCGACACGGCGGTTGGTTTGGTCGGTTCCTGACCACCCGTTGCCCCCGGCAGGTTGCGGTCTGCATGCGTATTGGTGTCGCCAATGCCGAGAATGAAGTTGCGTTGGCAGGAGTATTGGACCGGGTCGTCCCAGGAGGTGATCACTGGAAACGCATCGGCCAGGACGCGGCGGCGGTTCTGGTCGGCGCCTGGCATGCTGGACCAGGCGGTGACGTTCCCCTTGTTGCGCAAATAGCGTTGAGCCGCGTAGTAGAGCTCGCCCACGGGGTCATACGTCTTGTAGTTGCCGCCACTGACGCTACCGAACTTGTTGAGGTAGTTCATGACGCCGCTGTGCGAGATCGTGATGCCCAGCGCAGTCCCGGTGCTGGTGGCGTCAGTGCTGTCTGGGTTTGTGGCCATGATGCCCGTGGCTGCGTCCCACTCGGCAGCGGGGTTGCTGATGGGGAGGCCGCCGGGCACGGGCATGGTGGGGCCAATGAACTTCTGGCGCGCGCGCAGCACGCCACCGTCGCGCTTGATGTCGTCGTCGTTCAGATAGCCGAATGCGCTGTAGCGGATCTTGTCCGAGTACTGTTGCAGCAGGCCGGTGGGCTTGTAGGAATCCGTGCCATACAACTGGCAATTGCTCTCCAGACCGCCCGCACTGCTTGAAGGATCGCAGACCTTCACACGGACGAACACCTGATAGAGCGTGCCGTGGTCGTACTTCGCGGTCGGGTTGTAGTCGGTTACTGTGCCCTGCTTGACGTCCGGCGCGCCACTGGTGGATGTCTTGAAGTACATCTTGTTGCCAAGACTCAAGACACGGGTCGCGACGTCGGATGCCGTCGAGAACGGCGTTGCACCTGAGATCAGCGTGGTGCCGGCCGATTTGCGTATGGGGAAATTGCTTTCGCTGCCCTGATTGCCCCAGGCCTTCTCAAGCACGGTGAGGGATGACGTGTCCACGACCCGGTAGCCGCCCGTGAGCGCCCAGCGGAACGGATCGATGGTCTGCATCGTTGCCCAGTTGAGGTAGTTGCCACTCCATTTGCCGGAGCAGGTTCGTGTGGTGGTTTTGCCGGTGGGGTAGAAGTAGTTGTCAAGCCCGCCACCGGCGGTGTACTTGTAGTCGTAGCACTTCATCGGATCGAAATAGCCGATGTAAGTGGCTGCCGACGAGTAGGTGCCGGACGGGTGCGCCACGCTGACTGCAGTCGGGAACTCGACCGACAGCGCCAAGACCAGATTGCCAGGCACGCTGACCGAGGAGAACACCGGCTGATCAGCCAGTGGAACTTGTGCCGAGGACGTTGCTGCGATGACGGCCAGGCTGGATGTCAGCAGCAGGCCTCGCGCAGCGTGGAGGGGAAGTTGGGCAGGCATAGGGAGACCTCTTGGCACGGTGGGTGCGTTCAATCCGTCGTGAACGTGGATTGGAAGAAGGACAGGGTGTTGCGCGGGCCGGTTACCCGCAGCGTGAGGCGATAGACCGTTTGCTCCGCAGGTTGCAAGGGGCTACCACCTGCTGCAGCACCGCCGAAGACTTGGGAGTTGCCTGTGGCCATCGTGCATCGGCTGCTGTTGCAGGCGCCCTCAGTGGTCGCCAGTCGGTCGATGACGTAGCGGATCCTGACCCCCATACCATCGACGGTGATGTCGGGTGCGTTGCCAACAGCCGCGAATGCAGTGTCCGACAGCAGCGCATTGGGGATCCCGTGCGCGTTGGTAGGGAGAATCGTTGCGCTGTAGTTGGCGCCGATCTGGTGGGTGTTGCGCGTGACCTCGCTGGCAAGCACGCCGGCGTTGCGCACGGCATTCATGGCTAGCAGCACCGCTCGCTCACCCTGGTTGGTCAGGTCGCGCTTGAAGCCGATGTTGCCGATGTTGAATTGGTTGGCGGTGATGGAGCGTGAAATCGCTACGGCGCCGATCATCATGATCACCAGGGTGATCAGTGCATAGATCAGCACCACGCCCTGCTGGTGCCGGCGCATGCGGGAAGGGGGCTGGATGACTGGCCTCATAGGAGAATGCGAACGGGCTAGCGAGAGAAGCGCACGTTGCGCAAGGACACCGTGAACTCGACCACGCGGTAGCGCTGGTTGGTCGTGCCCGCAGGCACGTTGTAGGTGTGCTGCAGCCCGTTGGGCAGGCTGGCAAACATCGTCAGATCTTCCGGGGTGACGGTGGTGCGCTCAGCGAGATCGCTACGCAGCACGAGGCCCACCCGCACGGCCAGGATGGATCGAAGTTGCGCCACACTGGCCACCGTCTGAGCCTGCAGGGCTGCGGGCGTGAAGTTGGCATCGGTGGGCGCAACCCAGCTGTTGACGACAGCCGTTGGGCCGGTGTTGCCGGTGTTGTCGAAGCCATAGCGCACGCGCAGATCGACGACCCCTTCCACGAGCGCTGCGACGTTTGCCCCAGTGGTCTGGAGCACGTCATAGCTGACCAGCGTCGCGTCGTTGGCGACGCCAATCAACTGCAAGCGGGGCAGGTTGCCCGCCACGTTGCCCAACACAACGGCACGCGCATCGCCGATCGCACCGAAGTCGAGTAGTGAGGTGCCGGCGATCACATTGGCTGCGTAGTTGCCGCCAAAGGTGAGCAACGGCGCCTCATCACCGGCAAAGTTGGCGGTGACTTGTTGCAGCATGCAGCGCTGGCCCGCCTGCGAGAGCAGCACCAGATCACCACCTCGCAGGCCGATGGTGTTGGTTAGGCTGACCTGGCCCGCTGCCGCCGAGTTGGGCGCGATCTGCATGACAGATTCGCCGAGTCCCGAATTGCCGACGGCCAGCGCAATGACGTCCGAGCCATTGGCGCCTGCTCCCGGATGCACGATCAACGGGGCCAGTGCGAAGGCCTGTGGAATCGTGTTGAACGGTGCCGGAAAGGCTCGCGTGGCAGGCAGCAGCTGCGCGTTGTCACGTGACACAGCGAGCGGGCAGCCATAGTGGGCCGTGGCATCCTGGCTGAAGCCAGATCCAGCGCTGCGCAGCTCACGCTCCAGTGCGAAGGCGGCGTAGGCGCTGTTGCTCGTGAGATCGTTGCCTGAGGTCACGCCGCGCCGAATGGACTCCTGGCGGGCCACCATGGTCGAGATGGTCAGCATCAGCACCAGGCCGATGGTGATGGCCACCATCAGCTCGATTAGCGAGAAGCCGCGTTGAGGGAGGCACCTTGTCTTCAAGGGATCACCACGTCGGTTATGTATCGGTTGGTGGCGCCCGCTGCAGCATTCGCCGGGCGCCAGGTGACCGTGATGCGCGCCTCATTGGCGTTCACCGGCGTGACCGTGCCCACCCCATTTGGCAAGCCTGCATCGGCGGGATCTGCGACCCGCACGTTCCACGCATCCACGACAGCCGCTGGCAGATCGACAGTGTTTTGATTGAGCATGGTGCTGACCAACTCGTTGGCCAGCAAGGCGGCACGCTGGCTGTCTTCACTGCCGACCGAGGCCTGCAGTGCCCGGCCTTGCAGTGTGATCAGGCCCAGAAGCCCGAAAGAGATGATCAGCACGCCCACCATCAGCTCGATGATGGCGATGCCGTGTCGTTTGTTGTGGAGGCGCTTCATCATCGGCATCCGTCAGGGGCAGTGCCGGCCTTGAGCGGGTCACAAATGCGAACAGCGCCGGCGAGGCCTGCGGTCACGCGCAGCGGCCGGTTCTCTGCATGCGTTGCGTCTGGGGTGACATCAAAGCTGGCCACAGCTGCAGCGCAGCTGACGCCGATGCCATCGGGATCGGCCAGCGTGATCTGCCGACCCTCACCGCTGAAGCACAGCGCGGTGGCGGTGGAGGTGATGGTCACGCCGACCTGCACGTCCGTCAGGACGCCACATTGAACCGCTACCGAGGGCTGTGCGTTGATCAATGTGCCCGGCAGCGCTCGCACCTGCCAGAACTGGCCGTTGGCATCGGCTGTGGTGGTGTTGGTGCAATCCCGGTCGGCGGTTCGGAACATCACCACTGCGTGTCCTCTACGTTGCGCCTCGGCCTGAGCCAGCCGCACACTTGATTGGATGGCGTCGGCAACTGTGCGCACGCGCGCATTGCGCATCCAGGTGGCCATGCTCGGGACAGCCATGGCCACCATCAGGCCGAGGATCACGACGCCGATCATCAACTCGACCAAGCCCAAGCCGGCCTCGCGACGCTTCAACATGCGTCGCCCTTCTTCATGATCCACTTGCTGGTGCACGTACCCCAGCCTGTAGGGGCGGCCGTCGTGGCACGCACATCTTGGTGGTTGATCGTGAACTTGAAGTCGCTGACTGGCCCACTGCCGGTGGCTTGCAGCGTGAACTCATTGGCATCAAGCGTGTTGATGCAGCTGATGACGAAGTTGCCGAAGGTCCGTGTCGATTCGGTGGCGTTGTTGCAGGGTGAAATGAAGGTCGTTCCGACGTTGGCGAACGTGCGGTTGTCCTGGAAGTAGCGCTCCATCTGGGCGCGCATGGTGGCCAAGCCGGTGCTGGCGTCGGCCAGGCGGCTGCGGGTCACATAGGTGGTGTACTGCGGCACCGCCACGGCCGCCAGCACTGCCACGATCGCCACACCGATCATCAACTCGATCAACGTGAAACCTCGGGTGCTGTGCAGGCGGTGGGGGCGGTACATGGCGGCCTTCTTCATGACGGTGTGTTGATTCTGGTGTCGGGGCTGCTTTCTAGCCTGCCGCTCGTCGCGCGCTGCCCCACGCTGGTCGGTTGCCGATCTTGATGCGTGAACTGACGCACGCTCTAAGCGGTTGCCGTTAGCTTCGCTGAGCTTGTTTGGCCGGCGGACGCAGCGGCCGCAATGCCATTGCGCAGCAGGCTTTACCTTGGCTTTGCATGGTGACCCGGGGGATCTTGGTGTTTCCCCTATCATGGCGCCCTTTCATCCCGCTCGGCTTCGGCTCGCCCGCGTGACTTCCTTGGCATCTGCACCTCTGATCGAACTGCGCAACGTCAGCTGTGGCTATGGCGATCGCGTGATCCTCGACGGCGTCAACCTGAAGCTGGAGCGCGGCAAGATCCTGGCGCTGATCGGTACCTCGGGCGGCGGCAAGACCACCGTGCTGCGGCTGCTGGGCCGGCAATTGCGCCCGCTGTCGGGCCAGGTGCTGTTCGACGGCCAGGACCTGGCGCCGCTGGACCTGGCCGGCCTGTACGCCGTGCGCCGGCGCATGGGCATGCTGTTTCAGTTCGGCGCGCTTTTCACCGACCTCAGCGTGTTCGAGAACGTGGCTTTCCCGCTGCGTGAGCACACCGACCTGCCTGAGGCCATGATCCGCGACCTCGTGCTGATGAAGCTCAATGCCGTGGGCCTGCGCGGCGCGCGCGACCTGCTGCCCAGCGAGATCTCCGGCGGCATGGCCCGTCGCGTGGCGCTGGCCCGTGCCATCGCGCTGGACCCCGACCTCGTGCTGTACGACGAACCCTTCGCCGGCCTGGACCCCATCTCGCTGGGGATTGCCGCGCGGCTGATCCGCGACCTCAACGACGCGCTGGGCCTGACCAGCGTCATCGTGTCGCACGACCTGCACGAAACCTTCCAGATCGCCGACCACGTCGCCATGGTGGCCAATGGCCGCATCGTCGCGCAGGGCACGCCCGACGAGCTGCGCCACAGTGACGACCCGCTGGTGCGCCAGTTCGTTGGCGCCGAGGCCGATGGCCCGGTGCGCTTCCACCAGCCGGCCAGGCCGGTGGCCGAAGACTTCGGGGTGTCGGCATGATCGCGTTTGCAGCACGTCTTGGCGCCGGTGTGCGCCACAAGCTCATCGATGTCGGCGCGGCGTCCCGCCTGTTCCTCAGCCTGCTGGCACGGTCGCCGAAGGCGCTGGCGCGCTTCGTCCTCGTGCGCGAGCAGGTGTTCCACCTGGGCAACAAGTCGCTGTCCATCATTGGCGTGTCGGGCCTGTTCGTCGGCTTCGTGCTGGCGCTGCAGGGCTACTACACGCTGCAGCGCTACGGCTCGGCCGAGGCGGTGGGCCTGCTGGTGGCGCTGAGCCTGGTGCGCGAGTTGGGGCCGGTCGTCACGGCGCTGCTGTTCGCCGGGCGCGCGGGCACGTCGCTGACGGCCGAGATCGGCCTCATGAAGGCGGGCGAGCAGCTGACGGCGATGGAAATGATGGCTGTCGACCCCGTGCAGCGCGTGCTGGCGCCGCGCTTCTGGGGTGGTTTTATTGCCATGCCCTTACTTGCGGCAGTCTTCTCGGCCGTCGGCATCATCGGCGGTTGGCTGGTGGCGGTGCCGTTGATCGGCATCGATGCCGGCGCTTTCTGGTCGCAGATGCAGGGCGGTGTGGATGTGTTCGCGGACGTCGGCAACGGCGTCGTCAAAAGTCTGGTGTTCGGCGTGACCGTGACCTTCGTCGCCCTGCTGCAGGGCTACACCTGCCGGCCGACGCCGGAAGGCGTGTCCGCTGCCACCACGCGCACGGTCGTGTTGTCGTCGCTGGCCGTGCTGGCGGCCGACTTCATGCTGACCGCGATGATGTTTTCTATTTGAATGGAGTCAGGGAGTACACATGCAAGCCTCTCGACATGACGCCTGGGTCGGGTTCTTCGTGCTGCTGGGCGGCGCGGCGCTGCTCTTCCTGGCATTGAAGGCCGGGAATCTGCTCAGCCTCAATTTCGACGCCACTTATCAGGTGTCGGCGCGCTTCGATAACATCGGCGGCTTGAAGCCCAACGCGGCAGTCAAGAGTGCCGGTGTCGTCGTCGGCCGCGTGGAGTCCATCAGCTTCGACGACAAGACCTTCCAGGCCAAGGTCGTCATCAACCTGAACAAGACCACGCTGTTCCCCAAGGACAGCTCGGCCAAGATCCTGACCTCGGGCCTGCTCGGCGAGCAGTACATCGGCCTGGAGCCGGGTGCCGACGAGAAGAACCTTGCCGGTGGCGACCTGATCAGGCAGACGCAGAGCGCCGTCGTGCTGGAGAACCTGATCGGCCAGTTCATCAACAGCAAGGCCTCCGACATGGGCAGTGCAGCACCCGCCACCGGGGGCAAGCCGTGATGCGGCGCCTCGTACGAGGGCTTGCCGTGCTGGCGCTGGCCGTGGGGCTGGCGGGCTGCCAGACCGTGCAGGGCGTGGGCACGCGCATCGAGCGCGCGGTCGACAAGGTCATGGGGTCCAAGGGCCAGCGCCTGGACCCGTGGGAGAACTGGAATCGCAAGGTCTTCGCCTTCAACGAGAAGCTCGATGCCCACGTGCTCAAGCCCGTGGCGACTGCCTATTCGGAGGTCGTGCCGTCGCCCATCCGCACCGGCATCGACAACTTCTTCGGCAACATCGGCGATGCCTGGTCTGCGGTCAACCTGGTGCTGCAGGGGCGCTTCAAGCCCGGCGTGGAGCAAGGCATGCGCTTCGCTGTGAACTCCACCCTTGGATTGGCCGGTGTGCTGGACGTCGCGACCGAAGCGGGCCTGGAGAAGAACAGCCAGGACTTCGGCAAGACGCTGGGCCATTGGGGCATGGGCACGGGCGCCTATGTCGTGTGGCCGCTGTTCGGCCCGTCGTCCGTGCGGGATTCGCTGGCGCTGCCGGTGGACTGGCAGGTCTCGCCCGCCAACCTCTTCGACGATGGCAGCAAGCGGGTGCTGATCACCTCGCTGAACATCGTCAACACGCGCGCCAACTTCCTGCGGGCCGGTGAAATGCTGGAAGGCATTGCGCTGGACAAGTACACCTTCTACCGCGACGCCTACCTGCAGCGTCGGGGCAGCTTCGATGATGACGACGAAGTCGAGGTGCTGGTGCCTGGCGATGTCGCATCGGCGCCAGCCCCCGAACCTGCCCCCACCGTCAAGAAGCCTGCCGATCCGGCACCCGCCACGGCGCGGTGAACCAAAACCCGGGCTGGCGCGTTGAGTGCCCGTCCCGTTTCGAGAAAGCGACACCATGACTCTGATGTCCACCCTGCGCCGCCGCCTGCTCGTGGCCGCTGCCATTGCCTCGCTGGGCCTGACCCAGGCTGCCCAGGCTGCCGACGGCAGCGCCCCTGACCAGCTCATCCGTGGCCTGTCCATCGAGGTGCTGGAGACGGTCAAGTCCGACAAGGACATCCAGGCCGGCAACGTCGGCAAGATCGTCGCCCTGGTTGATGCCAAGGTGATGCCGCACGTGAACTTCCAGCGCATGACGGCGTCGGCGGTTGGCCGTTTCTGGCGCCAGGCCACGCCTGACCAGCAGGCCAAGCTGCAGGCCGAGTTCAAGACGCTGCTCGTGCGCACCTATGCCGGCGCACTGACGCAGGTGAAGGACCAGCAAATCGGTCTGAAGCGCTTCACCGGCCAGCCGACCGACACCGAGGTGGTCGTGAAGACCGAGATCCGTGGCAAGGGTGACCCCATCCAGCTGGACTACCGCCTGGAGAAGACGGGTGCCGTCTGGAAGATCTATGACGTCAATGTGCTGGGCATCTGGCTGGCGGATCAGTACCGCAACAGCTTCGCCCAGGAGATCGGCGCCAACGGCATCGATGGCTTGATCAAGAGCCTGGCCGACAAGAACGCCAAGGCTGGCGCGGCCAAGGGCTGATCTTGAGCGGCTTGAAGCTTCCCGCGCGGCTGCGCACGGACGGCGCCCGCGCCGCCTGGGTACAGATGTCGCCCGCGCTGCGCGCCGAGGCGGCGCAGGTGCTGGCGGCGGCCGGCCGCGAGGTGCGGCTGTCGGCGGCCGAGTTGAAGGACTTCGATTCGTCGGCGCTGAGCCTGCTGCTGTCGGCGGCGCGCCAGTGCAGCGAGCAGGGCGCGACGCTCAAGCTCGATGGCGCGCCCGAGAAGCTGCGCGAGCTGGCGCGTGTCTACGGGGTGGCGGAACTGCTCTGGCCGCCAAGCCACGCCGCACAAGCCTGAGCCAGAAAGCACAAAGCCCGCCAAAAAGCGGGCTTTGTCTTATCCAGCGCCGTCGTGGAGCCGGCTTTGCCGGGCCATTGACTGCGCTCCCTTGAGGGGTCGGCGAAGCCGGTAGGGGGGCGATTCTAGCCCGCGTAGCGCTTCGCGCGCAGGTTCTTCTTGATTTCCTGCAGCACCGGTCGCAGGTGCTGGCCCAGCTTCAGCGCCACACCGGTCGTCAGGATGTCCACGGCGATCAGGTGCAGCAGCCGCGACACCATGGGGCTGTAGCGGTCGAAGTCCTCGGGGTGGTCCACCGCCAGCAGGATCTGGCCGGGGCCCAGCGCTAGCTGCGCCAGCGGCGACGCGCTGGCCGTGATGATGATGATGGTCGCGCCTTTCTTGCGCGCGATCTCGGCGGCGTCCAGCAGGTCGCGGCTGCGCCCTGAGTTGCTGATGATGACGGCGCAGTCGCCCGGTTGCAGCATCGTGGCGCTCATCAGCTGCACGTGGCCGTCGCTGGTGGCGACGGTGTTCACGCCAAGGCGGAAGAACTTGTGCTGCGCGTCCTGCGCGACGATGCCGGAGTTGCCGACGCCGTAGAACTCGATGCGCTTGTTGTGGCGGGCCGAATCGGCCAGCGCGTCGATAGCGCGCTCGAACGCGTGGCTGGCGGCGTCGTTGCGGTAGTGCAGCAGCGCCGCGACGGCGTTGTCGACGACCTTGACGATGATGTCGCCCGGCTTGTCGTCCTCGTCCACCGCGCGGTGCACGAAGGGCACGCCCTCGTTGACGCTGCCGGCGAGCTTGAGCTTGAAGTCGGCGAGGCCGTCGTAGCCGACGCTGCGGCAGAAGCGCACCACGGTGGGCTTGCTGACATGCGAGCGGTCGGCCAGTTCACTGACCGGCAGGTTGGCGAAGCTGCGTGCGTCCTGCAGCAGCAGCTTGGCGACGCGCTGCTCGGCCGGGGGCAGGGCCGGCAGGGCCGCCTTGACGCGCTCTAGGATGCTCATGTCCGCTCCCCGCTCAAGGCGTATGTGGTACGCCCCTCGGAGGCGGTGTGGCCCAGCATGGCGGCCTTCATTGCTCTTCTGCCCAGGAGAAGCCGTCACGCGCCACCAGCGCACTCGCGGCGGCCGGGCCCCAGGAACCGGCGGAGTAGGGGCGCGGGCCGGTCGCGTCGGCGGCCCAGGCGTCCAGGATGGGCTCGACCCAGCGCCAGGCCTGCTCCTGCTCGTCGCTGCGGACGAACAGGTTCAGGCGGCCGGCGATGGCGTCCAGCAGCAGGCGCTCGTAGGCGCCGACGCGCTGCGTTGCGAAGGCCTTGTCGAAGTCCAGGTCCAGCGACACCGGCGTCAGCTGCTCGCCGGCGCCGGCGCCCTTCTGGGCCAGCAGCTGCAGCTCCAGCCCGTCCTCGGGCTGCAGCTTGATGACGAGGCGGTTGGGCTGGCTGGCGCCCGGGAAGATCTTGTGCGGCACGGGGCGGAAGTTGACGACGATCTCCGCGTCGCGCTCGGCCAGGCGCTTGCCGGTGCGCAGGTAGAAGGGCACGCCGGCCCAGCGCCAGTTGTTGACCTCGGTACGCAGCGCGACGAAGGTTTCGCAATGGCTGTCCGCGGGCACCTTGACCTCTTCGAGGTAGCCCGGCACGGCCTTGCCCTCGATGTTGCCGGCGCGGTACTGGCCGCGCACGACATCGCGGGCGACGCTTTCGGCCGTGAAGGGCTTCAGCGAGCGCAGCACCTTGAGCTTCTCGTCACGGATGGCGTCGGCGTCGTTGGTGGACGGCGGCTCCATCGCGATCATCGTCAGCAGCTGCAGCGCATGGTTCTGGATCATGTCGCGCAGCGCGCCAGTGCCGTCGTAGAACGCGCCGCGCGTGCCCACGCCCAGGCGCTCGGCCAGCGTGATCTGGATGTTGGCGATGCTCTCGCGGCGCCACAGCGGTTCGAACAGCGCGTTGCCGAAGCGCAGCGCCATCAGGTTCTGCACTGACGGCTTGCCGAGGTAGTGGTCGATGCGGAAGGCCTGGCTTTCGGCAAAGACGCTGCGCACCGCGCGGTTGATCTCCTGCGCGCTGGCCAGGTCGTGGCCCAGCGGCTTCTCCAGCACCACGCGCACCTTGTCGTGGTTCAGGCCGACGGCGCCGAGTTGCTGGCAGATACCGGTGAACAGGTGTGGGCTGGTAGCCAGGTACAGCACGACGGTGTCGGCGTTGCGCGCATCCAGCCAGTCCTTCAGGCCCTGGTAGTGCTCGGGCTGGGACAGGTCCATGCGGCGGTAGTGGATCAGCGCCGCGAACTTCTCGAACTCCTCGTCGTTGGGGCGCTTGGCGCCGTCCACCTCGCGGAAGCGCTCCTTCAGCCATTCGCGGTAGCGTTCATCGGACTGATCGTCACGGGCGACGGCGAGAATGCGGCCGCCCTCGGGCAGCTTGCCGTGCCGGAAGGCCTGGAACAGCGCGGGCATCAGCTTGCGCCATGTCAGGTCGCCGGTACCACCAAAGAACACGAGATCGAAGGACATCGAGAGCGTCTCCAGGCCAGGCCCACGCAGGGGGCGCTAACCGTTGTGTAACTAAGTTTCGTGAAATACTATGCAGCAGTTTCTTCGCCGGGTCAATCCGGAGCTCAAGCCATGAACCAGCTCGACCAACTCAAGTCCTTCACCACCGTGGTTGCTGACACCGGCAACTTCCTGCAGCTGGCGCAGTTCGCGCCACGGGACGCGACGACCAACCCTTCGCTGATCCTGAAGGCCGTGCAGTCGCCCGACTACGCGCCGCTGCTGAAGGAGACCGTCGACGCACACCGGGGCAAGCCGCT
This sequence comes from Pelomonas margarita, assembly GCF_043555875.1. Classification (NCBI taxonomy): domain Bacteria; kingdom Pseudomonadati; phylum Pseudomonadota; class Betaproteobacteria; order Burkholderiales; family Sphaerotilaceae; genus Roseateles; species Pelomonas margarita. The sequence goes on along the minus strand of NZ_JBIGHW010000006.1, from coordinate 118,924 downwards.
GGACGAGATCGTCGACCACGTGTTGGTGCGCTTCGGTCTGGAGATCCTGAAGGTCGTGCCGGGGCGCGTGTCCACCGAGGTCGACGCTCGCCTGTCGTTCGACAAGGCCGCCAGCCTGTTCCGCGCACGCCGCATCATCGGCCTGTACGAAGCCGCCGGCATCTCGCGCGAGCGCGTGCTGATCAAGCTGGCGTCGACGTGGGAAGGCATCCAGGCCGCTGCCGAGCTGGAGCGCGAAGGCATCCGCTGCAACCTGACGCTGCTGTTCGCATTCGCGCAGGCCGTGGCCTGCGGTGAGGCCAAGGTGCAGCTGATCTCGCCCTTCGTCGGCCGCATCTACGACTGGTACAAGAAGGCCGCCGGCCCGGCCTGGGATGAGGCAGCGATGGCGGGTGTCAATGACCCGGGCGTGAAGTCGGTGTCGCAGATCTACGCGTACTTCAAGCAGCACGGCATCAAGACCGAAGTGATGGGCGCGAGCTTCCGCAACATCGGCCAGATCCAGGCGCTGGCCGGCTGCGACCTGCTGACCATCAGCCCCGACCTGCTGGCACAGCTGCAGGCGACGGACGCCAAGCTGGAACGTGCGCTGAACCCGGCCAAGGGTTCGGGCACGCCCGCCATCCATCTGGACGAAGCCGCCTTCCGCTTCGCGCTGAACGAGGACGCCATGGCTACCGAGAAGCTGGCCGAAGGCATCCGCCTGTTCGCTGTCGACGCTGGCAAGCTCGACAAGCTCATCGAGGCGGCCTGACATGACGGTGCGCTGCGACCTCTCCCCCGTCTGGGCCGAACTGCAGGCCCATTTCGACCAAGACGGCGCCGCGAGTGGTCGCGGCTTCGACATCCGCTCGGCCTTCCAGGCTGATGCGGGCCGCTTCGGTGTGCTGTCGTTCGAAGCGCCCGAGGTCTTTGCCGACCTGTCCAAGAACCGCATCGATGCGCCGACGCTGGCGCTGCTGCTGAAGCTGGCCGCCGACTGCGGCCTGGAAGCGCGGCGCGACGCGCTGTTGCGCGGTGACCCGGTCAACCACACCGAAGGCCGCGCGGTGCTGCACACGGCGCTGCGTGCGCCGGCCGGCAGCGACGCGCCGTTCAATGCCGATGTGCAGGCGTCGCTGGACGCGATGCTGGCGTTCGCCGAGAGCGTGCGCCGTGGCGATCGCGGCGCTATCACCGATGTCGTGCATATCGGCATCGGCGGCAGTGACCTCGGCCCGGCCATGGTCGTGCAGGCGCTGCAGGCCTTCGGTCGCCGTGACCTGAAGCTGCACTTCGTCTCCAACGTCGATGGGCACGACCTGGCGCCCGTGCTGGCGGGCCTCGACGCAGCGCACACGCTGTTCGTCATCGCGTCCAAGACCTTCACGACGCAGGAGACGCTGGCCAACGCGCAGGCCGCCAAGGCCTGGTTCCTGAGCCAGGGCTGCACGGACGTGGCCCGCCACTTCGTCGCCACCAGCAGCAACACCGCTGCCGCCGCCGCGTTCGGCATCGACACCGCCTTCGGCTTCTGGGACTGGGTCGGTGGCCGCTACTCCCTGTGGTCGGTGATCGGCCTGCCCATCGCCATCGCCGTCGGTGCCGACAACTTCCGCGCGTTGCTGGCCGGCGCGCACGCGATGGACCAGCATTTCGCGTCCACGCCGCTGGCGCATAACCTGCCCGTGCTGCTGGGCCTGGTCGACATCTGGTACCGCAACTTCCACGGTTTCACGAGCCGCAGCGTCGCGCCCTACCACCAGGGCCTGCGCCGCCTGCCGGCTTATCTGCAGCAGTTGGAGATGGAGAGCAACGGTAAGGGCGTGGACCTGGACGGCCATGCGCTGGCGATCGGCACGTCGCCGGTCGTCTGGGGCGAGGCCGGTACCAACGGGCAGCATGCCTACTTCCAGATGCTGCACCAGGGCACGGACGTGATTCCCGTCGAGTTCATTGCCGTGAAGCGCCCCAACCATGGCGTGACCGGCGAGCTGGCCGAGAAGCTGGCCGACCAGCACCGCAAGCTGCTGGCCAACTGCCTCGCCCAGAGCCAGGCGCTGATGCAGGGCAAGACCGCTGCCGAGGCGCTGACCGAGAAGGCGCCGACGGCCTCGGCCACGCTGGACCGCGATGTGCTGTCCCGTCACCGCAGCTTCCCTGGCAATCGTCCGAGCACGACGCTGGTGCTGGACGCGCTGACGCCGCGCTCGCTGGGTGCGCTGATCGCGCTGTACGAGCACCGCGTCTTCGTGACCGGTGCGCTGTGGGGCATCAACAGCTTCGACCAGTGGGGGGTTGAGTTGGGCAAGGCACTGTGCAACCAGCTGCTGCCGCGCCTGGACTCCGGCGACACGTCGGGCCTGGACGGTTCGACCGCTGGTCTGCTGGCCCGACTGACGAGCGCCTGAGGCCCCCATGAAGATCGTCTTCGACTTTGGCGGCGTCGTCTTCCGCTGGCACCCGGCCAGCTTCCTGGCGCGCGTCTGGCCGCACCGCATCGAGACGCTGGAGCAGGGCGCCCAGGTCGCGTCGGTGTTCTTCCAGAACTACGGCGGCGACTGGGGCCTGTTCGACCAGGGGCTGATCGGCGCCGACGAGGTGGTGCGTCGCATCTCGGCCCGCACCGGCTGGCCGCGCGGCGAGGTCGAGACGGTCGTGCGCGCGGTGCCCGACGAGTTGATGGCCATTCCGGGGACGGTCGTGCTGATTCGCGATCTCAAGGCTGCGGGGCACACGCTGCACTTTCTGTCCAACATGCCCGAGCCCTATGCCGACCATCTCAGCCAGACCTATCCGCTGAGCGAGTGGTTCGAGTCGGGCATCTTCTCGGGCCGCGTCAAGCAGAGCAAGCCGGGGGCGGAGATCTTCTCGATGGCCGAGCGCCAGTTCGGCGCAGCGCCGTCGGAGCTGCTGTTCATCGACGACCACCCGGCCAACATCGACGCTGCGCTTGCTCGTGACTGGCAGGCCTTCCTGTTCACGGATGCGGCCAGCGCACGGCGCGAATTGGTGTCCCGCCGGCTGTTGAACGCCTGAGGTGCCTCCGCCGGGCGGGGCCGGCGCCTCGCTAGTGCAGGTGCTGGCCGTCGGGGCCGAGCTCGTCAGGATCCTGCGGGGGCGTGGCCGGCACGCGAAAGCTCTCGCTGGCCCACGCGCCCAGGTCGATCTGGCGGCAGCGCTCGCTGCAGAACGGCCGCCATTTGTTGCTGGGCGCGAACACGCTGTCGCCGCTGCATTGCGGGCAGCGCACCAGGCGCTCACCTTGGGCGTTCTTCTTCATTGGCACAACGCCAGTTCGAAACCGGTGTCCTCGGGCGCCAGCTTGAGCCGACCTTCCTCGTCCTGGCGCATCAGGCGGATGGAGACCATCAGCCGGTGGCCGGTGATCTCGGGGATCAGGCCCAGGCTGGGGTCGATGCGCATGCGCAGCAGCTGGTAGACGCGGCCGGCCGGCAGGCTCTGTTGGAACTGGCCCGCATTGGCGGCCACCTTGTGCGGTGTGCCGGAGTCGCGCAGCAGGCCCAGCAGCAGCTGCAGCGCCTCGGCCAGCGGCATCAGCGACTGTGCCCAGGCCATCAGGTCCTTGCGGCGGCGCACCGGCAGCAGCTGCTGCCAGTGGTAGTAGGCGGGCAGGTCGAACTCGCAGGTGCCGCCCGGGATGCTGATGCGGCTGCGGATGCTCATCAGCCACTCGTTGCTGTTCAGCGCCGCACCGGTCTTGCCGCTCTGGGCGTTCAGCCGCTGGAACGCGCCGTCGAGGCGGGTGATGACGTCGTCCAGCCGCGCCTCGTCCACGCCCGCGCTGCCGCGGTAGCCATTGAACTGGGCCTTGTGCTTCTCCAGCTCCTTCAGCAGGTCGCTCTTGAGGTCGGCGCGCGAGGCGACGTCGAGGATTTCGAACAGCGAGACCAGCGCGAAATGGTGATCCAGCGCAGGGTCGCGGGCCATCAGCGCACCGAAGCGATCAAACAGGTGTTCGAGGCGGAGCATCGTGCGGATGCTCTCGTTGAACGGGTACTCGTACAGGACCACGGCGCAGGCTTCAGTCAGGGCGTTGTCATTGTTTCACAGCCCCAGCGTGCGGCCAGGCTCATGACCTCGCTTCTGAGCGCGGCCAGTGGCAGGCCATCGTTCAAGATCACGGCGTCGGCTGCGGCGCGGCGGGCTTCGCGCGTGGCCTGTGCGGCCAGTGCGCCCTCGACGCGCTCCGGCGTCCAGCCCGGGCGCTGCAGCACGCGGGCCCGCTGCGTCTCGACCGTGCAGTCGATCACCAGCACGCGCGCCACGCGTGGCCGCCAGCGGCCGGACTCCACCAGCAGTGGCACGTCGAACACTACCAGCGGGGCTCGGGCCGCCTCGGCCTGGGTCAGCGCCTCGGCGGTGATCAGCGGATGCAGGATGGCTTCCAGCCGGCGCTTGGCGGCGGTGTCCGAGAAGGCGAGGGCGCGCATGCGGTCGCGGTCCAGCGCGCCATCGGCCGTCACGAACTCCACGCCGAACTGCTGAGCGATGGCGGGCATCGCGGCGCCGCCCGGTGTGGTCAGCGCGCGCGAGATGACGTCCGTGTCGACGATGGCTGCCCCGGCCTCGCGCAGAAAGCCGGCGACCGTGCTCTTGCCGGAGCCGATGCCGCCCGTCAGCCCGATGCGCATGGTCGGCCGTCTCAACCCAGGTAGAGGCCCAGCAGCCCCAGCAGCGCGGGCTGGCCCACGAACAGGGCCACGAGGCCGCCGCCGACCAGGTAGGGGCCGAACGGGATGGGGATCTCGCGCCCATGGCCGCGGAACAGGATCAGGCAGATGCCGACCACGGCGCCTACGGCGGAGGACAGCAGGATGATGGGCAGCAGCATGGGCCAGCCCAGCCAGGCGCCCATGGCGGCCAGCAGCTTGAAGTCGCCGTAGCCCATGCCCTCGCGCTTGCGCACCAGCTTGTACAGCCAGTAGATCGACCACAGCGACAGGTAGCCGGCCGCTGCGCCCACAAGGGCCTTGTCAAGCGGAACGGTCCAGCCCATTGCCGCGGCCACGAGGCCTGCCCACAACAGAGGCAGCGTGATGTCGTCGGGCAGGAACTGCGTGTCCAGGTCGATCATCGCCAGCGCGATCAGCGCCGCGACGAAGCCGCACCACAGCAGCGTCGTCGGCTGCGCACCGAAACGCCAGGACAGCGTGGCGAACGCCAGCCCCGTGATCAGCTCGATGAGGGGATAGCGCTTGGAGATCGGCGCCTTGCAGGCCGCGCATTTGCCGCCCAGCCGCAGCCAGCCGACGAGCGGCAGGTTCTCGTGCCAGCGCAGCTGGTGGCCGCAATGCGGGCAGCGCGAGCGCGGTGCAGCGATGCCGAAGTGGGGCAGCGATTCGATCCGGGTGCCGAAGTCGTCGACGGCCTTGGCCAGCTTCTCGGTCTCGGCCAGCGGCAGCCGCGCCGCACGCGCCATCGCCGCAGCATCGGTCAGCTGAGCCGCCGACTCGTGCACCCACTGCCGCTCCAGCATCAACGGTAGCCGGTGGATGACGACGTTCAGGAAGCTGCCGATGCACAGCCCGAAGAGGCCCAGCACCCAGGGCGAGAGCCAGAGGGACCAGTCGATGGTGGCAAGGAACATGATGCGCGGCGGGGTCAGGTGGAACGCGGGCTGCAATCTACCCGCATTCCGAGCCGGCGCCGCGCTCGGATCACACGACCGCGCCGATCTTGAAGATGGGCAAGTACATCGACACGACGATGCCACCGATCAGGGTGCCGAGGATGACGATGATGAAGGGCTCCATCAGGCTGGACAGCGCCTTCACGGCCTCGTCCACCTCGTCCTCGTAGAACTCGGCCGCCTTGGCCAGCATGTGGTCCAGCGAGCCGGATTCTTCGCCGATGGAGGCCATCTGCAGCACCATGGTCGGGAAGATGCCGGTGGTCTGCATGGACGTGGTCAGCGCCGAGCCGGTGGAGACGTCGCGCTGGATCTGCTCGGTGGCTTCCTGGAAAACGGCGTTGCCCGAGGCGCCGCCGACCGAGTCCAGGGCTTCCACCAGCGGCACGCCGGCCGCGAACATCGTCGACAGCGTGCGCGTCCAGCGAGCGACGGCGGACTTGAACATCAGGTCCCCGAAGACGGGGATCTTCAGCAGGATGCGGTCCATGCGCTTTTGCATCTTCACGGAGCGCTTCCAGCTCTGGATGAAGAAGTACAGGCCGCCGCCAATGCCGCCGAAAATCAGGTACCAGTAGCTGACGAAGAACTCCGACATCGCCATGACGATGAGCGTGGGCGCCGGCAGGTCGGCGCCGAAGGACGTGAACACCTCCTTGAACGCCGGGATCACGAAGATCATGATGACCGCGACGACGATGAAGGCCACCGTCAGCACCGCGATGGGGTAGGTCAGCGCCGACTTGATCTTGTTCTTCAGCGCGACGGTCTTCTCCTGGTAGATCGCCAGCCGGTCCAGCAGCGCCTCCAGAATGCCGCCGGCCTCACCGGCCTCGACGAGGTTGCAGTACAGCGCGTCGAAGTACATCGGATGCTTGCGGAACGCGGACGAGAGGCTGGTACCGGTCTCCACGTCCTGGCGGATGTCGTTCAGCAGCCGCGTCAGGCGGGGATTGGTCGCACCGCGAGCCACGATGTCGAAAGACTGCAGCAGCGGCACGCCGGCGCGCATCATCGTGGCGAGCTGGCGTGTGAAGACGGCAATGTCCTTCTGCTTGATGGCGGTGCCGCCACTGACGCGGCGCTTCTTGACCTTGTTGACCAGGATGCCCTGGCGGCGCAGCGTGGCGCTGACCATGGCCTCGCCGCCGGCACGCAGTTCGCCCTTGACGATCTTGCCATTGCGGTCCTTGCCTTCCCATTCGAAGACAAAGTCCTTGACGCCTTTTGCTGCGGCGGTGGCCATGCGCTCTCCTCGCGACTGTTTTATTCGTTGGTGGCGGACAGGACTTCTTCCAGCGTCGTGACGCCGGCGCGGACCTTGACCAGGCCCGACTGCCGCAGGTCACGAACGCCTTCCTTCCTGGCCTGCGCGGCGATGTCCATCGCCGTTCCCTCGGCGAGGATGATGCGCTGGATGTCTTCCGTGATGGGCATCACTTGGTAAAGGCCCACGCGGCCACGGTAACCGTTTGTGCAGTTGCTGCAGCCCACGGCGCGGTAGGGCTTCCAGCTGCCGTCGAAGTCTTCCTCGACGAAGCCGGCCTTCAGCATCGCATCGCGCGGGTACTCGGCCGGGGCCTTGCAGTTCTCGCACAGCCGCCGCACCAGCCGCTGCGCGGTGATCAGCAGCACGCTGGACGCAATGTTGAACGGGGCGACACCCATGTTCAGCAGGCGCGTCAGCGTCTTGGGCGCATCGTTGGTGTGCAGCGTGGACATGACCATGTGGCCCGTCTGTGCTGCCTTGATCGCGATGTCGGCGGTTTCCAGGTCGCGGATTTCGCCGACCATGATGATGTCCGGATCCTGACGCAGGAAGGACTTCAGCGCGGCCGAGAAGTTCAGGCCCGCCTTGTCGTTCACATTGACCTGATTGATGCCCGGCAGGTTGATTTCGGCCGGGTCCTCGACGGTGGAGATGTTGACGCCCGGCTGGTTCAGGATGTTCAGGCAGGTGTAGAGCGACACCGTCTTGCCAGAGCCGGTCGGGCCCGTCACCAGCACCATGCCGTAGGGGCGGTAGATGGCGGCGAGCAGCCTATCCTTCTCGATCTTCTCGTAGCCCAGGGCCTCGATGCCCAGCTTGGCCGAGGACGAGTCCAGGATACGGATGACGATCTTCTCGCCGAACAGCGTGGGCAGCGTGCTGACGCGGAAGTCGATGGACTTCGCGCCGAACTTGAGCTTCATGCGGCCGTCCTGCGGCACGCGCTTTTCGGCGATGTCCAGGCGCGAGATCACCTTGATGCGCGAGGCCAGCTTGTCCTTGATCGCGATCGGCGGCTGCGTGATCTCGCGCAACTCGCCGTCGACGCGGAAGCGCACGCGGTAGTGGAACTCGTAGGGCTCGAAGTGCAGGTCGGACGCGCGCAGGTTGATCGCGTCCACCAGCATTTTCTGCAGGAAGCGCACGACCGGCGCGTCCTCCACGTCGGCCAGTTCGGCGGCCTCCTGCTGCGGCGTGGCATCGTCCTCGGCGATGTCGAAGTCGAAGTCGCCACCGGCGATGGACTCCAGCGACTCGGTCGCGCTGACCCCGACGCTGCTGAGCAGCTTGGTCAGCTTGTCATGCTCGACGATGACCCATTCGGGCTGCAACTGCGTCGCGAACTTGATGCGCTCGATGACCTCCAGGTCGGTGGGGTCGGCGCCTCCAACGAACAGCCGGCTGCCACGGCGCGACAGGGCCACGACCTGGTACTGCTGGGCCAGCTTGCCGTCGATGATGTTCTGCGGCAGCTTCTGCGGGTCCATCGCCGACAGGTCCAGCAGCGGCAACGCCAGCGCGCTGGACAGCGTGTGGGCCAGATCGGCGGCCGAGACCTGGCCACTGGCGATCAGCGCATTGACGAAGCTGGTCTTCTTGTCGCGCGCCTGCCGCACGAGCTCTTCAGCCGCCTTGACGGGCAGTTTGCCCGCGTGCACGAGCATGCGCGCAACCCCGGATAGGGCGGACTGATGCGGCTCGGCGAGCGTGGTTTCCACTGCGTTGGCGTCCGTGACGCGAGGAACTGAAGTCCGCTGATTGTGCCAGCGGGCGGTGGCCCGGCAGTCGGCGCAACCGGGCGGTTGGCGGCGTATCCTTGCCAGGGGAATCCCTGGCCATGAATGACGCGATGCTGCCGCAAATCCTGCTCAGGCCCGACGTGCCGGAGCAGGCTGACCTCGAACTCGCCACCGACGGCGTGTTGCGCTATGTATGGCGCAGCGCTTTCGGGGAGATGCTGATCGAGGTGATCGACGGTGCGACGTACGTCAACGGCGAACGTGTGGAGGCGGCGCCGGTGTTGCGTCGCCGGTGATCAGCCCGGCTGAAGCCGGCGCAGTTCGTCAAGGAAGCGCGCAGCGGCGAGGTCCGACGGCCAGGGCTCCCAGGCGTTGTCGCCGTAGATGGCCTGCAGCGGATCGACGGTCATCACGGGCTCCTGGATGCCGAGCACCTCGCGTACCTCTTCCTTCGACCATCCGGTGCAATGCACGGCCTCGGAGGCTGCCGCGATGCGGTCCGCCAGCTTGTGGGCGCGATGTGAGGCGTCCGTCCAGGCCGGCAACTGGTAGCGCAGCGCAATGGCGGACATCAGCCGGTCGGCAACCTGCTGGAACGGTGCGCCGAGAACCCGCTTCAAGGGCGAGATGCAGTCAAAGCCGAGGAAGCCTTCCTCGGCATCGTGCAGCAGCTCGGCCCGGGCCTCGGCGGCACTCAGGGGCTGTGCCGCGCCGTCGCGGCGCAACGCCAGCACAAGCAGCGAATGCTGTGCGACCGACAGCGGCCAGGGCCAGACAGACTCGCCTCCCCATCGGTAGGTTCGCGCCAATCGCGATGCAAGGTCGAGGTCCGTCCAGGCGTCGGATCTAGGGTTGATGAGATCCAGGGCCGCCCCAGAAGGCAGCCGTATCCATGCACGTGGCCGATCGGAGGTGTCCATGCGCTGCAGCATAGGGCGGCTGGCGAGGGGGGCGGCAATGCGGGTCTGACCTCACTCCAGCCGATTGCGACGAATTCGCGCCAAGTCTTGAAGAAGATCGGCTGGTGATCAAAAAATTGGGGCGTATTGATGCTTCATTGCCTCATTGCCCCAGCTTCGTCTTCGCTTGCTCATGAGATTCGTCGCATGACGGTGACCCATCGCTCTGCAGCCTGCTGGATTCTGATCCTCTCGCCTGTCGATAGGCGAGCCAGTACGGCTTCGCAAGTCGCCCGGGCCTCTACGGGCACTATCACGTCGCAAGCAGACAGCACAAGGAAGCGTTGGGCCGCGACGCGGCAATGCCCGCGCGTGAGGCTGCGCTCCAGCGAGTCCAGCAGCGATTGGCTCAGGGTCGCATGGGGCGTCGTGGGGCGCGCCAGGAGGGGAGGCCCTCCCACCCACTTGGTTGCTGGAGCATGCGTGCCCATGCCGACGTCTTCTTCTCGTTGACGCGAGGCGACCTCAATATTGGTGGACGCGGAGCAGCACCTTGCCCAGGTGGCTGCCGGTCTTGAGGTGGGCGTAGGCCGCCGCGGCGTCGTCGAACGCGAATTCGCGGTCGATGAGGGGCTTCATGCCGGCGGCAGCCACCGCGCGCACCATCGCCTGCAACATGCGGCGGTTTCCGGCCGTGATGCCGCGCAGTGTCAGGTTTTTGCCGACGATGCCGAAGAGGTTCTGCAGTTGCAGTGCGCCGTCTGCCGGGCTGGCCGCGAGGGCACCGATCAGCGCGAGGCGGCCGTTGGGCGCGGCGGCGGCGATGGACGTGGCGAGTGTGGCCAGGCCGCCCGTCTCGGCGACGATGTCCGCGCCGTCGCCGCCGGTCTGGCGCAGCAGTTCCGCCGCCCAGTCGGGATGGCTGCGGTAGTTGATCGTGAAGTCGGCGCCCAGTTCGCGCGCCGTGGCCAGCTTATCGTCGCTGGACGACGTGATGGCCACGCGCGCGCCGTGAAGCTTGGCCAGCTGCAGCGCCAGCATCGCGACGCCGCCGGTGCCCAGCGCCAGGACCAGATCGCCAGCCTTGATGCGGCCCACTTCCACCAGCGCGTTCCACGCCGTCAGTGCGGCGGCCGGCAGCGCCGCAGCCTGCGTGTCTGTCATGCTGTCTGGCACCTTCACCAGCGCGTCGGCCGGCACGACGATCTGCTCGGCCAGCCAGCCGTCGCGGCTGATGCCCAGGTCCTCGGCGAACCAGCGTGGGTGGAACTCGCCGTCCAGCCAGGTGGCGAAGTGCGGGCAGGTCACGCGCTCGCCGAGTGACAGCCCCTGTACGCCGTCGCCGAGCGAGATCACCTCGCCGACGCCGTCGGACACGGGGATGCGCGTCTCGGGGCGGCGCGGGCCGTAGGTGCCCTGCAGCATCAGCAGGTCGCGGTGGTTCAGGCACACGGCGCGCACGCGCAGCACCACCTGGCCCGGGCCGGGTTGCAGGGCGGGGCGTTCGGCGGCGCGCAGTGACGACAGCCCTTGCTGTGTGCCGATCTCGTAGACCTTCATGTTCATTCCTTTGCGGGGGAGCGTTGCGTAGGCTGCCGGTCGCCCTCAGAGGTTGAGAGTTTTTCGGCCGTGCCAGAAAGGCGCTTTGGCGTGCAAGGCTGGCATGGGTGAAAGACTCTCAACCTCTCAGGCGTCCTGGCAGCGGAACTTGATCTGCAGGTAGTCATCCAGGCCACGACGAGAGCCTTCGCGGCCGTAGCCGGAGGCCTTCACACCACCGAACGGCGCCGCCTCGGACGAGATCGCGCCGGCGTTGATGCCGACCATGCCGGCCTCCAGCGCGTCGGCCACGCGCCAGCAGCGCGCCACGTCGCGCGAGTAGAAGTAGGCAGCCAAGCCGAACGGCGTCGCGTTGGCGGCGGCCAGCACGCCGGCCTCGGTGTGGAAGCGCGTGATGGCGACCACGGGCCCGAAGGTCTCCTCGCAGGCGCAGGCCATCGTGGCGTCCACGCCCACCAGCACCGTCGGCGCGAAGTAGTGCGCGCCGCTGTCCGCGTGCAGCCGTGCGCCGCCCACGCGCAGCGTGGCGCCGCGGGCGAGCGCGTCGCGCACGTGATGCTCGATCTTGTCCACCGCGCGGGCGTTGATCAGCGGGCCGATCTGCGACGCCGCATCGGTGGCCGGGCCGACGTGCAGCGCCTGCACGCGCGCGGCCAGCCGCTCGACGAAGGCGTCGTGCACGGCGTCGTGTACGAACACGCGGTTGGGGCTGACGCAGGTCTGGCCGGCGTTGCGGAACTTGGCGGCCATCAGGCCGTCCACGGCGGCGTCCAGGTCGGCGTCGTCGAACACGATGAACGGCGCGTTGCCGCCCAGCTCCAGCGACACGCGCTTGAACGTGGCCGCTGCCTCGCGGGCCAGGTGCCTGCCCACCGGCGTAGAGCCGGTGAAGGTGACCTTGCGCACGCGCTCGTCGGCCAGCCAGACGGCCACCACCGCCGCCGCGCGCTCGCGCGACGCGACGACGACGTTCAGCACGCCCGCCGGCACGCCGGCCTCCTCGGCCAGCCGGGCCAGCGCCAGCGAGGTCAGCGGCGTGTCCTCGGCCGGCTTGGCGACGACCGTGCAGCCGGCGGCTAGCGCCGGCGCGATCTTGCGGGCGATCATCGCTGCGGGGAAGTTCCACGGCGTGATCGCGGCCACGATACCCACCGGCTCGTGCTCGGCCGTCATGCGCCGACGCGGGCTTGGCGACGGGATCACGTCGCCGTGAATGTGCGCGGCCTCCTCGGCGAACCATTCGACGTAGGACGCCGCGTAGGCCACTTCGCCGCGCGCCTCGGCCAGCGGCTTGCCCTGCTCGCGGCTGATCAGCCGGGCCAGGTCTTGCGCGTGCGCCAGGATCAGGCCGTGCCAGCGCCGCAGCAGCTGCGCGCGGGCGCGCGGTGCGGTGGCGCGCCAGGAGGGAAAGGCGGCGTGCGCCGCGTCCACGGCGGAGCGGGCGTCGGCGGCGTCGCTGTCGGGCACCTGCGCGGCGACGGCGGCGGTGGCCGGATCGGTCACCGCGAACTGGCGGCCGGCCGCGGCGTCGCGCCACTGGCCGCCGATCAGGTTGTGCGTGCGCAGCAGCTCGCTGCGTTCCAGGGTCAGGGGCATGGCGTCAGCTCAGTGGGGTTCTTCGCCGCCGGACACGTTCATCGACTCGGCCGTGATGTAGGCCGCCTGCGGCGAGCACAGGAAGGCCACGGCGTTGGCCGTGTCGGCCGGCAGGCCGGTGCGGCCCAGCGGGATGCGTGCGGTCATCGCGTCCATGTACTGCGCCAGCGTCTTGCCCTGCTGGGCGGCGAAGTACTCGTTCTGCCACGCGCCGAGACCGGTGGTGACGTGGTTGGGGCAGACGTTGTTGACCGTGATGCCGTGCGGCCCCAGCTCGATGGCAGCGGAGCGCGCCAGGCCCACCAGCCCGTGCTTGGACGCGGTGTAGGCCTGGGCCTGCGCGAAGCCGGACTTGGCCGCCTGGCTGGCGATGTTGACGATGCGCCCGCCGCGGCCCTGCTTGACCATCACTGCCGCCGCGGCCTTGAGGCCGTAGAAGGCGCCGGTCAGGTTGACGTCGATGACGGCCGCCCAGTCGTGCGGCTCCACCTCCAGCAGCGGCTTCATGATGTAGCCGATGCCGGCGTTGTTGACCCAGATGTCCAGGCTGCCGTGCGTGGCGACCGCATGCTCGGCCAGCGCATTGACTTGCACCCAGTCGCGCACGTCGCAGGGTTGGGTGCTGACCGCGCCGCCCAGCGCGCGCACGCCGTCGGCCACGGCTTGCAGCTCCTGCTGATCGCCGATCATGCGGCCCGGCGTGGCGGCATCGACCGCGCGGCCGATGTCCGACAGCACGATGTTCGCGCCGTCTGCGGCCAGCCGCAGCGCGATGGCCTCGCCGAGGCCACCGCGGCGGCCGGCCCCGGTGATGACGGCCGTCAGGCCGGCCAGCGGGCGTGATGACGTGTCGGCCATGTCAAGCCTCCAGGCGCGCGGTGTTCAAGAACACCGGATCGGCCCAGTCCTGGAAGTCGGCGGCGATCCTGCGCATCGCGTCGGTGTTGACCTCGTCGCCGAAGCAGTCCATGTCCTTCACGTCGATGATCTCGACGTACTGGTAGGGCGGGCGCGCGACGTCGTCGCCCAGCAGGCCGGTCACCCTGAAGACGGAGAACTCGGCTACCGACTTCAGCCCGTTCACTGTCGGCAGGTCCGTCTTGCGGGCCCAGGCTTCGTAGTCGGCGACCGAGCGGCCGGGCTTCAGGTTGAACAGGACGATGAGGCGGGTGGCGGCCATGGCAGTGCGGTGGACTCGAGGGGAGGGCGCCACGATAGGCGCGGCTCCCGGCATCGCCCCAGTCGCGGCGCGCGGCTATCCACCCTTCGAGCATTGCCGCGCTGGCGGTGAACAGCGGCGGCCTGCGCCTTCATCCTCGCGGCCTGAATCACGCACGAGGAGATTGCATGCAAACCCCTGCCCCGGCGGCGCCCCCGCCCCGGCACGACGGCCCGCCGGACTACCGCGTCGTCGGCCGCCACGCCGTGTTCCCCCAAACGACGCACGACGAGATCGAGCGCATCAACCTGCTGGCGCAGATGAACCGGCACCTGGCGGCGCAGGTGCTGCCTGGCGTCGTGAGCGCTTACGAGCGCCGCGTGCTGCCGCGCCTGCGCGCCACGCTGGGCCGCGAGCCGCGCGATCGCCACGAGGTGCGCCGCGCGCTGCTGGACGATCCGGCCTTCCAGGCCTGGTCGGCCTTGCGCCGCATGACGATGGAGCAGCGCCAGCAGGCCGGCCTGTGGACCGTGCTGCGGCAGGCGCATGAGCTGGCCGCGACCGCCGCGTCGCTGGCCGACGACGAACACCTGCAGCTGGACCCGTCGCTGCAGATCCCGCGCTACGTCAGCGCGGTGGACCACCACTGCATGCCGGGCAGCTACCACCACGAGCGCTTTCCGGGCGACGTGACTGCCGGCGCCAACTACGACCACGGCGGCTTCGTCACCACCGGCGGCCTGCTGGGCCGCTGGGCCGATGGCGGCGGCCAGGCCGTGGTGCAGTGGCTGCGCCGCGCAATGCCGGACTTCCGGCCCCGGCGCATCCTGGACATCGGCTGCACCGTGGGCCACAGCGCGCTGCCCATCGCGCAAGCCTTCCCCAAGGCCGAGGTCATCGCCGTGGACGTCGGCGCGCCGGTCTTGCGCTATGCCGCCGCGCGCGCCGCGTCGCTGGGCGTGAAGAACATCCGCTTCGTGCAGGCCAGCGGCGAAGACTTGTCGCGCTTCGCGGACGGCAGCTTCGACTGGGTGCAGACGACGATGTTCCTGCACGAGCTGTCCACCACCGCGCTGAGCGCCATCTTCCGCGAGAGCCACCGGCTGCTGCGCGTGGGCGGCGTGGCGCTGCACGTGGAGCAGCCGCAGTACAGCGCCGCGATGCCGCTGCTGGAGCAGGCGCTGCGCGACTGGGACGCGTTCTACAACAACGAGCCGTTCTGGAGCCGCCTGCACGAGATGGACCTCGGGCAGCACCTGGTGGATGCCGGCTTCGCTGCCGGCGAGGTGATCCACGACGGCGTCACGGCGGTGGTGGACACCGACCTCTTTCCCGACGCCGCGAAGGACGCGACGGAGGACTACGGCCGCAAGGCGGCCTGGCATGTGATCGGTGCGCGGAGGACGACATGAGCATTCAAGAAGCGCTGAAGCACGCCAGCAGCAAGCCGGCCGGCAAGCGGCCCTACTTCATGACGCCCGAGGTCGAGCGCGTGCTGGCCATCACGATGGCGCTGGTGCAGGAACTGGCCGTGTCGCGGCAGCGGCAGGACACGCTGGAGCGGCTGTTGCTGGCGCAGGGTGTCATCGCGCCGGGCGCCGTCGACGGCTTCCGGCCCGACGCCACCGCCGCCGCCGAGCGGGCGCTGTGGACGCAGGAGTACCTGGCCCGCGTGCTGCGCATCCTGCAGCAGGAGAACGAGGCCGCCGCGCTGGGCGACGAACTGGCGTCGGAGGATGTGGCCGTGGAGGTGGCGCGGCCCGCGTGACGAGGCGCCAGGCCCGCACCGGCTGCGGGCCTGGCGGCGCGGCTCAAGCGAGCGCCGGCGCGGCCGAGGCCGGCACGCGGTAGCGGCCCAGTGCGAGGAAAGACGCGGCGCCCGCTACCAGCCCCACAGCCGAGGCCATCAGCACGCCGTGGTACGAGCCGCTGCGGTCGAACGCCCAGCCGAACACCGCCGGCCCGAAGCCCGCGCCCAGCGAGAAGCACACGTACAGCAGCGAGTAGGTCTGCGTGTAGCCGCGCATGCCGAAGTAGCGCGCGACGAAGAAGGCCATCAGGTCGTACTCCACGCCCACCGCGAAGCCGATCAGAAAGATCGACAGCAGCGCCGCGCCGAAGCCGAACTGCCCCTGCGCCAGCAACCAGCACGACAGGCCAGGCAGCGTCAGGATGACCATCGCCACCGCCGGCGCCCAGAAGCGGTCCACCAGCCAGCCTCCGGCCAGCCGGCCGATCAGCGCCGACAGGCCGATGAACGGTGTCAGCTGGATGATCTGCTCCTTCGCGAAGCCGTTGGCGCGCAGGATGTTTTCCATGTTCGGGATGGGGCCGCCCAGCGCGAACGAGATGGGGATGAAGGCCGCCGCCATCAGCCACAGCCGCCAGGAGCGCAGCGTCTGCGCGAAGGTCAGGCCCTCGGGCTCGCGGTGCGTGGCGGCGGCCTGCGGGTCGCCGTCGGTGTTGCGGAACAGCACGAACGCGACGGGCAGGGCGATGACCAGCGGCAGCAGGCCCAGGCCGATGTAGGCGCCGCGCCAGCCGAAGGCGTCGATCAGCCAGGCCGTCAGCGGCTTGGCGACGACGCCGAAGATGCCGGTGCCCATCAGCGTCAGCCCCAGCGCCAGGCCTTTGCGCTCGTCGAACCAGCTGTTGACGCCGCGCGTCCAGGTGATGGGCAGCGTGCCGGCGCCCAGCAGCGCGATGGCACCCCAGGTCAGGTAGTACTGCGTCAGCGAGCCGGTGTTCAGCGCCATCGCCATGAAGGCCAGCGCGAACAGCCCCAGCGAGCCCAGCGCCACCGGCCGCGTGTCCCAGCGCGCGGCCAGGAAGCCGGCCAGCGGCCCGGCGAACAGCACGACGAAGGTGGTGATGGTGATGCCGAAGAAGATCTGCCCCATACCCCAGCCGAACTCGGCGTGCAGGTGCGGCGCCAGCACGCCGGCCGTGTAGAAGGGCAGAGGCGACAGGCCCAGGCCCACGCCCAGCATGGAGGCGAGCACGATGGGCCAGCCGCGGCGGAACTCTCGGTAGCCTTGCGGGGGATGCGTCATTGGAAATCCGGTGGCGTGCGCCAGGGGCGCGATCAGCGCATGAAACGCGATGCCGGCAGCCGCCTCAACCGACGCGCGGCCCCCATCCGCCACGTGAACAGCAGCGGCCGCCGGCTTCGCGCCGGCTCGGGGGCGACCCTAGGCTGCGGCGCAATGAATCCCCTGCGTTCAGCCACTGTCGTGGTCGCCGATGCCGAGGCTGCCGCCGCGCGCTATGTCGACCATCTGGACCACCGCCTCATCGAGCGCGGTGTCGTGCCCGCCGCGCTCGCGCAGCGCTGGGGCGCCCCGGCCAGCGCCGGGCGCCGCTACACCGTCGTGCGGCCGGCCAGCGGCCGTGCGGTGGACCTGCGCTTCGTCGAGGGCCACCCCATGCCCGGGCTGCGCCCGCTGCGCACCTTCGGCTGGGCCGCCCTCGAGCTGTGCGTGCAGGACGTGCACGCCGTGCATGCGCGGCTGCGCGGCGGGCCGTTCGACATCGTCGGCCCGCCCACCGCCAACCCCGGCCTGCCCAGCATCCATCCGATGCAGGTCTGCGGGCCGGATGGCGAGTTCGTCTACCTGACGCAGATCCTGCAGGGCGGCCCCGGCAGCGGCCTGCCCGACGCGAGGTCGCCGGTGGACGTGCTGTTCATCGCCGTGCTGGCCTGCGCCGACCTGGACGCCAGCGCGCGCTGGTGTGCCGACGTGCTGGGCCTGCGGCTGCAGGCGCCGCTGGACATCCCCTACCGCATGCTGAACCGCGCGTTCGAGCTGCCCGAGCTGCAGCGCCACCGCATCGTCTGCGCGGAGCATGCCGGCGAGCTGTGCGTGGAGCTGGACCAGTACCCCGCCGGCGCCGTGCCGCGCCCGGTGCACGACGGCCAGCTGCCGCCCGGCGTGGCGCTGGTGACGCTGACGCATCCCGACCTGTCGGCCATCCCGGGCGACTGGCTGGCGCCGCCACAGCCGCTGGGCGGCGCGATCTATGAGGGCCGCCGTGTCGGCGTGCTGCGTTCGCCGGAAGGCGCCCTGTTCGAAGTGATGGAGGAAGCGCGATGACGAGCGCGACGGACCGACTGCTGACGCATGCGCTGGGCGTGCAATGGGCGGCGCTGCCGCCCGAGGCGCAGAACGCGGCGGTGACCTTCCTGCACGACACGCTGGGCGTGGGCGTGGCCGGCCGTGCGGCGCCGGATGCCGATGCGGTGTTCCGCGCCGCGCAGGGCTGGAGCGGTGCCGGGCCTTGCCAGGTGCTGGGCCGGCCGGGCGTCGGGCTGACCGCGCCCTATGCGGCCTTCGTCAACGCCTACCAGATCCATGCGCAGGAGTTCGACTGCGTGCACGAGCCCGCCGTGGCCCACCCGCTGGCCACGGTGGCCGCCGCGCTGCTGGCCGATGCCGACCGCGCCGGCCCGCGCCGCGGCGACACGCTGCTGACGGCGCTGGCCGTGGGCGTGGACGTGGTGGCCACGCTGGGCGTGGCGGTGACCACCCCGCTGCGCTTCTTCCGCCCGGCCACCGCCGGCATCTTCGGCTCGGTGGCGGCGCTGTGCCGGCTGCGCGAGCTGCCGCTGGAGGTGGCGCGGCGCGCCTTCGGCCATGCGCTGGCGTTCGCGTCGGGCACGATGCAGGCGCACCTGGAAGGCAAGCCCACGCTGCCGCTGCAGGTGGCCGGCGCAGCGCGCTCGGCGGTGCAGGCGCTGGACCTGGCGCTGGCCGGCATCGACGCGCCGCAGCAGTCCATCGACGGCCCGTTCGGCTACCTGACGCTGTTCGAGGCCGGCTTCAACCTGGACGAGCCGCTGGCGGCGCTGGGCCGGCGCTGGCGCGTGACCGAGCTGAGCTGGAAGCCGTTTCCCACCGGCCGCGCCGCCCACGGCGCCATCGTGGCCACGCAGCAGCTGCTGGCGCAGGGCATGCAGGCGCACGAGGTGCAGCGGCTGGTCTACCGCGCACCGCCGCTGATCGCACGCCTGGTGGGACGCGCAGCCTTCGCCGGCATGGGCCCGGCGCATGCGCGGCTTTGCTTCCCCTACCTCGGGGCGGTGGTGCTGCGGCGCGGCCGTGTCGGGCTGGACGACTTCACGCCCGAGCGGCTGGCCGACGCCCAGACGCTGCAGCTCGCGCAGCAGCTGTCCGTGCAGGCCGACGACAACCCCGACCCCGCCGCCTTCGTGCCGGCGTTGCTGGAAGCCACGCTGGCCGATGGCCGCGTGCTGCGCCAGCCGGTGGCGCGGCAGCTGGGTTCGCCCGAATGGCCGCTGTCGCCCGAGGAGCATCTGGACAAGGCGCGCGCCTGCCTGGCGTTTGGCGGCCTGCCCCACGCGCACGTGTTACTGGCCGCGCTGATGGCGGTGCTGCCGGTCCACGCCGACGTGGCGGCCGGGCTGCGCTCGGTGCTGAACCCCGGGTGACGTGACGACGGCCGCTGGCGGCGGCCGTCGGGCAAGCAGCGGGCGGGTCGTCCGCTCAGTTCTTCGGCGGCGTGTGGTCGTTGAAGTTCTGCCAGTCCGGCGTGATGAAGCGCTCGTCGATCAGCGTGCGCTGGAAGCACACGTCGTTCTTGAACCAGTGCCAGGTGCGCGCGCGGCTCTTGCCGTCTGCGGACAGCTGGATCATTTCGTACAGGTACAGGTCGGGCTCGCCCTTGCGGGTCCAGTTCAGGCAGGTCGAGCGGTTGTAGTCATCGGGCTGCATGGCGGCGGCCCAGCCGGTGATGAGGTCGTTGTCCCACCAGATGCGGCCCTTCTCGTACCAGGCCGGGAAGTCGCGCACGTCGGTGCGGCCGTCTTCCCAGAAGTAGTGGTTGGTCTGGTGGTAGTTGCCGGCGTGCTCGCCCGTCTCGGGCAGGCGGCAGATCAGTCTCGAACGGTGCTCGTCGGTCAGCTTGCCGGTGGCGGCGTCGTAGTAGCGGTACCAGCCCTCCCACACGCCTTCGTTGCGCGCCAGCAGAGGCATCGCTTCGCGGATCTGGGAGGGCTTCTTGTCGGAGGTGCTCATGGGACTCTCGGTTGGTGGTGGAAAAAATGGAAGGGAAGAGGTCAGGGCGCCAGCGCCTGCGCGGCGGCGGACTGGCCGGCCAGGCGGCCGAACGTGACAGCGGCGCACAGGCCCATCGCCGGCAGATAGCCCCAGCAGGACGGGCCCGATACGCCGCGGGCGCTGCCGCCGCCGGCGAACAGGTTGGGCAGCCGGCGGCCGTCGGCACGCAGTACGCGCGCGGCAGCGTCGATCTGCAGGCCGCCCTGCGTGTGGAACAGCGCACCGCAGACCTTGAGGGCGCGCAACGGCGCCGCCGGCGGGGCGTCGTCGAGCCAGTGGCGGCCCAGCCGGTCGCTGGTCGCGCTGCGGCGCGACGACCACGCGGCAGCGATCTCGGCGGCCAGCGTGGCCGCATCCACACCGATCAACCGGGCCAGCGTGGGCAGGTCGTCGGCGTCGCGCATCGCGCCCAGCTCGCGCAGCTGGCGCGTCTCGATCATGTAGAGGCAGCGCTCCTCGATGACGGCATCGACGATGACCCAGGCCAGCCCGTCGCGCTGCTCGAGCACGGCGTGCACCATGCCAGAGATGTCGTCGACCTCGTTGACGAAGCGCCGGCCCTGGCTGTCCACCAGCAGGCCGCCCTCGACGATGAAGCCCGGCGGCACGGGAATGGCCTGCGGGTCGGCCAGCATCGCGTAGCCCTGGTAGGCGCCCATGTCGGCCAGCGCGGCGCCCAGAGCGGCGCCGGCGCGGATGGCGTCGCCCTGGTTGCCCTCGTGGCCGTTGCAGCGCGCATGCGCGGCCTCGGGCAGGTGCTGCGCCACCATGTCGTGGTTGGCCGCAAAGCCGCCGGCGGCCATCACCAGCGTGTCGCAGCCGATGGCCTCGCGCGAACCGTCGGGCCGCTGCACCAGCACGCCGCGCGCACGGCCGTCGGCGTCGGCCACCACCTCCACGAGGCGGGCCTCGGTCAGCACGTCCACCTGCGCGGCGGCCAGGCGGGCGTGCATCAGCTGCACCATGTCGATGCCGGTGTGGCCGGGCCAGCCGTGCACGCGCGCGCGGCTGTGGCCGTAGCTGGGCTTGAAGCGCAGGTCCAGCTCCCAGGGCATGTCGTGCTGCTGCACCAGCCAGTCCAGCGTCGGGCCGGCGTGGTCGGCGATGGCGCGCGCCAGCGTCGTGTCGGTCTGGCCGCGTGTCTTGGCGAGGATGTCGGCGTACAGGCGGTCGGCATCGTCATCGATACCGTGGCGGCGCTGCGCGGCGGTTCCCGCTGCGCACACCAGGCCCTGCGACATGCCGGTGGTGCCGGCCGGCGCGGCATCGCGCTCCAGCAGCAGCACCTGCGCGCCAGCGTCGCTGGCGGCGAGTGCCGCGCTGGCACCGCAGGCGCCGCCACCGACGACCAGCACCGGTACCGTGAACTCGAAGTCCATCGTGCTCATGACTTGCAAGCGCAGAGGCAGGGAGGGGCAGCGAGGGGGCGCATCGTGAGGTGAGTGGCAGGCCCGTTGCCGGGCGATGGCGCATGCTCAACCCCGGCTTGCAAAGGCACCAACGTGCAGTGGCGCGCTATTCGCCCCGTGGACGTCGGGGCCATTGCCGTCGCCGCCGCTGTTCGACAGGTGAATCCATGCGCGAGCCCGGCTTGCGAAACGGCCGCGGCTGCGCACAAGCTGCGCCGTCCCCACCCCAACCGCCCGCCGTGACCGCTGCCACCGCTTCTTCCGACCTGAATGCCGATTACCAGCGCGCCGGCTTCGGCGCGCGCCTGCCCTTCGGCCGCCGGCCTGCGCTGGTCATCGTGGACGTGGTGCAGGCCTATGTCGAGCCCGGCAGCGGCCTGTACGCGCAAGGCTTCGTCGACGCGGTCGAGCCCAACCGCCGCCTCGTTGCGGCGGCGCGCGCGGCCGGCGTGCCGGTGATCTTCACGCGCGTCGCGTTCGATGCGCAGGGCCGCGACGGCGGCCTGTTCTTCCGCAAGGTGCCGGCGCTGCGCGCCTTCCTGCCGGGCTCGCCGCTGGGCGCCTTCGTGGCGGGCGTGGAGCCGCTGGACGGCGAGACGGTGGTCACCAAGCAGTACGCGTCGGCCTTCTTCGGCAGCTCGCTGGCCTCCACGCTGACCGCGCTGGGCGTGGACACGGTGCTGGTGACCGGCTTCTCCACGTCGGGCTGCGTGCGCGCCACCGCGCTGGACGCGCTGCAGCACGGCTTCGCGCCGTTCGTCGTGCGTGAGGCCTGCGGCGACCGCGACCCGCGCGTGCAGGACGCCAATCTGTTCGACCTGCAGGCCAAGTACGCCGAGGTCGTTGCCGAGATCGAGGCCGTCGCGGCCATGCAGGGCGACCGGTGATGCGCCTCTTCGCCGCCCGCCATCAACCCCTCCAGGCCCGACCCACCATGACCCGACCTCTGCATGCCTTGCGCGCGCTCGTGCTCGCGCTGTTGTCCACGCTGGCCTGCACCGCCGCGCAGGCCCAGCCTGCTGCTGCAGCCTCGGCGCCACCCCCGCCGCCGCGCGACGCCGCCAACGCGTCGTTCTGGTGGCGCATCGACAACCCCGCCACCAACCCGCTGGACGCACCGTACAGCGCCTACCGGCCGCTGGCGCCGCTGAAGGGCGCACCCGGGCCCTTCCTGCCGGCCGCCGAGCCGGGGCGCACCACGGTGCCCGCTGCAGCGCTGGACGACGCGGCCAGCTTCGTCGAGTCCAGCAACGGCCGCGCGCTGATCGTCGTGCATCGCGGCGTGGTGCAGCTGGAGCGCTACTTCCACGGCGCCGACGCGACGCAGGACTTCAGCGCCCACAGCATGTCCAAGACGCTGGGCGCGCTGGCCGTGGGCGTGGCGCTGCGGGAGGGGCACATCCGCTCGGTGGACCAGCCGGCCTCGACCTGGCTGACCGAATGGCGCGACCCGGCGCGCAGCGGCATCACCGTCAAGCACCTGCTGACGATGAGCGGCGGCTTTCGCAAC
Source organism: Pelomonas margarita (assembly GCF_043555875.1). NCBI lineage: Bacteria > Pseudomonadati > Pseudomonadota > Betaproteobacteria > Burkholderiales > Sphaerotilaceae > Roseateles > Pelomonas margarita. Next base: position 96,073 of record NZ_JBIGHW010000006.1, on the reverse strand, counting down.
CTGCCCAGCAAGGACCTGGGCAGCCATTACATCCAGCTGCACTACGGCTCGGACGTGGAGGCCGTCGTGCGCGACGCGCCGCTGGCGTATGCGCCCGGCACCGACTTCGCGTGGGACAACGACAACTCACATGCGCTGGGCCTGGTCATCGAGCGGGCCACCGGCGGGCGCTACCTGGACTACGTGGCCAGCCGGCTGTGGCAGCCGCTGGGCGCCAGCGATGGCGAGCAACTGCTGGACCGCGAGGGTGGCCGGGCGATGGCCTATTGCTGCATCTGGTCCAAGCCGCGCGACTGGGTGCGCGTGGGGCAGATGCTGCTCGATGGCGGGGTCTGGCAAGGCCGGCGCCTGCTGGATGAAGGCTTCGTGCGGGCGCTGCGCTCGCCATCGCCCGCGAACCCGAACTTCGGCTACCAGGTCAACGTCGGCGCGGCCTGGCAGGACCCGCGCCTGAACCGCCGCGCGCGGGAACTAGGCGAGGACAAGGTGCCCGCCGTCGAGTCCGAGCTGTTCTACCTCAGCGGCGTGGGAGGCCTGCAGCTCATTGTCGTTCCGAGCGAGCAACTGGTGATCCTGCGCGTGGGCAAGGCGTCGCCGGCCTGGCGCGAGCATGTGCTGGCCAACCTGCTGGTGGGTTCGCTGCGCGGCGACAAACGCTGATGGCCGCCTGCACGAGCCATTTCTGTCCGATGCACGGACAAACCTGAAATGCGCGTGACGACTTTGGCCTCCTGAGCACACCCTTGCGCCTTCTAACGCAAGGGTAACTCAGCATGTCTAGACAAGTATCAACTTCAAGGTTTCATAGTCGCGCCGGACGCATGGCGCTGGCCCTGGCGGCGCTGTCCGCGTCGCTGGCCTCGGCCCAGCAGGCGCCGGCCGAGCCGGTCGCCAGCCCGGAGGGCGAACGCAAGACCAGCAAGCTCGAAGCCGTCACCGTGACGGTGCAGCGCATCCGCCAGAACCTGCAGGACGTGCCCGCCTCGGTCACCGCCTTCACGTCGGGCGCGATGGAGAACCACCAGATCCAGTCCGCCACCGACCTCAGCCGCCTCGTGCCCAACGTCAAGTTCGACACGGTGACCGGCGGCTCCACCGGCCTGCGGCCCTTCATCCGCGGCGGCGGCATCACCGATGGGGGCCAGATCACCTCGGAGTCGGAGGTGGGCATCTATGTGGACGATGTCTACCGTGCCCGCCTGTCGGGCGCGCTGATGGAGTTCATCGAGCTGGACCGCATCGAGGTGCTGCGCGGTCCGCAGGGCGTGCTGTACGGCCGCAACTCGTCGGCCGGGGCGCTCAGCATCGTCACCCGTGCGCCGTCGCCGACCTTCACCGCCAGCACGGAGCTGGGCATCGGCAGCAACGGGCTGAAGCGCATCAAGGGCTATGTCTCGTCGGCGCTGTCGGACGACAAGCGCTGGCGCGGCTCGCTGCAAGGCATGTTCAGCAGCCGCGACGGCAACGGCCAGTTCAACGTCACGCAGAACAAGCGCGTCGGCGGCGAGGACTTCACCGGCGCCCAGGCCGACCTGGCCTACGAAGGCCCGGTGCTGAAGGCGAGATTCAGCGCCTTCACCACGCACACCGACGGCGACGGCCAGTGGGCCGTGCCCAACACCGTCAGCGCCGACGGGCTGACCATCACGCCCAGCACGGGCTCCTACCGCAAGGTCGCCTCGCCGACGGACTCGCTGACCGACGTGAAGCAGACCGGCCAGACGCTGCGCCTGTCCACCGACCTGGGCGGGGTGCGCCTGGTGTCCATCACCGGCCATGTGCGCATGGACGACCACTGGCGCCAGGACTTCAGCGGCGGCGTCTCGGCCGCGTTGATCGGCGGCGCCGCGGGCACCACGCTGGCGCTGTTCGAGCGCGACAGCGTCACGCGGCACCGCCAGTTCAGCCAGGAGTTGCAGGCCAGCGGCGAGCTGCTCGACGGCCGCCTGAGCTACATCGGCGGCCTCTACTACTTCGATGAGAGCGGCAGCCAGGACATCGCCACGTTCATCTTCTTCACGCCGTCCACCGTGCGCTTCAATGCCGACACCCGCAGCCGCGCCGTCTTCGGCCAGCTCAGCGGCAAGCTGGGCGAGAACACCACCGTGCAGCTCGGCGGCCGCTACAGCCGGGACGACAAGCGCCTGGACGGCGCGATGTCGGGCTCGCCCTTCGATGCGACGCACCGCTTCAGCAAGTTCACGCCCAGGATCGGCATCGATCACAAGCTGGTTCCCGGCATGCTGCTCTACGCCAGCTACAGCCAGGGCTTCAAGGCCGGCGGCTACAACGGCCTGGCCTCGACGGTGGCGCAGATCCGCGAGCCCTTCCTGCCGCAGACCACCGACGCCTACGAGCTGGGCGTGAAGGCCGACCTGCTGGACCGCACGCTGCGGCTCAACGTCTCGCTGTTCCACAACAAGATCCAGAACCGCCAGCAGACGCTCACCGTGGCGTCTGGCCCCAGCGCCGGCAGCTTCGTCGTGGAGAACTACAACGCCACGCTGAACGGGCTGGAGGCCGAGGCCACCTGGCGCGTGGGCGCGGGCCTAACGCTGTGGGCAAACGGCGCTCTCAACCGCAGCAAGTACACGGCCTGCGCCACGGCGGTGGCGCTGCCCTGCTCGGTCATCGACAACACGCTGCCGGTCGTGCCCAGGCATGCCGTCACCGTGGGCTTCGACCACGAGATGGCACTGGGCCGAGGCCAGCTGACCTATGGCGCCGACTACAGCGAGCGGGCCTCGTTCTTCTCCACCGCCGACAACGCGCTGATCGGTGCGGTGCCGCGGCAGAAGTTCCTCAACGCCTACGTGACCTACAGCCTCGATGCGTGGAGCCTGCAGCTCGCGGGCAAGAACCTGCTGCAGCAAGAGGGCTGGCAGACGGGCTTTGGCTTCAGCGTCGTGCAGCCGCGCTATGCCATCCCGGGCCGCACGCTGCAGCTCAACCTGCGCTACCAGTACTGACGCGCCCCGGCGGCCGGACCATCCCTCGGCCGGCCGCCAGACCCTACAGGCTGCGCGCGACCCGAAAGCCGAACACGTTGGCGCGTGTCTCGGGGCCGTAGCCGCCGCGGTAGGCCGGCCGTGTTCGGCCCGGCCCGCTGATCCACGCGCCGCCGCGCAGGCCACGCGCCGTGCAGCCGGCCAACTCGCGCGCACTGCCGTCGGCAGGCATGTCCTGGCGGGCGTAGGCGTCGGCCGCATAGCAGTCCTGCACCCACTCCCAGACATTGCCGATCATGTCGTGCAGGCCGTTGGCGGTCGCGCGGTAGCTGCCGACGGGCGCGACACCCGGATGGCCGTCGCTGCAGTCGTGCCGCTCGGGCCATTGCCAGCCGTCGGCGTGGGGCGTGGCGTCGGCCACTTTGGCATGCAGGCAGGCCTGCGCCGGGTCGTTGCCCCAGGGCCAGCGGGTGCCGGTACCGGCGCGCGCGGCCAGCTCCCATTCGGTCTCGCTGGGCAGCCGGTAGGTGTGGCCGGCGCGCTGGCTCAGCCAGGCCAGGTAGGCCTGGGCATCGTTCCAGCTCACGCAGACCACGGGGTGGTCGTCGCGCTGCGCATAGCCGGGCGCGCGCCACTGCAGGCGGGGCCGAGCGGTGAGCGTGTGGTCCTGCGCCAGCCATGCCAGGCAGCCCGGCGCCGTGGCATCGGCCTCGGCGCTGGTGACATGGCCGGTCGCCGCGACAAAGCGTGCGAACTCGCCCACGCTGACCTCGGTGCGGCCCAGTGCAAAACGGCGTTCGACGCGCACCGGATGGGCCGGCGCCTCGCGCCCGTCCTTGGCCTGGTCGGCATCGTTCGGCGCGCTGCCCATGACAAAGCTGCCCGGCTCGATGGCCACCAGCAACGGGCAGTCGGGACAGTCCTTGAAGCTGCGCACATCGGCGAGGGCTTGCGGCTGCGCGACCGTTGCCAGCGCCAGCAGAAAAAACGCCCGCGCGAGGCGGGCGTTGCGGCTCGGGTGGGCCATCGTCTTCATGCCAGACGGTCCAGCACCTGCATCGCGCTGGCCTCGGCCGATTCGCAGGCCGCCTCCAGGCCCACGTGCAGGCGCCCCAGGTGGTCGCCCGCAAAGTGCAGCGCGCCCACCGGTTCGTGCAGCACGGCTTCGTGGCGGCCGATGTCGCCCGGCGCCCAGCTGGAGATATGGCCCAGCGCGGTTGGCACCGAACCCCAGTGGTGCACATGGCTGACGGCCACATGGCCGCGCGACGACGGCCGCAGCCGGTTCAGCGTGTCCAGCGCATAGCGGCCCATCGCCGGCTTGTCCATGCCGCGCAGCGCCTGCGTGCCGTCGCCGCCGATGAAGGCGCCGATGATGCCGTGCGGCTGGTCCAGCGCCGGCAGGTGGAAGAAGCGCTCGCAGGGCGTATCCGTCCACATCTCGGCGGCGGCGCCGTCCTGCTGCCAGAACGGCGCGTCGACGGTGAAGAAGACCTGCACGACGTCCGTGCTGCGCACGGCCTGCCAGGCAGCGCGATGCTTCGCGCTCACCGGCCCGTCCACCTTGATCTTGCGGAACACCGGGACGGGAATGGTCGAGATGCAGGCGCGGGCGCGATGCACGGAGCCATCGGCGCAGCGCACCTCGACACCCTTGGCTCCGCTGCGGATGTGGCTGACCATGCGATTGACCTGCACGGGCCGCTGCAGCGACGCCGCCATCGCGTCGGTGAGCGTGCTGGTGCCACCGCGCACGCGCTGGCCCTTGCCGGCGCGGGCCTCCCAGCCATAGAAGAAGGTGCGGCGCACGAAGTGCAGTGCGTTGGCGTCCTCCAGGTTGCTGCCGGGTGCATGCGCCTGCATCAGCCGCAGCGCCTCGGGCGAGGCGCCGAGCTTTGTGAAGTGGTCTTTCAGCGACAGCTGGTCCAGCCACGCGAACTCGGGCTTGAGCCAGTCGTCGAGAGCCTTGAGACCCATGTCGCGGGCCAGGTAGTGCCCCACCAGCTGCGAGGCCGTCATGCCCCGCTCGGCCGGACTGAGCCGGTTCAGCGGCGAGTCCTTCCACTGCACCCGCGAGACCGGCTGGCCGTACACGCTGAAGGCGGCCGGGCCGCTGCCCAGGATGTCGCGCGAGCCCGGTGGCGGCGTCACCAGCTCGACGCCCAGTTCCGCCACGTTCGCACGCACGCGGCCGTAACCGGCGCCGATCGTGCCGGCGCCGATCTCCGGCCGGCCCGGCACGTCATGCGCAGTCCAGCAACGGCCGCCGATGCGCCCGCTGCCTTCCAGCACCGTGACCGACAGGCCCTGCTGCTGTAGCAGTCGGGCTGCGTGCAGGCCGGAGATGCCGGCGCCGAGGATCAGCACGTCGGTCGCGGCGGGCGCCGCGCTCGCCGGCCGATGCAGGGCCAGCAAGCCGGCCGCAGTGGCCGCCAAGGCGGCGCGGCGGTTCAGCTGCGACGACGCCGCTGCAGCGAGCGATGTGGCGGCGGCTTTCATCAGAAGCTGTAGCTCATGCGAACACCCAGCGAGCGCTCTTCCTGCGCCGTGGCTGTCAGGCCTTGCAGCGAGAAGCTCACGAGCGGCACGATGCCCAGGTTGGGTGTGCGCGACACCGTCGTCCAGCCCCGGTTGTTGGTCAGGTTGCGGACGAAGAACTCCAGCGACACATCGCTCTTCTCGAAACCCAGGCGCAGGTCGGCGCGGTGGTAGGCATCGGTCTTCGCGAAGTTGAAGTCGCTGTCCCACATGCCGGCCACGTAGCTGACGTCGCCGCGCACATATGAGCGCCAGCCGTTCGTCAGGCCGAAGCGGTAGGTCGAGTTCGCGGTGACCTGAAAGTCGGGTACGCGACCGATGGTGTTGCCGTCGAACTTCACGGCCTGCCCGGTCAGTGCCAGTGCGCGGTTGGTGCCATAGACCGACTGCGACGAGGCGTCGTAGCGCTGCCAGCGCGCGTGCTTGTAGTCGAAATAGGCGCTTGCGGACCACTGCGGCGTCAGCAGCGCGTCGACCTGCAGCTCGATGCCGCGGATGCGCGCGTCGTTGCCGGCCTGGAGGCCGGAACCCGACGACGTGAAGGGGCAGGCGGTCGTGCCGGTCGTGGTGCCGCAGCTGGCCGGGTTGAAGATGTTGGTAGACGTCAGGCGGTTCTTCCAGGTCTGGTCATAGACAGCGAGGGCGTACTGCAAGTCGTTGCTGACGCGTTGCTTGATGCCCACCTCAATCGCCGTGAGCTTGGGCTGCGGTGTGAAGTCGTTGACGTCCGGCGCGAATTCCCTCAGCAAGGCCTTGCCCGCCTCGCTGGCGCTCGTGTAGCCCGCGTTGACGTTCAGCGGCTGCACGCCCTGGGCGACGTTGACGTAAGTCGAGATGGTCGGCGTCGGCTTGTAGCGCAGCGTCAGGCGGGGCAGCCAGTTTTTGGTTTCGTTGTGGATCGTCAAGCCCGCCCGGGTCATCGACTTCACCTTGTCCTGCTGGTAGCGCGCCTCGAGCGTCGCGGTGACCTGCTTGGTGATGTCGTACTCCACCGAGCCATAGATCGCAGGCACCGTGGACTTCAGGTTGGAGTAGTTGGTGCTGATGATCGGCGCCGTGCCGCCCAGGCCGGCGTTCAAGTCGATCTGCGAAAAGATGTAGCTCGACTTGAACTGGCTTGCCCCGACGACCGCGCGCAGCGATGCGGCCTGGTCGGTCGACAGGCGTGCGTCCAAAGTGAGGTCTTGCGATGGCGTGATCTGCGCATTGAAGAAGTTCGGGCCCGCCGTCTTGTCCAGGTCGAAGACGGCCGTCGTGTTGGCGCGGTTGTAGCCGACGTTGAATGCAAGCTCCATGTCGTTGGGCAGCGTGTAGGCCGCCTGCACCGAGGCCTGCGTCACCTCGCTGCCCATGCCCATGTGATCCACGCGCGGCGACCTGCCCAGTGACGGGTCGCCCAGCGAATTGTTGACGAACGCCGCGTACGCATTCGCTGGGATGCTGGTGTTGGCATTGATGGCGCCGCTACCAAGTGACTTCAGCGACGGGATGCGATCGCAGAAGTACGGCGTGCCCGGCGTGTACTGCACTGCGGCGCCGTCGCGGCCGATGCCGGTGTAGAACTTGCCCGTGCAGCTGGTGTTGCCTGTGGACGAGATGTAGGCGATGGCCGGCAGGGAGTCGTCGTTCTTCTGGAACATGCCGCGCAGGCGCACCCACAGCTTGTCGGTCGGGGTGAAGTACAGCGTGCCGCCGACCGACCTGGAGTTCTCGGCACCGAGCGCTCCCCCATCGGTGGCGTGCGTCTGCGCCACCTTGTTGTGGCTGGCCATCACGAGGCGCCCGGTCAGCAGGCCATCGATCAGCGGCCCCTCGATGCTGGCGTCGATGTCGGACGAGCCCTTGTGCGTGACGGTCGCGTTCACCGTGCCGCGCAGGGTCTGCGACGGCGACTTGGTGATGAAGTTCACCGCACCGCCGAAGGTGCTGCGGCCGAAGAACGCGTTCTGTGGGCCCTTCATCACCTCGACGCGTGAGACGTCGGACATGTTCAGTGTCGAGATGCCGCCCGTGATGGCCACGCCGTCGATGAATACGCCGCCAGAGGCATCGCTGGGGCGGCCCAGCTCACCCTGCAGGCCGCGGAAGGAGATCATGCCCGCCGCACGGCCGTAGGCGCCCGTGCTTTGCGTGGCCGTGAAGGTGAAGCCGGCCAGGCCGCCCAGGTCGGCGACGGAGGTTGTGCCGGATGCGCGCAGGTCCTTTTCCGAGACGGTCTGGATGGAGATCGGCACGTCGATCTGCAGTTCGGCGCGCTTGCGGGCCGTGACGACGACGGTGCCCAGGCTGTTCACCGGGGCGGCTTCTTCCTTCACAGGCGCCGGCGTGGCGTCCTGCGCCCAGGCAGCGCCGACAGGCAGCAACACGGCAGCCGACAGACCAGCCCCCCAGGCGGCGCGCACCAGGCTGCGCAGCGGCTGATGACGGAAGTGACGGGGAACTTCAGCGAGGTGGATGCTTTTCACTTGGGAAGACTCCGGGATAGTCAAAAAAGGACCGTTGGGCAGTGCCGGCAGCTGGGCTGCGGCTGACATCTGGGGAACTGCTTCAGAGGACGCCCATCGCCCCGGGTCGGAGCGATGGGGACCGGGTCACGGCTTATGGCCGTTGGCACTGGATCTCATCGATCAATGCGTTGAAGCGAGCGGGTTCATCAATGAAGACCGCATGGCCGGCGTCGGCAAAGTCGACGAAGCGGGCCTGCGGAAAAAAGTCCTTGAGCCGCGCCACGGTGGCGGGGCCCACCAGGGGGTCCTTCCCGCCGGTGGCGAAGACGGCGGGTTGCGCCGGCAAGGTGGCGGCGCTGCGAGCACGGCGGGCCACGGCCTGATCCACCCAGGGGCCTACGCGCATGGCGGCCGCGGCGAATTGGGCGCGCAGCGCCGGGTCCATGGCCGGGCTCGGAAACAGCAGCTTCATCGACGCGTCCAGCGCGCCGATGTTGAGCGCCAGGTCCGGGCTGGCGGCCGGCCGCGGCGGTGCATTGGCCGGTGGCGGCGGCACGGCCAGCGTGCCGGCGGCGGTGCCGGTCAACAGATAGCCGGCCACCGGCACTGCGGGCTGCAGGCTCGCGAAGTCCATGGCCACATTGCCGCCGAAGGACCACGCCACGATGAGCGGCTTCCTGAGCCCCAGCGCCTGGATGACGCTGGCCACGTCGTCGGCCCACGGCTTGGCGTTGTCATAGGCCTCGCTCTGCCACGGGTGGCCGGAGTTGCCGTGGCCGCGCAGGTCGAATGCGACCAGGCGGCAGCGCGAGGCGAGGTCGGAGCCGAACTGCAGCGTCCAGCTCAGGTAGCTCTGGCGGAAGCCGTGGATGAACAGCACGGCCGGCTTGGCAGGGTCGCCCTTGTCGACGACGTTGAGCGGCACGCCGCCGCCGCCGATGACCTGCGTGAAGCGCGCGCCGGCGAACGGCGAGGCGGCCTGCGCCATGGCCAGTTTGCACATGACGGACGCCAGCAGCGCCACGCACAGTGACAGGCAACGGTGGCTCATGCGGCACTCCCGAGTTGAACGACCACCTTGCCCATCGAGCGCCCGGCCATCAGGTGTTCGACGGCGTCGCTGACCTGCGCCAGGCCCTGGAAGCGCTGCGCGTCCAGCACCACGCGCAGCCGGCCCGATTCGTACAGCGGGAACAGCTGGCGGCGTGCCTCGGGCCAATGCTCGGTCAGCAAGCCGTTCATGAAGCCGCGCACCGAGGCGCCCTTGTAGTAGAGCTTGTGCACGATGCGCGGGCCGGTGACGATCTCGGGCCGGCCGTCCAGGTCCTGCGCCGCGCCGCCCACGACGAGGCGGCCGTACGGGGCGAGGTGGTCCAGCAAGGCATCGAAGGTGCTGCCACCGACGGTGTCGATGGCGAGGTTGATCGCATTGGCGAAATCGCGGCCCAGCACGTCGGCCAGCGGCTCGGCGCGGTAGTCGATGACGTGGTCGGCGCCCAGGCTCCTCACGAACGCCGCCTTCACCGGGCCGCCGCAGATGGCGATCACGCGGCAGCCGCGCAGCTTGGCCAGTTGCACCAGCAGGTGGCCGAGGCCGCCTGCGGCAGCGGAGATGGCCACCGTCTCGCCGGCGCGGGCCTGGCCGATGTGGTGCAGCGCCAGCCAGGCCGAGACGCCCGTCGACGCCAGCGTCAGCCACTCGGGCGTGGCGGCCGGCACCTTCACGAATTCGGCCGCCGGGCCCACGTTGGCCTCGCGGTAGCCGCCGCGAAAGCGCACGGTGACGACGGCATCGCCCGGCGCCAGGCCTTCTACGCCTGGCCCCACCGCCCGCACGATGCCCAGCGCCTCGACGCCCATCAGCGTGGGCAGCGCCACCTTCACGTAGTCGACCGCATTGCGGGCGATCTGCGTGTCGAAGATGCCGTTCACGCCGCAGCACAGGTTGCTGACGGCGACCTCGCCCGGCTGCGGCTCGGCCAAGGGCAGGTCGACGATCTGCGTACCCTCGCGCACGCTGGGCGCGAAACGCTGGAGCTGCAAGGCGCGATAGCTGTTCATGGCCATGTCCTCAGCTCGTTGCCGCCGGTGTGTCGAAACCGAGCACGCCGGGGTTGATCAGGCCGGCCGGGTCGACCTCGCGCTTGATGCTTTCCAGGAAGGCCCACGACGCCGCTTCGCGGCTGGCGCGGTAGGGGTAGGTGCGGCCGATCTGGAAGTGGCCTGCGCCGCGCCGCTGCAGCGCCGCGATGATCTGCGCCTTGGCCTTCAGCGCGACCGCATGCGCGGCCGGGTTGGCAGGCAGCACCGGCAGCTTGGCCAGGTGGGCCGGCTCGATCATCGACTCGTGCACCGCATGGCGCTCGTCGGGCCAGTACAGCACCGGCTCCAGGATGATGGCGTTGGTAGACATGCTGCTGAACAGGAAGCCGGTGTGCACGCCGTGCTGCTTGAACTCGTCCGCCATGGCGGCGAAGACGCCCTCGATCTCCTGCAGCGCGGCGGCGGCCACCGACAGCGGCACCTGGCCGTGGATGGGCAGCCAGCGCTCGCCGTCCGGCCCGAGGATGCTGTTGGCCGCCGGGAAGGGCTGGGCGCGGATCACCTTGGCAATCGTGTTGGCGATCTCGGTGCCGCCCTGCGCGGCGGCGATGCGGCGCGCCTCGGCCAGGTCGTGCTCCACCGCCGCCGCGCAGCGGCCCTCGGCATTGACGTGCAGCGAATAGGCGTCGTCCTCGACGAAGCTGCGCCCGGCCAGCGCCATGCGGCCCACCTCGACCAGCCCCTTCACCAGTGACTTCTGCTTGCCCGCCACGGCTGCTGCCGTCTTCAGGTCGCTGGCCATGGAGGCGCGGCGCATGCGCACGGCGGTCAGGCCCGGGTCGAAGCCGCACATCTCTGCGGCCAGGCCGGCGCGGGCGATCTCGGCCATCGCTGCCATCAGCGCAGCGCCGGTCTTGAAGGAGAACGAGGCATGGCCCTCGGCGGCCGGCATGCGCATGAGCCGCAGCGTGACCTCGGCCTTGATGCCCAGTGCCCCGCAGTCGCCGCAGAACAGGCCGGCGAGGTCGGGGCCGAAGTGGCGGTAGAAGGGCGACTGCCCGTCGGCACCACGCGCGCCGGTGCGCAGCACACGGCCGTCGGCCAGCACCACGGTCAGCGCGACGACGCTCTCGCTGGACGTGCCGTGGTGGCCGGCACCCAGCATCGCGTTCAGTTGCGAGATGCCCGCGCCCACCGTCGAGGCGATGCCCGACATGGGGCCGAAAAACGGCGTGCGCAGGCCCAGCGGCTTCAGGGCCTCCAGCAGCGCCTTCCAACTGCAGCCGGCCTCGACCGTGACCGTCATGTCCTGGGCGTTGATGTCCAGCACGTGGTTCATGCGCGCCATGTCCAACGACACCGTGTGCTGTTGGCTCGGCACGTAGCCGGCCGTGTAGCTCATGCCGGCGCCACGCGGCGCAATGGCATAGCCTGCCTGCGTGGCGGCGGCCACCACGCGCGCCAGCTCGTCCACGCTGCCCGGTGCCACCACCAGGCTGACGGTGCCGGTGCCGCGGTCCCCGATGTCGGCCTGGAACAGGCGGCGTGCGGCGTCGTCGGCGTTCAGCCTGTCTGCGCCGACGATGCGGCTCAGGGTCTCGGTCAATGCCGGCAGCGCTTGCGCTGCGGGGGCCAGGTGGCTCATCGAATGTTCTCCGTGCTGACACCGGTTTCGGCTGCTGCGTATTGAGCTGGCGCAAGACCTGTGTGCGTGACTCAAATATTGCAAACGGGGGGGCGCGCGAACAATCTCTTGCGAGGACTGACCGCAGCGCGAGAACGCGGGTCATTCGCGGCGCCTGGGGGCAGCGGCCGCCGGCCTGGAACCCGCTTACCAACGGGCGAAAACGCCAGCATGGCGCAGTGCGCGCGCCACGCTGGGTCGGCCTGCACAAGCTCGGCGCGTGCGCTCCGACGCCCCTGCCGGCGCGCTCTCAGGGCCGGGCGGGTGGCGCCGCGAGGAATGCCTCGATGGCGTCGGCGCGCCCCTCCCGGGGCATGCGTGCGACCGTTGCCGCCGGCAGCAGGCGGGCTGCAGCGTCCAGGTAGCGGGCCAGCGGGTCGCCGTCGACGGCCATCAGCAGCGTGGCGTGTTGCAGCAGCGGCAGCCGCTCGGACGTCGGGTGCGCGAAGGCCGCCTGATAGGCCAGGTGGTAGCTGGGCAGCGCCTTGAGCATCTCCACCACCAGCGCCTGCCGCACGGCGGGCGGCGGCACGGGGCCGTGGTTCAGCCGGTGCGCCGGGTCCTGCATGAAGTGCGGGAAGTGCACGAACATGTTGTTCACGAAGTGCCAGGCCCAGGCCAGGTGGCCGCCGAAGTCGTCGGGCACCATGGCCGGCGCGTAGCGGGCCTGCATCTGAGCGCGCAGTTCGGGCTCGAACAGCGCGAGGCCGTCCAGCACCAGGCGGCGCACGCGGGCCGGCTGCCGCAGCGCCAGCTCGCAGCCGATGTGCGCGCCGGTGTGCTGGCCGCAGAAGTCGACCTGTGGCACGCCCAGCGCGTCCAGCAGCGCCAGCATCGGCGCCAGGTAGTCGGCGATCTCGGTGCGGGGCAGGTCCAGCGGCTCGGAGTCGCCATTGCCCGGCATGTCGGGTGCGATGACGCGCCGGTGGCGGGCCAGTTGCTGCATCAGCGGCACCAGCCCGGCCGAAGATCCCGGCCCCGCATGCGCCAGCAGCAGCGGCGGCTCGCCGGGCTGCGACGCACCGGCGGTGCGGTAGTGCAGCAGCCGCCCGCCGGGCAGGCGCAGGAAGTGCCGGTCCACCGGCGGCGGCGGGGCGAGGAGGGCGCTCGTGGCGGTCATGCGTGCCTGGCGCCGGGCATCAGCCGAGGTAGACCCACGGCCGCGCGCGGCGGTCGGCGGCCTGGAAGGCATCGATCAGCGCGGCGGACGCCAGCGTCAGCGCGATCGGGTCCAGCCCCTTCAGCAGCATCTCGCGCTGGCTGGCGGCAATCTCGAACGGGTAGGCGTTGCCGGCCGCGTCGCGCACGATGCAGCGCTGCAGGTCCACGCAGAGCTGGCGGCCCTGCGGGTCGGCCGCCACCGAGGCAGCCAGCGCGTTGACCTGCGCCTCGGCCAGCACCACCGGCAGGATGCCGTTGCGCACGCAGTTGCCGGCAAAGATGGCGCCGAAGCTCGGCGCGACGATGGCGCGGATGCCGTACTCCTTCAGCGCCCAGACGGCGTGCTCGCGCGACGAGCCGCAGCCGAAGTTCAGCCCCGCCAGCAGGAGGGTGCTGCCGCGCTGGTTGACCCGGTTGAGGACGAAGTTGGGATCGGGCTCGCGCGCCCGCACATAGCGCCAGCCGGCGAACAGGCCGCCCGCGAGGCCGGTCTTGGAGACGGTCTTCATCTCGCGCGACGGGATGATGGCGTCGGTGTCGATGTTGCTGCGCAGCAGCGCCGCCGCGACACCGGTGTGCACGGTGAACTTGTCCATGTCAGAGGAGCCCGCGAGGGTCGGCAAGGCACCCCGCGATGGCCGAAGCGGCGACCGTGACCGGGCTGGCCAGGTGGGTGCGCGTCTGCGGGCCCTGGCGGCTCTCGAAGTTGCGGTTGGTGGTGCTGACGACGCGCTGGCGCAGGCCGAAGCTCTCGCCGCCGGCGAAGAAGCACATCGAGCAGCCGGACTCGCGCCATTCGAAGCCGGCGTCCAGGAACACCTGGTGCAGCCCCTCAGCCTCGGCCGCGAGCTTGACTTGCGTGGAGCCCGGCACGCAGATAGCCTTGACGCCCGGCGCCACGCGACGGCCGCGCAGCAAGGCGGCGGCGGCGCGCAGGTCGGACAGGCGGCTGTTGGTGCAGGAGCCGATGAAAGCTGCATCAATGGGCGTGCCAGCGAGCGCCTGGCCGGGCTGCAGGTCCATGTAGGCCAGCGCCTTGTGCATGGCTTCCTGCGTGGCGCGGTCGGCCGCGTCCGCCGGGTCCGGCACGCGGGCGTCCACGCCCACGGCGTGCTGTGGGCTGGTGCCCCAGGTCAGCATCGGGCGCAGCGTGCTGACGTCCAGGCGCGTCTCGGCGTCGAACACCGCCTCGGCGTCGCTGCGCAGTTCGCGCCAGGCGGTGCAGGCTTCTTCCCAGGCTTGGCCCTTGGGCGCAAACGGCCGGCCCTGCAGGTAGGCCAGCGTGGCTTCGTCCGGCGCGATCAGGCCGGTGAAGGCCGAGAACTCCACGGCCATGTTGCACAGGGTCATGCGCGCTTCCATGCCCAGCGCGCGCACGGCCTCGCCGGCGAACTCGACCACCGAACCGCGCGCTCCCGAGGCGCTGTCGCGCGCGATCAGCGCGAGGATCATGTCCTTGGCGCCCACGCCGATCGGCAGCGTGCCGTCGAAGCTCACCCGCATCGACTTCGGCTTGACGACGCGCAGCGTCTGCGTGGCCAGCGCATGCTCGGCCTCCGACGAGCCTATGCCCCAGGCCAGCGCGCCGAGTGCCCCCTGCGTGCAGGTGTGGCTGTCCGGGCAGACCACCGTGGTGCCCGGCAGCACGATGCCCTGCTCGGGCGACACCACATGCACGATGCCCTGGCGCGGGTCGCCCAGGTCGAACAGCTGGATGCCGCTGCGGGCCGTCTGCTCGCGCGTGATGCGGATGAAGGCCTCGCCGCCTGGCATCAAGGTGTTGTCGCTACGGCCGGGAAAGGTGTCGACGATGTGGTCCAGCGTCGCGAAGGCCAGCTGCGGGTTGCGCACCTTGTAGCCGGCCTCGGCCAGCGCCTGCAGCGCCACGCCGCCGGTGCGTTCGTGCAGGAACACGCGGTCGATGTGGATCAGGCTTTCGCCCTCGTCCAGCTCGGCCACCCGGTGCTGGCGCCAGAGCTTCTCGAACAGGGACGTACCGCTCATGGCGCCAGCACGCCTTGCTCGACCAGCGCGTCGACATCGGCAGCGCCCAGGCCCCGTGCCAGCAGCAGTTCGCGGCTGTTGGCGCCGACCTGTGGCAGGTCGTGGCGCAGCCCGAAGCGGCGGCCGTCCATCTCGATGGGCAGGGCCGGCAGCCGGGTGCTGCGGCCATCCGGCAGCGTTACCGGCACCAGGCCGCCGGCGGCGTTCAGGTGCGGGTCGTCCAGCAGCTCCTCGGGCTTGGCGATGGGCGCGAACGGCAGGCCGGTGGCTTCCAGCTTGGCCATCAGGCCGGCCTTGTCGAACTGGCGGAAACGCTCGCGGATGACGGGCAGCGTGCGCTCGCGCTGGCGCACGCGCTCGGTGTTGCCGGCCAGGCTGGCGTCAGCCAGGAAGTCTTCGAAGCCAAAGGCCTCGCAGAACTTGCGCCATTGCGTGTCGCTGACGACGGCGGCAAACACGCGCTCGCCGTCGCCGGCCTCGAACACGTCGTAGACGGCCCAGGCCGACTGGCGGATGGACATGGGCGGCGCGGCCTTGCCGGTGACGGCGAACTGCGCCATGTGCTGGCCCACGAGAAAGGCCGTCGTCTCGTACAGCGAGGTGGTGATGCGCTGGCCGCGGCCGGTGCGGTGGCGCTGCTCCAGCGCGCCGAGGATGCCGATGACGCCGAACATCGCGCCGGTGACGTCGATCACCGAGGCGCCTGCACGCATGGGCTTGTCGGGCAGGCCGGTCATGTAGGCCAGGCCACCCATCATCTGGGCCACTTCGTCCAGCGCGGTGCGGTGCTCGTAAGGCCCGGTGAGGAAGCCCTTGCCCGAGCAGTAGATCAGGCGCGGATTGGTGGCGGCGAGAGCGTCGTAGCCGAAGCCCAGCTCGTCCATGGAGCCGGCGCGGAAGTTCTCGATGACGATGTCGGCGTCGCCCAGCAGCTGCTGCACGATCGCGCGGCCCCTGGCCGACTTGGTGTCGATGGCCAGGCTCTTCTTGTTGCGGTTGTACATCGCGAAGTAGCCGGCGCCGGAGCCGCTCAGGCGGCGCGTGTTGTCGCCCTGCACCGGCTCGACCTTGGTCACGTCGGCGCCCATGTCGGCCAGGATGACGCCGATGCTGGGGCCCATGACCATGTGGGTGAACTCGATGACCTTCAGGCCAGCCAGGGGCAAGTCTTGTGGTGTGCGGTTCATGCGGGATCGCTCTTGCGGGTGGCGGGCGCGAAGCCCTTGGGCAGGCCGGCCAGCGGCGTCATGCCGTAAAGCGGCTCGCCAGGCAGCGCGGCGGCCAGCAGCTCACGCGTGGCGAACAGCGCATCAAGGTCGATGCCGGTGCGCAGGCCCATGGCTTCGAGCATGAAGACCAGGTCTTCCGTGACGATGTTGCCGCTGGCGCCGGGTGCGAACGGGCAGCCGCCGAGGCCGGCCAGCGATGAGTCCAGCGTCGTCAGGCCCACGTCCAGCGCCGCGACGACGTTCGCCAGGCCCTGACCGCGCGTGTTGTGCAGGTGGATGCCGGTGAGCTGGTGCCGGCCCACGGCAGACCAGACCGCCTTGATGAGGCGGCGCACCTGGGCCGGGTTGGCGTAGCCGGTGGTGTCGGACAGGCTCACCTCGTCGCAGCCCGCCTCCATCAGCGCGACGGCCAGCTCCAGCACGCGCCTCTCGGGCACGACGCCTTCCAGCGTGCAGCCGAAGGCGGTGGACAGGCCACCCTCGAGATGCGGGCGCTGGCCGGGCGGCAGCGCGTGGATCAGCGCGGCGATCTGGCGCACCTCGTCGAGCATCTGCGCATGGCTGCGCCTGACGTTGCGCAGGCTGTGCGTCTCGCTGACCGACAGCGGGATGGTGATCTTGTGCGCGCCGGCCGCAATGGCCGCCTGCGCACCCTTCAGGTTGGGCACCAGCACCGCGACGTTCAGGCCGGGGATGCCGCGTGCATGGGCAACCAGCTCGGCGGTGTCCGCCAGCTGCGGCAGCAGGCGCGCCGGCACGAAGGAGCCGACCTCGATCTCGGCCACGCCGGCCGCGGCGGCCGCGCTGATCCAGGCCTTCTTGGCCTCGGTCGGCATGATGGCCGAGATGCTCTGCAGCCCGTCGCGCGGGCCCACCTCGCTGACCAGCACATCGCGCTCGGTGGCGGGGGCAATGCTCATGCGACCTCCTGCTGCGCGGCGAAGGCCTCGATGATTTCGCCGGGCGACGCCTGCCAGACCTCGCGCGATGCGCCGATGTGCTGCAACACCGTTTCCAGGTGCCTGATGCGGTGCGGCTGGCCCATCACCCAGGGGTGCAGCGACAGGCTCAGCAGCCGGCCGCCCTGCTCGCGGGCCTCGGCCAGCAGCAGGTCGAAGGCATCCATCACCTGCTCGGCCCAGGAGGCCTCGGCGTGCAGGTTGTCCATGACGACGAAGCGGTCCTCGATCTCGGTGGCCAGCGGCAGGTTCCACAGCTTGCCGTGGGCAGTGTGGAAGCGGTAGGGCAGCTCGTCGTTGACCCAGTCGCAGAAGTAGTCGATGCCCTCGGCCTTGAGCAGCTCGGGCGTGTGCGGGCTCTGCAGCTTGCCCGGGCTGAGCCAGCCGCGCACGGGCTGGCCGGTAGCGTCACGCAGCGTGGCGAGGGACCGCTGCACGGTGGCGCGCTCGGTGTCGATGTCCAGGCCGCCGTGGTGCGGCGTGTCCATGGACCACGAGTGACCCAGCACCTCGTCGCCACGCGCGCGGATGTCGGCCATCAGCGCCGGGTAGCGCAGTGCCAGCTCGGCATTGATCGCAAAGCTGGGCCGCACGCCGTGGGTGTCCAGGGCCCGCAGCAGGCGATAGATGCCCACGCGGTTGCCGTAGTCGCGCAGCGTGAAGTGGCGCAGGTCCGGGTGCGGCATGGTCATGGCGCCCGGCAGCTTCAGCTTGGCCGACGGGTTCATCGGGAAGTGCTGCAGGCTCACGTTGACCCACACGGCCAGCGGCTTGCCGCCGGGCCAGGCCAGCGGTGGGCGGTCGGTCAGCATCGACCAGGCATAGCGCGCATGGTCCATGCCATAGCGGCGCTGCGGGTAGGTCAGGTGCGCTTGATCGAGGGCCATCAGATATTCCCCTTGCTCGCGATGTCGGCCAGCGACTCGTCGTGGTGATGGGCCAGGTAGTGCTCGGCAATCTCGCGGCCGGTGGTGACCCACACATCGCTGTGGCCGGTGATGTAGGCCAGCGCGTCCTCAAAGGCCTTCAGCCGGTGCGGGCAGCTGACCTGGTAGTTGTGCGTGGGGATGCACATCACCGTGCCGGACTCGGCGCCCTCGGCGTAGAGGCGGTCGAAGCTGTCCTTGATCATCTGGCCGTAGCGGCGCGGCTCGATCTTGTTGACGACGTAGGCGATGGTGTCGTTCAACTCCAGCGAATACGGCACCGACACGAAGCGCTGGCCGCCGCGCACGCGCAGCGGCGTGGGTTGGTCGTCGTGGAACAGGTCGCAGCTGTACAGGCCGCCTAGCTCGGCAAACAGGTCCAGCGTGTGTTCGCTGTGCGACAGCGCCGGCGCCAGGTAGCCGGCCGGCGCGCGGCCGGTGTGTTTCTCGATGGTCTCGATGGACTCGAGGATCATCGAGCGCTCCTGCGCCTCGGACATGCCGTAGGTGTAGCGCGTGTTGTAGATGCCGTGGCTGAAGAACTCCCAGTCGCGCTCGCGGCACATCTCGATGATCTCGGGATGGTGTGTGCACAGCGCCGTGGACAGCGAGATGGAGCCGCGCACGCCGTACTTGTCCAGCAGCTTCATCTGCCGCATGTGGCCCACGCGGTTGCCGTAGTCGCGGATCGAGTAGCCGGGCACCGCAGGGGAGGGGTGCGGCCACGCGGCGCGCGCCGGGTTGGCCGGTGGGTTCAGCTCGTAGAACTCGACGTTGGGCGCCACCCAGAACGCCACGCGCGCGCCGCCCGGCCAGCGGATCTTCGGGCGGTCGCGGTAGGGCCAATAGTCGTAGTGGCCGGTGTCGGTTTTCATGCCGCCACCTTGGCCTGTTCGTCCAGCCAGGCCAGCGGCTCGCTCACGTCGACGACGTCGGCGTACTTCAGCATCAGGTCCGTCAGGTTGGCGAAGTGGTAGGACTCGTGCTTGTCCGCCACGCACTGCTCCGGCACGATGGTGCGGTAGCCGCGCGACAGCGAGTCCACCGCGGCCGCGCGCACGCAGCCCGAGGTGGAGCCGCCGGTGATGATGACGGTGTCGACCTGGTGCCAGACCAGCAGCGACTGCAGCGGCGTCTCGAAGAACGGCGACGGCATGCGCTTGCAGTAGACGAAGTCGTGGCCCCGCTCGATCTCGCAGCGCTCGTCGAACTGGGCGCGCCGCGAGCCGTGCCTGATGTTCTGCAGCGAGTCCGGCGTGTCGGTGCGTGTGCCCCAGACGCCGGCATCCTCGCCGGAGTCGGCGTAGGCCACGTGCGTCCACACCACCGGCCAGTTCAAGGCGCGAAAGCGCCGGGCCAGCGCGTTGACATGCTCGATCTGGCGCGGGTCTGTCTCGTAGGCGGTCTTGAACTCGCCCACCTTGGTGTAGGCGCACTGGAAGTCGATGTTCACCAGCACGGCCTTGCGGCCGTAGCCGAAGCGCGCGCGTGCCGGGTTGGCTTTGACCTCGGCCCAGATCTGGCGAGCGGTCTTGTCGGATGTTTCCATGCATCTCTCCATTGGCACGGCCCGCGCGGTTGCGGGCATGGCCGTCGCCGGCACGATAGGCCGGCACCGCCGGGATGACCGCAGCGGCTTGGCGAACTGATCGGCCTGCGGACAGCGGCCTGCGGGCGCCAGCGGCAAGCACCGCAAAACGACAACGGCCGCCAGCAATGGCGGCCGTTGGCGGCGAAAGCTGGCCCGCTGGCGGGCCGGCGTCAGCGGGGCGGCATCGGCCCCGGTCTGGTCACTTCAGGCTTCGCAGAAAGGCCACGAGCGCCTTGCGCTCGGCAGCATCGGTCATGCCGACGAAGGCCATCGTCGTGTTGGGCGCCAGGGCGGTCGGCTTGACCAGCCAGGCGTCGAGCTTGGCCTCGTCCCACACGAAACCGGCCGCCTTCAGGTCCGTCGAGAACTGGTAGCCCGGCAAGGCGCCGGCGCTGCGGCCGAACAAGCCGTGCAGGTTGGGGCCGGTCTTGACCAGCTTGCTGCCCGCCACCGCCTCGTGGCAGGCGGCGCAGCGCATGAACAGCCGCTTGCCCCGGGCCACGCTCGCGGCGTCGGCTTCTGCCTGCGCCCATGCCGGAGCGGCACCCACCAGCGCGGCGAGCAGCCCCGAAGCCAACAACAACCGACCCGACTTGCGCTGCATGACCGACCTCTCGATGCGTTCAAAAAACCCATGCTAGGCGGGCGCCCGCCGGCCATGCGCCACCAGGTGCGCGCGTGTTCGCACCGTGGCCATGACCGCGCCCCGCGTGGCGCAACGGCAGACCGGCTATCCGCCTGATGGACGGAGCGATGGCCCGGCAAGACCGCGCACCAGCATGGGTGTGAGGATGACCCATCACTCGTTCAGTCAGGAAGCATCCGCCCATCATGATCACTCACGAAACCGAGGTACTGGTTGCCGGCCTGGGCCCCGTCGGCGCCACCGCCGCGCTGTCGCTGGCGCGCAAGGGCATCAACGTCACGGCCGTCGAGCCCTTGGTGAGCAGTGCGACCGACCTGCGTGCGTCCACCTACCACTCGCCGACGCTGGAGATCCTCGATGACCTGGGCGCCGCCGAGACGCTGTTCAGCCAGGGCCTGAAGGCGCCCGTCTACCAGTACCGCGACCGCCAGACGGGCGAGGTCTTCTCGTTCGATATGACCGAGATCGCCGACCGCACCCGCTTCCCGTTCCGCATCCAGTGCGAGCAGCACCGCGTCACGGCCAACATCGTCGAGCAGATCAAGAAGCAGCCCAGCGCCACCGTGCTGCAGGGCCAGCGCGTGCTGTTCATCGAGCAGGACGACGACGGCGTGACCGCCTACGTGGAGAGCGCCAACGAGGTCGAGCGCTGGCGCGCCAGGTACCTGGTGGCCGCCGACGGGTCCAGCAGCGTGGTGCGCAAGGTGCTGGGCCTGAAGTTCCCCGGCTTCACCTACGACGAGAAGTTCGTCTGCTTCTCCACCGAGCACCCCATCGAGCAGGCGTTCGACGACCTGGCGCTGGTCAACTACATCTCGGACCCGACGGAATGGATGGTGGTGCTGCGCGTGCCGGGCCTGTGGCGCATCCTCGTGCCCGCGCCGCTGGACCTGACCGACGAGCAGTTGGTGGGCGACGAGTACAAGAACGGCGTCTTCGGCCGCATGCTGGGCAAGGACACCGATGTGACCACCCGGCACCGCACCATCTACCGTGCGCACCAGCGCGTCTGCGAGCGCTTCGCCATGGGGCGCATCGTGCTGGTCGGCGATTCGGCGCACCTGAACAGCCCCATGGGCGGCTTCGGCATGAACAGCGGCATCCACGATGCGATGAACGCGACGGCCAAGCTGCACAAGGTGCTGCGCGAAGGCGCCGACGGGCCGGCACAGATGGCGCTGTATGAACGCCAACGCCAGACCATCACGCGCGACTTCGTGCAGGCGCAGACCATCGAAAACACGCGCCTGATGCGCGATGGCTGGGCCAATGCCCGCGCCGAGCGCAGCGAAGCCATGCAGCGGCTGCTGAACGACCGTGAGGCGCGCCGCGCCTACCTGCTCAAGCAGGCCATGTTCACCAGCCTCGAACAGGCCGAAGCCATCGTCTGACAAGCCCGGAGTTCTCCCATGACTGACGTTCTCGGCTGGCGCAAGGTCTTCGCCGTCATCGCGCCTTCGACCAACACCGTGGTGGAGCCCGAGATGGCCGCCATGCGCCCGGTGGGCGTGACCAACCACTACCGTGACATCTACGTCGAGAACCCGACCGCGCTGTCCGACAAGGACTTCGTGGCCGGCACCGACAAGATCGGCGCCGCGCTGCAGGACGCGCTGCGCACCGCCCGCACCTGCGCGCCCGACTACCTGGTGATGGGCGTGTCGGCCATCTCCTTCGTCGGCGGCCGCGCGGGCGGCGACGACTTCATCCGGCAGGTGGAGGACGCGGTCGGCGTGCGCGCCAGCGTGGGCTCGCGCTCCGTCGTGGCCGCGCTGGAGGCCTACGGCAACATCAGGCGCGTGGCCTTCGTGTCGCCTTACTACCCGTCGGCCAACGCCCAGGTGCGCCGCTACCTGCAGGACAGCGGCTTTGATGTGGTGCGCGACGTGCCGCTGCAATGCAGCAGCTGGCTGGATATCGGCCGACAGACGCCCGAGCGGCTGGTGCAGGTGCTGCGCGAGCTGGACGGCGACGACGTCGACGCCATCGTCCAAGTGGGCACCAACCTGTCGATGGCGCGGCTGGCGCCGTGGGCCGAACTGTTCCTGGGCAAGCCGGTGATCGCCATCAACACGGCCACCTACTGGCATGCTTTGCGCGCCAACGGCATCACCGACCCCATCGAGGGCTTCGGCCGCCTGCTGACGCACATGTAGAAAGCATTGCCAGATGAACCTGCCCACCGTCCGGCGCGCGTTTGTCACCGTCGGTGAGCGCCAGGTCCACTACCGCCAGGCGGGCGAGGGCCCGCCCGTGCTGCTGCTGCATCAGTCGCCCGCCAGCTCGGCCGAGCTGGAGCCGCTGATGCGGCATCTCGCGCCGCGCTGGTGCGTCATCGCGCCCGACACGCCGGGCTACGGTCATTCCGACCCGCTGGGCCCCGCGCAAGCCCAGCTGGGCATCGACGCCTATGCCGATGCACTGGCGGCGCTGCTGGATGCGCTGGGTCTGCCGCGCGCGGCGCTGTTCGGCTCGCACACCGGCGCCATCATCGCCACGCGCTTTGCGGCTCGGCACCCCGGGCGCGTCAGCGCGCTGGTGGCCAACGGCATCTTGCTGAACAGCGCCGAGGAGCGGGCCGAGCTGTGCGCGAACTACTTCCCGCCCTTCGTGCCCGACTGGGCCGGCGGCCACCTGGCCTGGCTGTGGTCGCGGCTGCGCGACCAGCTCGTCTACTACCCCTGGTATCAGCGCCAGGCCGCGCGCCGCATCGAGTGGGCCATGACGCTGGCCGACATCGACCACGCCGCACGCGACCTGCTCGACGCCGGCGACCATTACCGCAGTGCCTACCGCGCCGTGCTGGACTACGACATTGCGCCCGACCTGCCGCGCCTGGCCATGCCCACCTGCTTGATGGTGGCGCAGACGGATGCGCTGGTGATGTATGTGCCTCAGTACCCCGCCGCCAGCGAGCGCCTGAGCATCGAGCTGCTGCCCGACTTCGACGCGCTGCCTGCGGCCGTCGAGCGATTCCTGCTGCGCCAGCCGGCGTTGGCAGCCGCCGTCATCCGGCCCGACGTCCCGCGCCGCTACGGGCCCGGCTCGAAGATGCTCCACGTGCAGGGCGCGCAGCTGCATCTGCGTCAGCACGCCGCCGAGGCGGGGCGCCCGCTGCTGCTGTTGCACGACCTGGGCAGTTCATCGGCTGCGCTGCTGCCGCTGCTGGCGGGCATGGGCGGCTCCCGGCCGCTGCTGGCGCCGGACCTGCCTGGCCATGGCCTGTCTGACGCCACCAGCGCCCACACGCCCGAGGCCATCGCCGAGCTGCTGCACGCACTGCTGGGCCAGGCTGGCATGCGTGACGCGGATGTGCTGGCCGAGGGCGCGAGCGCCGCCGTTGCGCTGGCGCTGGCGGCCCGCCTGCCGGGCCTGCAGGTGACGCTGTGCAACCCGCGCGCGCTGGCCGCTGCCGAGCTGCCGCAACTCGCGCAACACCTGCCCCCGCCGCTGGACGCCTGCAGCGCCGGCTCGCACTTGCTGCGTGCCTGGACTTATCTGAAAGACCGCGACCTCTACAGCCCCTGGGGCGAGCGCAGCGCCGCCACCGCGCTGCCGGGCATGCAGCCGCCGCCGGCCGAGGCCTTGCAGCGTGGCCTCATCGACCTGCTGCGTGCCCGCGCGATCTACCCTCGGCTGCTGGCTGCGGCGCTGCGCCAGGCCACCTGGGAGGCCATTGCCGCCAGCGGTGCCCGGGTGCTGGCCGTGCCCGGCCATGCGGCGCACACGCGGCTGGCCGGCGTGCAGGCGCTGCCTGTCGAGCGGGCCGGCCGGGCCGGCCTGCTGGGCGATCTCAGGCGCTGACGGTGCGGCCCAGGCGGCCGGCCTGCGGCTGCCGCAGCAGCGTGTAGGCCACCAGGCTCAGCACCAGGCCCACCGTCGGCACGATGGCAAAGGCGATCAGGATGCCGCTGATGGCGCCAGCCGATTGCTGCACCATGCCGGTCGACGACGACTGGAAGCCTGACAGGCTCAGCACCACGCCCGCGATCAGCGGGCCGATGGCGAAGCCCAGCTTCTCGATGGCGGTGAACACGCCCGACAGCAGGCCTTCGTCCACCACGCCGTCGGCGGCCTGGCCGTCCTTGATCGCGTCGGTGAGCATCGAGAAGATCATCAGCAGCACGCCGGCGTTGGTGACGCCGATGCCGATGCCGCGCAGGATCACCAGCGCCTGGTGCGTATCGAGGGCGCCCAGCAGCGGCAGCGTGGCCAGCACCTCGCCGCCGGTGCCGGCCCACATCCACGACACCGTGATCAGCGCCCAGGCCACCGTCGCCAGCACGAAGCAGAAACGCTTGCCCAGGCGGTGTGACATCGCCAGCCACAGCGGCTGGCTGATGAGGGAGCCGGCAGCCATCAGCAGGACGAAGGGCAGGATCAGGTCGATCTTGCCGACGACGTAGATGAAGACGAAGCCCAGCACCGTGTAGCCGCAGCCCATGGCGGTGGACTGGATGAAGTGGGCGCTGAGGATCTGGCGGTAGGCGCGGTTGCGCCAGCCGGCGGCCAGCCCGTCGCGCCAGTTGCCGGCGGAGATGGCACGGGTGTCCGGCGCGACGCGGCTGCGCAGGCCCAGCGGCGTCGTCAGCATGCTCAGCAGCGACAGGCCGCCCAGCATCAGCGCGGCCGTGCGCCAGGCGTCCGGGCCGCCGCCCAGGTGCTGGATCACCGGTTGCGCAGCGCCCACGGCGATCACCACGCCCAGCACCGCGAAGATCATCCGGTAGCTGAGGATCTTGGTGCGTTCATAGGAGTCGGGTGACAGCTCCGAGGCCATCGCCAGATACGGCACCGAGAAGGCGCTGAACGCGGTCGACGCCATGAAGTACAGCACGCCGATGGCCACCGCCGCCACATAGGGCGACGAGAAGCCGGTGAAGGAGAACAGGCTGACGAAGCCCAGGCTGGTGAGCACGGCCCCCGCGATCAGGAAGGGCGAGCGGCCGCGCCGTGCCTTGGCCTTGTCGGACCAGTTGCCCATCAACGGATCGCACACCACCAGCCACAGCTTGGGCACCAGCACGACGATGCCGGTCAGCCAGGCCGGCACGCCCAGCATGGTGGCCATGAACAGCGGCAACAGCGCTGCCGGCGTGTCGCGGAAGATCTGCGTGCCCAGCATGCCGGCGCCG
The DNA here is from genome assembly GCF_043555875.1 of Pelomonas margarita. Taxonomy (NCBI): domain Bacteria; kingdom Pseudomonadati; phylum Pseudomonadota; class Betaproteobacteria; order Burkholderiales; family Sphaerotilaceae; genus Roseateles; species Pelomonas margarita. The sequence continues at coordinate 70,762 of NZ_JBIGHW010000006.1, read as the reverse complement.
TAGGCCAGCATGGTGGACACGTACAGCGGCGCGGGGCGGGTGGTGCGGGTCAAGGCGATCTCCTGGGATGGGCCGTGGCGAGGTGGGCGTTAGGCAGGGCGGGGGTGTTCAGCGCGCCCAGCGCTTCTCGAAGTCCCAGACCTCCTGGAAGCCGATCAGCTTGCAGAACTCCGTGAAGTCGAACATCGGCAGGTCGGGCGTCTGGCTCAGGCCTTCGCTCTTGAGCTTGCGCAGCGCTATCTCCATCGCGGCGGCGGCCACCAGGCTGGTCATCGACGGGTAGATCGCGAACGCGTAGCCGATCTCCTTCAACGTGGCCGCGGGCAGGATGGGCGTTTTGCCGCCGTCGGCCATGTTGGCCATCATCGGCAGGTCGAAGGCCTCGCAGGCGCGGCGCATCTCTTCCTCGGACTGCGGCGCTTCGAAGAACAGCACGTCGGCGCCTGCCTTGGCATAGGCCTCCAGCCGGCGCAGCGCGTCGTCCACGCCGAAGCCGGCGCGCGCGTCGGTGCGGGCGATGATGAGGAAGTTCTTCTTGTCCTCGCGCGACTCGGCGGCCACCTTGATCTTCTCGACCATGTCCTCCATCGGCACGCAACGCTTGAACGGCGTGTGGCCGCACTTCTTCGGAAACTCCTGGTCTTCGATCTGGATGGCGGTGACGCCAGCCTTCTCATAGCCGCGCACCGTGTGGGCCACGTTCAGCAGGCCGCCGTAGCCGGTGTCGCCATCGGCGATGACGGCAGCGTTGCTGGTCTGCACCAGCGTGGCCATGCGGTCCAGCATCTGCGTGTAGCTGGCGATGCCGGCGTCGGGCAGGCCCAGGCTGGAAGCCGTCAGCCAGTAGCCGCTGCCGTAGACGATGGGAAAGCCCACCTTGTTGGCCACGGCGGTGGCGATCATGTCTTGCATGCCGGGAACGACGAAGAAGTCGCCCTTGTCCAGCATCTGGCGGAATACGGGGTTGGCCATGGTGGGTCCTGTGTCAGTGAATCGGTGAGTCAGGTCGGGTCGGCATAGAGCCAGGGCTGGCGCTCCTGCTGGCGCGCTTCGAAGGCGGCGATCGCGGCGCCGGCCTCCCGGCGGATGCCTTCGATCTCGTCCTGGCCCTCCAGCAGCGCCAGCCGGGCGCGTGCATCGATGCCGAAGCGCAGCACGGTGTCGTCGGCGAGCGTCACCGTGCAGGCCTGCAGGTCCACCGTCAGCGCCTGGCCGGCCTGCGCCGCCGCGAGCGCCAGCGCATGCTCGGGCGTTGCCAGGCGGATCGGCAGCATGCCGTTGTTCAGGCAATTAGCCTCGAAGATCTCGCCGAAGCCCGGCGCGATGATGCAGCGCAGGCCCAGGTCGGCCAGCGCCCAGGGTGCTTGCTCGCGGCTGGAGCCGCAGCCGAAGTTGGCGCCCGCCACCAGGATGGCAGCGCCACGCCAGCGGGCCCGGTTCAGCACGAACTCGGAGCGCTCGCGGCCCTGCTCGTCGAAGCGCTTCTCGTAGAAGGCGTAGGGGCCGAGCCCGGCCTTCTGCGTCAGCACGAGAAAGCGAGCGGGGAAGATGATGTCGGTGTCGATGTCGGCATCGGGCATGGGCACTGCGACCGACTTCAGGCGGGTGAACGGCTTCATGCGGCCTCCTGCCGGGCCAGCGTGCGGGGGTCGGCGAAGTGGCCGGCGATGGCCGATGCGGCGGCGGTTGCCGGGCTCAGCAGGTGCGTGCGCGCCCCCACGCCCTGGCGGCCCTCGAAGTTGCGGTTGCTGGTGCTCGCGCAGCGCTCGCCGGGCAGGAGCCGGTCGTCGTTCATGGCCACGCACAGCGAGCAGCCCGGTGCGCGCCACTCGAAGCCGGCAGCCACGAACACGCGGTCCAGCCCCTCGGCCTCGGCCTGCCGCGCCACGCGCTCGGAACCGGGCACGACGAGGGCTTTGACGCTGTCGGCCTTGCGTCGGCCGCGCAGCACCTCGGCGGCGGCGCGCAGGTCCTCGATGCGGCTGTTGGTGCAGGAGCCGATGAAGACATGGTCGATGGCAATGTCCTGCAGGGCCTGGCCGGGCTGCAGGCCCATGTAGTCCAGCGCGCGGGCGATCTTGCGCGCGGCGGCCTCGTCGGCGGCGTCGGCGGGGTCGGGCACGCGGCCGTCGATGGGCAGCACCTGGTCGGGACTGGTGCCCCAGGTCAGCTGCGGCACCAGCGCGGCGGCATCCAGGTCCAGGCTGCGCTGGAAGATCGCATCGGCATCGCTGCCCAGGCTGCGCCAGTAGTCCAGCGCCTGTTCCCATAGTGCGCCGCGCGGTGCCAGCGGGCGGCCGTCCAGCCAGGCGTAGGTGGTGTCGTCTGGCGCGATGAGGCCGCTGCGGGCGCCGGCCTCGATGCTCATGTTGCAGACGGTCATGCGCTCGGCCATGGACAGGGCTTCGATTGCCTCGCCGCAGTACTCGATGGCATGGCCCACCGCACCCGACGCGCCCAGCCGGCCGATGACGGTGAGGATCAGGTCCTTGGCCGCCACGCCCGCCGGTAAGCGGCCGGCGATACGCACGCGCAGGTTGCGCGCGCGTCGCTGGCGCAGCGTCTGCGTGGCCAGCACGCACTCGATCTCGCTGGCGCCGATGCCGAAGGCCAGCGCGCCGAAGGCGCCATGCGTGGAGGTGTGCGAGTCGCCGCAGACCAGCGTGATGCCCGGCAGCGTGAAGCCCTGCTCCGGGCCGATGACGTGGACGATGCCGTGGCGGGCGTCGTTGAGCGGGATGTAGCGCAGGCCGGTGGCGGCCGTGTTGCGCTCCAGCAGCGCGACCTGGTCGCGGGCCAGCGGGTCGGCGATGGGGTGGTCTCGGTGGCGCGTGGGCACGGCATGGTCAGCCACGGCCAGTTGCGCCTGCGTGCGCCGCACAGGCAGGCCGCGCTGGCGCAGGCCCTCGAAGCCCTGCGGGCTGCTGACCTCGTGCAGCATCTGCCGGTCGATGTAGATCAGCGCGCTGCTGTTGCCGTTCTCGTCATGCGCTTCCTGGACCACATGCGAGCGCCAGAGCTTGTCGTACAGGGTCTGGCTCATGGGCGATGGCGGGTGCGGCGGCTGCGGGACATGGGCATGCAGTGTGCGAGCCGGCGCGCTGGTTGCCACACTTGGCGCGGCGGTTGTTCGCCACGTGGACTAGGGCCTGTCAACACGACGGGAGTAGGCCTGCTCCCGCTGTGTTGAACGGCCCTAGTGCATCACCATCGGCTGGTTCTGCACCGGCGCGATGGTGGCGCCCGGGGGCATCTGTAGGGCCAGATCCTGCCGGTCACGCGTCAGCTCTTCCGAGATGGTGGCGGCGCAATGCTTCAGGTCATCGACATAGCGGCGCACGGCTTCGGCCATGGGAATCGCCGACGCGAAGAACACCAGCGACATGGCGCCGGCCACGCGCGAGCCCTCGAAGATGGGCACGCCGATGGACGAGGTCTTGCCCGGAACGGCCGAGTGCGGGTTGCGCTCGCAGGTGGCGTAGCCGTCCTCGCGGATGCGTTGCACGAGCCGCTCGCCCTTGAACATCTCCAGCATGTGGCTGCGGCGCTCGAGCGCTTCCAGGCCCGCCAGCATGCTGTGGCGATCGGCGTCGGGCACATGCGCGAGATAGGCATGGCCCGACGCGCACTCCAGCAGCGGCAGCGTGTAGCCCGGCTCGTAGTTGCAAAAACTCAGCGAGGTCTCGCTGTGCGTGGAGTCGCGCACCATCATGCTCTGGCCCACGTGGGTGACCAGCGACACCGGCCAGGAGATGCGCCGTGTCAGCGCCACCATGTGCGGCCGGGCGCGCGTCAGGAGATTGCCGGTTTCGCGGTAGCCCACCGACAGCGTCTGCACCAGCTGGGTGGCGCGGTAGAACTTGCGGCTGGGCTCGCATTCGACGAGACCTTCGTGCAACAGCGTCTGGATGATGCGAAAGGTCGTCGGGTACGGCAGACCGACGCTGCGAGCGATCTCCATCAGCGACAGCGAACCGTGGCGGTTCACGCATTGCAACACCGCGATGCTGCGGCTGACCGAACGGATGGGAACGCCTCTTTCCATGATGAGCTCTCGCCAGGGGCTGAACGTGGAGGGCCTGCAAGCCCGCCCCGTCGCGACTTGCCGAAAAGCGACTATCGATCCGCGCATGCCGACATCCAACACGGGTTTGCCGCGCCCGTTCGCCGCTGCTCATCAGGCGAACAAATGTGTTGCAACACCGTCATATGCGCCGGCCTTGTTCACGTGGCGGGCAGCGGCAGCGGGGGCTGTGGCGGCGCCGGGGTGGCGGCCTACATTGATCGCCTCCGTCGCCACCGACGCCCTTGTTCATTGCCCGCATGAGTTCAGCCCCGGTGCCGTTCGACGGCCATGCCCTGTCCCCGCAGACCGCACGTTTCCTGGCCCAGCCCCACCCGCTGCTGATCGACGGCCGCTGGGTGGAGGGCGCGGGCGAGATGACCAGCCACGACCCCGCCACCGGCCTGCCGCTGACGCGCTTCCACATCGGTGGTGCTGCCGAGGTGGACCGCGCCGTGGCCGCCGCGCGGGCCGCCTTCAACGGCCCCTGGGGCCGCATGCCCGCCACCGACCGCGCCGCGCTGCTGTTCAAGCTGGCGCGCGCGATGGCGGCCGACGCGCGGCTGCTGACCGAGCTGGACATCGTCGACAACGGCATGCCGGCCTTCATCGCTGAGCTGACGACCGCCAACACGGTGGAGATGCTCGACTACTACGCCGGCGCCGTGCTGCGCATCGAAGGGACGACGACCTCGCCGCCACGCCACATCGCTGCGCAGGCCGAGGCCTTGACCTACACGCTGCGCGAGCCGGTGGGTGTCATCGGCCAGATCGTGCCGTGGAACGTGCCGCTGTCCACCGCCATCCTGAAGCTGGCGCCGGCGCTCGCTGCCGGTTGCACGGTGGTCATCAAGCCGTCCGAGGAGACGCCGCTGTCGGTGCTGGCGCTGGGGCAGATGGTGCTCGACGCCGGCCTGCCGCCGGGTGTCGTCAACATCGTCAACGGCCTGGGTGCCGATGCCGGCGCCGCGCTCGCCAACCACCCGGGCGTGGACAAGATCTCCTTCACCGGCTCCACCGCCACCGGGCGGCGCATCGTGGCCGCGTCGCTGGGCAACCTGAAGAAGATCAGCCTGGAGCTGGGCGGCAAGAGCCCTGTGGTTGTCATGCCCGATGCGGACCTGGCGCTGGCCATCCCGGGCGTGGCGATGGCGACCTTCTTCCTGCAGGGCCAGAACTGCATGGCCGGCACGCGCATCTTTGCGCATGCCGCCATCCACGACGAACTGGTGGCCGGCGTTAGCGCGTTTGCCGACGTGATGGTGCTGGGGCATGGCCTGGATGCCGCCAGCCAGCAGGGGCCGATGATCTCCGCGCAGCACCACGCCAAGGTGCGTGGCTACATCGACGGCGCGCAAGCCGAAGGCGCGGTGCTGGCGGCCGGCGGCAGCTCGCCGGACCGCCCGGGCCACTTCATCCGGCCGACGGTGTTCACCGGCTGCCACCGCGACATGGCCATCATGCGCGACGAGATCTTCGGCCCGGTCATGGCCGTGCAGCGCTTCGAGAGCAGCGACCTGGACACCATCGCCGCGCTGGCCAATGACACGCCGTTCGGGTTGTCGGGCAGCGTGTGGACCCGCGACCTGTCGACGGCCCATCGCCTGGTCAAGCGCATCCGCGCCGGCCAGGTGTCGATCAACTGCCACGGCGCCGTCGGCACCAACATTCCGTTCGGTGGCTACGGCCAGTCGGGCTGGGGCCGCGAGTTCGGCCAGGAGGGGCTGGACGCCTACCTGGAAACCAAGGCCGTCACCGCGCGACTCTGACGCCGGCGTCGCAGCCGCGTGCTGCCTGCACCACGAGGTTGGGCACGCGCGAGTCGTCCCAGTCGAATGCCGCCGCGCCCTGGCGCACGATGACCAGCTGCTCGCGCGCGGACACATAGACGCGCTGCGCGCCGGCGCCGTCGAAGAACAGCATGTCGTCGGCCAGAAAGGGCGCGCTCGCCGGCACCGCGCCCGGCGTCACGCTGTTGTAGCGCCGCTGCGGCGCGTGGGGACTGCCGCGCCAGAGCTGGTAGCCGTAGTTCGGGTTCGCGGTGCTGGGCGCGCCCATCGCCTGCAGCCATGCCGGGTCCATCAGCTGCCGGTCGCCGACACGCCCGCCGTGAACGAACAGCAGGCCCACGCGCAGCCAGTCCTCGGGCCGCGCGAACAGGCCGCTGGCCGTGCGCGCGAGCCCGCCCGGGTGATCCAGCACGACGAAGGCCTCGGCCGCACCGAGCGGTTGCCACAGGCGTTGCGACAGATAGTGCGCATAGCGCTGGCCGGTGGCGCGCTCGACGATCAGCCCGAGCAGCTGCGAGATGCCGCTGGCGTAGTTGAAACGCGTGCCGGGCGTGTCCGCCAGCGCGGCGCTCAAGGGCACGGCGGTGCTGTCGGCACCCAGCAGTGCACGGTTCCAGGCCGAGCCGGGCGACATGTCGAAGGGCAGCGGCGCGAGGCCGCTGGCCATCTGCAGCATCTGCTCGATGGTGATGGCGCCGCGCGGGTCGCCGGCCCACTCGGTGAGCCAGCGCGAGACCGGGGCTTGCACCGTGGGAATGAAGCCGTCGGCCACCGCCTGGCCCACGACGAGGGCCAGCACGGACTTGTGCATCGAGGCCGGCTCGGTGCTGGCGTCCGGCCCGCGGTCCTCGGCGTAGCGCTCGAACACGACACGGCCGCGATGCCAGACCAGGAAGGCATCGCTGCGCACCCGCTCGATCTCCGCCAGCGTCGGGGCCAGCGCGGCCTCGCTGAGGCAGGCACTGGCACCGCGTGGCAGCGGCACGGGCGCAGCTGCACCAGCGACGCGCTCGCTTGGCCACAGCTGCGGGTCGCTGCGGCTGTACACCGCTGGCCGGCCCGGCGGCGGCCGGTTGGCCACGCGCCATTCATACAGCCAGTCCCAGCCGGCCTGGCTGGGCATCGGCAGGCTGCACAGCAGCACGAAGGCCGCCGCCAGCCCGGGGCGCAGCCGCATCACGTCAGGGCTTGACGCGGGGCGCCGCCGGCTTCTGCTCCAGCGCATAGCGCTCCAGGCTGGATAGGCTGGTCCCTTCCATCTTCTCGGGCGCCACCAGGTAGGTCGGGTAGCGCTCGCGCACGCGGTCGATGATGTCCTTGGGATAGGCATCGAGCGACTTGCGGCTGCCGAACAGGCCGCTGTAGACGATGTGGCCGGGCGCCTGGTCCATCAGCATCCACGGCAGCCAGGGCGTGATGCGGTTCCACACGCCGTGGTGGGGAATGTGGCCCAGGTCCGGGTTCTCTAGGTCGGCGCGGCGGATCGCGTAGCGGAACAGCTCCGACACGCGCGACATGGCGCCCGGCGACTCGCGCGGCCACTTCTCCGGCTTCAGCGCGCTGGGGTAGTAGAGGTGGATGTCCGACTCCAGGCCCACCGTCTCCTCGTCCAGCATCATCCAGTTGCGGATGAACGGCCGGCGCGGCGGCGCCTGCTCCTTGTTCAGGCCGCCGTAGCGGGGCGGCTCGGGGAAGAAGTCGGAAATGATGTAGTTGAAGGGGTCGTTGGCAACGTCCACAACCTTGACGCGCTCGCCGGTGTAAGGGTTGTCCCACTCGTCCATCAGCTTGCCGGTTTCCAGGTTGCGATAGAACACGACTTCGCGGCACAGGCGGTGGTAGCTGCCGTCGGGCTGCTTGACGACGCGGATGGTGCTGAAGACCTCGAAGCGCATCAGCGGGCGCACGCGCTCGCCATCGCGCACGCCGTTGACCATGCCCGACACGCAGCCGTAGACGAACTTCTTGGGATCGGCGTCGCCTTCCAGACGGGCCGACATCTCGCGGTTCCAGATGGGGTCGTTGAACGCCAGGGGGCGGATGGCCGGCTTGGCTGCGGTGGTGGCCGCGTTGCCGGCGCCGGCCGCGCCGGCCAGCGCGGCCGTGGCCGCCAGGCGCAGCGCATGGCGGCGCTTCATGTCGTTGGGATTCATGTCTGTCGATCTCCAGGGAGTGAAAGGGCGTTCGCTCAGATGACCGCGCAGACGGTCTTGAGCTCGAGGAAGTTGTCGACCGCCGCCTGCCCGCTCTCGCGGCCCCAGCCCGACTGCCTGACGCCGCCTATGGGCAGGCTGGCGTCGAACATCAGGTGGCAGTTGATCCACACGGTGCCGGACTTGAGTCGCGCCGCGACGCGGTGCGCGGTGGACAGGTCGCGGGTCCAGACGCTGGCGGCCAGGCCGTATTCGGAGTCGTTGGACAGGGCCAGCGCCTCCTCCAGCGAGTCCACTGGCGTGGCCACCAGCACGGGGCCGAAGATCTCTTCCTTGACGCAGGCCATGTCGGGCTTGACGTCCACCAGCACGGTGGGCTCGATGAAGGTGCCGTGGGGGCCGAGCCGCCCGCCACCGACGATCGCCTTCGCCCCGGCCGCGATGGCGTCCTGCACATAGCGGTGCACGCGCTCCGCCTGCTTGCGGCTGACCACGGGACCGATCTGCGTCGCTGCGTCCAGGCCGTGACCCAGCTTCAGGCTGCGGGCGACATCGGCCACGCCTTGCACCACCTGGTCGAACACGTCGCGGTGCACGTACAGGCGCGAGCCCGCCACGCAGACCTGGCCGGTGTTGAAGAAGATCGCGTTGGCCGCGCCGGCGATTGCCGCGTCCAGGTCGGCATCGGGCATGACGATGACCGGCGACTTGCCGCCGAGTTCCAGTGTCACCTTCTTGAGGTTGCCGCCGGCAGCGGCCAGCACGGCGCGGCCCACCGGTGTGGAGCCGGTGAAGGAGATCTTGTCGACGCCCGGGTGGGCGGCCAGCGCCGCGCCGACTACGTCGCCCCGGCCGGTGACGATGTTCACCACGCCCGGTGGCAGGCCGGCTTCCAGCAGCAACTCGCCCAGGCGCAGCGCGGTCAGCGAGGTGTCCTCGGCCGGCTTGAGCACGACGCAGCAACCGGCGGCCAGGGCCGGTGCGAGCTTCATGGCCGTCAGCACCAGCGGCGAGTTCCACGGCACGATGGCCGCCACCACGCCCACCGGCTGCTTGAGCGTGTAGGCGAAGACCTGCTTGCCGGGCGGCTGGTAGTTGATGGAGGTGGGGATGGTCTGGCCCTCGACGCGCGAGGCCTGGCCGGCGAAGAAGCGGAACTGCTCGGCCGCGCCGGGGATCTCCGCATAACGGCCCACCCACAGCGGCTTGCCCTGGTCCAGCGTCTCCAGCTCGGCGAGCTCGTCGATGTGTTGCTCGATCAACTCGCTGACGCGCCACAGGATGCGGCCGCGCTGGCTGGGCGTCATGTCGCGCCAGGCCGCGCCCTCGAAGGCCTCGCGCGCCGCCGCGACGGCGCGGTCCGCGTCGCTCGCGTCACCGGCCGGGAAGCGCCCCAGCACCTCGCCCGTGGCCGGGTTGATGGCGTCCATCCACGCGCCCGAGCGTGCGGGCACCCAGTCGCTGCCGAGCAGCATGGGGTGGTCGGCGCGCGCGAGAAAGGCCAGCGTGGCGGGCTGGGCGGGCTTCAGTGCTGCAATGTCCAGGCTCATGAACCGTCGCTCCTTCAGGCCTTGGGCTGGATGTGTTCGGCGTGGTGCTGCAGATACCAGCCCGCCACCTCTTCGCGCGTCGTGAACCAGACGCCCGGCAGCGACTTGGCGAACTCCAGGAACTCGCGCAGCGCACGGATGCGGTAGGCCCGGCCGCTGACATGCGGGTGCAGGCCCACGTTCATGATCCGGCCGGTCTTGGCGCCCTCGTCATGCAGCACCGACAGTTCCTCGATCAGCACGTCGCGGAACTCGTCGGTCGTGTGGCCGCGCCGCGTCAGCAGCGTGAAGTCGTTGATCTCGTTGGAGTAGGGCGTCGAGACGATGGGGCCGTGCGGCGTCTGCACCAGGTAGGGCTGGTCATCGTTCATCAGGTCGCAATAGAACTTCAGGCCCTTCTCCGCCAGGATGTCGGCGGTGGCCAGCGTGCCGCGCAGCGACGACGACAGCCAGCCCTGCGCGGGGCGGCCGCAGATCTGCTGGTAGACGTCCAGCGTGCGCTCGATGACGCGACGCTCGGCGTCCACGTCGCCGGAGAAGTTGGTCAGCAGCTCGCCCTGCTCGTAGTTGTGGGCGATGACCTCGCAGCCACGCGCCAGCGCGGCGTCCACCATCTGGCGGCGGCGCAGGCCGGTGACGGCATTCATCGTCACGGCCGGCTTCACGCCCATCTCGTCGAACAGCTCGTACAGGCGCCACACGCCCACGCGCTGGCCGTACTCGCGCCAGGCGAAGTTGGGGAAGTCGGGCACGTTGCCGGGCAGTGTGTCGGGCAGGATGGATGGGCCGCCGGCGTAGTAGGGCTTGTCGGTGTCCTTGATCAGGTCCCAGGTCTCGAGATTGATCGTGAGGAACAGCGCGACACGCTTGCCTTCGGGCCAGCGCAGCGGCTGGCGCTCGGGCAGGGGGACGTAGTCGTAATGCATGAGGTTCTCCGGATGAATTCAGCGCTTGTCGGCCGCCGTGCGGCAGGCCGCGCCGGCAGTGACGCGGTCCAGGAAGGACTGTGCGTCACCCACCGTCTGTTGCGCCTTGTCGATGATGAGCATGTGGCCGGCCTCCGGGAACACCTTGCGCTCGACGAAGCAGGCGTTCTTCATCGCGTTGGCGAAGGCTTCGGAGGTCTGCGTGCTCAGCGCCTTGTTCGCGCCGCCCCACAGCACCAGGGCGGGGGCCTTCACGTGGGCGAGCACGCGCAGCGGGTCGCCACGTTCGTACTGCCGGCGCGACACGCGCGACTCCTCGCCGCGACCGACGGTGTTGATGAAGGCCAGCTTGCGCTGCACCAGCTGCGGCCTCACCAGGCTGTGGTCGGCCAGCATGTGGCGCAGGTTGCCCTCGACGTCGGCCGCCGTGATGACCTCGCTGAAAAAGATGTTGGCCGTGGCGGCGGCGGCTGACGCGGCCGACGACGGTGTGGCGGGCGCCGCCGGCCTGCCGGTCTCGATGCCCGCCGAGTTGGCCAGGATCAGCGCCGTGATGCGGTCGGTGCGCGTGGCGGCGTAGCGGAAGGTGATGAGGCCGCCGTAGGAGATGCCGGCGATCGCAAAGCGCTCGGCGCCCAGCTGGTCCATGAAGCCGTCGATGAGGCTGCCAATGCGGTCGGTGGAGTAATTGCCGCTGGCGATGGGGCCGCTCAGGCCGAAGCCCGGGATGTCGAAGCGGATCACGCGGTAGCGCCTGGACAGCAGGGCGGTCCAGCCGTCCCAGTCGCCCAGGTCGCCCATGGTGCCGTGCACCAGCAGCAGCGCCGGGCCGCTGCCCTGGTCCTTGTAGTGCAGCTTGACGCCGTCGACCTCGATGAACCTGGAGTCGGCATCGGCAAAGCGGGCCAGCACGGACTCGCGCGTCAGCACGCGTGTCGACGGCGGCTCGGGGGTCTGGGCGCGGGCGGGCAGTGCGGCGGCGATGCAGAGCAGCGCGGCGGCCAGCGAGAGACGGGGCAGGCGCATAGACATGGCGAAGGGGTCCTAGATGTCCAGCGGCGTCGTCGCCGCATCGAAGTCGAATTCGAGGAAGTCGTCGCGCGGCACGGGCGCATCGTCGGCCGCATCGACGAAGTGGCGGTGCAGACGCAGGCCATGCGCGTCTGAGCGCTTCACGGTATTGGTGGCGCGCGCATAGCGCAGCCGCTCGTAGCAGGCCAGGCCGGCCTCCACGCCCAGGCCCTTGGCCAGCGCCGTAGACAGCGCCCGCGCCAGCATCACGCCGTCCTCGATGGCCATGGCCGCGCCCTGGCCCAGGAAGGGCAGCATCGGGTGCGCGGCATCGCCCAGCAGCGTGACGCGCCCCTGTTGCCAGCCCGGCAGCGCGGCGCGGCCGAACAGGCCCCACTTGAAGACGCCGCTGCGGCACAGGCCGTCGATCATGTCGGCGGCTTCTTCGTGCCAGCCGGCGAAGTGCTCGCGCAGTTCCGCCGGGTCGGCCGGCAGCGACCAGCCTTCCTCGATCCATGAATCCACACGTGCGAACGCCACGACGTTGACCGCCGTCTGGCCGCGCACGCGGTAGCGCAGCAGCGAGCGATGCGGGCCGAGGAACACGGCGCTGTCGGGCGTGAAGTCGGGGTTGCGCAGCGACTCGGCCGGCACGACACCGCGCCAGGCCACATAGCCGGTGAACTGCGGGGCGCCGTCGCCATGCAGCGCGGCGCGCACGCCCGAGCGCACGCCGTCGGCGCCGATCAGGCAGTGGCTTTCGAAGCGGCCCGCCGGCGTGTCCACGCTGACGCGATCGCCGTGCTGGCGCACGCCATCCACGCGCGCACCCAGCACCAGCGCGGTCGAGTCCAGGCGCTGCAGCTCGTCGGCCAGTACCTTGTGCAGGTCGGCGCGCAGCAGCTGCAGATAGGGCTGGCCCCAGCGCTGCTCCATCGCGTCGCCCATGTCGTAGGCGGACAGCGTCTCGCCGCTGTGGTAGTGCTTCATCGCCGCGCGCTGCGGGCGGTTGGCGGCGGCGCGCAGTGCGTCCTTCACGCCCAGGCTGTCCAGCGCCCGCGTGGCGTTGGGCGCCAGCGAGACGGCCGCGCCCACCTCGCGCAGTTCGGCCGCCTGCTCCAGCACGCGCACCGGCACGCCGGCGCGCAGCAGGCCCAGCGCCGCGCAAAGGCCGGCAATGCCGGCACCGGCGATCAGCACCGGCTCATGCTTGCTTGTGCCGACGCTCATGCCTGCGCCGTCTCGTTGATGACTTCGTCGTAGCGCTGCTTGCTGTCGGCGTCCTGCAACTCCTTGGCTTCCTTGCGGACGACGTAGTACAGGCGCTCCAGCAGTTGCTGGCGCTGCAGCTCGCGCGCATCGAGCGCGGCCTGGTCCAGCACCAGGGCCTCGATCTCGGCGGCCAGGTCGATGCCGCGCTTGGCAGAAACGCGCTCGATGGCGTCGACGCGGTCGCGCAGCACGCTCAGCTCCTGCGCCAGCACGACGATCATCGACATCGCTTCGTCGAGGCCCGGCGTCGCGTAGAAGACCGGGCGCTTGCCGCGCGCGTGGCGCGTGGCGCGTGGCGTGTTGTCGGCGGCGCTCATGCCAGCACCGCCTTGCGTGCGATCAGCACTTCCCAGCCGCCCCCCGGCGCGAACTCGCCGGCCGTGAACTCGCGGTCCGCAACGGCGCTGGTGGATGCGTCCGTGTAGCCGGCGGCACCTTCGGCGGCGGCCTCCAGGATGGCCATGGGCGCGGTGGCGAAGGCCACATCCGCGGCGGGGAAGCCGGCGTCCACCGCCAGCTTGATCTGATCGACTTCTCTCATCGCGCCCCAGAACGGTTCGTTGTTGTACCAAGTCTCGTTGTCGAGGATGAACTGCGTGAACGCGTTCATGTTGTCGAACGGCGGCAGGTCGGCATGGATCACGTAGCCGCCCGGCGACAGCAGCCGGTGGCATTCGCGCACGACACGCGGCATGGCCTTGCCGCTGGTCTCGTGCATCAGGATGTGGCTGACGATGAGGTCGAAGTAGCCGTCCTCGAAATCGGTCTTCTCGGCATTCATCTGCGCGAAGTTGACCTCCACGCCCAGCGCGGCGGCGCGCGCATGGCCATAGCGCACCACCGGGCCGCCCACGTCGATGCCCCAGACCTCCGCGTCGGGGAACAGCTGCTTGTAGGGCAGCGTGGAATGGCCGACCGTGCAGCCCATGTCCAGGATGCGGCGCGGCTTGAAACCGGGCAGGTTGCGCCGGATGTAGTTGCACACCGAGCGGCCCATGTCGTCGTTCAGCGGGCCGGCGAAGCCCATGCCGTAGAGGTAGGCGCCGCGGTCGTAGAGGGCCGCGACGCTGACGTCGTCCTTGGTCACCTCGCTGGCGTAGCCGCCGGGCATGCAGTGGATGTCCAGCGCCGTGACGTACTTGGGCGGCACGAAGTCAGGGTCCATGCGCAGCTCGGCCTTCGTCTTGGCCGACCAGTCACGCGCCTTCTCGATCAGCTCGGGCAGCTGACGATCGACCGCGTCGATGACCGAGTTCCACATCGCTTCCTGCGAGATGCGGTTCAGTGCCGCGTAGTGCTGGAAGTACAGGTCCACCTCCATCGCCTTGCGGATGTCGCGGCGGTCCTGCGGCGCGCGGCCATGCTGCTGCTCGAAGTGCTTGGCAGCGCGCTGGGTGAACACCGGCTGCAGGCCCGGCAGCAGGCCCTGCTGCACGAAGGCCTTCAGGCTCTTGGAGAACTCCTGCCGCGAGGACTCGTCATGCGTGGACTTCGGCAGCAGCGGATGCTGCTCCTGCTGGAAGGTGTTGAGCACGGGGACTCCTTGGTTTTCTGATGCCTGAAGCGATGCAACGAATGTAGGGGGCGGTCCCCCGGCAGTCGCGGGGTTCGGGCGCCCTGGTCACCTGACGAACAGCGCGCCGGGGCGCATGCCGGTCAGGCCTTGTCGAGGTCGTCCAGCAGCCGCAGCGCCGCGGACTCGGCCGACTCGCAAGCGCCTTCCATGCCGACGTGCAGCCTGCTGCAGTGCTCGCCCGCGAAGTACAGCGCACCGACGGGCTTGTCCAGCAGCTCGGCGTAGCGGCCGATGTCGCCGGGCGCGAAGCTGGCGATGTGGCCACGCGCGAACGGCTGCGCGCCCCAGTTGTGCACATGGCTGATGCGCACCGCGCCCTGGCTCGCCGGACGCAGGCGGTTCAGCTCCTTGAGCACGAACTGCCCGACGTCGGCGCTGGACACGCGGTCGAAGCGGTCGGTGGCCTGGCCGTTGATGAAGGCCACGAGGTTGCCGGGGCCGCCCCCGTCCCGCGCCGGCATGTGCAGCACGCGCTCGATGGGGCCGTCGGACCACAGCTCGGGCGCCATGCCGTCCTTCTCCCAGAAGGGGCTGTCGACGGCCATGAAGACCTGCACCAGCTGGGCGTAGGGGATCTTCTGCCAGGCTTCCCGCTGGCGCCCGGGCAGCTTGACACCCTTGATGCCGTCGACACGGATGCCGCGCATCACCGACATCGGGATGGTGCTGATGCAGGCGCGCGCGCGGTGGACGCTGCCGTCCTGGCAGGTCACGACCACGCCCTTGGGGCCGGTCTCGATGCGCCGCACGACGCGCTGGAGCTGCACCGGTCGCTGCAGCGACGCGGCCATCGCGTCCGTCAGTGCGCTGGTGCCGTCGCGCACGCGGCTCTGGATGCCGGCCTTGGCTTCGTGCCGGTAGAAGTTCATCTTGCGCAGCGCGTCCAGCGCATTGGCCTCGTCCAGCGTGCGCGCGCCGATGTTGACGTTGAGCAGGCGCAGCGCCTCGGGCGACGCGCCTTGCTGTCGGAAGAACTGGCGCAGCGACATCCGGTCGTACTCGGCCAACTCGGGCTTGAGCCAGTCCCCCAGGTCCACCAGCGGCGACTTGGCCGACAGGTAGCGGCCGTAGAGCTGCAGCGGCAGCAGCGTGCGCTCGTTCGGCGCCAGTCGGTTCAGCGGCGAATCGACCCAGGGCTGGTTCACGGCCGGCTGGCCGTCGATGCTGATGGCCACGGCGGCCGACCCGAGCATGGATGCTGCGCCGGGCGGCTGGTCGCTCAGCGCCACGCCCAGTTCGGCCGCATTGCCGCGCACGCGCCCGTAGCCCGGCCCGATCTCGCTGGCGCCCAGCTCGGGGCGCCCCGGTACCTGGCGCGCCGTCCAGCAGCGGCCGCCCACGCGCTGGCTGGCCTCCAGCACCGTGACGCTGACGCCGGCTGTCTGCAGCATGCGCGCGGCGTGCAGCCCCGAAATGCCGGCCCCGAGGATCAGTACATCCGCGGGGGCCGCGTCCGCCGCCGCCATCACCGGCCCTGCCAGCACCGCCGCGCCCAGCGCGAGCGCGTGACGTCGGTTCAACCTCTGTTCCGCCATGAAGACACCTCTGGGCCGCGGGCCCGTGATCCAGTCAAAACGCCGTTCGGCACGATGGGCGGAAGTGAAGCACCTGCGGCGACCGCGTGCACGCCGGCGTGCCCCCGTGTTCATGAGGCGAGTAAGCGGTGGGCAGGCGGTGAGTCGGCGGTGAGGGCGGCGTCCTCGCTGGATGAACAGTCGCCCGCCCGCCACTGGCGCCCACCACCGGCGCAAGCTAGCGTGTGCCGATGATTGCTACCCCCGACCTCCCTGCCGCCGCACCCGCCCGCCTTGCCGCCCATGACCTGGTGGTGCAGCTGCTGCAGGCGCTGGGGGCCGCGTGCGTGACGACCGACGCCGCTCAGCTGGCCCTGCTGTCGCACGACGTCTACCGCAGCGGCGGCCTGCCGCTGGCGGCCGTGCGACCGACGAACGTAGCGACGCTGCAGACCGCCGTGAAGCTGTGTGCCGCCGCGAAGGTCGCCATGGTGCCGCGCGGTGGCGGCGCCTCCTACACCGACGGCTATCTGCTGCCGGCCGGCGGCCATGTGGTGTTCGACACCGGCGGTCTGGACAGCATCGACGTCGACGCCGCCAACGCGGTGGTGACCGTCGGCGCCGGCGTGACCTGGGCCGCGCTGCGCGAGCGCCTGGCCCCGCTGGGCCTGCGCACGCCCTTCTGGGGGCCGTTCTCCGGCCTGGTGGCCACGGTGGGCGGCAGTGTCAGCCAGAACGCCATCAGCCACGGCAGCGCCAGCCATGGCATCTCGGCGCAGTCGGTGCTGTCGGTGGACGTGGTGCTGGCCTCGGGCGAGCTGCTGAGCACCGGCATCAGCTCGGCCACGCGCCACTTCGGCCCCGACATGACCGGCCTGTTCACGGGGGACTGCGGCGCCCTCGGCATCAAGGCCACCCTCCGCTTGTCGCTGATCGCCGCGCGTAGCGAGTTCGAAGGGCTGTCCTTCGCCTTCACCGACTTCGCGGCCTTCCACGAGACCATGCGCCTGGCCGCGCAGCAGGGGCTGGAGGACGAGAGCTTCGGCCTCGACAAGGCCTTGTCGCAGGGGCAGATCGGCAAGCAGGAGGGCATGGGCTCCAGGCTGCGCATCGCGCTGCAGGTGTTCCGCTCCGCTCCCAACGCGGTGGCCGGCCTGAAGCAACTGCTGCGCATGGCCCTGGCCGGCGACCAGGTGCTCGCCAGCGGCGAGTACATGGCGCACTTTCTGGTCGAGGGCGCCAATGCCGCCGACGCGAAGGCCAAGGCCCGTCACCTGCGCGAGCTGGCGCTGCGGCATGGCACGGAGATCGCCAACAGCGTACCGGGCTTCGTCCGCGCGCTGCCCTTTGCGCCGCTGACCAACATCCTCGGCCCCAACGGTGAGCGATGGGTGCCGCTGCACGGCATCCTGCCGCATGCCCGGGTGCCGGCCTTTCACACCGCGCTGCAGGACTTCCGCGCCCGCCACCGGGCGGACATGGAGCGGCTGGGCGTGTGGATGGGCACGATGTTCTCCACCGTCTCGTCGACCGGGCTGCTCTACGAGATCGCGCTGTACTGGCCCGAAGTGCCGACGGCCTATCACGAGGCGATGCTGGGCCGCGAGCACCTGCAGCAGGTGTCCAGCCACGCCGCCAACGCCTCGGCCTCGGCGCTGACGGCCGTGCTGAAGCAGGACCTGATCGAGCTCTACGCCGAACACGGCAGCGCCCATTTCCAGATCGGTCGCGCCTACCCCTACGCCCCCCGCCTGCACCCCGAGGCGCTGCGCATGCTGCGCACGCTGAAGGCGTCGCTGGACCCGCACAACCTGATGAACCCCGGCGCGCTGGGGCTGGACACGGCGACCGACTGACCACGGCGTGAATTCGCGTTCGCCCGCGTTTGACTTGCGTCCACGCTGCCCCTAGCCTGCGCGCCCGCCATCACTGGACCGCCCACCATGACACCTCGCCTTCTTCCCTGTCGCATCAGCCCGGGAAGCCGGCCATGACGGGCACCACCGGCGAGTTCCGCCGCGACCATGCCTGGCGCATCGTGCTCGCGGCCTGGCTGGGGGTGGCACTGGGCCTCACTGCACTGCCTTTCTACACGCTGGGCATCTTTGCCAAGCCGCTGGCGCAGGAGTTCGGCTGGTCGCGCGCGGTCATCCAGAGCGGCATCACCTTCTCCATGCTCGGCGTGGTCTGCAGCGCCTGGGCGGTGGGCTGGCTCATCGACCGGTTCGGCGTGCGCCCGGTGGCGCTCGCCAGCCAGGCCGGGCTGGCGCTGGGCTTTCTCGGGTTGTCGGCCCAGAACGGCTCGACCACGCTGTGGCATGCCAACTGGTTCCTGTTCGCGCTGGTGGGCGCCGGCACCACGCCGCTGGCCTGGTCGCGCGGCATCGCCTCCTGGTTCGTCGAGAAGCGCGGGCTGGCCCTGGGCATCGCGCTCAGCGGCACCGGCGCCACGGCGCTGCTCGCACCGCCGCTGCTCAACCAGCTGATCGCCTCGCATGGCTGGCGCAGCGGCTATGTGGCGGTCGCCGCTGCCATCGCGCTGGTGGCCATGCCCGCCGTCTGGCTGCTGTTTCGCGAAAAGCCCGACACCGGCAGCAGCAGCAGGCAGGCCAGCGCCGCGTCCAGCGACGGCCTGACGGTGGGCGAGGCGCTGCGCACCCGCCACTTCTGGCTGATGATCGTCGGCTTCTGGGCGATCTGCTCGACGGTGGCGGGCCTGATTCCCAACCTGATGCCCATGCTCACCGACGGCGGGCTGAGCGCGACCGAGGCGGCGGGCTATGCCAGCCTGCTGGGCCTGATGGTGATGGCCGGCCGCCTGCTGGCCGGCTGGCTGCTCGACCGCCTCTGGGGGCCGCTGGTGGCGCTGCTGCTGCTGACGCCGCCCGCCGCGGCGTGCCTGCTGCTGGCCTGGCAGCAATGGCCCGGCCTGGCGGTGATGCTGATCGGCCTGACGGCCGGCGCGGAGTTCGACCTGCTCGCCTATCTGTGCCTGCGCTACTTCGGCACGCGCAATTTCGGCCAGATCTACGCCTGGCAGTGGGTGGGCTTCTCGCTGTCCACCGGTGCCGGCCCGGTCGCCTTCGCGCTCATCTTCGACCGCACCGGTGGCTATCAGCTGGCCTTGCTCACCTCGGCCGTGCTGCTGGTGCTGGGGCCGCTGTTGCTGCTCGGCCTGGGCCGCTACCCGACTTCCTGGCCCGCTCGCACCGCAAGCGGGTCGTAAACTGGGCCGGGGCAGTGATGCAGAGGCGCGGTTCGGGGCATGGCAGAGCGGGACGAGATCAAGTCGCTGAAGAAGGCCCTGCGCGCCATCACCTTCCTGAACCAGCACGGCGACGCCACGGCGAGCAAGGTGGCCTCCGGCATCGACGTGCCGCGCGCCACCGCCTACCGCCTGCTGCAGACCCTCGCGTCTGAAGGCTATGTGGACAAGCTGCCCAGCAGCGACATCTACCGCCTCACCAGCCTCGTGCGGCGCCTTGCCGCGGGCTTCCAGGACACCGACCTGCTCGTCGAGATCGCTCGCCCGCTGCTGGCCGAGGTGCAGCGCGAGCTGGGCTGGTCGCTCGCGCTGGCAACGCCCCGCGGCAATGAGATGGTGGTGCGCCTGAACACCGACCACGACTCGCCGCTGGTGCTGACCCGCCACCGGATCGGCTTCGCCATTCCGATGCTGATGTCCACCAGCGGTCTGTGCTATCTCGCCCACTGCCCGGCAGCGGAGCAGGAGGCCGTGATGAAGGCCGACTTCAAGGACCGCAGGCCCCATGCGGCGCCTCGTTTCGAACGCGCCCGCATCGAGCAGCTGATGCGCGGGGTGCTCGACCAGGGGTACTGCCACATCGAGTTCGATCACAACCGCGAGGGCAATCTGGGCGTGCCGCTGCTGCTGGCCGGTCGACCAGTGGGTGGCATCGTGATGCGCTACATCAAGTCGACGCTGCGCAACACCGACCGCCTGCGCGAGGTCTATGCGCCGCGTCTGCAGCAGCTGGCCCATCAGATCGCCACTCACCGCTCCCATGCCGCCGATCACGACGCAATCCATGATGTGAACACGCCGCAGATCTGACTTTGCTAACGCCTCCATGACGGTTAGCCTGCGTGGCAGATCGATGGCCGGGGAGGCATTCAGATGGCAAGCACCGCCAAGGCCGGCTCGGGCCCCCGAAAACCGTGCGGCCCGGACAGCAGGCGCTGATGCGTACCACGCCCCTGGCTGCCCGGCTGGCCGATTTCATCCTTGCAAGGCAGCACACAGCCTTCGACGAGGCTGTCACCCGGCCAGCCAGGCGCTTGCTGCTGAACCAGCTCAAGGCCTCGGCCGAGTGCTACCTGCAAATGACGCATGCGCAGCAACTGCCTGCAACCATTGCTCCGCAGGACGGCGAGGCGCAAAGCGGCGGGGCGCTGGCCTGGTGGTCCGGCCTGCCCACGACGCCACAGCACGCGCAAAGCTGCAATCGCGCCTTGCTGGACCCGCTGGATTTCGGCGATACGCACCTGCCCAGCCTGCGTCGGCTCACGCCGGACATCGTGACCGCCCTGCTGGCGCATGCGCAAGCCGGGCGCTGCAGCGGACCTCGCCTGCTGACGGCGCTGGCCATCGGCCTGGAGGCGGAGATCGCCTGCGCCGCCCTTTGGCCCGGCATGGGCGTGGCCGCCGCCCGCTGCACCCTGTTGGGGCTGGACCGCGCAGCGACCATGGCGAGCCTGGCGCAGGTCGTGCCGTTGGCCATGGCCGCGACGCCTGCGGTGGCCGAAGCGCTGGACGGCCCCGATGACGACTGGCATCTCGACGACATCGCCATCCACTGCTGGCCCGCGCCCGTCCAGGCTTTGGCGGCCATCGATGCAACGCTGGTGCTGCGTGGCCTGTGCGCCGGGCGAGAGCCGCAGGCCTTGCAACTCACGATATCTCCGGTGGCGTGGCAACTCGCCGAGCAGCAGGCGGCGGGCACGGGCGCTGGCACGGCACTCTCGCTGCAGCACTGCGTTGCGGCCAGCTGGCGGCTGGGCCAGTTCACGGTGGACGAGCGCCAGCCCGCCTGCGTGGCGGACGCCGCGATGCGCGGCCTTGCGGACAAGGTGGCGCTGCGGGCCGATACCGACTGCGCCGGCGTGCAGGCCTGCTCGCTGACGGCCTGGTTCGATGACGGTTCGCGCGAGCACGTGGACGTGCCCGCCTTCCTCGGTACCAAGGGCGCGCCGCCGAGTGACTCGCAGCTCTGCGAGCTGTTTCGCGCCGCCGCCAACGACCTGGTGCTGCCCCAGCGCGCCGGCGAGGTGCTGCAAGCCTTGTGGAGCCTGGATCTGTCGCCAGATGTGGGCACGCTGTTGCGTCTGCTGAGGCCGCAGGCAGCGACAGCCTGAACGCGGCGCCCTGTGGCGCCGCCCGCTCCCTCAGGCCACTGCCAGCGCCTCGGTGGCGGGCTGGTTGACCGAGGCCGGAGCGGCCAGTTGCAGGGACAGCTCGCGGGCTGCGGCCTTCAGATCGTCGGCATAGCGGCGCACGGCCTCGGCCATCGGCAGGGCGGTGGCGAAGAACACCAGCGTCAACGTGGCCACCACCGCGCCCTTGTCGAACACCGGCACGGCGATCGAGGAAGTTTTTCCGGGGAACTGCGTGTGAGGATTGCGCTCCCAGGTCGCGTAGCCGTTCTCGCGGACGTTCTGCACGAGGCGCTCGGACTTGAACATGTCCAGCATGGGCGTTCGGCGGTCATAGGCTTCCAGGCCCGTCAACAGGCTCAGCCGCTCCTCGGCACCAATGTGGGCCAGGAATGCATGCCCGGAGGCGCATTCCAGCAGTGGCAGGCTATAGCCTGGTGCGTAGTTGCAGAAGGTCAGCGAGCTGAGCGTGTGCGTCGAGTCCCGCACGATCATGCTGCGGCCCACATGGGTCGTCAGCGAGATTGGCCAGGCGTGCTTCTGCGTCAGCTCGACCATGCGCGGACGTGCCAGTGAAATGAGGTTGCCATGGTCTGTGTAGCCCAGCGCCAGCGACTGCACCAGCGCGGTGACGCGATAGCGCTTGCAACTGGCTTCGCACGCCACCAGGCCTTCGTGCATTAGCGTCTGGATGATGCGGAAGGTGGTGGGATAGGGCAGGTCGACTGCCTTGGAGATTTCCATCACCGTCAGCCATTCGCCGCGGTTGATGGCCTGCAGGACAGCGATGCTGCGGCTGACGGAGCGGATGGGGACACTTCTTTCCATGATGACATCTCCGGATGCATGCGATGTGAGTCGGCCCTGCTGCGACGGCTCCGCAGGGCGGGTTGAAACCAATGTCTCGCAAGCCACATGCCGCAGCGTCCGAAAAAACCCGAGGCCCGAATCGACTGCCCGCAATGCGGACAGTGCGGTCAACCACATGGACAGAGGCGGGCCTCTTTGTAGGGGTGACAAGGTCGCCGCGACCGTTCCACTGTGTGGAGAGAGTGCCGCCGCCGATGGCCGCAGCCGCGACGACACGCACAAACTGACCCCGCCCGGGCACGCCACGCCCGCCATGCCAACTTCACCCAGAGGCAGACCTTGCAAGCTTTCTCCTTCCAGACCGTTCCTCATCTGGTGGTCGAGCGCGGCGCCAGCGCGCAGCTCGGCGGCCTGCTGACGCAGCGCTTTGCGGCCACCCGCGTCTGCGTCGTCACCGACGCCTTCCTGTACCGCAGCGGACTGCTGGAGCCGGCGCTGTCCAGCCTCACGTCCTCGGGGCTGAAGGTGCTGATCGTGGACGACGTGCAGGCCGACCCGCCCGACCATGTCGTGGACGCCGTCACCGCGCGTGCGCGCGAGTTCGGCACCGACCTGGTGGTGGGCCTGGGCGGCGGGTCGTCGATGGACGTGGCCAAGCTCGTCGCTGTGCTGCTCGCAGGGCGCCAGACGCTGGCCGACATCTACGGCATCGACAAGGTGCTTGGCGAGCGTCTGCCACTGGTGCAGGTGCCCACCACGGCCGGCACCGGGTCCGAGGTCACGCCCGTCGCCATCGTCACCACCGGCAGCACCACCAAGAGCGGCATCGTCTCGCGCCAGCTCTATGCCGACATGGCCATCGTCGACGCGACGCTGACCGTCGGCATGCCGCGCGGCCTCACGGCGGCCACCGGCATCGATGCGATGGTGCATGCCATCGAGGCCTTCACCAGCCGGCACAAGAAGAACTTCATGTCGGACCTGCTGGCCTTGCAGGCGCTGGAGCTGTTGTCGACCCACCTGCTGCCCGCCTGCGAGAACGGCCACGACCTGCAGGCGCGGGAAGCCATGTTGCTGGGTGCGCTGCTGGCGGGCCAGGCCTTTGCCAACGCCCCGGTTGCCGCCGTGCATGCACTGGCCTATCCGCTGGGTGGGCGCTTCCATCTGCCGCACGGGCTGAGCAACGCGCTGGTGCTGCCCCATGTGCTGCGCTTCAACGCACTGACCGCCGCTGCGCTCTATGCCACGCTGGCCGACCGGCTGCTGCCCGGCGTGCAGGGCAGCGATGGCAGCAAGGCAGCCGCACTCATCCGCCATCTGGAGGCCTTGATCGCCGCCACGGGCATGCAGACGCGACTGCGCGATCACGGCATTGGCGCCGACGCGCTGTCCCAGCTCGCGGCCGATGCGATGCTGCAGACGCGCTTGCTGGGCAACAACCCGCGCGATGTGCTGGAGGCGGACGCGCTGGCCATCTACCAGGCTGCCTATTGAAGTCACGATAAAAAACGGGCAGCGCTGCTTGCGCAGCGCTGCCCCATGTGCAGGCCAACCCGGGTCAGGCCGCCGCGCTCGCCCGCCCGGCGGACCACACCGGCTGCTCGGGCGCCGGCAGGCCGGTCTCCTCCAGGCAGCGCTCGCGCAGCGTCTGGATGTCGGGCCCGAAGTTGAAGGTGCCGAACTCGCCGCGCGCGGCGCGCATCTCGGCGCGAAGCGCCTCGGTGGCTTTCGCATCCACCTCATCGCCCACCAGCACCACGCCGTAGTCCCGCGCGCCCTGCACGCTGACCAGGCCCTGCTTCAGCTCCTTGGCCAGCAAGCCGGGGTCGCGCGCCAGCGGGTCGCCCCAGCCGCCTCCGCCCCAAGTGATGAACTGCAGGCTGTCGCCAGCCTCGACCGGATAGCCCTCCAGCTTGTTGCCGACGACGACCTGCGTGCCGTCCGCCTTGGTGAGGATCTTCCTGGCGCGTTTGCCCGGCAGGCCGCCGTTGACGCCCCAGGGCGGCACGAACCAGCGGTCGTCGTGGATGGCGATGGTGCCCGGCTCCAGGAAGCGGTAGACCATGTTGATGCCGTTACCGCCGCGGTGCAGGCCCGCGCCGCCGGAGTCGGTCACGGTCTCGTAGCGCAGGATCTCCAGCGGGAAGTAGCGCTCCAGGAACTCGTTGGGCACGTTGGTGAAGCCGGGGAACAGCGAGTGGCCGTCGGGGCCGTCGCCCAGCGGGCGGCCGGGGATGCCGCCGAAGCCGATCTGGAACAGCTGGAACCACTTGCCGTTGCTGTCGGTGCCCGCGTAGAACAGGTGGGGCGACGAAGAGAAGCCGGCGGCGTTCAGGAACTCCGGCGTCTTCTGGCCCAGCAGCCCGCCCAGGATGTCGAACAGCCGGCCCAGCACATGGGTGCGGCCCGACAGCGCGGCCGGGAACTTGGGCTTCAGCAGCGAGCCTTCCGGCACGCGCACGTCGATCAGGTCGTAGTAGCCGTCGTTGAACAGGATCTGGGGGTCGAACACCATGATCATGTAGATGCCGAAGAACATGCGCATCATGTTTTCGTTCAGCAGCATGTTGATCGACGCCTGCGACTGCGGATCGGTGCCGTCGAAGTCCAGCACCACGCGCCCGTTCTCACGCCACATCGTGCACTTGATCTTGTAGGGGCCGTAGCCCAGGCCGTCGTCGCAGACGTAGTCCTCGAAGGACACCTTCTCCTCGCCGATGGAGTTCTCGATCAGGTGCTTCATCGCGCGGTGATTGCGCTCCAGCAGCATCCCGGTGGCCGACACGAACACGTCGTCGCCGAAGCGCGTGACCATCTCGACGACGCGGTGCGCGGCCACGCGGCACGATGCGATCAGCGCGTTCAGGTCGGCTTTGCACCAGTCAGGCGTGCGGGACTGGTGCATCACCAGCTTGATGAGGTCCTCGTTGTACTCGCCCTTCTTCCAGATCTTGACGGGCGGGATGCGCACGCCTTCCTGGAAGATCTCGGTGGCGTGGATGGGCATGGAGCCGGGCACCATGCCGCCGATGTCGCTCTGGTGGCCGAACATCGAGGTGTAGGCGATCAGTCGGCCGTCCTTGAACACCGGCAGCAGCACCAGCCAATCGTTGCAGTGGCTGATGGCGCCGCCAACCGAATAGGGGTCGGACAGGAAGATCAGGTCGCCGTCCTCGACGGTGCCGTCATAGCCGTCCAGGAAGGGGCCGATGTACGAACCGAACTGGCCGACGATCATCTTGCCCTGGTGGTCGGCAATCAGCGGGAAGGCGTCGCCCTGTTCGCGGATGCCGGGCGACATGGCGGTGCGCACCAGCGTCGCGTCCATCTCGATGCGGGCATTGCGCAGCGCGTTCTCGATGATGTCCAGCGTCACCGGATCGACGGCGACCTTGTTGAAAGGCTTGGCGTTGGCCTGGATGATTTGTGCGGGCATGGTGGGTTGTCCTCGTCAGGCCAGGTGGATCAGGATGTTGCCGACGTGGTCGACGGTGCCGACGCAGCCGGCTTCGATCAGCGTGGTCGAGTCCATCTCGACGACGATGGCCGGGCCGGGGATCACGTCCTCGGCCAGCAGCCTGGCGCGGTCGTAGATGACGGCGGGCACCATCTGCCCGCCGGCCCACAGCTGGTGGTCGCGGACCTTGGCGCGCGCGACGTTGCCGTCGCTCTTGGCCAGCGGCGGCGCAGGCAGCTCCAGCGCCGGGCCCATGGCCACGGCGCGCAGGTTGACCAGCTCATGGGCCGAGTCCATGTTGAACGTGAACAGACGCAGATGCTCGGCGTCGAAGCGGGCGGTGACGCCGGCCAGACCGTCACGGCGCAGCGTGTCTGGGTCGATGGACAGCGGCACCTCGAAGGCCTGGCCTTCGTAGCGCACGTCCAGCTCGAACAGGCTGGTGATGTCGGCGTCGGCGATGCCCTCGGCGCGCAGCTCGGCGCGGGTCTGCTCGGCCATCTCGGACAGTAGCGTGATGACCGATTCTTCGTTCGTCTCCGCCACGCGGCGCGAGAAGCTGCGAGCGGTCTCCGTGCGCATGCGCGTCGTCGCGTCGCCAAGTGCGCACAGCACGCCCGGAGACACCGGCGAGATCGCGGGCCACGAGCCCATCAGCCGCGCCACCGCGTTGACGTGCAGCGGGCCGGCGCCACCGAAGCCCATCAGCGCGAAGTCGCGCGGGTCGTAGCCCTGTTGCACCGAGATCATGCGCAGCGCGCCGAACATGTTCTCGTTGACGATGTCAATGATGCCGCGTGCGGCTTCCATCAGGCCGATGCCGAGCGCGTCGGCGATGCCCTGCACCGCCTTCTTGGCGCCTTCGCGGTCCAGCTTGAAGGTGCCGCCCAGCAGGTTCTCCGGCAGGTAGCCCAACACGACGTTGGCGTCGGTCACGGTCGGCTGCGTGCCGCCCTTCTGGTAGGCCACCGGGCCGGGCACGGCGCCAGCCGACTGCGGGCCGACGCGCAGCGCCTTGGTCAGCTCGGGCACGTAGGCGATGGAGCCGCCACCAGCACCCACCGTCTTCACGTCCAGCGCCGATGCGCGCACCGACAGGTGGGCCACCTCGGTGCTGCGCTGGCGGCGCGCGTCCAGGTTCTCGATCAGCGCGACGTCCGTGGACGTGCCGCCAACGTCCAGCGTCAGGATGTTCTTGATGCCGGCGTTGCGGCCCACCCAGATGGCACCCGTAACGCCGCCGGCCGGGCCGGACATCAGCAGGTTGACCGGCTGCAACTCGGACTTCTCGGACGACATCAGGCCGCCGTCGGAGCGCAGCAGGCTCAGCGAGCCGCTCATGCCGGCGCCGCGCAGCTTGTCGCGCAGGTTCCGCACGTACTTGCCGACGACCGGGCGCATGCTGGCATTGGCCACCGTGGTCAGCGTGCGTTCGTACTCCTGCATCTCGGGCAGCACCTCATGGCTCAGCGAGATGGGCACGTCCGGCATGATCTCCGCGGCCAGTTCGCCGACGCGCTTCTCGTGCGCGCCGTTCAGGTAGGCGTTGATGAGGCTGACGGTCAGCGCCTGAATGCCGGCGTCGCGCAGCGTGGTCAGCACCTGGCGGATCTGCGCCTCGTCGATGGGGGCGGTCTCGCGGCCCTCGGCGTCCATGCGGCCGGTGATTTCGAAGGTGTCCTGCAGCGCGGCCAGCGGCTCGGGCTTGGGCCAGACGATCCAGCCGGCCAGGCCGCCCGGCACGAAGCTGCGCGCGATCTGCATGATCTGGCGGTAGCCCTCGGTCGTCACCAGCCCGACGCGTGCGCCCTTGCCCTCCAGCACCGCGTTGGTGGCCACGGTCGTGCCGTGCAGGAAGAACTCGACCTGCGACGGCGCGATGCCCGCCTTGTCGCAGATGGCGTTCACGCCGTTGAGGATGCCCTCGGACGAGTCATGCGGCGTGGACGGCGTCTTGTGCCGCCAGAAGCGTCCGTCAGTGTCGTTGAACAGCAGTAGATCGGTGAACGTGCCGCCCACGTCCACACCCAGGCGAAAGGCCATGTTTGCTCCAGCAAGTCGTCCCCGGAAGGACGGATGGAGGCATTCTTCGGACGGCGGCGCGAGTTCAGAAACCGAGGGCGCGGTTTGTTCGCCTGATGGCCTCTAGAGGAAGTTGTTCAGTGACGGGGCAAGCGAGCCCGCTGCCGCGAAATTGACGCAACGTGCTCTGGCTTGATAGTGGAAGCGAGAGAGGTTTGGCCAGTTTGCTGCAACCGGTTTGATACTGCATCGGAGGCGAGTCTAGACCGCCTCGTCAGGACCCCAACCAAGCAGGTTCACGTAGTACCGTGTCGAGCGCCCAGCGCCTGCCCGGGCAAGCAAATTGAGGTCTTCCAACTCGATGAGCTCTCGCGACGCCGTGGCGCGGGAAGTGCCTGCGATGCTCTCGTATTTCTTGGTGCTCATCCCACCTTCGAAGCCGTGGGGCCAGCGTCGAGCAGCAGGTTCACGACCTTGCGTTGACTCTCACTCAGGGCCTTGTTGCTGTGGTCCATCCAGAACCTCGCTTTGGCCAAAGTGTCGTCGACGGTCCTAGATGCCTCCTCGCATGACACCTGGACCTGATGCAAGAACCACAACACCCAGTCGGTCACATCGAGCCCGCCGCGCTGGGCGCGCTCAAGCTGCTCGTAGTAGTCGTTGCGGCGCTCCAGTGTAATAGTCCGACCACTACCCGCGACGATCAGTAGACCTCTGGCGTGAGGCGGCGGTTGGTCTCTTCGATGCTGAACTCCTTCGGGTCGAAGTCGCGGCCGATCCATTCCTTTTTCTCGGCGTACTCCGGATGCGCCGGGTCGGCCATGATCTCCAGGAATTCTTCGTACCCACCAGCTCCGCCGATGTCCTCTGGCGGGCATGCGTTCTCGCCTCCGATGCAAATCGCCAGCGCAATCGGTGCGTCGAGTTCGACGACCTTCTCGACCTTGACCTTGTGCCACCAGGCGTCGCCGTAGTCGTAGACATAGCGGAACGACCTGCTGCGGCCCAGCGCCTGTCGCAGCGTCACTCCTTCCTCGTCCAGCGCGTCGTCCGGCAACTCTGAGTTGGGCTCCTGCGCTACGTAGTTGGCGTCTGCGAACTCGAACTCGTGGATGTGGCCGCCATCCCACCCCGTGCCCCACAGCAGCGTCACGTGAAGACGAGGCAGCTCGATCGTGTCGGGCACGAGGAAGCGCCGCCACACCTTGGGCTTGACCCGCTCGAGCTCGACGTAGATTTGGTAGGCCAGCGTCGATGCGCCGGGCTCGAACAGGGTGGACTGGCTCATGGCGCCCACTTTACTGAACGACGCCTGGTTCGGCTGCCAGGTGCGACCGTTGCTCAGGCGGCCATTGGCAGCGCTTGAACCTCGGTCGCGGAGGCAGCCTCTTGCGCCCACTTCGCCGCAACCACCCATGGCAGCAGCTCGTCGATGCGGTTGCTCGGCTGGTCAGCAATGCGCTCCAGGACGTGACGCAGGTAGCGCTGCGGGTTGATGCCGTTCAGCTTGGCCGTGCCCAGCAACGTGTACATGACCGCTGCGGTCTGGCCGCCCACGTCTGAGCCCACGTGCAGGTAGTTCTTTCTGCCGATCGCCACGCCACGCAGGGCGCGCTCAGCCGTGTTGTCGTGCGCGTCAATACGCCTGTCATCAACGAAGTTCGTCAGCGCCGTCCAGTTGCTCAAGGAGTAGCCGATGGCCAAGGCCAGCGGCGACTTCGCCGACACCTGCGCCAACGTCTCGTTCATCCAGGATTTGAGCTCCCTAAGTACAGGCACCGAGCGCACCTGGCGCATTCGTCGTCGTCGCAGTGCCGAGCGCCCGTTCACCTCGGCCTCGACCTTGAACAGCTCGCCAATGCGCACCAAGCCCTGGTGCGCCAGCGTGCCCGGCAGGCGCTGCTGTTTGACGTGCAGGTCCCACAGCTTTCTGCGGGCGTGGCTCCAACACCCAGCCTCCGTGACCCGGCCGTCTTTGTAGATCGCGTTCTAGCCGGCGAACGCGTCGGCTTGCAGCACGCCTTGGAAGTTCTTCAGGTGCCGCGCAGTGTGCTCGCCCTTGCGGTCGGCAGAGTATTGGAACCACACCGCCGGCGGCGCCTGGTCGCCGCTGGGGCGGTCATCGCGAACATAAACCCACAGCCGACCCGTGTGGGCCTTGTTGCCCTTGCCGCCCAGCGCGCGGATCGGTGTGTCGTCGCCGTGGACCTTGTGCGCTCGAAGCACGTAGCGGCCCACCGCCTCGGCCAGCGGTGTCAACAATGCACCGCAATTGGTCACCAAGCATCCCCGCCAGGCTGCCGGCAAACCCCAGTGCGCAAGCAACACCAGCGACGAGCATGGCCGCGCTGCGAACTTGCTTGAGGTCGTGAATGCTGGTCACTGGCGTCGCTTTGAATCGTTGTTCATGGCTGCACGCGAACCGTAGCGTCTTGATGGTCGAGTGTCAAAGGCTAGGCCGACATGCCTGCGCGCCCGGCATTCATGGCGGTGCAGAGCAATGGGACAAATTTGGGACAACGACCCGGGGGATTTGCTCTAAAACGACATGAATGCCGATCAAAAGTAAAAAAGCCCAAGTGCTTGATTCACTTGGGCTTTTCCGTTTTTTGCCTGGTCGGGGTGAGAGGATTCGAACCTCCGGCCTCTACGTCCCGAACGTAGCGCTCTACCAGGCTAAGCTACACCCCGATGCCTTTGCTGATTACCACTTCAGGAGTGGCGCTCAACTGACTGAATTGCGAATTCTAGCAGAGATTCTGACCACTTGTTGCGAGGCAGCAGCTTGAGGCACTCTCCGGCGTGCTGCGCCTCAGTGCGGGCGGCTTCGCGGGTGGATTCCAGTGCGCCTGTGGAGCGCACGATGGCGACGATGTCCTGCAGCTTGTCGAGCTCGCCTTCCTCGATAGCGTGGCGCAACAGCGCGCGTTGCTCCGGCGTGGCGCGTTCCATCGCGATCAGCAGCGGCAGCGTCGTCTTGCCTTCGCGCAGGTCATCGCCGATGTTCTTGCCGAGTTCGTGCGTATCACCTTCGTAGTCCAGCACGTCGTCGATGAGCTGGAACGCCGTGCCCAGTGCGCGCCCGTAGCCGGCGCAGGCGTCTTCGATCTCGGGTGACGCATTCGCGAGCACAGCGCCCAGTCGCGCGCTGGCTTCGAACAGCTTGGCGGTCTTGAAGCGGATGACGCGCAGGTAGCTCTCGACGGTGATGTCGGGGTCGTGCATGTTCATCAACTGCAGGACCTCTCCCTCGGCGATGACGTTGGTCGCCTCGGCCAGCACTTCCAGCACGCGCATGCGGTCGACCGAGACCATCATCTGGAAAGCGCGCGAGTACAGGAAGTCGCCCACCAATACGCTGGCGGCGTTGCCGAACAGTGCGTTGGCGGTCGGCTTGCCGCGACGCAGCGACGATTCGTCGACGACGTCGTCATGCAGCAGCGTGGCGGTGTGGATGAACTCGACGACGGCCGCCAGTTCAAGGCGCGCTGCGCCCTCGAAGCCCAGTGCATTGGCGAACAGCAGCACGAGCTTGGGGCGCATGCGCTTGCCGCCGGCATGCACGATGTATTGGGCGATCTGGTCGATCAGCGCGACCTCGGAGCTCAGGCGCTGCGCGATCACTGCGTCGACCTGCGCCATTTCGGCGGTCAGCAGGGCGAGTGCCTCGGCAATTTGGGGTGGGGGCGAGGCAGACTCGACGCGCACTCTTGTCTCTCAAGCGAAGAAATTCGCGATTGTAGTGACCGCCGTTGCATTGTTCGTGGCGCTTGTCTGGCTTGATGTTGTCGGTCCGCGCGAGGGCCCGCATTGCTCTTGGCGTAAAGATGCGGGTATACTCGCGGGCTCTTTGCAATTCGTGTGCCTGGCGTACTGGTGTGTGCGATGTTGCTGAGAGCATCAAAAACCCACAAAAAGGCTGAACAAAGCGCGGTGGCTCAAGCTGCGGCGGCAGTTCGGTGATGCACCTTCGGGTGTGAAAGGAAGTTTATGTACGCAGTCATCAAGACTGGCGGCAAGCAATACAAGGTTGCTGCCGGCGAGAAGATCAAGGTCGAGCTGCTCGACGCTGAAGTTGGCGCTGTGGTCACTCTGGACCAAGTGCTGGCTGTTGGTAGCGGCGACGGCCTGACCGTTGGCGCGCCGCTGGTGGCTGGTGCCACCGTCAGCGCCACGGTTGTCAGCCATGGCAAGCACGACAAGGTTCGCATCTTCAAGCTGCGCCGTCGCAAGCACTACAAGAAGAGCCAGGGCCATCGCCAGAACTACACCGAGCTGGAAATCAGCGCGGTGAACGGCTGATCCCAACCTCTTCTTACGCTAATTTCTAGGAGCTAAACATGGCACAGAAAAAGGGCGGCGGTTCTACACGGAACGGCCGCGACTCCAAGCCCAAGATGCTGGGCGTCAAGGCTTACGGCGGTGAACTGATCTCCGCTGGCTCGATCATCGTCCGCCAGCGCGGCACGAAGTTCCACCCCGGCGTCAACGTCGGCATCGGCAAGGACCACACGCTGTTCGCGCTGGTTGATGGCCACGTGAGCTTCACCGTCAAGGGCGCCAACAACCGTTCGACGGTTGTCGTGACCCCGCTGGCTGCCTAAGGCAACAGCGATTGCGGGCGAACACATCGCCCGACACACGAGCCCCGGCCTGCCGGGGCTTTGTCATTTCTGAAGTCTGGCGCGTTGCACGACGGTGCGCCGGATTCAACCCAGCCATTACGATGGCCAAACGCCATGAAATTCGTTGACGAAGCCACCATCGATGTTGCCGCCGGGAACGGTGGAGCTGGCTGCGCGAGCTTTCGCCGCGAAAAGTTCATTCCGTTTGGCGGGCCCGACGGTGGTGATGGCGGCAAGGGTGGCAGCGTCTGGGCCGAGGCCGACCGCAACCTGAATACGCTGATCGACTACCGCTACGCGCGCCGCCATGAGGCGCGCAACGGCGAGGCCGGGCGAGGCTCTGACTGCTTCGGTGCAGCCGCCGACGACATCGTGCTGCGCATGCCGGTCGGCACCATCATCACGGACCTGGGAACCGAGTCCGTCATTGGCGAATTGTTGGAGCAGGGCGAGCGCATCCTGCTGTGCAAGGGCGGCGACGGCGGCTTCGGCAACCTGCATTTCAAGACGTCGACGAATCGCGCGCCGCGGCAGAAGACGCCGGGCTGGCCGGGTGAGATCAAGAAGGTGCGGCTGGAGCTGCGCGTGCTGGCCGACGTGGGCCTGCTGGGTCAGCCAAACGCGGGCAAGTCCACGCTGATCACGGCGGTCTCCAACGCCCGGCCGAAGATCGCCGACTATCCGTTCACGACGCTGCACCCCAACCTGGGGGTCGTTCGCGTCGCGCCGGAGAAGAGCTTCGTTGTCGCCGACATTCCCGGCCTCATTGAGGGCGCGGCGGAAGGCGCCGGCCTGGGCCACCAGTTCCTGCGCCATCTGCAGCGCACGCGGCTGCTGCTGCATGTCGTCGACCTGGCACCGTTCGACCCCGAGGTCGATCCCGTCAAGGAAGCCAAGGCCATCGTCGCGGAACTGAAGAAGTACGACGCCGAGCTGCACGCCAAGCCGCGCTGGCTGGTTCTGAACAAGCTGGACATGGTGCCCGATGACGAGCGCGCTGCGCGCGTGAAGGACTTCGTCAAGCGCTACAAGTGGAAGGGCCCGGTCTTCGAGATCTCGGCACTGACCCGCGAAGGCTGCCAGCCGCTGATCCATGCGATCTACGACCACGTTGCCGCCGAGCAGCGCGTCATCGAAGAGCGCGATGTCCGTTTCGATTCCCCTGATCCTGCCGAATGAGTTTGCTGTCCAGCGCGCGCCGTATCGTTGTCAAAGTCGGTTCCAGCCTCGTCACCAACGAGGGCCGCGGCGTGGATGCCGAGGCGATTGCGAACTGGAGCCGCCAGCTGGCGGCCTTGGCGGGCGAGGGGCGTGAGCTGGTCATGGTGTCCAGCGGCGCGATTGCCGAGGGCATGAAGCGCCTGGGCTGGACGACACGGCCCAAGGAACTGCATGAGCTGCAGGCCGCCGCTGCGGTCGGCCAGATGGGCTTGGCGCAGATGTACGAGAGCCAGCTCAGCGCACATGGCATGCACAGCGCGCAGGTGCTGCTGACGCACGCCGATCTGGCCGACCGCGAGCGCTACCTGAACGCGCGCTCGACGCTGCTGACGCTGATGGCGCACAGCGTGCTGCCGGTCATCAACGAGAACGACACGGTCGTCAATGACGAAATCAAGTTCGGCGACAACGACACGCTGGGCGCGCTGGTGGCCAACCTTGTCGAGGCCGATGCGCTGGTCATCCTGACCGATCAGCGCGGCCTGTATTCGGCCGACCCGCGCAAGGACCCGAACGCCCGCTTTATCGACAACGCCCAAGCCGGCGATCCCGAGCTGGAGTTGATGGCCGGCGGCGCCGGGTCCAGCATCGGCCGCGGCGGCATGCTGACCAAGATCCTCGCGGCCAAGCGGGCCTCCGGAAGCGGCGCGGGGACCGTCATCGCCTGGGGGCGTGAGCCCGACGTGCTGCTGCGACTGGCGCGCGGCGAGGCAATCGGCACGGCGCTGCACGCCGCCACCGCCAAGCTGCAGGCGCGCAAGCAGTGGATGGTCGATCACCTGCAGATGCGCGGCGCCGTGACGGTGGACGCCGGTGCCGTGACCAAGCTGCGAGGCGAGGGCAAGAGCCTGCTGCCCATCGGCGTCACCGAGGTGCAGGGTGACTTCCACCGCGGCGACGTCATCGCCGTGCTGGCGCCGGATGGCACCGAGCTGGCGCGTGGGCTGGCGAACTACTCGGGCGCCGAGTCGCGGCTCATCGCACGCAAGCCATCATCGGAATTCGAGAGCCTGCTGGGTTATGCGGCCGAGCCGGAACTGATCCACCGCGACAACCTGGTGCTTCGCTAGGCGGGCTCGCCCCGCGCCACCTGGCAGGTCAGGCCGGTGGATCGCTTTTGGCGGGCGCCGCATCCAGTGGCGCGGGCGCGCTGTGCCGTTCCCGATGGGCCGGCCGCATGCCGGCGCGCAGATAGCGGTTGTGGTGGTTGATGCGGGGCAAGAAGCGGGCGAGCTCGGTCAGCGCCATCTCGTAGACGCCGCGCTTGAACTCGATGACGGCTTCCAGCGGCACCCAGTACTCGTTCCAGCGCCAGGCGTCGAACTCGGGGTGATCAGTGGCGCGCAGGTTGACGTCGGAGTCGCGCCCGGCCATCTGCAGCAGGAACCAGATCTGCTTCTGGCCGCGGTAGTGGCCGCGCGCGTCGCGTCGGATGAAATGCTCAGGCACTTCATAGCGTAGCCAGTCACGCGTTCGCGCAAGGATGCGCACATGCTCTGGTGTGAGCCCCACTTCTTCGTGGAGCTCTCGGAACATCGCCTGCTCTGGCGTCTCACCGTGTTTGATGCCCCCTTGCGGGAACTGCCACGAATGCGTCCGGATGCGTTTGCCCCAGAACACCTCGTTGCGCTGGTTGAGCAGGATGATGCCGACGTTGGGGCGGAAGCCTTCACGGTCGAGCATAATCAACCTCAAATCTCTAGTTGGTTCGATTATTGCATCGGGCCGCGATCGCGGTAGCGCCCTCGCTAACCCGAAGATTTCTCTCCTTTTTGTCGTGACTTGGCCGGGTTTTCACCCGGCCTTCGCATTCCAGCCCCGCCATGAAAGCCTCCCAGTTCTTCATCTCCACCCTCAAGGAAGCGCCCGCGGACGCGGAGATCGTCAGCCACAAGCTGATGATGCGCGCGGGCATGATCAAGCGCCTGGGCGCCGGCATTTACAACTACATGCCCATGGGCCTGCGGGTGATCCGCAAGGTTGAGAAGATCATCCGCGAGGAGATGGACGCGGCTGGTGCTGTCGAGTGCCTGATGCCCGTCATCCAGCCCGCCGAGCTGTGGCAGGAGACCGGCCGCTTCGACAAGATGGGCCCGGAGCTGCTGCGCGTGAAGGATCGCCATGGCCGTGACTTCATCGTGCAGCCGACGAGCGAGGAAGTCATCACCGACATCGCCCGCCAGGAGCTGCGCTCCTACCGCCAGCTGCCGAAAAACTTCTATCACATCCAGACCAAGTTCCGCGACGAGCGCCGTCCGCGCTTCGGCCTGATGCGTGGCCGCGAGTTCACGATGAAGGACGCCTACTCCTTCGACCGTGACGTGGAGTCCGCCGGCCGCAGCTACGACAACATGTACGCGGCCTACTGCAAGATCTTCGAGCGCTTCGGCCTGGAGTACCGCGCCGTAGCGGCCGACACCGGCGCCATCGGCGGCGACCGCTCGCACGAGTTCCAGGTCATCGCCGAGACCGGCGAGGACGCCATCGTCTACTGCCCCACCAGCGACTACGCGGCCAACATCGAGCTGGCCGAAGGCGTGGCGCTGACGGCTGAACGTGGGGCGGCGACTCAGCCGCTGGTCAAGACGCCTACGCCGGGCAAGAGCACCTGCGCTGATGTCGCTGAACTGCTGGGCCTGCCGCTGGCGCAGACCGTCAAGTCGCTGGTGCTGGCTACTGACGAGCTGGACAAGGACGGCACTATCGTCAAGAGTCAGGTCTGGCTGCTGCTGGTGCGTGGCGACCATGAGCTCAACGAAGTCAAGGCCGGCAAGGTCGAAGGCCTGAAGGGCGGCTTCCGCTTCGCGACGGGCGCCGAGATCGACGCGCACTTCGGCTGCAAGCCCGGCTATCTGGGCCCCATCGGCCTGAAGGCGCCGTTGAAGATCGTCGCCGATCGCACGGTAGCCAACATGGCCGATTTCGTCTGCGGTGCCAACGAGGTGGACTTCCACTTCACCGGCGTCAACTGGGGCCGTGACCTGCCCGAGCCCGATGTCGTGGCCGACATTCGCAACGTTGTCGCCGGTGATCCGTCGCCCGACGGCAAAGGCGTGCTCGCCATCCAGCGCGGCATCGAGGTGGGCCATGTGTTCTACCTGGGTACCAAGTACTCGGCCGCGATGAACGCGACCTTCCTGGACGTCAACGGCAAGCCCGCGCTGCTGGAGATGGGCTGCTACGGCATCGGCGTGACCCGCATCCTGGGTGCCGCCATCGAGCAGAACCACGATGCGCGCGGCATCATCTGGCCGGACTCGATCGCACCGTTCACGGTCGTCGTCTGCCCCATCGGCGCGGATCGCAGCGAGGACGTCAAGGTCGCCGCCGACAAGCTCTACGGTGAGCTGAAGGCGCTGGGCGTGGACGTGCTGCTGGACGACCGCGGTGAGCGCCCGGGCGCGATGTTCGCGGACTGGGAATTGATCGGCGTGCCGCATCGCGTGGTGTTGGGCGATCGCGGCCTCAAGGAAGGCCAGGTCGAGTACCAGGGCCGCCGCGATGAGGCGGCGACCAAGGTGGCCGTGGCGGACATCGTGGCCCACCTGAAGGGCAAGCTCAAGCTTTGAAGCGCCGGCTTCTGCTGCTGGTCGGGCTGGGCGCGCCGCTGCTGGCGCGGGCCGGGGCGCAGGTGGAGGAGCCGCTGGCCGACTCCATCCGCTCGGCGCTCAGCGCCTCCATCGCGCAGGCCGCACCGCCGCGCCCGCGGTTCGACGACCCCAACGCGCGCGTAGCCTACCTGCGCTGGCTGGGCGAGATGAGCGAGCGTCTCAAGAAGCGCAAGACCGAGACGCAGATCCGCATCGAGTTCCTGGAGACGGTCTGGTACGAGGCCAAGCGCGCGGGCCTGGAGCCCGGGCTGGTGCTGGGGCTGATCCAGGTCGAGAGCGGCTTTCGCAAGTACGCGATCAGCACGGCCGGCGCGCGTGGCTACATGCAGGTCATGCCGTTCTGGACGCGCGTGATCGGCGACGGCAACGCCTCGACGCTGTTCCATATGCAGACCAACCTGCGTTTCGGCTGCGTGATCCTGCGGCACTATCTGGATCGGGAGAAGGGCGACCTGTTCCTGGCGCTAGGCCGCTACAACGGCAGCCGTGGCCGCGCGGAGTACCCCAACGCCGTGTTTGCTGCGCGGCGCCAGTGGCTGCTGCCCGGCGAGCGTTAGCGCGCCGTCTGCGCATGGCTTTCGGCCCGCAGGCGCAGGCCGGTTAGGCTTGAGGACTTCGTCCACAAGACACCACCCCATGCCCGCTGCCAAACGCTTCGCGCCCCTGCTCCTGTCCGTCCTGCTGGCCGCCGGCCTGAGCCAGGCCCAGACCCCCGCCGGCAACCCGCTGCTGACGCTCAGCCCGCTGCCGTTGCAGTACCCGCAGTTCGACAAGGTGCGCGACGAGCACTTCGCGCCGGCGCTGGATCGCGGCATGGCCGAGCAGTTGGTCGAGATCCAGGCCATCGCGGACAACCCCGCCGCGCCGACCTTCGAAAACACCCTGGTGGCTTGGGAGCAAAGCGGCCGGCTGCTGGGCCGCACGACGACGCTGCTGTTCGCGCTGATCGGTGCCGATGTCACGCCCGCCCGCCAGAAGCTGCAGACCGACTACGCCGCCAAGCTGGCCGCGCAGCGCGACGCGGTGCTGCTCAACCCCAGGCTTTTTGCGCGTGTGGAGGCGCTGTACGCCGCCCGTGACAAGGCGGCCCCGAATGCCGAGGCCAAGCGCCTGATCGAGCGCTACCGTCGCGAGATGGTGCGCGCCGGCGCACTGCTCAATGACGAGCAGAAGGCCCGCATGCGGGCCATCAATGCCGAGCTGGCCACGCTGGGTGCCAGCTTCAGCAAGGCGGTGCTGGCCGAGGTCAATGACTCTGCCGTGGTGGTCGACAGCGTGCAGGAGCTGGACGGCCTGAGCCCTGGCCAGATTGCCGCTGCCGCCGAGGCCGCGAAGAAGCGTGGCCTGGAAGGCAAGTACGTCATCGCGTTGCTCAACACCACCATCCAGCCCTTTGAAGCCGCACTGCACAACCGTGCCTTGCGCGAGCGCCTGCACCGGGCGTCGGTGGACCGTGGCGCCCGCGGCAATGGCTTCGACACGCGCGCGACGGTCGCCCGTGTGATCGCCTTGCGCCAGGAGCGCGCGGCGCTGCTGGGCCATGCCTCGCCAGCCGCCTTTGTGCTGGAGGACGAGACGGCAGGCACGCCGGCTGCCGTCAATGCCCTGCTGCGCAAGCTCGCGCCGGCGGCGCTGGCGTCGGCCAAGCAGGAGGCTGCCGAGCTGCAGAAGCTCATCGACCGCGAGCAAGCCGCCAAGGGCCAGCCCAGCTTTGCGCTGCAGGCCTGGGACTGGAGCTACTACGCCGAGAAGCTGCGTGCGGCCAAGTACGGCTTCGACGAGAGCCAGCTCAAGCCCTACCTGGAGTTGACCAGCGTGTTGGAGCGCGGCGTGTTCTTCGCCGCCGA
Organism: Pelomonas margarita; assembly: GCF_043555875.1. Taxonomy (NCBI): domain Bacteria; kingdom Pseudomonadati; phylum Pseudomonadota; class Betaproteobacteria; order Burkholderiales; family Sphaerotilaceae; genus Roseateles; species Pelomonas margarita. The sequence goes on along the minus strand of NZ_JBIGHW010000006.1, from coordinate 31,920 downwards.
GAAGCTGTACGGCATCACGTTCAAGCGGCGTACGGACCTGCCGGTGTACCAGAACGACGTGATGGTCTATGACGTCTTCGACACCGACGGCAAGCCGCTGGCCATCTTCATCGCCGACATGTACGCGCGGCCAGCCAAGCGCGGTGGCGCCTGGGCGAATGCCTATGTGGGGCAGAACGCCTTGGAGGGTACGCAGCCGGTCATTGCCAACCACCTCAACGTGCCCAAGCCGCCGGCCGGCCAGCCCACACTGCTGACCTGGGACGAGGTCAACACGCTGTTCCACGAGTTCGGCCATGCCCTGCACGGCATGTTCAACAAGAGCCGCTACCCCAGCCTGGCGCGCACGCCGCGTGATTTCGTCGAGTACCCCTCGCAGGTCAACGAAGTCTGGGCCGACTGGCCCAGCGTGCTGGCCAACTACGCCAAGCACCACCAGACCGGCGCGCCCATGCCGCGCGAGTTGCTGGACAAGGTGGCGCGTGCCCAGCGCTTCAACCAGGGCTACACGACGCTGTCTTACCTGCAGTCGGCCCTGCTGGACCAGCGCCTGCACCAGGCCAGCCAGGCCCCGGTGGCCGCCACGCTGATGGAGGATGAGGCCCGCGTGCTGCAGGAAGAGGGCGTGGCCTTCGCCCCGGTGCCGCCGCGTTACCGCACGCCGTATTTCAGCCACATCATGGGCGGCTACGCGGCGGGCTACTACGCCTACATCTGGAGCGAGGTGCTGGACGCCAACACCGTGGAATGGCTGCAGGCCAAGGGCGGCCTCCAGCGGGCCAACGGCGACGCACTCCGCGCCAAGCTGCTGTCGCGTGGCGGCAGCGAGGACGCGATGGTGTTGTTCCGCAACCTCGTGGGCCGGGAGCCGCGTATTGAGCCGCTGCTCGAGCGGCGTGGATTGGTGGTCGCCAAGCCCTGAGCGACGATTCAGGCCCGGGCCGCCAGTGAACCCGGGTAGGTCAGCGTGCTCGCCGTCGCGGACACCGAGAAGCTGACGCTGGCCGTGCCAGCCTGCTGCATCAGCGAGGTGTAGAGCGCCATGACGCCACCGGTGCTCCGGGCCGCCTTGGCAGCCTGCGAGATGGCGGCGCTCTGCTGCAGCGTCGTCGACAGCTGCAGCGCCTCCTTGGCCTGCGTCGCGATGCGGTTGGCGAACGAGGGCCGGCTGGTGTCGGCCTTCAGAAAGGCTTGCGTGGCGGCCTTGTCGGCCTCGCTGCCCTTGACGTCCACGCTGCCGTCGCTCTTGATGGTGAACTCGATGGCGCCGGTCAGCTTGACGCCGGCTTTCTCCATCGCCGCACGCAGGTCAGCGGCAAGCGTCTTTTGGCGGTCTTCCAGCGTCTGGATCGCGCCGGCGTTCCTGGCCATACCGCTCACCCGCTGCATCGCGGCAGGCGAGAGGGTGGTGCTGGCCGACTTGCCGCTGGACGCGGTGGCCTTGCTGCTGTCCTGCCCTTGCGTGGACAGATAGCCGAGCAGTGCGCTGTTGATGCTGGAAACCATGGTGCCGGCATGGTGCGGCACCGGCCCGCAGCCTAACGCTGCAACAGCGGCGGAATGGCCACGCTCCTTGGGCGATGCCGTGCTACAGCCCCGCCCAGACCTTGGGCTGCGCCTGCGCGATACCGGCCAGCTCCAGCACCCGCTCCACCGTCTCATTGACCATCTCGTCGATGTTCTTGGGGTGGTGGTAGAAGGCTGGAAGCGGCGGGAAGCAGATGCCGCCCATCTCCGTCACGGCCACCATGTTGCGCAGGTGGGCCAGGTTGAACGGCGTCTCGCGGACCATCAGGATGAGCTTGCGACGCTCCTTCAGCGTCACGTCCGCGGCGCGCGTCAGCAGGTTGTCGCCCAGGCCATGCGCGATCGCGGCCAGCGACTTCATCGAGCAGGGCGACACCACCATTGCGGCGGTCGAGAAGCTGCCGCTGGCAATGCAGGCGCCGACATCGCCGGGCGAGTGGGCGTGGCTGGCCTCGGCCTCAAGCGAGGAGCGGTCCAGCCCCAGCTCGTGGTGAGCGTTCAGGATGCCGGCAGGCGTGGCGACGAGGTGGGTCTCCACGCCCAGCTCGCGCGCACGGCGCAGCAGGCGCAGCGCGTAGGCCGCGCCGGTGGCGCCGGTCAGCCCGACAACCAGTCTCTGAGTCATCAGGCGGCCGAAAGCGCCTGCTGCAGCTCACCCGACTCGTACATCTCCATCATGATGTCCGAGCCGCCGACGAATTCGCCGTTGATGTAGAGCTGCGGGATGGTGGGCCAGTTGGCGTAGTCCTTGATGCCCTGGCGCACGGCCTCGTCTTCCAGCACGTTGAAGGTCTTGATGTCGGTGGCGCCGGCAGCCTTCAGGATCTGGATGGCGCGGCCAGAGAAGCCGCACATCGGGAACTGGGCCGTGCCCTTCATGAAGAGCATGACGCGGTTGGACTTGACCAGGTCGTCAATGCGTTGCTGAACGTCGCTCATGGGGATCTCGGGTTTGTGAGGAAACCCGGATTATCCGAGACGGCGGCCGGCCGGGCTCAATAGCTGTAGGCCAGGCCCAGCTGCAGCAAGGGCTTGAAGCGCAGGTCGCGCATGGCGTCCTCGAAGCCCTGGGCCGCGCTGCGCCCCAGGCGCAGGCCGCCCAGATTGCCGGACATCAGGCCCAGGTCGGCGCTGAAGGCCAAGCCGCTGCCCTCCAGGCGGCCGGTGTAGCCGATGCCCACGTAGGACAGGCTGCTGCCATGGCCCAGCGCCTCGTTGTCTAGTCGGCTCAGCGACACGCTGCGCCTGCCGGCGGACAGCATGCCGCCGCCCAGTGCGAGGCCGCTGCTGCTTTGCGAGATCGCAGCCGCGCCCAGCAGCACGCCGCCAGTGGCGCGCAGGCCGCCACTGACGCCGCTGAGGCCCGAGGTGGTGAGGTAGTAGTCACCCAGCAGGTTGGCACTGAGGATGCGCGAGCCGCCCAGACGGGGCGTGGCATCGGCGCTGGTGTCTGCGCTGCTGAGTTGCAGGCGGGCCTGCCAGCGCGTGCCGGCGGTGAGGTCGGCGAAGGCGGTGGCCGGCAGAACGGCAGAGAGGCTCAGGATGGCTGCGCGGGCGAGGCGGGACATGATCGACTCCTGCGCGGTGCGGGCGAGAGGGCACCGGGATTCGATACTACGCCGCCAATTCGTTCGAGGGAATGACGAACTGCTGGCAAAACATCACGCAGACCCGCGAGCGGGCGCCGCTTGTGGCGTGATCACCCCAGCCAGCAGCCGCCGCTGGCGCGTGCGCGGCCGGCCAGGTCGCGGCGCAGCGTCACGTGGGCCAAGCCCTGGGCGGCCAGGCGGGCGGCTATGGCGTCGGCCTGGTCCCAGCCGTGTTCCATCAGCAACCAGCCGCCCGCGTGCAGGTGGCCGGGCGCGCCGTCGATCAGGGCCTGCAAGTCGGACAGCCCATCGCCGCCGGGGGTCAGCGCGCTCAGCGGCTCGTGGCGCAGCGCGGGCAGGTGCGGGTCATCGCCGGCGATGTAGGGCGGGTTGCTGATGACGAGGTCGAAGCGCTCGCCTGCCAGCGGGGCGTACCAGCTGCCGTGGCGCCAGTCGATGTCCAGCGCCAGCCGCTCACCGTTCGCGCGGGCGACGGCCAGCGCGTCGGCGCTGACGTCGACGGCCGTGACCCGGGCGCGCGGGCAGGCGGCCTTGAGGGCCAGCGCGATGGCGCCGCTGCCGGTGCCGAGGTCGACGATGCAGGGCTCGCCGGGCAGCGCGGCCAGCCGTTCCAGCGCCCAGTCGACCAGCGTCTCGGTGTCGGGGCGCGGGATCAGCGTGGCGGGCGTGACAGCCAGCGTCAGGCCGTGGAAGGGCTGCCAGCCGGTCAGGTGGGCCAGCGGCTCGCCATCGGCCAGGCGGTGGAGCAGGCTCTCAGCGCCAGCAACGGGGGCGTCACCGTGTGTGACCAGCCATGCGCGGCCCTGGCCCGTCAGGTGGCCCAGCAGCGCCTGCGCGTCGCCGCGCTCCACGCCGAGCTGGCGGGCCAGGGCGAGGGCTTCGTCGACCGTCATGCGCGGCCGGCTTCCAGCTCGGCCAGCTGCTCGGCGGCCTGCGCGGCCAGCAGGCCCTGGATGACGTCGCTCAGGTCGCCGTCCATGATCTGCCCGAGCTTGTAGAGCGTCAGGTTGATGCGGTGATCGGTGAGGCGGCCCTGCGGGAAGTTGTAGGTGCGGATGCGGTCGCTGCGGTCGCCGGTGCCGATCAGGCCCTTGCGCGTAGCGGCCTCTTTGGCGGCGCGCTCGCTGCGCTCCTTCTCCTGGATGCGTGCCTGCAGCACCTGCAGCGCCTTGGCCTTGTTGCTGTGCTGGCTGCGGCCGTCCTGGCACTCGGCCACGATGCCGGTGGGCAGGTGGACGACGCGGACGGCCGAGTCCGTCTTGTTGATGTGCTGGCCGCCGGCGCCGCTGGCGCGGAAGGTGTCGATGCGCAGGTCGGCCGGGTTCAGCGTGATGGCCTCGGCCTCATCGGGCTCGGGCATCACGGCGATGGTGCAGGCGCTGGTGTGGATGCGGCCCTGGGTCTCGGTGGCCGGCACGCGTTGCACGCGGTGGCCGCCGGACTCGAACTTCAGGCGCCCGTAGACGCCGTCGCCTTCGACACGGACGACCAGTTCCTTGTAGCCGCCCAAGTCCGACACGTTCTCGGACAGGATCTCGGTGCGCCAGCCCTGGCTCTCGGCGAAGCGCAGATACATGCGCGCCAGATCACCCGCGAACAGCGCCGATTCGTCGCCGCCCGTGCCGGCGCGGATTTCGAGGAAGGCGTTGCGCTCGTCGTCCGGGTCCTTGGGGATCAGTGCGAGTTGCAGCTCCTGGTCGAGCGCGGTGAGCGCCGCTTCGTTGGCAGCGATCTCCTCGCGGGCCATGCCGGCCATCTCGGGGTCGTCCAGCATCTCGCGGGCGGCGGACAGGTCGGCCTCGTGCGCCTGATAACGGCGGTAGCGCTCGACGAGGGCCGACACCTCGGACTGCTCGCGGGTCAGCGCGCGGTAGCGCTTCATGTCCGACGCGATGCTGCCGTCGGCGAGGATGGTGTCCAGCTCGGCGAGGCGGAAGCCGAGGCGGTCGAACTGCTGGCGCAGGGAGTCTTTCATGGGCGGTGATCGAAGAAGCAGTCAGAGGCGGCGCCACGCAGGCGCCGGGCGGCGGCGGTGAGCGCCGCTAGGACTGCTTGTTGCGCAGGAACAGGCGCGAGACCGTCTGCGCCAGCTGCAAGCGCTGTTCGCCGTCGCTGGCGTGCAATTCGGCCAGCGTGCCGTGCAGCAGCTTCTGCGTGAGGCCCTTGGTGAGGGCGTCCAGCACCTCGTCGACATCTGCGCCCTTGGCCAGCAACTTGCGGGCGCGGGCCATTTCCACCGCGCGCCAGTCATCGGCCTGGGCGTGCAGGGCCTGGATCAGCGGCACCGAGTGGCGCTGGTCCAGCCAGTGCATGAAGCCTTGCACGCCGGTCTCGACGATGGCCTCAGCCTGCTCGACGGCGGCCTGGCGCTTCTCGCCGGCGGTCTGCACCTGCTGGGCGAGCTCGTCGACGGTGTAGAGGTAGACGTCGTCCAGCTGGGCGACCTCGGGCTCGATGTCGCGCGGCACGGCCAGGTCGACCATGAACATCGGGCGGTGCTTGCGCTTCTTGAGCGCGCGCTCGACGGCGCCCAGGCCGATCAGCGGCAGGCTGGACGCGGTGCAACTCACGACGATGTCGAACTCGTGCAGGCGCTCGGGCAGGTCGGACAGGCGCAGCGCCTCGGCGCCGAAGTGCGTGGCCAGCTTTTCGCCGCGCTCCAGCGTGCGGTTCGCCACAGCCATGTGGCGCGGCGTGCGGGCGGCGAAGTGCGTCGCCGTCAGCTCGATCATCTCGCCCGCGCCGACGAAGAGCACGCGGGTCTGCGCCAGGTCCTCGAACAGCTGGCTGGCCAGGCGCACGGCTGCGGCGGCCATGCTGATGGAGTGAGCGCCGATCTCGGTGGAGCTGCGCACTTCCTTGGCCACCGAGAAGCTGCGCTGGAACAGCTGATGCAGCGTGGTGCCCAGCGCACCGGCGGCTTCGGCCTCCTTCACGGCCTGCTTCATCTGGCCGAGGATCTGGGGCTCGCCCAGCACCATGGAGTCCAGCCCGCTGGCGACGCGGAAGGCGTGGCGCGCGGCGGCGCTGCCCTGCATCACAAAGGCATGTTCGCGCAGTGCGCCGGCATCCACGCCGCCGGTCTGCGCGAGCCAGGCGATGGCAGGCTGCACCTGGGTCGACGGCGCGGCCACATAGAGCTCGGTGCGGTTGCAGGTCGACAGGATGGCGGCCTCCGGCGCGCCGGGCAGCTTCTGGCGGAGGCCGGCCAGCGACGGGGCGAGCTGCTCCAGCGTGAACGCAAACCGCCCGCGCAGATCCAGCGGGGCAGTGTGGTGGTTCAGGCCGAGAGCGAAGACCGACATGGGTGGCAATTGTAGGATTCGCGGCCTTCGCCGCCCCTGACACGGATCAATCCCCGCATGAGCCCTTTGGATGCTTTCTGGCATATCGCCAACCTGTTCGCGCCGGCCTGGGGGCTGGCGGCGCTGCTGGCGGCGGCCATCAAGCTGGCTTGGTGGCGCGAGGCGAAGCCGCTGCGCTGGCTGCGGCTGTGGGGCTGGGGCTCGGCGGGCGGTGCTGTGGCCGTGATCGTGTCGCTGGTGCTGCTGGGGCGCGATGGCCGGATGGCGGGCTACGCGTTGCTGGTGCTCGGCGTGGCCCTGCCGCAGTGGTATCTGTTCAGCCTCAGGCGCTGAGCACGTCTTCAGTCGTCACGACTTCGCCGCGCAGCGAGTGCGCGAAGGCCGTCGTGATGCGCACGTCCACCAGCTGGTTCATCAGCCGCGGCGAGCCGGCGAAGTTGACGATGCGGTTGCACTCGGTGCGGCCCATCAGCTCGGAGGCGTCCTTGCGGGCGTTGCCGGTGACGAGCACCTTCTCGACCTTGCCGACCATGCCCTGCGAGATGCTGATTGCGTGGGCCTCGATGGCGGCCTGCAGTTCCTGCAGGCGCTTGACCTTGACTTCGTAGGGCGTCGTGTCCTCCAAGGCAGCTGCCGGCGTGCCGGGGCGGGGACTGAAGATGAAACTGAACGACGCGTCGAAGCCGACGTCTTGTACCAGCTTCATCAGCTTGGCGTGATCCTCGTCGGTCTCGCCGGGGAAGCCGACGATGAAGTCGCTGGCCAGGCGCAGGTCCGGGCGGATGGCGCGCAGCTTGCGCACAATGCTCTTGAACTCCAGCGCCGTGTAGCCGCGCTTCATCGCCATCAGGATGCGGTCGCTGCCATGCTGCACCGGAAGGTGCAGGTGGTTCACCAACTGCGGAATCTTGCCGTAGGCCTCGATGAGTCGCGGGCTGAATTCGTTGGGGTGGCTGGTGGTGAAGCGCAGGCGGCGGATGCCGGGGATCTCGGCGGCGTACTCAAGCAGCAGTGCCAGGTCGGCAAACTCGCTGGAGTCGCCCATCTTGCCGCGGTAGGCATTGACGTTTTGGCCCAGGAGGTTGATCTCCATGACGCCCTGGTCGGCCAGGCCGGCGATCTCGGTCAGCACGTCGTCGAACGGGCGCGAGACCTCTTCGCCGCGGGTGTAGGGCACCACGCAGTAGCTGCAGTACTTGGAGCAGCCTTCCATGATGGACACGAAGGCCGACGCGCCCTCGACCTTGGCCGGTGGCAGGTGGTCGAACTTCTCGATCTCGGGGAAGGAGATGTCCACCTGCGGGCGGCGCTGCTCGCGGCGGGCTTCCAGCATCTGCGGCAGACGGTGCAGCGTCTGCGGGCCGAAGACGACGTCCACATACGGCGCGCGTTCGATGATGGCGGCGCCTTCCTGAGAAGCCACACAGCCACCGACGCCGATCATGACGCCCTTGGCCTTCAGGTGCTTCACGCGACCGAGGTCGCTGAAGACCTTCTCCTGCGCCTTCTCGCGCACCGAGCAGGTGTTGAAAAGGATGAGGTCGGCCTGCTCGGGGTCGTCAGTCGGCGTGTAGCCCTTGGCGGCGCCCAGCACGTCGGCCATCTTGTCCGAGTCGTACTCGTTCATCTGGCAGCCAAAGGTCTTGATGTAGACCTTTTTGGAGGTGTCGGTCATGGCTTGATCCAGGTCTGGCTGGCGGGGATGAACTGCCACGTGGCAGATTCGGCGGGCGTGGTGGGCCAGGGCTTGTTGGCGAGCTCGACCGGGTTCAGCACCCAGACGTCCATGACCAGCCCGCTGCTCTCGACCGTGTAGTGGACGACGAGCTTCTGGCCGGTGAGGCCTGCTGGCGGCATCCAGAGGTTGGTGTCGCCCTTGATGCGGCTGCCGGGCGCCAGGCGCACGGGTTTGCCGTTCATGGTCGCGTCGGGGAACTGCGTGATGACGAGTTCGCCGCGCAACGCGTGGGCAGGGAAGGGGCGGTGCTGCTGGGCGTGGGCGACCAGGCTGCTGGCGGCAAGCACCAGCGGAAGGGCACAGCGGTACATGGTATGTGTCCAGTGGCTGCGTGGGCGGCGACCTGGCGATCGCCCGCGGGTTGAAAACGACGCTGCAAAGACAAACGGCCCGAGCAGATGCTCGGGCCGTTTGGATTTTGGTGGCGCTTCAGGGAGCCACCACCAACATGTTCGAAATCGGTTCCTTGCGTGAGGAAAATCAAGCACTTGGGACAACACTCCAGTGGCCTGGGTATGTCAGAAGTGTCGACCTGAAGTGTATACCCTCAAGCCGGGATTCCGGCAGCGCGGAGCGGCGTTTGGGGGCTCGATTTTTCGGCGTTGCAGATGAAGCAGCGCCAAGCAAGCTCTCATTGCGCAATCAGCCCGGGATTGCGGCCTGAAGCACGTCGGCATGGAGTTTGGCCGGTGTCCGGTTTGAAGCACGAATAGATCGCCTGTTGATCGGTTGGTGCTTCAAGGTCGGGAAGGTATATGGCTGGGCGAACGCGGACTGCGTCCTCATCTATCGCTCGTCGCTGATCTCCACCAGTCAGCACGGCATTGAACGCAAACGAGCCCGCTTCACGCGGGCTCGGGATCAACAGGGTGGCGTTGGAATCAACGTCCCTTGGGCTTGGCGCTGGACCGTTGGGTCAGCGCGGAAGCGGCCACAGATTTCACCGCAGCCGGGGTCTTGGGATTGCTCAACAGCTTTGATGCCGTTGAGGCAACGCGAGCGGAGGTCTGCTCGCTGGGAGTCTTTCTGCTTGCCATGATGGATAGCTTTCAAGTTCGAGTGCAGCGAAGAAGCAGGCGCCCTGCATAACGCTGGGCGCCTGCTGGGGGGGCGGGTCAGGTGAACAGTTCCATCTGACCGGGGTGCGAACGCCAGTGCTGACAAACGTGCTCCCGGCGTCCGAACCGGAAGCGGACGTAGGTCCGCACAAAAACGCTCTTCCAGCGGGTGTAGGCCATGCCAACTCCTCGTAGAAGGGTTGAGGGGTTTTCACGGAGGCCCTCGCACTGCGAACTGGTAATATCCGCCGTCTTCGCTAAGACGTGATGTGCTTGGGTGGTTTGGTAGACCCCTTTTCACCTCACCAAAGCCCTTGAGTGTTAGAGCACTCAGGGGCTTTTTCTTTGTTGATCAAGCTGGTTGGGCAAGCTCCTGCAGTTGATCGGCAAACAGTCGGCGCACATCCGCCTTGATGCTGCTGAGCAGGCGCCAGTTGCTTGTTTCGTGGCGAACGCGCCCAGCCACGATGGTGGGGTGAATGCGCAACTTGTCCGCCAAGGCCATCGCTGCCTCCATCGTCGGCTCTACGGTCAACCCCGAGGCAAGCCATTCAGCCTGTGGGATCAGGATGTCCCGAGCGCCGTCGTCGGCCTCGCGTTCTTCCTGGGTCTGTTGATGGACCTTGTCTTCGAGGTTGTCTGCGATGAACCAGTGATCCGGGCCCAGGTGTTTTTGGACGTGCACCAGTTCGTGCAGCAACGCGAACCAGAAGTTGTCGAGCCGGTCGTGTCTCAGGGTCAGCGCCACCACGGGGAGATCGCCATCGAACATGGCGGCGCCATCGAGGTAGGTCTTGCTGAAGTGTTCTTCGAACACCAGGGCAATGCCCATGTCGGCCAGGAACTCCTGCGCCAGCCGTGGCCCTTGTTCGAACCGCGACAGGCGAGCCAGCTCGCGCAGGCGTTCCTCGGTCAGGCTACCCTTCACGTATGCGGACTTGAGCTTGAGTTGACGCGCCTTCTTGAGCACCGCCACATGCCAGGTCAACAGGGCGTATTCGTCCATTAGACGGCTGCCGCTCTGGTGCATCGGTGCACGCAGTCGAGCCTGGTGGATCGGCTGCAGGTTGAAGCCGCGCATGAACCCGCGGATCAATTCTTCCGTCTTGTCCTTGGCTTCTCGGAGGGGCCCGCTGAAGCCTTCGAAGTAGCCGCGGGCGAACATCTCCTTGAATGGGAACTTGGCCGTGTCGTAGGGGAGTGCCTCGTCCAGGTCCACCGCATCATCGGTTTGTGCCAGCAGCACATCCGCCGGGATGCCCAGGCCCTGATGCAATTTGCGGATCATGGCCAGGTTGAGCGGGCGCTTGCGCGCTAGCACCTCGGACACCTTGGGCAGCGAGCCCATGTAGGGCACCAGGTCCACCTTCTTGAGGCCGAGTTGGTCCATCCGAAACAAGATGGCCTCGATCGGGTCAAGCACCACGGGTTCGACCTTGCTGCGCTCGTAGGACTCGACCACCAGGGCCAGCAGTTCCAGCTCGGCTTCCTTGCTGGAGCCCGGGGTCAAGTCTTCATCCATCAAAGCCGACAGACGAACGATCGCCGCATCGTAGTCACGCTGCGTCTTGATCACTTTCACCTGTTGCTTCATGTCCATTCCTTTCATGTACCCCGTCCGACCTAGAACTTCTGTTTGTCGTACTCGGCGTGCGTGCCAACCCACTCGATCAAGATCAAGCCGTTTTGGTACTTGGCCTTGATGACCAGCCGATAGGTGTTGCCTTTGATGTTGAAGATGACCCTGTTGTCTGCCAGAAAGCTGGCGCTGGGATACCGGGTTTTGACGTCTTGTGGGCCTGTCCACTGGGCGCGCTCAGCCTCGGACCGCCAAGCATCCAGCGGCCCGCGTGCATCAGCATGTTGGCGCTTGAATTCGTCGAGCTTGATGAGACCAAGTAACTGCATATTCGATCATGACTGTTTCCCCCAGTCTTTGTGAATGATACTTCCCTTTTTGGGGATTCGTCAAATCGCGTCTTTCCGGGAATCCTCGCTCCGGGTGCGCATCGAGTGCTGCGGTGGCTGGGCCAGGTTGGCCGTCCCACTCAGCAACGTCGTGCGGATGGGTGCCCACAAGAAGTATTGCGGTAGACTGCACAGAATTCTGTCACCCCTTCTCAAGGAGCCGGCCATGGGTTTCTCTGCCAGCGACGTGGTGCCCTTCACCCAGGCACGTGCCAACCTTTCCGAGTTGGCCGACCAGGCCAAGGCCGGCGCCGAGAAAATCATCACCAAGAATGGCGAGAGCTATGTCGCTCTGATTGACGCCGACCGGCTGGACTACTACCACCGGCTGGAGCGGGAGCGCATCCACCTGCTACTGATCGACGACGCCCGTCGCGGCCTGGCCGACATCGAGGCAGGCCGCACCTACGGGGCTGATGCGGCCATCGCCCAGCTCCAGCAGCGCCGAGCCGGTGCAGCATCTGCCAACGGCGCCAAGAAGCGTGGCTGATGAGGACGTCTACCAGGTCGAACTGACCGCGAGTTTCTTGGAGCGTCTGGACGCCATCGAGGCGTTCCTGACCGGGGCGGATGCGGCCTTTGCCTTCGATGAGCTGCTGGCCGAGTTGCGCGCGACGGTCATCCCCAACCTGGCGCGCTTCCCGCGCATCGGCCGGCGCTATCTGGACAAGCCACCGCAGTCGGCCGAGGCATTGGCTCAACTCGCCGCACTGCCTGCCGGTGCTGCCGGCGCCTTGCGTGAGTACCTGCACGGTGACTATCTGATGCTCTACGCGGCCATGGATCCTGGCGCGACGGTGTACTTGTTGTCCATCCGGCACCACCGCGAGCTTTCATTTGACTTCGCTCGGCTGTGGCCCGGCGCCTGATCTGGAAGACATCACGATGAAAGGGGAGGCAATGCGAGATGGCGTGATTACCGAAGCGGATACCTGCCGCGAGTTCGTGACGCCCCGCCTGGTGGAAGCCGGCTGGGGCGCGGCACCGCACGCCATCGGCGAGCAGCGCAGCTTCACCAACGGACGCATCATCGTGGCCGGCGGCAAGGTGCGGCGCGGCAAGCAAAGGCGCGCCGACTACCTGCTGTACTACCGCCGCGACTATCCGCTCGCCGTAGTCGAAGCCAAGGAAATCGGATTGCCTGCCGAGACCGGTGTGCAGCAGGCGCGCGAGTACGCGGAGATCCTCGGCCTCAAGTTCGCATACGCCACCAACGGCCACCGCATCATCGAGATCGACTACACCACCGGCACCGAGCGTGAGGTGGATCGCTACGCCACGCCCGACGAGCTGTTCGCTCGGCTGAGCGCTGCGGCGCAGCTGCCGCAGAACGCGCCCTCATACCTGCTGGAGCCGTTCAATCTGGTGTCGGGCAAGGTGCCGCGCTATTACCAGCAGATCGCGATCCATCGGGTGATCGAAGCGATCCTCCTCGGGCAGAAGCGCATCCTCGCCACGCTGGCCACCGGCACCGGCAAGACCTGTGTGGCCTTCCAGATCTGCTGGAAGCTGTGGAACAGCCGCTGGAACCGCAGTGGCGAATACCGCCGACCCAAGATATTGTTCCTGGCCGATCGCAACATCCTGGTCGATGACCCGATGGCCAAGATGTTTGCCCCGTTCGGCGATGCCCGCCACAAGATCGCTGGCGGTGACACCAGCCAGAGCCGGGACATGTACTTCGGCATCTATCAGGCCTTGTCCACCGCCAGTGCCGATGTGTTCCGGCAGTACCGTCCGGACTTCTTCGACCTGATCATCATCGACGAATGCCATCGCGGCTCCAGCCGTGACGTAAGCGCCTGGCGCGCGGTGCTGGACTATTTCGAGCCCGCCGTTCAGTTCGGCATGACCGCAACGCCGCTGCGCGAGGAGTCGCGCGACAGCTACGAATACTTCGGCAACCCGGTCTATACCTACAGCCTGCGCCAAGGCATCGAAGACGGCTTTCTGGCCCCGTATCGCGTGCACCGCGTCATCACCACCGTGGATGCCGCCGGCTGGCGCCCCAGCAAGGATGAGCTGGATCGCTACGGCCGTGCTGTGCCTGACGAGGAATACCAGACCAAGGACTTCGAGCGCGTCGTGGCCCTGCGCTCGCGCACGCGGGCCATGGCGCGGCATCTGACCGATCTTCTCAAGGGCACTGACCGCTTCGCCAAGACCTTGGTGTTCTGCGTCGACCAGGAGCACGCGGCCGAGATGCGCCAGGAACTGATCAACCTCAATAGCGATCTCGTCAAGCAGTATCCCGACTATGTCTGCCGCGTCACGGCCGACGAAGCTGCGATCGGCCTCACCCATCTGTCGCACTTCCAGGACGTTGACAAACCCACGCCCGTCATCCTCACCACCTCGCAGTTGCTGACCACCGGGGTGGATGCCGAGATGGTCAAGAACGTGGTGCTGGCGCGCGTGGTGGGCTCGCGCTCCGAGTTCAAACAGATCATTGGCCGCGGCACGCGGCTGAAGGTGGACTACGGCAAGGAGTATTTCAACATCATCGACTTCACCGGTACGGCCACGCGCCACTTTGCCGATCCAGACTTCGATGGGGACCCGACCCGCATCGAAGAAGTGAAGGTCGACGAAACCGGCGATGTGGTCGAGACCGTGGCTGACGAAATACCAGTCGTGGCCGAGCCCGAAGCTGAGTACCGGGTCGAGCTTGAAGGTGACGGGGGCGACCAGGGTGATACGAGCGGCGGTGGAGAAATCATCTCCGATCCCCCGGTGGAGCCACGCAAGTTCTATATCGATGGCGGCGAGGTCGAAGTCATTGGCCATCTGGTCTACGACCTCGATACCGACGGCAAGAAGCTGCAGGTGGTCAAGTACACCGACTATTCGGGCCGCGCCGTGCGCACCTTGTACCCCAGCCGCGAAGCGCTGCAGTCGGCCTGGGCCAACCCTGACACACGCGTCGAAGTGCTGCGCGAGCTGAGCGAGCGCGGTATCAGCTTCGAGGAACTGGCAGCCAGCAGCGAACAGCCCGATGCCGACCCCTTCGACCTGCTGTGCCATCTGGCCTGGAATGCGCCGCTGCTCACTCGCCGCCAGCGCGCTGAAGCTGCCAAACGTCAGGCCCAGGACCTCTTCGCGCAACACGGCGACACGGCCCGCGAAATCCTTGCGCTGCTGCTCGACCGCTATGTCGAGCGCGGCATCCTGCAATTCAATGCGCTGTCCGAGTTGATGAAGGTGCAACCCTTCGATCGCTACGGCAGTCCTTCTGAGATCGCCATACGCCACTTCGGTGGCGTGCTCGGCATGAAGGATGCCGTCTCCCGGCTCCAGACAGCGCTCTACCCATAACGAAAACTGTTCCCGATGGCCAAAGCCACTGCCCCAGCCGAGAAGAAGCCATGTGCGCCGCGCAAGGCCAAGGCGCCCCTCACCACGCGCGAGAACCTCTCGGCGTTGATCGGCACTGCCCGCAAGACCCTGCGCAAGGACAAGGGCCTCAATGGCGATGTCGACCGCCTGCCCCTGCTGACCTGGGTGATGTTCCTCAAGTTCCTCGACGATCTCGAAATCGTTCATGAGGAAGAAGCCGCGCTCGACGGCAAGCGCTATCAGCCCATCATCGAGCCGCCCTACCGCTGGCGCGACTGGGCCGCCCGCGAGGACGGCATCACCGGCGACGAGCTGCTGGCCTTCATCAGCCAGGAATTCACCGTGCGCACCCACGGCAGCACCGGCAAGGGCCTGTTCGCCTATCTGCGCGGCCTGGCCGGTGAGGGCGAAAAAGGCAGCCAGCGCGAAGTCATCGCCAATGTGTTCAAGGGCGTGCAGAACCGCATGGTCAGCGGCTACCTGCTGCGCGACATCATCAACAAGATCAACGGCATCCACTTCTCGGCCAGCGAGGAGATCCACACCCTCTCGCACCTGTACGAGTCGATGCTGCGTGAGATGCGCGATGCAGCCGGCGATGCCGGTGAGTTCTACACCCCGCGGCCGGTCGTGCGCTTCATGGTGCAGGTCAGCGACCCGCGCCTGGGCGAGACGGTGCTGGACCCGGCCTGCGGCACCGGTGGTTTTCTGGTCGAAGCCTATGACCACATCGCTCCTCAGGTGAGCACACCGGACCAGCGCCGCCGCTTGCAGCGCGACACCCTGCATGGGCAGGAAGCCAAGCCGCTGCCTTATATGCTGGCGCAGATGAACCTGTTGCTGCACGGGCTGGAAGCCCCGCAGATTGATTACGGCAACACGCTGGATCGTCGGATCGTTGAAATCGGCCACAGCGAGCGCGTCGATGTGATCCTCACCAACCCGCCCTTCGGCGGCGAGGAAGAAGTCGGCATCAAGGCCAATTTCCCGCCCAATATGCAGACGGCTGAGACCACGCTGCTGTTCCTGCAATACATCATGCGCAAGCTGCGCGTGGCGGGTGCGAAGGTGCCTGGGGCGAAGGCGGCCACGCGTGGCGGCCGCGCCGCCGTGGTCGTGCCCAACGGCACCCTGTTTGGCGATGGCATCAGCGCCGTCATCAAGGAGGAAATGCTCAAGGAGTTCAAGCTCCACACCGTCGTGCGCCTGCCGCAGGGGGTGTTCGCGCCGTATACCGACATTCCCGCCAACCTGCTGTTCTTCGAGCGCGGCGGGCCCACCGACACCATCTGGTACTACGAGCTGCCCTTGCCCGAGGGCCGCAAGAAGTACAGCAAGACCGCACCCCTGCAGTTCGAGGAATTCGCGCCGGCATTGGCCTGGTGGAACGCTCGCGAGGAAGGCCCCCAAGCCTGGAAGCTGGACTTCGCGGCCAAACGTGCTGCTGCCGTGGAAGCAGCCACGCCGCATTGGCAGCGGGCTGAAACCGAGCGCAACGCCGCCATCGCCATGGGCAAGCCCATTCGCAAGCTGGAGCAGGCCATTCAAGCGGGCACCAATGGCCGGAAGTCCGAGTTTCAGGAGCAATGGCGCGCCCTGAAGGCTCAGCAACAGAACCTTGAACAAGCGGCCAAGGCCGCACAGGCCGAGGGCGATGCCCTCTACTGGCCGATCTACAACCTGGATCTGAAGAACCCGAACGCCAAAGCCGGGCTCAAGCACGCCGACCCCAAGGACCTGATCGCCGCCATGCGCAGCCATGAGATCGAGGTGATGCGCCTGCTGGGCGAGATCGAAGCTCTGGTGGTCGAGGTGCAGGCATGACGAAACGCACGGCACTACCGACACCTCCGGATCAGGCCGGCTACGCCCTCGTCCATGGCGACATCGTCGCGCTGCTGGAGGCCGCGCGTCATGCAGCGGCGCGTAGCGTCAATGCGCTGATGACGGCCACCTACTGGGAGATCGGCCGGCGCATCGTCGAATTCGAGCAGGGCGGGCAGGAGCGGGCCGCACGGGGACAGCAACTGTTGCTCAATCTGTCCAAGGATCTTGGCCAGCGCTTTGGCCGTGGCTTCAGCGTGGACAACCTGGAACAGATGCGCTTGTTCTACCTCGCTTATCCACCGCAGCGCATTTCCGAGACGGTGTCTCGGAGCAAGGCCGATCCCCTGGCCACCGGTCAATCCGAGACAGCGTCTCGGAATATCACGCTGGAGCAGTTGGCGCAGGCCCTGCCGCTGTCCTGGTCGCACTATGTGCATCTGGTGCGTGGCACCCGTTCGGTCGAAGAGCGCGAGTTCTACGAGGCCGAGGCCTTGCGCGGCGGCTGGAGCGTGCGCCAGCTCCACCGCCAGATCGGCAGCCAGTTCTACACGCGGGCGCTGCTGTCGAAAAACAAGCGCGCCATGCTGGAGAAAGGCAGCCAAGCGCAGCCCGGCGACACCCTGACGCCGGACGAGGCCATCAAAGACCCCTACGTCCTCGAATTCCTCAACCTCAGGGACGAATACTCCGAGTCCGAGCTGGAAGGTGCGCTGATCCATCGCCTGGAAGATTTTCTGTTGGAGCTCGGCAGCGATTTCACCTTTGTCGGCCGCCAGCGCCGCCTGCGTATCGATGAAAGCTGGTTCCGCGTGGACCTGCTGTTCTTTCACCGCCGCCTGCGCTGTCTGGTCGTCATCGACCTCAAGCTGGGCGAGCTCACCCATGCCGATGTGGGCCAGATGCATATGTATTGCAACTACGCGCGCGAACACTGGACCTTGCCCGGCGAGAATCCGCCCGTGGGCTTGATTCTCTGCGCCCGTGCGAAGTCGGCGTTGGCCCGCTATGCGCTGGATGGCCTGCCCAACAAGGTCATGGCGGCCGAATACCAGACCATGCTGCCGGACGTCGAGCTGTTGCAGGCCGAGCTGGAGAAGACGCAGCGCGAGCTGGAGTTGCGGCGTTTTGGCCAGGACGGTTTGGAGGGCAAGGAATAATGACCTTACCCATCAGAATCGAGCTGGGAGAGGGCGGTCCAACGCCTTATCTGCCACTTGCAGAGATCGCCCCACTTGTCCGCCGCGTGGTCGCTGCGGACCCGGAGGTGACGTACACAGAACTGGGTGTGCGCAGCTTCAACAAGGGCATCTTCCACCGCCGAACGGTGAAGGGTGCAGAGTTCACCTGGCAGGAGCTGTATCTCGTCCAAAAGAGCGACCTGGTATTCAGCAACATCATGGCCTGGGAAGGCGCGGTGGCGCTGGCCGGTGCGGACGACCACGGGTGTGTCGGCAACCACCGGATGTTGACCTGCGCCTGCGACGAGAGACTGATAAATCCGGCGTTCTTGGCCCACTACTTCAAGACGCCGGAGGGCATGAACAAGCTTGTTGGCGCCTCCAGCGGCACGGTTGCCCGAAATCGCACGCTGACTGCGGCCGCGCTCGGGAAGATGACCGTGCCGGTGCCGCCGTTGGCAGTTCAAAGTCGCATCGTTCGGCACCTCGAATTGTTGGCGGAGAAGACGCAAGAGATCGAGACGCACTTGGATGCTGTAGAGCGAGACGCACAGCGCCTGATCCGAAGCTACATCTTTGCTTCTCATGGTGAGCGGTCGGCGAAACGCCGTCTGTCGGAGCTGGTCTCGCAACGACAGCCAGACGTGGCCGTGGACGGCACAGCCCAGTACCGCTTTGCCGGCGTCTACTCGTTCGGCCGAGGCGTATTTCCCAGCGCCGTCAAGATGGGTAGCGAATTCGCCTACGAGCGGCTGTCCACCGTTCGCGCGGGTGACTTCATCTACCCCAAGCTGATGGCCTGGGAGGGGGCGCTAGGTGTGGTGCCGGCCGAGTGCGACGGCATGGTGGTGTCGCCGGAGTTTCCGGTGTTCACGGTCAACACCGAGGCTGTACTGCCCGAAGTGCTCGATATCTATTTCCGCACCCCCGACGTGTGGCCGACGCTTGCCGAGATCAGCGGCGGCACCAATGCCCGCCGCCGCCGACTGCAGCCCTCGGCCTTTCTCAGCTACGAGATGCCCGTCCCTTCAATGGCTAAGCAGCTTGAGCTCCGGGCCATCTACCAGCGCACGCAGTTGCTCAAGGCCAAACACACCGCCATCCGCCAAGCCAATGCCGCACTGCTGCCTGCGACGCTGGAGCGGGTGTTTGCCGCGACCGAGGTCGCTCATGCCTGAAGCCAAGCCCAAAGCGGCGCGTAGCAAGGCCTCGCCGTCCTGGAGCGAGGTCAAAACCCGGCTGGCCGATTTCGACCGTGCCGGCCTGCTCGGCTTGCTGCAGGATCTGTACGCGGCCGGCAAGGACAACCAAGCCTTTTTGCACGCCCGCTTTGCGCTGGGGGATGACCCGATCAAGCCCTATAGGGCCACGATTGATCGCTGGCTGTGGCCGGATGTGCGCAAGAACCAGGACACCTCGGTGGCCAAGGCCAAGAAGGCGATCTCCGACTACAAGAAAGCCATCGGCCAGCCCGAGGGCCTGGCCGAGCTGATGGTGTTCTATTGCGAGCGTGCCGCCGGCTTCAGCAACGAGTTCGGCTTCCAGGACGAGACCTACTTCGATGCCCTGCGGCGGATGTTCGCGCAGGCCTTGCAGACCATGGCCCCCTTGCCGCAGGCGCACCAGGCATCGCTCTTCCAGCGCCTGGACGCCGTGCGCCATATCAGCCATGACTTCGGCTACGGCGTGGGCGACGAGATGGACGACTTGCTGGCCGAGCATGGGGTTGATGGCTGAGCGGGCTGCCTTTGCAAGCTTGCAGGCCGAGAACGCCCGCCTGATTGCGCTGCTCGAAGCCCATGGCATCGAGTGGCGCTTGCAGCAGCCGCAGCCCGGCGCCGTGCCAGCTCCAGGGCCGGAACCCTCCAGGCTGTCCACCGCTGAGAAGGTGGCGCTGTTCCGGCGACTGTTTCGCGGGCGAACCGATGTTTACCCGATCCGTTGGGAGGGGAAGACCTCCGGCAAGTCGGGATACGCCCCGGCCTGCGCCAACGAGTGGCGCGCCGGCGTGTGCGAGAAGCCGCGCATCAAGTGTGGCGATTGCGGCAACCGACTGCTGATCCCGCTGTCCGATGCGGTGATCTACGGCCACTTGGCCGGCGAGCACACGGTCGGCGTCTATCCGCTGCTGCAGGACGACTGCTGCTACTTCCTGGCCGTAGATTTCGACGAGGCCGAGTGGCGCGACGATGCGCAGGCCTTCATGCAGTCCTGTATGGAACTTGGTGTGCCAGCGGCGCTGGAGATTTCGCGGTCCGGCCAGGGCGCGCATGCCTGGGTGTTTTTCGCCAGCCGGGTTTCCGCCCGTGATGCCCGGCGCCTGGGCACGGCGCTCATCAGCCACACCTGCGCGCGCACCCGGCAACTGAAGCTGGCGTCTTATGACCGCTTGTTCCCGAACCAGGACACGATGCCCAAAGGGGGTTTCGGCAACCTGATCGCCTTGCCGCTGCAGAAGTGGCCGCGCGAGCAGGCATGCAGCGTGTTCGTCGATGCTGATCTGCGGCCCTACCCGGATCAGTGGGCGTACCTGTCGTCCATCCAGACGATGGCGGGCCATGACATCGAGCCGACCATCCTGCGTGCCGCAGGTGGCGTCCACCCGCTCGATGTCGCCTTCATCGATGAGGAAGATCTGGCCAGGCCCTGGAAGCGCGAGAGCCTGTTGACCCAGAAGCTGGCCGGGCCGATGCCGAAGTCGCTGACCGTGACGCTGGCCAACCTGATCTACTTCGAGAAGGCCCAGTTGCCGCAGACGCTGGCCAACCGCCTGATCCGGCTCGCCGCCTTCCAGAATCCCGAGTTTTACAAGGCTCAGGCCATGCGCATGTCGGTGTGGGACAAGCCGCGCGTGATCGGCAACGCCGAGAACTACCCGCAGCACATCGCCCTGCCGCGCGGCAGCCTGGATGCCGCGCTGGCGCTCTTGCGGGACAACGGCATCGCCTGTGATTTGCGCGATGAACGCTCTAGCGGCGAACCGATTGAGGTGGCCTTCGCCGGCACATTGCGCCTGGACCAGGAGGCGGCAGTGTCAGGGATGCTGCATCACGACGCTGGAGTGCTGTGCGCGCCAACGGCTTTTGGCAAGACCGTTACCGCTGCCGCGATGATCGCGCGCCGGGGTGTCAACACCCTGGTGCTGGTGCACCGAACCGAACTGCTCAAGCAATGGCAGGAACGCCTGCAGGCGTTTCTGGGCGTCGGCAAGGGGGTGGTCGGCACCATCGGCGGTGGCAAGACCAAACCCACCGGCAAGATCGACATTGCGGTGATGCAATCGTTGTCCCGGCAGGGGCAGGTCAATCCGCTGGTTGAGAACTACGGGCAGGTGATCGTGGACGAGTGCCATCACGTCGGCGCCACGTCTTTCGACGCGATCCTGAAAAGGACCAAGGCCAAGTATGTGCTCGGCCTGACGGCGACACCCATCCGTCGCGATGGTCAGCAGCCCATCATCTTCATGCAATGCGGGCCCATCCGGTACTCGGCGGCCAAGCCCGCCGGGGCTCCCCACGATCTGGAAGTGCTGCCACGATCCCGCTTCACACGGATAGCCTTGCCGACCGAAGCAGGGATCCAGGACGTGTTTCGGCATCTCGCCGGCGATCTGGCCAGAACGCAAGCCATTGCCACCGAGGCACGCGAGGCCCTCGAGCAGGGGCGCAAGGTGCTGGTCCTGACGGAGCGCACGGAACACCTCGATGCCATCAAGACGGCGCTCGACGGCTTGCACGCGGCGCCGTTCGTCTTGCACGGGCGCATGTCCAAGAAGCAGCGTTCGGCGCTGGTGACTGAGCTCGACGGGCTGCCGCCAGATACGCCCCGCATCTTGTTGGCCACAGGGAAACTCGTCGGCGAGGGCTTCGATCATCCGCCGCTCGACACGCTGGTGCTGGCCATGCCCGTTTCATGGAAGGGTACGCTACAGCAGTACGCGGGGCGTCTGCACCGGGAACACGCCAGCAAGACCGATGTGCGGATCATCGACTTCGTGGACACGGGCCACCCTGCATTGCTGCGGATGTGGGACAAGCGGCAAAGCGGCTATCGCGCGATGGGATACAGGATCGGTTCCGATGGCATAGATGAATATGCAGGGGAGGTGGCGATCTGATCGCCACGTGCGGCTACTTCAACGCCAGCAGTCGTTCCAACTGCTCGATCCGATCCAGCGCCCGTTCATGGCGGTCAGCCAGGATGTGCCAGGCTTGGCACAGTTCGTCGTAGCGAGCGTCGGCCGCAGCCTTGGCGGCCAGCGCACGCTCATAGAGATGGCCGTGATGGTGGGCATCCAGCGCCCGGGACGCGGCGGAGACGCCGGAGCCGAGGCTGCCGAGCATCATGTCCACGCCCTCGGTAGCGCTGATGAAGTTGCGGCGGTCGCCAGTCCCAGTCCACATAGTCGAACTCTCCTTGTACCCTGATCTGTACCCGCACCGGTACCCAGTCCTGTACCCGCCGGCTTGTACCCACAACATCACAGTAACGTCACCAGCAGGCCGTCGGGCTGTATCCGGTGGCATCAAGCCATCGGGTGGTATCGCGCCCGATGCTTCGGTAACGTTGAAGCCCGCATCGAGCACGCTGCGCACGGCATCGTGAGCGCAGCATCCGGTGGCCAAGGCCCCTTGGCGCCGCACAGAGCCATATGATGATGAGCATGGACAGTGTGTGCGACGCTGGCGAAATCACCTACGGTTTCGAAGCGATCGTCGGCGTCGCGTTGCCGCCGTTCCACACGCGCACCAAAGCTGCGGAGCTCGCGCACGAAGTCAGCGGCAGCGATGGAAAACGGGATCGTCAGCGTGGCAGCTTCGAGATCGAAGACGGTCTTCGGCAACGGTGCGGCCGCGGGTGCCAGGTCTGCGATGACGAAGCGCCGCGCCTGCCAGCGACCGATGAGGACAAGGCCGGGCACGCCGAGTTCGCGGAGCTTCTGCGTGGCCGGGCTGACGAGCAGCCTGGTGGCGCGCTCCAGCGTCATGCCGGAGAAGGACCGGCGACTGCTGCTGCCGCTCATGGTGGCGGCAGCGATGGGTCGCTGCAAGCGTCGCGTGCCTTTTCAAGGTAGGCGTCGATACGGCGCTGGACTTCCTCGAAGCGCTCACCCATCTGGGCCGGCGGCACTGGATCCCAGCGCTCGACGAAACGGGCGAGTCGCGCCTTCATGGCGTCGTGCTTCTGTGCCATGGCCGGCTCGTTGCGCTCGGCCTCTGAGATCCCGGCCAGGGTGTCCCATTCCGAGCGGGTCAGGCCGAGCAGCAGGATACGGATGAGCTTGGCCACCTCGACCGCGATCTCTTCGGCGGTCCGGGCGTTGCGGCTGATCAGCTCCCGCCAGTGCGCTGCCTTGGGTACGCGCTCGAAGTGGGCAAGACCGAGACGCTTGAGGATCTGCTCGGGTGATTCCGACTCGCGCTTCTCGCGCGGCGGGCCGGCCAGCGATTTCCAGAACGGCGAAAGACCGTCCGGTCGGACCGTGTCGGATGCTTGCCTGTCTGCCATGGTTTTAGCTCCCTTGTTGATCCGGTGAGCATCCGTCAGATCACCTCGACAAAGCGCTGCTGGATACGGATTGCGGCCTGTGAAGTTGGTGTCGGGAACCCCGGGGCAGCAAAAAACTGTTGGAGTCATGTCCGGTTCGGCTTCGGGATTCCGCCTTGAGGCTTGATGGGTCGGAACTGAGTGGTCCTGCGCGGCTTGCGCGAGGCTTCTGGTTCGACCCGGATTTCTCTATCGAAACAGGCATGGGCAGCCCCTCAGCGGGGTGCCCGACCGCCACCACCGAGGATCAGGCGATATGGCGATACAGGTACATCGAGGTGTTCTGAAGGAGCTGGGCGACGGCACCACCACCAGCACGGAGCGCAGCAGCTCGACGCTCTACAGCTATATCGAGATCGAGGACGGGCAGATGCTGCGCGACGTGCTCACGGCCTCCTGCTTGGACGGCAAGTTGCACGCCGCGCTGGACAGCACCGAGCCGGTCGAGCTGCATGTGCAGCACGGCGGCGGCATGCCGGACCTGCTGGTCGCCCTGCGCCTGGGCGAGGGCAGGACCTTCGCGACGGACCTGGACAAGGACAGCGGCATGCGCCTGATGTACGCGCTGGTGGCCTGCTTCGTGGTGATAGGCATTGCGCTGTTGCCGGTTCTCGGCGCCGGCCTGATCCCGCTGTTCATCGCCTGGCGCTTGTGGAAGAAAGCGGCGGTCCTGAGCGAGACGCGCGCGCATGTGCGCGGCCTGCCGAATGCCATCACGGTCTGATCATGGGCATGCCACAAAGGAATCCGATGTCGAAACCGGAACTCACCCCTCTGCAGCGCTTGCGCGGCCTGGCGCGCCAGAGCCTGGGCCTTGTACTGGCTGCCGCTGCAGCCCTGACGGCCGTGCCGGCGTGGGCCGGCCTGGATGAAGCGGCGCGCAACTTCCGCGCCGAGTTCAAGCAGCCGCCCGGCACGCAGATCGAGGACAGCCCCTTCGAGGGCTTCTACCTGCTGACCGGGCCGGACGGCCCGATCCGCCTGTTCAGCGAGCAGCTGGATTTCGTCGGCTACGGCGATGCCTGGGAGATGAAGGGCGAAAGCGGCCGCGTGATGCCGGTCCCGCCGCCGGCTCTGGCGGCACTGAAGAGCCAGTTGCGCGCCAGGCTGAAGAAGCACTGGCTGCCCGTGGGCCATGCCGGCCAGGGCAAGGACGCGATCGTGGTGATCTCGGCGCCGAACTGCGGCTACTGCAAGCTGCAGAACCGTGATCTCGATCGCCACGGGGCCGAGCTTGGCCTCGCTGTGCATGTCCTGCCGGAGCTCCTGGGCGGAAACTCTTTGCAGTTCGCCGCCGGCGTCCTGTGTAGCGCCGACCCCACCCGCGCCTGGAGCGATGCGCTGCGCGGCATGCTGCCGCGCCCGGCCGCCGAGTGCCAGAAGTCGCGCTGGGCGGCCATCGTCCGTACGCATGTGTTCGACAGCGCGGGGCCGGGCAAGATCCGGATTCGCACGCCGGCGACGATCCGGGCTGATGGCTCGGTGGCCTTCGGTTGGGGCGACAAGGCGTCGCTGGCGGAGATGCGGCAGAAGCTGCAGCTGCGATAGCCGGGATGGCCTGCTGACTTGGCCGCAGCGCTCAGCTCAGGGCGACGCGCAGCAGCAGCTTGGCCTTCTCCCAGTAGCGCCGCACGGTGCGGTCCGAGACGCCCAGCGCGGCGGCGATCTCGATCTCGGTCATGCCGGCGAAGTAGTGCATCTCGACCACCTCGGCCAGGCGCGGCTCGGCCTCGGCCAGGACGGCCAGGGCGGCATGGACCTGCAGGATCTGGTCCTCGGGCGCGGCCAACCGCTCGGACAGCGCCGTGTCGATGGGCACATGCTCGGCGCGTCCGCCCCGGCGCTGGCTTTGCCTGGCGCGGG
Organism: Pelomonas margarita; assembly: GCF_043555875.1. NCBI lineage: Bacteria > Pseudomonadati > Pseudomonadota > Betaproteobacteria > Burkholderiales > Sphaerotilaceae > Roseateles > Pelomonas margarita. Next base: position 6,963 of record NZ_JBIGHW010000006.1, on the reverse strand, counting down.
CGTGGTCGACCAGGATGCCGCGCATCACCTGCGCGGCATAGGCCATGAAGGAATGCCGCTCGGCGCGGGACAGGTTCTCCTGCTTGATCAGGCGCAGATAGCACTCGTGCACCAGCATGGAGGTGTCCATCAGCGTGAGCGTGCCTTCCCGGCGCAGCTTGGCGCGGGCCAGGCGCTGCAGCTCGGGGTAGAGGTGGGCGAAGCGGCTCGCTGCCGAGATCGGCGCTGGCGGTTCCTCCTGGAATTCGTCCTGAAGGCCGTCGTGATCGGCGGTCGGTTGCAAGTCTGGATGATCGGTCATGGTGTAGGTGCTCCTCGATCGGCGGCACGCGCGACGATGATTGCAGCGCCCGGCCATGCGAGCCGGTCATCCGGCCTGGGTTTGATACTCGGGTGTCGGCCCCAGATGGCATCGACCTCCTGAGTCAGGCCTCGTGCAGCCGCATGATTCCCGAGCGTGCGTTCGGCCTTCGCCAGCAGGGCGAGCGTCCGTGCCCGATCCAGACTGAGCGTGGGGGCCTGCGTCCTGCGGAAGGTCTCGGCAGCGGCGGCCAGGGGCTCGCGCGCCTCCGCGGCCCGCCCGCTGGCCAGCAGCAATCTGCCCAGGGCATGCCGGGCTCGCGCCTTGGGCTCCTGCCAGGCGGCGTGATCTGCGCGGGCCGAAATAGACGCGAGGACCTTGCGCAGCAGCGCTTCTGCCTCGGCATGGCGCCCTTCGAGCGTCAGCACACGGCCCTCCAGGACTTCTTTCGTCCAGACCTGGTAGAACGGATATTCCCCCGGCTGCGGGCCGGTCGCACCCCATCTGTCCATCAGCGCGCGCGCGGCAGCCGCGTCCTCTTTGACGAGTGCGAGTTCAAGCGCCGGCAGGTAATACTGCAGCGCCCTGATAGTTTGAAACCCGCCGTTGCGGTTGAGCGTGGCGTCGTGCGCCGCCAGCAGCGCCGAGGCCTCGTCGAGCCGGCCGGCCGCAATGTAGGTAGAGGCCCAGAGGTCGGGATGAATCCGGCGCAGATCCTGCACGACGCCGGAACTCGTCTCGGGGCCTGCCTTGCGTGCATGCAGCGCCTGGGCACTGTCGAGATGCCGGAGTGCCAACTCGATGCGGCCGGTCCGCCAGGCGGCCCTTGCCGCTGTCGTGTACGGGCGTCTCATCTCCGGCGTGACCAGCGCGTCGGGCAACTGCTGCACCCGGTCAACGGCGATGGTGGCCGTGCGCAGGGCCTGTTCCAGGTCGCCGGTCGCGTCATGCATGAGCCACAGACCGAAGTACACGAACTGCTCCTCGACCGGCACGGCCGTGGACTCGGCGTAGCGGACGCCGGCCTCCAGCCGAGGCCTTGCGGCGGCCAGATTGCCATTGAAGAGCTCGGCCATGCCCAGCCAGGTCGAGAGCGCAAACCCCTTCGCGCGCTGATCCGCGCCCAGCGCTTCGTGCAGCCGCATCGCCTCGCGCATGGAAGCCAGACCTTCAGCCCGCCGGCCTGTCTGCATTTCCAGGATGCCGGCATTCATGTGGAGGAAGCTCAGTGCGGCGAGGTCGCGGCTGCCGGCGGCCCAGCGCCGGCCGTCGGCGATGGCAGCACGGCCGGCCGGGAGATCGACGCGCGCCCCGGCATCGGCCGTCACGCCGGCATAGCGGACCCAGGCGCTCGCCAGGGCTTCGCTGGGCGCCTGCCGCAGACTCGCCAGCACCGCCCGGGCTTTCGCAGCGTGGCGCAGGGCTTCCGCACCCTCGCCCTTGATGCTGGTGTTCCAGGCCAGATCAACCCAGGCCTGGGCGTACTCGATCGACGTCTCGCCATGGGCTTCCACGGCCGCAGTAACGCGCTGCCGCGCCAGCTGCGCGCCGGTCTCGACGATGCCCATCTCGCGGTAGATAGCTCCCATGGTGCCGAGCAGCTCGTAGCGGACGGCGGGCGCCATTGCCGTGTCGGCCAGCAGCCGGGCCGTGCCGTCGTCCAGCAGCTCGCGCGCTGTGCGCTTGCGGGCGCTGAGCACGTCGGTCCCCGCGCGACCGTTGACCGCGAACACGCTCTCCAGGAACTTGGAAACGAGCTGCGCGCGCGCCGCTTCCTGCTGCGCCAGCTGTTCATTGGCCCTGGCTCGCTGCATCTGGTGGACGGACACCGCGGTGCCGACGGCCATCGATGCAACCACTGCCGTCACCGCACCCAGCGCGATCGCATGTCGCTGGGCGAAGCGCCAGGCGATGTAGGACCTGCGGGCCGGGCGGGCGTGGATGGGTTCTCGCGCCAGGAAACGGCGCAGATCATCCGCCAGCGCCGCCACGGTGGCGTAGCGATCAGCAGGCCGAAGCTGCAGGGCCTTGGCAAGTATGGTGTCCAGGTCACCGCGCAGCTGGGCCTTCAGTGCGCGCAGCGAAGCACCGCGCAGGGCTGCGGTTTCCGTCGTGATGACGGTGCTGGCCCGTAGCCGCAGTGGGTCGAGGATGGCAGCCTCGATGTCGCGCCGCGAGCGGCTGCGCGGCCGGTAGGGGCGCGAGCCGGCCAGCAGCTCGTACACCACCACGCCCAGGGCATGGATGTCGGAGGCGGTGCCGACCGGCTGCTGCTGCACCTGTTCGGGCGAGGCGTAGTCCAGCGTCAGGGCCGCGCCGCCCCACTGGGTGAGCTCGGCATCAGCTGTCCCCGGCATCGCCGCATCTGGCGCCTCGGGTGCCAGGATCTTGGCAACGCCGAAGTCCAGCAGGCGCAGCTGGCCATCCGGCGTGACCAGGATATTGGCGGGCTTGATGTCGCGGTGGATGACCAGGTGTGCATGGGCATGTGCCACCGCGTCCAGCAGCTGCAGGGCCAGGGCGATCCGGCCGGCCAGGGGCAGGTGCCGCTCGTCGCAGAAGCGCAGCAGCGGCAGGCCCTCGATGTATTCCATCGCCATGAACACCTGGCCATCGCTGCCGACGCCGGCATCGAAGAGGGTGGCGATGTGGGTGTGATTCAGGCCGGAGAGGATGGTGCATTCCCGCTCGAAGCGCAGGCGCAGGGCCGGGTGCCGGGCGCTCATCAGCGGCAGCTTGAGCGCCACCTCGCGACCCACGGGCCCGTCGTCCCGCCGTGCCAGCCAGACCTCGCCCATGCCGCCGCGGCCGAGGAAGCGCAACAGGCGATAGGGCCCGACCTGCTCGCCGGGGGCGTGGGCGGTCTGCTCTGGCACCGCACCGGGGCCTGCTGTCAGCGGCGGGGGACCATCGGTCAGCGGATCGGTCGCCCCGTCGGCCTGCAGGGCCAGCATGGCGCGCAGCGCCGGGGCATGCGCCCGGTCTGCCGCGGGCAGGGCGGCAAGCCAGGCTTCTCTTGCCTGTTCCGGCAAAGCCTGCATGTCGTCCCACAGCTGCGATGTGCGCCTGAGTTCATCAGGGGTCATGAATAGATGCCCGCTTCTTCTCGTTGTCGTGCCGCCCCTCCGCTGTGCCGAGGGCGCCTCCTGCTTCCTGTGTCCGGATTCTGCGGGCGATCTCGCTTTACCCAAACAGGAGTCGATCAGTCCACCCGATGGGGGGAGGCTCCGAAACAACAGGGAGAAGCAATGAACATGATGATGAGCAAGTTTCGAGGCCGCCTGATTCGCAGCGGCGTGCTGGTCGCCCTGGCGCTCGCCGCACAGGGCGCGGTCCTGGCGCAGGCCGTGACGAGCGAGCCCAGGCTGCAGGCCGCGGCCGAAGCGGCCCGGCGTGACACGGATCCGCAGCTCAACGGCAGCCCGCTGGCTGGGGACCAGGCCTCGCTGCCCAGCCTGGACGATGCCTGGGGCGACTACGAGCGCTGCCATTGGCGCGAGGCCTTTCGGACCTTCGCCATCCTGGCCGACGCGGGGGACCCGGAGGCCGCGCGCATGGCTGTGGCCATGGCGCGGTATGGCGCGCTGCTGTACCAGCAGAACTTCGAGGTCGCGGCGCAACGCCTGGACTCCTGGCGGCGGGTCAGCCAGGTCCGGGCAAGCGCGGCTGTGGCTTCGAAGTAGGCGCGCCGGCCAAGGCTCAGGGCGCGGCTTCGTTGGCGATGCTTCATCGTGGACGGTGCTGAATCCGAGGCGCGATAACGGGCACGAAGCCTGCGGTACCGAAGAAGCCTACGGCAACGCAGCTACGGGTCCGGTGCTTTCACCGGCAACGACGGTTTCATCGTCACCGATGGCTTTTCAGGCGAGGGCCGCCAGCGCCGCGCGGCGTGCCGCGACGCTACGCGCCAGATCGCGCGCATGGCGGATCCAGGCAAAGCCGTCCTCGGCGCCGGTGTCCTCGTATTCGGGGATACCGAGGATGTAGGCCGTGGCATCCGCGCTGTCCGCGAGCACATCCATCAGATGACTGTGCATACCGTAGGCGGCGCAGAAATCAGCCACCATGCAGGGGCTGGGGCGAGCCTCCATCGTTTCCAGCGCCACATCGAACCGCACGCGCTCGAGCCTGGCCAGCAGGCTGGCCTCGGCGCTGTCACTGTCGATTTCGACGATGGCGAGGCAGGGTGATGTGAACCAGCGTTTTCCATGCGGCGGCTCTTCACCGCGCCGGAAGCGAAGGAGCTCGCCTTCGTCCAGTTTTCTCCAGGTCATGATGGTTTGCCCCGGTCAGTGCATGGTCTCGATGTCGCTGCCGCACCAATGCGCCAACATGAAGTAGGTCTCCAGCGGCAGGGCGAGCTCATTCCCGTCGACGATCCAGTCGAGCGTTCGATCCTTGATCGTCATCTGCATCAGGCTCCGGGTCGGCTCCGGCAGGCTGGCGATCACGATGCTGCCATCGGCGTCGAGTTGCGTCAGCGCGCGCTTCATCGCTCCTCCCTTCCACAGGCACCGCCGCAACGGCCACGGTGTCGTTTGATGGGGTCCGGTTCTTCGTCGTCGAAGAACCCGGGCGGGTACTTCTCCCGGAGGTAGCGGTCGGCTTCTTCCCGCTCCTGTTTCATCCAGCGCTCGAGGCGCCAGCGCTGGAACAGGCCCAGCAGCCACTTCATTGCAGCCACAGCGGCACCGGCGCGGGGCAGAGCACCACGAAGGCGACGAGGAAGAGGGGGATTGCGACCAGCGCCGACAGGCGCCGCAGGGACAGGTTCCGGACTTTCACATCAGCCTCGAACGCGCGCGACTCCGCCGCGTGTGCGGCAGATCACTGATCGGCGCTTCAAGGTCGGCCCTCAAACGGGCCGGTGAAATAGGAAAGTATCCAGTTTAGGAGTCGCGGTTGCAAACCCCAAGCTTTCCGCAGCAGGCGACAACAAGCAGATTCAGGCAGTAGTTGCATGCCGACAACGAATCGTGTTGGTAACTGTTTGTAATCATCCCACATGGGGCCAAGTTGTTGATTTTGTTGGGATGAGAATTTTGCTGATCGTTTACCGTATATCTTCTATTCCATCGAGATTTTTATCTATTCAATCGAAATCGCGCAACGAGTATCAGATACACCATCGCCGGAGTTTCATGCCTTGGCGATTGCTTGGAGCATCGGGCTGCTGATCCTAGAGTGAAGGCTTCTGCAACCCACCGGAGTACCGGATGCCCTTGAATTTCTGTAGCGAAGCCACCGTTTCAATCGAATCGGAGGAGACGCGAGTATCTGAACACCTCGAACCTGTGAACAACCAGCGCATCGCATCGGCGAAACCGAAGGCTCCGGTAATGCCGGCCCTTCCGCCGAGGCCGCTGTTCTCGATGGCAGCCACTCGTGTGGCAAGCCTGCCTGGCGGGTACTACCCCCTTCATCTGTCATCCGCATGGCCTGCGGCCATTCCAGCCAACGGGCGGCATGGAGATCCGAGCCAGATTCATCTGGCGGAACCAGCCGGCAGTCCATCGCGGGGGCGATTGAACCGAACTCGCCTCGCTGACGCGCTGGATGTCTATCTCGACGAAATGAGCGCGGAGGAACAAAACAAACCGCGTGTGCGCAGCGACAAACGCAGGGTCATCAACTCACTGGCCGCATTCCTGAAAAAGGAAAGGGGTGTGGAGCCCGATATCTGGGTGCACGACATTCAGGCGAGTGATATCTATTGGTATATCCGTCACCTGAGAGATCAGCCCGGAAAGGTGCGGGAAAAGGGCGGCCAACGCGGGAAATCGGCGTCGCGGACCCTGGAAAAGAAGGGCCGCATGCTGGATCACTTCTTTGAATTTGCCTGCAAGAAACTCAAGGCCTGCGAGGAAAATCCGGTCGCAGAACATCGGGATATCTTCGAGAAACTCAAGCAGGAGGCCGGCCGCGAAGGCCGGCACTACCTCCCGTTCACCTCGGAGCAGTTGCAGCTCATCTTCGATCCTCATTCATACCTGAGGTATTCGAACCAGCCGGATTGGTTCTGGTCGCCGCTGATCGCAGCTCATCTGGGCGTGCGCGCCGGGGAAGTGGTTCAACTCTCGGTCGACGACTTTCACTTCGATCCGTTGCACAAGATCTGGTTCGTGAGCGTCCAGCTCCAGTTTGCAAAGAACAGGAATTCGGTCCGGACCTTGCCGCTCCATCAGGGGCTGATCGATCTGGGGCTGATCGACTACATCGAGCGGGTGCGTTCGCTGGGGGGCACGCAGCTGTTTCCGCATCGGGACTACACGACGGCGACCCTGAGCCGCGACCCGTCCAAGCGGGTGTCGGAAAACTTCGCGAAGCTGCTGGCCAAGCGCGGCCTGGAGGATCCGGATCTTGTGTTCCACAGCTTCCGGCATATGGTGGTCTCGGCCCTTCATGACGCCGGAGTTTCCCTGGCCGAGGCAATGCAGATTTGCGGGCACGAAGCCATGGAATTCTGCGTCCGTAACAGGGTGATGACGAAGAAGCAGGGCCGAAGCATGCACCTGCCGACCTACACGCACCCGAATGCGTATTTCAGCGATCGTGGACGCCCATTTCAGGCTGATCGTGGACGGCAAAACTGAGCTTGCCGTGGCGGCGCCGGGGAGGCGCGCAGGAACTGGTTTGAATGTAGCTGAATCGTCCACGATGAG
>NZ_JBIGHW010000069.1:0-352 GCF_043555875.1 Pelomonas margarita | reverse complement strand
CACGCCGAATTGCGGCGTCAGCAATTCGGTGACGGCGCGCAGCGGCCAGCCGCTGCCGGGCAGTTCGGCGTCCAGCGCGGCAAAGCCGCTGGACAGCGTGGACGTGGCGGTGGTGTCCAGGCTGCTGCCGCGCCACAGCCGGGCTGCCAGGTGCGCTTCCAGCTGGGGCTGGCCCGGCGGTCGCGTCAGCGGGGGTTGGGCTGGCGAGTGCGGGGTGGCGGCGGTGTGGGTGGGGGCGGGCAGCATGGCCGGGCGAGCGAAAACAGCGACGACAGGGGACGAAATCGGAGCCTGGATAAGACCACAATACTGTATTTATATCCAGTATTTTCCGCTGTCGATCTTGGTCGAC
>NZ_JBIGHW010000068.1:0-366 GCF_043555875.1 Pelomonas margarita | reverse complement strand
CGTTGGGGATCACCAGGTCACCGGCCTTCAGCGCTTCTTTGAGCGCCGGGCTGGCGTAGTCGTCGAAGCTTTCCTTGGTGGGCGACAGCACTTCCACACGCATGCCCACCGCCGTGTCGGCCGTGGCCCGCGCGTAGCTCGCCGCCAGCTCCGCCACGGTGCGCCCGCCGCCGTAGTAGCCCACCATGCCTTTGCTGAACGCCGCCTTGATGCTGCTCACGCTGGCGTTGCTCACCGCTCCCGCACGCGCCGCCTCGAAGGTCGCGTAGTTCACGCTGCTCTTGGCCTGGTACCCCAGCGCCGCCTGCCAGATCCCCAGCACCAGGAACAGCAGCGTCGGCATCACGATGACGCTCTCCACCAGGC
>NZ_JBIGHW010000067.1:0-372 GCF_043555875.1 Pelomonas margarita | reverse complement strand
GCCAGCGTGGGTGCGACGTTGTTGACATCGACGACGCGGGTGGCCTGCGTGGAGCCGCCGTCCTCGTCGCTGGCCGTGACGGTGATGGTGCGCGCCGTCGTGTTGACGGGGCCATCCTGGTCGTCGGTAAAGACATGGCCGACGCTACCGCCCAGCGTGGCGAGTTGTGCCGCGGTGACCACCTGCGCCGGGCTGCCATCGCCCCAGTCGATGCTGTAGCTCAGCGTGTCGGCGGCGACGTCGCTGCCGGTGATGGCCAGCGAGTAGCTGGCACCTTCGTTGGTGGCGGCGGCACCGGCCAGGCTCAGGCCCGGGTTGGCGTTGTTGACCTGCACGGACTGGCTGCCCAGCACGAAGCTGCCGTCTTCGTCG
>NZ_JBIGHW010000066.1:0-375 GCF_043555875.1 Pelomonas margarita | reverse complement strand
TGATGATGCCGCGCTCGACGCGACCGGTCACCACGGTGCCACGACCCGAGATCGAGAACACGTCTTCAACCGGCAGCAGGAAAGCGCCGTCAACGGCACGGTCCGGCTGGGGGATGTAGGTGTCCAGCGCGTCGGCCAAGCGCATGATGGCTTGTTCGCCCAGGTCGCCAGCGTCGCCTTCCAGCGCCAGCTTGGCCGAACCCTTGATGATGGGGGTGTCGTCGCCGGGGAAGTCGTACTTGGACAGCAGCTCGCGCACTTCCATTTCGACCAGCTCGAGCAGCTCGGCGTCGTCGACCATGTCGCACTTGTTCAGGAAGACGATGATGTACTTCACGCCGACCTGGCGAGCCAGCAGGATGTGCTCGCGGGTCT
>NZ_JBIGHW010000065.1:0-394 GCF_043555875.1 Pelomonas margarita | reverse complement strand
CATGCGCTCGGCCTGGATCAGCGCCGACACGAAGTTGGTGATGGACGGCTCGTTCATGCGGTCGGACAGCGTGCGCAGCGCGTCCAGCCGCGGCCGGCCCGCGCGCACAACGCGCAGCACGCGCGAGAACTCGTCGCGCAGCGGTCCGGCCGGCCCCTTGGCCACCGCCTGCGCGAAGGCGCCCGTCAGGTTCAGGCCGGCCTCCACACACAGCGTGATGATGTCCAGCATGAAGGGCAGCGTCTTGAGCGTCTCGCGGCGGCGCAGCTGCACGAGGTCGCGCAGCCAGAGGGCCGGGAACAGGAAGCCGAAGGCCGCGCCCACCCAGGGCCAGGGGCCGGCCGGCCGGCCGAAGCTGACCAGCAGCCACCAGGTCAGCAAGCCGCTGATGGCC
>NZ_JBIGHW010000064.1:0-416 GCF_043555875.1 Pelomonas margarita | reverse complement strand
CGAAGCTGCCGTCTTCGTCGGTCGTGCTGACGACGATGGTGCGAGCGGCGTTGCCATCGGCATAGACATGCGAGAAGCTGCCAGCCGCAGCCTGCCACTGGGCTGCCGTGAAGTTCTCGACGCTGCCGTCACCCCAGGCGATGCTGTAGCTGCTGCGGGTGTCGGCACCAGGGTCGTTGGCTGCGCCGACAGACAGCAGGTAGGCCACGCCTTCCGTGACGCTGGCGGCGCCGGAGACCGCGGCGGTGGGTGCGATGTTGTTGACGTTGACGACGCGGGTGGCCTGCGTCGAGCCGCCGTCCTCGTCGCTGGCTGTGACGGTGATGGTGCGCGGGGTGGTGTTGACCGCGCCATCCTGATCGTCCGCGAACACATGGCCGACGCTGCCGCCCAGCGTGGCGAGTTGTGCCGCGGTG
>NZ_JBIGHW010000063.1:0-430 GCF_043555875.1 Pelomonas margarita | reverse complement strand
GCGTGGGGCCAAACATGTCTGCGTCCTCGCGGGACTTGCCCATGCGGGCCTTGCGGGCGAACAGCGGGGCCAGCGACGCTTCAATCTGCGACCAGGGCATGCGCCGGCCGAGAACCGCGAGCGGGTGACGGGGATCCACCATGCCATCCAGCCGTGCGCGGAAGAAGTCGTCGGTCGCCATTGCCTGCCCTCCAGAACTCCCAGAAATCAATTGCCATTGAATTTGATTCTGGGAGTTCTGACCATCGGCATTCACCCCGCATCGCTAGTGTTCATGCGGGTTGTAGGCGTTTTGCAGGGCCGACCACTTGACGATCAAACGTCCTGGCGCTGACCCGTTCCCCCAGGCGTTTGAAGCAGTGCATCTTGGTCTCCACCAGGCTGCGCCGGTGATAGCCGCTCCACTGCTTCCACAAGCGTCTGCCAAATC
>NZ_JBIGHW010000062.1:0-470 GCF_043555875.1 Pelomonas margarita | reverse complement strand
AGCTCGCGCACTTCCATTTCGACCAGCTCGAGCAGCTCGGCGTCGTCGACCATGTCGCACTTGTTCAGGAAGACGATGATGTACTTCACGCCGACCTGGCGAGCCAGCAGGATGTGCTCGCGGGTCTGGGGCATCGGGCCGTCAGCGGCCGAGCACACCAGGATCGCGCCATCCATCTGGGCGGCACCGGTGATCATGTTCTTGACGTAGTCGGCGTGGCCGGGGCAGTCAACGTGCGCGTAGTGGCGGTTGGCAGTCTCGTACTCAACGTGCGCGGTGTTGATCGTGATGCCGCGGGCCTTTTCTTCCGGCGCTGCGTCGATCTGGTCGTAGGCCTTGGCCTCGCCACCGAACTTCTTCGACAGCACGGTTGCGATTGCAGCCGTCAGCGTCGTCTTGCCATGGTCCACGTGACCAATCGTGCCCACGTTCACGTGCGGCTTGGTCCGTTCAAACTTGCCTTTTGCCAT
>NZ_JBIGHW010000061.1:0-521 GCF_043555875.1 Pelomonas margarita | reverse complement strand
CAGCGGCCTGATGGGTGCCAATGCCGACCCATCGCGTCAGCCGCTGCTCCGCACCTCATAACCGCGCCCTGCTCGCCGGGCTCACCCCGCCAGTGAGTTGCGTGGAAATGTATTTTGCAGGTCTGACGTGATACGACATCGATGCTCACAAAGTTGGCGGGTCTGTTTGCTGGGGGGATTGCTCTGTCGCCCGTGGCGCCGACAGCGATGACCGCTTGCCTGGCGAACATTTCTCGCTGATGCCCCACTTCCTGACTCAAATCGAGCGTGCCCGCAGTGCCAGCCGCAGCCGCCACACATCGGTGGCGCTGGCCGTTGTAGCGACGCTCACCGCCTGCTCCACCGTCTCCGACACCATGGACATGCTGAGCGCCGGCATGCGCACCGTCCAGGAGCCCTCGAGTTCGACACCAACCGCCGTAAGTGCTTGATCCGTATAGGCCAGGCCTTCGGAATTGTCACTACAGCAGCGTCAGTTGGGTGTCGATGGTCGGTTTCTTGATGCGAAGTGCGGCCAGTGC
>NZ_JBIGHW010000060.1:0-618 GCF_043555875.1 Pelomonas margarita | reverse complement strand
TCGAACTCCGCGCCTTGATCGGCTGCCGCTGCCAAGGTTGCTTGCTTCATGCCAGCATGACCTCGAAGTGGTGCCAGCATTGCCACCAGATCAACCCGGAAGGCGGACCTTAATCAGCGTAGCCTTAACGTTTTAATTCAGCGGACCAGCCAGCGAAGCTGGCGCAGGCCCGCTGCAATGAAAGGTTATGCCTCATTTCGCCCCCGAGACCAGTAGTTGCCAACTTGCTGCAATAACGAAATGGAAAGCTCAGGAACGGAAGCGCTGCCGATGACCGAGGAGTCCTCGCAGAATGGGCAGGCGGCCGTGAATCCCTTGTAACCCTTGCCATCTTGCCTAAGCGCGCCAGGTTCTTCGTCCGCTGGGTCTATAGAGTCAGACCATAGAGAGATGACCTTTGACTCGAAGATTTTCAAGCAGGAGTAGCAGCCGCAGAAATCGCTGGCTTCGACATCCACACGATTCATGTATGTCTTGGCGACCAACTGCGACAAAGACGGTTCAGCGCTCATGAGGCATAACGTTGAGTTGAGCGGACCGCTGCGGCAGGCCGCCCAAGGCCAGTACGCGAGAATGCCGAGAGGCCGCGTACTGGCCTTGGGCGGCCTGCCGTAGCGG